>NZ_JBIUAW010000001.1:0-1028826 GCF_044593195.1 Streptomyces sp. NPDC052396
ACCGCCGCGATCTGGCACAACGACCAAGCCGGACAGCCCGTCATGCGCTCCCTCACCGCGTACGACCACTGAACCCCTTGGCATCAGTCATCTAGGGCGGAAGGACGAGGGGATCTGGTTCTCCTGACAGGGGCGCTCGTCCGCTGTGCTCCTTACGCTCGGTGCTATGACCGCTCCCCTCACCACCGATACCGGTACCGGCAGCGCCGCGTCCGGCCCGGCGGACGGCGTGCTCGGACGCCGCCACCGGGCGCTGACCCTGGGCATCATCACCGTCGTCTCCCTGATCGCCTTCGAGGCCAGCGCCGTCAACACCGCCATGCCGGTGGCCGCCCGGGCGCTGGACGGGGTGGGGATGTACGCCTTCGCCTTCTCCGCCTACTTCACCGCCAGCCTGTTCTCCATGACGCTGTCCGGCGAGTGGTGCGACCGCTCGGGGCCGCTGGCCCCGCTGTTCACCGGCATAGCCGGCTTCGGCGCCGGACTGCTGCTGGCCGGCGGCGCCCGGGAGATGTGGATGCTGGTGGCCGCCCGGGCGGTGCAGGGGCTGGGCGGCGGGCTGGTGCTGGTCGCCCTGTATGTGGTGGTCGGCCGGGCCTACCCGGAGCGGCTGCGGCCCAGGGTGCTGGCCGCGTTCTCGGCGGCCTGGGTGGTCCCGGTGCTGGTGGGGCCGCCGGTGGCCGGCGCGGTGGCCGAGCGGCTGAGCTGGCGCTGGGTGTTCCTGGCGATACCGGTGCTGGTGCTGCCGCCCCTGCTGGTGATGTTTCCCGCGCTTCGTCAGGTCGCCCGCGGGCGGCGGGCGCAGCGCATCGGCCGGCGCCGGATCGTCCTGGCGCTGGCGGTGGCGGCCGGGGCGGCGCTGCTGCAGTACGCCGGGCAGCGGCGCGAGTGGCTCTCCCTGCTGCCCGCGCTGGCCGGCCTCGCCCTGCTGGCGCCGTCCATTGTGCGGCTGCTGCCGCGCGGCACCTTCCGGGCCGCCCGGGGCCTGCCCTCGGTGATCCTGCTGCGGGGCATCGCGGCGGGGGCGTTCCTCGGGTCGGAGAGCTTTGTCCCGCTGATGCTGGTCACCCAGCGGGAGTTCTCCCCGACGGCCGCCGGTCTCTCGCTCGCCGGCGGCGGACTGACCTGGGCGCTGGGCTCGTTCACCCAGAGCCGCGCCCGACTGGCGCCGTACCGGCGGCAGTTGATGTGCCTGGGCATGGTGCTGATGACGTCGGCCGTCGCCGCGGTGAGCACGGTGCTGATCGACGGGGTGCCGGCCTGGGTGGTCGCGGTGTCCTGGGTGGTCGGCGGCTATGGCATGGGGCTGACCGTCTCCAGCGGCAGCGTGCTGGTGCTGGAGCTGTCCCGGCCGGGGGAGGAGGGGGCCAACTCGGCTGCCCTGCAGATGTCCGACGCGTTGGGCAACATTGTGCTGGTGGGCGCCGGCGGGGTGCTCTTCGGGGCGCTGGGCGGCGGCGTCGCCGGCCTGGACGGCCCCTCCGGGGCCACCGGCGGGGCCGGGGCGTTCGCGGCGGTGTTCCTGTCGATGGCGGGGGTGGCGGCGGTGGGGATCTGGGTGGCGACGCGCTTGCGGGGGCGCTGACCGGTGGTCGCGGTGCTGGGTGGCCGATCGCTCTCGCCGGGTGCGGCGCCGTTGCCGCCTTCGGCGGTTGTCCCCCACCCACGCGCCACCCCTTACCCGGCACCTCTGGGGTGGCCGTGCCTGTGGGGGGTTGCTCGCCGTTGGCGTCCGCTGCCCTGCGGTTCGGGCGCGGGGAACTGCGCGACCGGCCACTGACAGCCCGCACCCGAAAAGCACTCGGTCCGGGGCAAGCGGAGATCGCCGATGGCGGCAACGTCCCCCGACCCGTTCGACAAGGCCGCCGCGCTGGTCCAGGCATAGCGATCAACCACCCATGGTGGACGGCAACAAGCGCACGGTGCGGGAGGTCCCGGTGATCTCCGCCGCCCTGCGCGCCCTCCGGACGGCCTCATGTGACGTCGGTCCCACCGAGGGGTGAGCCCGGCCGTCGGCCCCGGGGTGTGCATCATCGCCCCGGTAGGCTGACGCGGTTGCCGATCGCCGAGCCAGCCGACGGAGACCGTGACTACCACCACCGCCAACCACCATCTCTCGCCCGCCTTCCCCGGCCGGGCCCCCTGGGGTACCGCCAACAAGCTGCGTGCCTGGCAGCAGGGCGCGATGGAGAGGTACATCCAGACCCAGCCGCGCGACTTCCTCGCGGTGGCCACCCCGGGAGCCGGTAAGACCACCTTCGCGCTCACCCTCGCCTCCTGGCTGCTGCACCACCATGTGGTCCAGCAGGTGACCGTGGTGGCGCCCACCGAGCACCTGAAGAAGCAGTGGGCGGAGGCCGCGGCCCGGGTGGGCATCAAGCTGGACCCGGAGTACAGCGCCGGCCCGCTGGGCCGCGAGTACCACGGCGTCGCCGTCACCTACGCCGGCGTGGGCGTCCGGCCCATGCTGCACCGCAACCGCTGTGAGCAGCGCAAGACGCTGGTGATCCTGGACGAGATCCACCACGCCGGCGACTCCCGCTCCTGGGGCGACGCCTGTCTGGAGGCCTTCGATCCGGCCACCCGCCGGCTCTGCCTGACCGGTACGCCCTTCCGGTCCGACACCAACCCCATCCCGTTTGTCACCTATGAGGAGGGCAACGACGGGATCCGGCGGTCGGCGGCCGACTACACCTACGGCTATGGCAACGCGCTCTCCGACGGCGTGGTGCGGCCGGTGATATTCCTCTCCTACAGCGGCAATATGCGCTGGCGCACCAAGGCGGGCGACGAGCTCTCGGCCCGGCTCGGCGAGCCGATGACCAAGGACGCGATCTCCCAGGCCTGGCGCACCGCGCTGGACCCGCGTGGCGACTGGATGCCCAATGTGCTGCGCGCGGCGGACCAGCGGCTGACCGAGGTGCGCAAGTCCATTCCGGACGCCGGCGCGCTGGTGATCGCCTCGGACCAGGACTCGGCCCGCTCGTACGCCAAGCTGCTGCGCGAGATCACCGGGGACGGGCCCACGGTGGTGCTCTCCGACGACTCCGGGGCCTCCCAGCGCATCGATGACTTCGCCCAGGGCGACTCGCGGTGGATGGTCGCCGTCCGGATGGTGTCCGAGGGCGTGGACGTGCCACGGCTGGCGGTCGGCGTCTATGCCACCACCATCTCCACCCCGCTGTTCTTCGCCCAGGCGGTGGGCCGCTTTGTGCGGTCGAGGCGGCGCGGTGAGACGGCCTCGGTGTTCGTACCGACCATTCCGACCCTGCTGACCTTCGCCAATGAGATGGAGGTCGAGCGGGACCACGTCCTGGACAAGCCCAAGAAGGAGGGCGAGGAGGACCCGTACGCGGAGGAGGAGAAGCTCCTCGCGGAGGCGGAGAAGCAGCAGGACGAGGACACCGGCGAGCAGGACATGCTGCCCTTCGAGGCGCTGGAGTCGGACGCGGTCTTCGACCGGGTGCTCTACGACGGCGCCGAGTTCGGCATGCAGGCGCACCCGGGCAGCGAGGAGGAGCAGGACTACCTGGGGATTCCCGGGCTGTTGGAGCCCGAGCAGGTCCAACTGCTGCTGCAGAAGCGGCAGGCGCGGCAGATCGCGCACAGCCGCCGCAAGCCGGACAGCGAGGCGGACCTGCTGGAGATGCCGGCCGAGCGGCGGCCGGTGGTCACCCACAAGGAACTCCTGGAACTGCGCAAGCAGTTGAACACCCTGGTGGGTGCCTATGTGCACCAGAGCGGCAAGCCGCATGGCGTGATCCACACCGAACTGCGCCGGGTGTGCGGCGGACCGCCCAGTGCGGAGGCGACCGCCGGGCAGCTGACCGAGCGCATCAACAAGGTGCGGGAGTGGGCCACCCGGATGCGCTGAGACCGCGCTGACCACCGCGGGCGGGGTGCCGCAATTCGCGTGCGGCGAGACCGGATTGTGGGCAGACTCTTCCGCGAAGCGGACCTGCTCGCTACCGTGCCGGTCACGTACACGCCCCGTGGCAGCGCCGCCGCGGAGCGCGGCCGCGTCAAGCGACCCGGCGGTCTCTCCCGCGCGCCTCCGGACGGGACCGGCGGTGCCCCACCGCGGTGAGTGCCCGCCTTTCATCGGAGGAGGGGCGTCGTGACCGCGGAGACTTCGCAGACGCTCGACAGAGGGCTGCGCGTGCTCAAGCTGCTCGCGGAAACCGATCACGGTCTGACCGTCACCGAGCTGTCGGTCCGGCTGGGCGTCAACCGCACGGTGGTCTACCGGCTGCTGGCCACCCTGGAGCAGCATGAATTAGTGCGCCGGGACATCGGCGGGCGCGCCCGGGTGGGCCTGGGCGTGCTCAGGCTGGGCCGCCAGGTACATCCCCTGGTGCGGGAGGCGGCCCTGCCCGCGCTGCGGGCACTGGCCGAGGACCTGGGGGCCACGGCCCATCTGACACTGGTGGACGGAGCCGAGGCGCTCGCGGTGGCCGTGGTCGAGCCGACCTGGACCGACTACCACGTGGCCTACCGCACCGGGTTCCGGCATCCGCTGGACCGGGGCGCGGCGGGCCGGGCGATCCTGGCGGCCCGCCGGGGGGAGGTCGACAACCCCGGGTACGCGCTGACACACGGCGAACTGGAGGCCGGGGCCAGCGGTGCCGCGGCCCCCCTGCTGGGGGTGAGCGGGATCGAGGGCAGCGTGGGTGTGGTGATGCTCACCGACTGTGTGCCGGAGCGGGTGGGTACCCGGGTGAGGGAGGCGGCCAAGGAAGTGGCCGACGCGCTTCGCTAGGCCCTCGGTGCCGGGTGGTGCGCCGGTGAATTAGATTCGACGGCATGCCGACTCCGCCTCACCGGTCCCGCCGGGCCCGTACGCTCGCCCTTTGCGCCGTGCCCGTCCTGGCCCTGCTGCTGACCGCCGCGTTCGCGCCGCTGCCCTTCGCCGTCGCGCGGCCGGGCACCACCAACGTGGATGTGCTCGGCAGCTACCAGAACAAGCCGGTGATCAGCATCAGCGGCGCCGGCACCCGCAGGACCAGCGGGCAGCTGCGGATGGTCACCATCCTGGTGACCGGGCCGCAGACGGACATCGGACTGAGCGATGTGATCAGCGGCTGGTTCCGTACCGACCGGGCCGTGATGCCGAGGGAGGCGGTCTATCCCTCGGGCCAGACCGACCAGCAGATCGAGCGGCACAATGTGGCCGACATGAAGAAGTCGCAGGACTCGGCGACCAGCGCGGCGCTGTCGTATCTGCACCGCTCGCCCAAGGACGTCAAGGTCTCGCTGAGCCTGGCGGACGTCGGCGGCCCCAGCGCGGGGATGATGTTCGCGCTGGGTGTGGTCGACAAGATCGACGGCGATGGGCGGGGCGGTGACCTCACCGGCGGCAAGAGCATCTCGGGCACCGGCACCATCGCCCCGGACGGGACGGTGGGACCGGTCGGCGGCGTGGCGCTGAAGACCCAGGCGGCCCGGCACGAGGGCGCCACCATCTTCCTGGTGCCCAAGGAGGAGTGCTCCGACGCCAAGGCGGAGCTGCCGAAGGGTCTGCGCCTGATCCCGGTGACCAAGCTGGCCGACGCGATCACCTCGCTGCGGTCCCTGTCGGCCGGGCAGTCGGTGCCGCACTGCTGACTGGGTCATAGGCAGCCCGCAGCTGACCGCGAAACCGCGACCACCCCCAACGCACCCACCCGTCAACCGCCGGAGGCAGCCCGCACCAGGGGGATGATCCGCAGCGGCACCGCGTTCTCCATCACAATGGCCGTCGAGGCCCGCACGATGCCCTCGAAGCCGACCACCCGGTCGATCACCCGTTGCAGATCCGCGTTGGAGCGGGCCACCAGCCGGCACAGCATGTCGCCATGACCGGTGATGGTGTGCAGCTCCAGCACCTCCGGCACGGTGGCCAGGTGGGTGCGGACATCCGGACCCTGCCCCTGCTTGATCTCCAGGGTGGCGAACGCGGTCACCGGATAGCCCAGCGCGGCCGGGTCCACCTCCGGGCCGAAGCCGCGGATCACCCCCTGTGCCTGCAACCGGTCCAGCCGGGCCTGCACCGTGCCCCGGGCCACGCCCAGCCGCCGGGACGCCTCCAGCACCCCGATCCGGGGCTCCTGCTCCAGCAGCTCGATCAGCCTGCCGTCCAAACGATCGATCGTCATGGCCACCCCCTCGTGGTCAGCATGTACAGAACGCCCGGCGAATTTAGGCTCTCGCTGGGCATCATGCCCAGCGAATGCACAAACTATTGCGCACCTTGTGGATCGGAGAGACCCTGCGCGCATGACGCAGACCACGGATCACACTCCCCACACCGCTCGGCAGGCAGACCCCTTCCCGGTCAAGGGGATGGACGCGGTCGTCTTCGCCGTCGGCAACGCCAAGCAGGCCGCGCACTACTACTCCACCGCCTTCGGCATGAAGCTGGTCGCCTACTCCGGACCGGAGAACGGCAGCCGGGAGACCGCGAGTTATGTCCTGGAGTCGGGCAGCGCCCGCTTTGTCTTCACCACCGTCATCAAGGCGAGCACCGAGCGCGGCCGCTTCCTCGCCCAGCATGTGGCCGACCACGGTGACGGCGTGGTGGACCTGGCCATCGAGGTGCCGGACGCCCGGGCCGCGTACGCCTACGCCCTGGAACACGGCGCCCGCGGCCTGGCGGAGCCGTATGAGCTCAAGGACGAGCACGGCACGGTGGTGCTGGCCGCCATCGCCACCTATGGCCAGACCCGGCACACCCTGGTGGAGCGCACCGGATACGACGGTGTCTACCTGCCCGGTTATGTTGCCGCCGACCCCATAGTGGAGCCGCCGGCCCGGCGGAACTTCCAGGCCATCGACCACTGTGTGGGCAATGTCGAACTCGGCAGGATGAACGAGTGGGTGGGCTTCTACAACCGGGTGATGGCCTTCACCAATATGAAGGAGTTCGTGGGCGACGACATCGCCACCGAGTACAGCGCGCTGATGTCCAAGGTCGTCGCGGACGGCACCCGCAAGGTGAAGTTCCCGCTCAATGAGCCGGCCATCGCCAAGAAGAAGTCGCAGATCGACGAGTACCTGGAGTTCTACGGCGGCCCCGGCGTCCAGCACATCGCGCTGGCCACCAATGACATCGTGGCCACGGTAAGGGCCATGCGGGCGGCCGGAGTCCAGTTCCTGGACACCCCGGACTCTTACTACGACACCCTGGGCGAGTGGGCCGGCGAGACCCGGGTGCCCGTGGAGACGCTGCGCGAGCTGAAGATCCTGGTGGACCGGGACGAGGACGGCTATCTGCTGCAGATCTTCACCAAGCCGGTGCAGGACCGGCCGACGGTCTTCTTCGAGATGATCGAGCGGCATGGCTCCATGGGCTTCGGCAAGGGCAACTTCAAGGCGCTGTTCGAGGCCATCGAGCGCGAACAGGCCAAGCGCGGCAACCTCTGACCCTTTCCCGGCCACCACCTACCGCGGCCCCGCCCTTCCCCCGGCGGGGCCGCGGTGTGCTTCCCCGCCGGGCCGGCCGGTGGCAGGGTGAGGCCATGGGTGATCTGATCCGGCTGCTGCGCAAGGGGCTGCCCGCCGAGGCCGTCCTCACCGACCCCGATGTCACCGCCTCCTACGCCAGCGACATGGCCGGCTTCTGCGCCGCCGGGACCCCGGCGGTGGTGGTGCTGCCGCGCACCGTCGAGGAGGTGCGGCAGGTGATGCGCACCGCCACCGAGCTGCGGGTGCCGGTGGTGCCCCAGGGAGCCCGGACGGGCCTGTCCGGCGCGGCCAACGCCACCGAGGGCTGCATGGTGCTCTCCCTGGTGAAGATGGACCGGATCATCGAGATCGATCCGGTGGAGCGGATCGCGGTGGTCGAACCCGGCGTGGTCAACGCGGTGTTGTCCCGTGCGGTGGCCGAGCACGGCCTGTACTACCCGCCGGATCCCTCCAGTTGGGAGCAGTGCACCATCGGCGGCAACATCGGCACCGGCTCCGGCGGGCTGTGCTGTGTCAAGTACGGCGTCACCGCCGAGTACGTCCTGGGCCTGGAAGTGGTGCTGGCGGACGGACGGCTGCTGACCACCGGCCGGCGCACCGCCAAGGGAGTGGCCGGCTATGACCTCACCCGGCTGTTCGTGGGCTCCGAGGGCAGCCTGGGCGTGGTGGTACGGGCGGTGCTGGCACTGAAGCCGGCCCCACCGCAACAGCTGGCGCTGGCCGCCGAGTTCCCCTCCACCGCCGCGGCCTGTGAGGCGGTACGCCGCATCATGGCGCGCGGACACGCCCCCTGCCTGCTGGAGTTGATGGACCGCACCACCGTCCACGCGGTCAACGCCCTGGCCAGGATGGGGCTTCCGGAGAGCACCGAGGCGCTGCTGCTGGCCGCCTTCGACACCCCGCACGCCGCGGCGGACCTGGCCGCGGTGGGGGAGCTGTGCACCGGGGCCGGAGCCACCGAGGTGGTGCCGGCGGACAGCCCCGCCGAGTCGGAACTGCTGCTCCAGGCCCGCCGGATGTCGCTGCCCGCGCTGGAGAGGCTGCGGCCGGCCACCATGATCGACGACGTCTGTGTGCCGCGCGGCCGGCTGGCCGAGATGCTGGACGGCACCGCCGCCATCGCCGAGCGGCACGGCCTGACCATCGGGGTCTGCGCCCATGCGGGCGACGGCAACACCCACCCGGTGGTCTGCTTCGACCCCGCCGACCCCGGGGAGGCACGGCGGGCCAGGGAGTCCTTCGAGGAAATCATGGCCCTGGGGCTGGAGTTGGGCGGGACGATCACCGGGGAGCATGGTGTGGGGCTCCTCAAGCGGGAGTGGCTGGCGAAAGAGGCGGGGCCGGTGGCGATGGAGTTGCAACGGGGGATCAAGCAGGTCTTCGACCCTCTGGGGCTGCTGAATCCGGGCAAGGTGCTTTAGCGCTTCGCCGGGCGCCCCTTGGGGCGCCCACTCAGGCCCCGTCCTCGCCGCCGGCCGGGGTCAGCAGGACCCGTAGCGCCTCCTCCAGGCCGAGCCAGTCCCGCTCCTGCCCCGGTGCCACCATCCGCAGGGTCCGGTCCAGCCACCCCCGCAACTTCCGCAGCGGCACCCGCAACAGCGCCTCACCGTCCGGCGAGGACAACGCCACACAGACCACTGCCCGCCCCTGGGACAGCATGGGCCACACCCGTACATCGCCGAGTCCACAGGGCCGCCGCACCCCCTCGGTCAGCAGCTCACGGGCGAAGGTCCAGACGACCGGCGAACCGGAGCCGAGATGGAAGGTGAACCGCACGGCATAGGGGTCGTCCGTCCGGTACGACACCCGGGCAGCCATCGGAACCCCATGCTCCGGTGACAGCACCAGCTCGGTCTCCAGCTGTTCTTCCAGCACGGTGTGCATCAAGTGCGACCTCTCCACTCGGCTCGGCTGCTCGGCGCGCGGCCCCGACGCGATCGGGCCGCCGCACTGGAGGAGAGCGCACCGACCCGGATTCATGACGCGGCTTGGCATCCTTGGGGACGGTCTCCTTCCCCGTTCCCGGCCACTGAGGCCCCATCCGTCGGGCTTCGCTCACCTGTCGCACGGGTGAGTGGTTCCCGGGGTATCAGGCCGCGCCCGGGAGGGCCGTCTGATAGACCTGTTGGCTGCGTTCCGGGTTGCCTTTTGCGCACAAACGTCATGGCGTCACCCGTCATGGCGTCACCAACACGGTCCCGGAGCGGTTCTCATCACAAGCGGTCCGGTACGGCATCGCGCGGCCACCCGCGCGTACGGCAGACTGCCAGACATCCCAGAACGGCCGAGCAGAATACGGGACACCGGAGACCATGAGCGCACCCATCCCGGGATCCGCCGACAGCAGCCCCAGCCAGGGCTTCTACCCGGACCCGTCCATTCCGGGCTACATCCGTTACTGGAGCGGCACCGCCTGGGTACCGGGCACCAGCCGGCCGGCGCCCGCCGAGGGGGAGCCGATGCCCGGGCCGCCGCCCGGGGTGGTGCCCGCGCCGCTGCCCGCGCCGGCCGCTCCCGTGCCGCCGACGCCGCGCAGCGCGCGGCCGCTGCCGGAGGAGACCGGGCCGGTGTTCCTGGACGAGGAGCCGCCCGGCTTCGGGGAGGGGCGGCCGGTGCCGCCCCGGCCCCGGGACCCACGGCTCACCGAGCCACCCATGGCGGAGCCGGTGCCGGTACCCGAGGCCCGGCCCGAGGGCACGCTGGCGCTGCGCCCGGAGTCCGCGCCCGTGCCGGTGACCCCGTCCCGGCCCGCGCCGGCGCCCGCCGAGTCGCTGGTGCCACGGCCCTGGCCCGGCGGGCAGGAGGCGCCGGCCCCGGCGCCCCGTCCGGAGCCTGCCGCCCGGCCCGCTCCGATGGCGCCGCCGCAGCAGTCACCGGCCCAGCCGCAGCAGGCCGTGGGGTGGGCCCAGCAGGTGCACCAACTCGCCCAGCAGGCACCCCAGTCGCAGCCGCCGCGCTCCCAACCCCTGCCCGGGCCCGCCGAGTCGGCACCCGCGCCCTGGAAGCCGCCGGTGCTGGACCCCTTCCTGGCGGCCGCCCAGCGGGAGGGCCGGCCGGCCTCGCTGGGCCGGAGGCTGGCCGCCCGGCTGGTGGACACCCTGCTGCTGGGCGGTGTGGTGAGCACGGTGGCGATCCCGCTGTGGAACAAGTCCGTGGCGCATATCGACACCAAGGTGGACCAGGCCAGGCGCTCCGGCCAGACGGTGACCGTCTGGCTGCTGGACGGCACCACCGGCACCTATCTGGCCGTGGTGCTGGCGGTGTTGCTGGTCGCCGGGGTGCTCTATGAGGCGCTGCCGATGGCCAAGTGGGGCCGTACGCTGGGCAAGAAGCTGTGCGGGGTGCGGGTGCTGGGCATCGAGTCGCATGACACCCCCTCGTTCGGGGAGGCACTGCGCCGCTGGCTGGTCTATGGACTGCTGGGGGCGCTGGCCATCGGGGTGCTCAATGTGCTGTGGGCGCTGTTCGACCGGCCCTGGCGCCAGTGCTGGCACGACAAGGCGGCCGGGACCTTTGTGGCGGCCGCGGCCGGGGACTGAGCCGCGGCCGGGGGCCGGTCGTCCGGGGCAACTCGAACGGCACAGCGGCGGATGCGGTGCGGGGAACGCTGAGTTCTACTCGGGCCATGAGCACCGACCAGCCGCAGGGCGAGGACCCGTTCCGCAAGCCGCCGCCGCAGGGTGACTTGCCGCCGTACCACGGGCCGGAGGGCGGCGGCCCGTACGGGGCGGGTCCGGGTGGCGGCCCCTATGGGGCCGGTCCGGGCGGTGGTCCGTACGGGGCCGGTCCCGGTGGGCCGTACGGGGCCGGCGGCGGAGAGTACGGGTACGGGCCGCCGGACCCGCTGGCGGGCATGCCGCCGCTGGGCAACCGCTTCAAGCGGCTGGTGGCCCGGATCATCGACGGCCTGATTGTGTCGATCCCGGTCAGCCTGGTGTTCTCGGCCTTCACCTGGCACCACTGGAACCCGGAGACCGACCAGGCCAAGACCACCGGGCTGAGCATTCTGATCTCGGTGGTCTACTTCGTCTACGAGGGCTTGATGCTCACCGCGCGGGGGCAGACGGTCGGCAAGATGGCGATGAACATCCGGGTGGCGATGCTGGACAACGGGGCCATCCCGGCGGGCAACCCGGGCTGGACCCGCGCCGCGGTCTACAACCTGCCCCAGATCGTGCCCTGTTGCGGGTTTGTCTTCTGGTTGGTCAATGTGCTGTGGTGCACCTGGGATCAGCCGTATCACCAGTGCGTCCACGACAAGGCGGCCAAGACCGTGGTGGTGTCAACCCGGTAGTGAGGTCACCCGGGTCGTGGCCGGCTCGGCGTCAACGGCTGTGCGCGGCCGGGCGAGTTGGGCCGCACCCCGGGCCACGGTGCGCGAACTCCCGCGTGGCATGGGGACAGTGACGGCGACCAGCAGCCCCAGCGCCAGGGCGCCCAGGGCGACCACCGCCACCCCGACCCCCGACCGGGTCTGGGACAGCAGCAGCATGGCGAGGGTGGAGAACACTACGGTGGCCGAGCCGTAGGCGATCTGTGCGGAAGTCGGACGAGGCATGACGGTATCCGTCCTCGGGGCGACGTTGTGGGGTGCAGAGCCGACAGATGAGTACCGCAAAAAGACTCTACGGTCCTGTCTGCCCGAGGGGAACAGCCGATAAGCCTGCCCTTGCCCAAGGCTCGGAAGCACTGGGGCGCACAGGGAGTCACTGCCCCGTCCGGGGGAGACGGCAAACGCGCCGTCCTGGCCGGCGCCGCTACTGACACCGCTGTGTGACCGGCGGGGCGGCGGCCGGGCTGCCGTCCTGGGCCGGATTGCCCAAGATCCGTTGGCTGTGGGCATCGATGCAGGTCAGAGGGGTTCTTCGGGAAACCTCTGGCGGGTTGCCGGAGAGTCGCGTTTAGATGCCTGTACGGGCTTCGTTATTGACAGGTCTCCCGGAAGGGTGAGTGGTGCGGATGGCAGGCGGTGGGTTCGCCAGGCTTCCCGATGGCAGCGTGATTGTGGCCTTGTCGCTGCCCAGTCCACCCGGCGGCGGGGGAGCGCCGGGGTCGCGAGTACGGGTGCTGGTGCATGCGGGCAACCGCCAGCGGGCGCTCACCCGGCTCCGGAACCTGGGACTCCGGGCCGTCTATCTGCGCGGCAACACCGAACCGCCGACGCCGGACGAGATAAGCGCCGTGCTGTACCACCCGGACGGGCTGGTGTGGCGCTCGGCGCCGGAGCGGGAAGTGGAGGCCTGGCATCCGATACGGAGCCTGCTGCGGCCGCGCTCGCTGGGCGCGGCGTAGCGGTCCCGGGGTTGTCCCCGGATTCGCCCGGTGCTTCAACGGGAGAGCGCATCGGCCGCGGTGGGCTCCCAGGGCGTGGTGACGGCCGGGGCGTGCACAAAGGTCTTGAGCGGGACCTTGATCGCGGTGTTGCTGTTCAGCCGGACGGTCAGGGTGCCGGTGTGGGTGCCCTGCCCGGGGGCGTCCTGGCGGTCCAGCGCGACGCCCTCGTGGTGGGACCCGCCGGGCGCCAGGATGTGCGGTCCGCCGCCCAGGCCGTCGGGGGTTCCGGCGGCGATGCCGTCGAAGGCGGCCCGCCCGATGATGCCCAGGTCGCACCGCGCGCCGCTGATGTTGCGGGCGTTGATCAGCAGGTGGTTCAGCGGGCGGTCGACCGGGGTGGCCCGCACCTCCAGCTGTGCGCTCCGGCAGATCGGCACCTGGGTTTGGACCATGCCGCGCTTGGCCTGGTGCCGGCCGCCCTCCAGATGGTGCGGCCGGGCTGCGGCGGCACCGGTGTGTGCGGCGGAGGGCGCGGTCCGGCCGCTGGGCGCCGCCGCGGCGGCGTGGTCCCCGGAAGAGGTGGCGCAGTCGGCCATGGCGCGGCCCAAGGTCCGTCGGACGCGACCTAGCCGGAGATGACCACCGGCTTGCCGGTGAGCCGGATGCCCGCGTGGTCCATCTCGGCCAGGGCGCGCTCGGTGGTGCCGGGGGCGACGCCGGCCGTGAGGTCCAGCAGGACCTCGGTGTCGAAGCCCGCCCGGACCGCGTCCAGGGCGGTGGCGCGCACACAGTGGTCGGTGGCGATGCCGACCACATCGACCCAGGTCACCCCGCGCTCGCGGAGCCACTGCTCCAGTGGGATGCCATGCTCGTCGCGGCCCTCGAAGCCGCTGTAGGCGGCCGAGTGGGCACCCTTGTCGAAGACCGCGTCCAGGGCGCCGGAGGCGACCACCGGGGCCAGGTTGGGGTGGAAGCCGCTGCCCTCGGTGCCCGCCACACAGTGCGGGGGCCAGGAGTGCTCGTAGTCGGGGTGGTCGGAGAAGTGGTCACCGGGGTCTATGTGGTGGTCCCGGGTGGCCACGATGTGCGCGTACGCCACCGCGGCGTCGCCCACCAGGTCCGTGATGGCCGCGGCCACGTCGGCGCCGCCGGCCACCGCGAGGCTGCCGCCCTCGCAGAAGTCGTTCTGCACGTCGACGATGATCAGTGCACGGTGCATGGTGCGGATCCTTTGTGAAGGGCGCTCGGCCGACGGTGCGGATCGTCTTCTGTGACCGAGGGTAGTGACTCACCCGGCGCTATGGGAGGGGCACCGGGGGCGGCCGGAGGCGCGCGGGCAGCGGCGTCAGAGGTACTCGGTGGGCAGCACCGGCTCGCCCCGGGAGAGCTGGGTCGCCGACATCGGCAGGCCGGCCCGGGCGGCCGTGTGCCGGGACTGGGCCACATCCAGCGGCTCCCGGGCGACGGCCTTACCGGCCCGCACCAGTTCCACCAGCAGTTGCCGGCCGGCCAGCTCCTCGGGCACCTCTCCGGTGCCCACCACCTCGGCCTCGGCCACCCCGTGCTCGTCCAGCCGGCGGGCGGCCCACTTGCGGCCGCCCAGGGACAGCTTGCCGCCCATGGACTTCTTGGCCACCGGCCGCAGCGGGGCGTCCGCGCCGGGGCCGTCGGCCCGGGCCACCAGCTTGTAGACCATGGAGCAGGTGGGGTGTCCGCTGCCGGTGACCAGCTGGGTGCCCACGCCATAGGCGTCCACCGGGGCGGCGGCCAGCGAGGCGATGGCGTACTCGTCCAGGTCGCTGGTCACTACGATCTTGGTGTGGGCCGCGCCCAGCTCGTCCAGCTGGCGCCGCACCCGGTGGGCGAGCAGCAGCAGGTCGCCAGAGTCGATGCGGACCGCGCCCAGGTCCGGACCGGCCACCTCCACGGCCACCCGGACCGCCTCGGTCACGTCATAGGTGTCCACCAGCAGTGTGGTCCGGCCGCCGAGGGAGTCCACCTGGGCCCGGAAGGCGTCCCGCTCGCTGTCGTGCAGCAGGGTGAAGGCATGGGCGCTGGTGCCCACGGTGGGGATGTTGTAGCGGAAACCGGCCGCCAGGTCGGAGGTGGAGGCGAAGCCGCCCACATAGGCGGCCCGGGAGGCGGCCACCGCGGCCAGTTCATGGGTGCGGCGGGCGCCCATCTCGATCAGCGGGCGGTCGCCGGCGGCCACCGCCATCCGGGAGGCGGCCGCGGCCACCGCGGAGTCATGGTTGAGGATGGAGAGGATCACCGTCTCCAGCAGCACCGCCTCCGCGAAGGTGCCCTCCACCCGCATCACCGGGGAGCCCGGGAAGTAGACCTCGCCCTCCGGGTAGCCCCAGATGTCGCCGCGGAAGCGGTAGTCGGCCAGCCACTCCAGGGTGGGCTCGTCCACGATCCGGTGCTCGGCCAGGAAGCGCAGCACCGCCGGGTCGAAGCGGAAGTTCTCCACCGCGTCCAGCACCCGGCCCACACCGGCCAGCACGCCATAGCGGCGGCCCTCGGGCAGGCGGCGGGTGAAGACCTCGAACACCGAGTGCCGGTCGGCCGTGCCGGCCCGCAGCGCGGCCTGCAGCATGGTGAGCTCATAGCGGTCGGTGAAGAGGGCCGTCGACGGCACAGCCACCGGCAGTCCCAGGTCCGCAGCGTTCACTTGGCCCTACCTCGCAATCCCGAACAGTGTCGAGGGGATGCTACCTCCATTACTCGTCAGTCTGACGATTTCTGGGGGTCGTTTGTGCGCGGCCCGGGGTCGAGTGGCAGCATGGGTTTCGTGAGCGTTGCACCGGTCGAGATCGAACGTCCCGAGACGGGCGAGTCCGCCTACGCGGTGGCGGAACCCGATGTGCCCTGGGTGACCCTGGTCCACAACGACCCCGTGAACCTCATGAGTTATGTGACGTATGTGTTCCAGAGTTACTTCGGCTACTCCAAGGACAAGGCCCGCAAACTGATGCTCGACGTCCACCACAAGGGGCGCGCCACCGTCTCCAGCGGTTCGCGTGAGGAGATGGAACGGGACGTGCAGGCCATGCACGGGTACGGCCTGTGGGCGACCTTGTCGCAGGACCGTTGATGGCCGGGCACTTCGAGCCGCTGGCCGGCGGCGGGGCGGCGGTCGCCCTGGACGAGGTGGAGATCTCCATCCTGCGCAGCCTGGCGGTCCAGCTGCTGGAGCTGATCGGGCCGGGCGAGGAGCACGGTCCGGACGCGGCCGACCCGCTGGCCCGGCTGTTCGCCGAGGGGCCCAGTGAGCCGCCCGCCGATCCGGCGCTGGCCCGGCTCTTCCCCGAGGCCTATGGCGAGCCGGGCACCGAGCAGGACCGGCAGCAGCGGGCGCACGCCGCCGAGTTCCGCCGCTATACCGAGACCGACCTGCGGGCCCGCAAGCGCGAGGACGCGCTGGCCATGGTGCGCTCGCTGGACTCGCTCAGCGTGGCCGGGGACCAGGCGGCCGTGCTGCGGCTCGACCCGGATCAGTGCCGCCAGTGGCTGGGCGCCCTCAATGACCTCCGGCTGACCATTGGGACCCGGCTGGAGGTCACCGAGGAGGACGACGGGGAGGCGCTGTTCCGGCTGCCGGACGAGGATCCGCGCAAGCCGATGGTGATGGCCTACCTCTGGCTGGGCGGGCTGCAGGAGACGCTGGTCGAAGCACTGATGCCGTAGCCGGCCGTTCCGGGCTTGTTCACAAGGTGTTCGCTCAGCGGACGCTCAAGTCCGGATAACGATCGCATCACCGCAGTGGCAGTGTTTGCTGCACAAATCTACATTTGTCCTAATTTGGCCGTGAGCTGCGCCACATATGCGTCGCCTTCGTCACAGCGATCTCAGTCGTACCCGTGGTAAACCTTCGAGACCTGCTCTGTGACGCCACCCCTGTCACGGCAGGAACGCTTCGCCGGCCGACCGTCGGCACATATGCAGGACTCCATCCGGGGGGATCGGAACCCGATCCGGAGTGACCGGATCGGTATGGAGAAAGGCGTTCCACATGACCTCTGAGCAGGTCGCGGACCGCACCGCAGGCGCAGCCGAGGTGCGGGATGGAAGCGGACAGGATGCTTCCGAGGGTTACCAGCGGGGACTGGGCAACCGACAGATCCAGATGATCGCCATTGGCGGCGCGATAGGCACCGGCCTCTTCCTCGGCGCGGGCACGGCCATTCACAAGGCGGGCCCCAGCCTGATCCTGGCCTATGCGATAGCCGGGCTGGTCATCTTCTTCATCATGCGGGCCCTGGGCGAACTGCTCATGTACCGCCCCGTCTCCGGGTCTTTCTCCGACTACGCGCGCGAATTCCTCGGCCCGTTCTGGGGATATGTCACCGGCTGGACCTACTGGCTCTTCTGGGTCGTCACCGGCATCACCGAGGTCACCGCGGCCGCGAAGTATGTGCAGTTCTGGAATCCCCATATTCCGCAGTGGGCGTCCGCACTGGTCTTCACGGTCATCCTCTACTTCGCCAACCTGATCTCCGTAAAGCTCTTCGGCGAGCTGGAGTTCTGGTTCTCGATGGTCAAGGTCACCGCCATCATCGGCATGATCCTGGTCGGCATCGGCGTCATCACCCTGGGCTTCTCCAAGGCCGGTGACACCGCCTCCTTCAGCCAGCTCTGGTCGCACCACGGCTTTATGCCCAATGGCATCGGCAGCACCCTGATGACGCTGCAGATCGTGATGTTCGCCTTCCTGGCCGTGGAGTTGGTGGGCGTCACCGCGGGCGAGGCCACCGACCCCAAGAAGACGCTGCCCAAGGCCATCAACACGGTGCCCTGGCGTATCGCGGTCTTCTACCTCGGTGCCCTCATCATCATCCTGGCCGTGGTCCCGTGGACCGAATTCATGCCGGGTGTCAGCCCGTTCGTCGCCGCCTTCGCGAAGATCGGTCTGCCGTTCGGTGCCGGAATCGTCAACTTCGTGGTGCTGACCGCGGCGTTGTCCTCCTGCAACTCCGGTATGTACTCCACCGGCCGTATGCTGCGCGATCTCTCGCTCAACGGCCAGGGCCCCAAGTTCCTGGCGCAGCTGTCCCCCAAGGGCCTGCCGATCCGCGGCACCACCGTCTCGGCCGTGCTGATGCTGGTCGGTGTGTGGATCAACTACCAGTGGCCGGGCAAGGCGTTCGACTATGTGGTCTCCTTCGCCACCATCTCCGGCATGTGGGCCTGGATCGTGATCCTGCTCTGCCAGCTGCGTTTCCGCCGCAAGGCGGACCGGGGCGAACTCCCCCAGTCGGAGTTCAAGGCCCCCGGTGCTCCCTGGACCAGCCTGTTCGCCCTTGCCTTCATCGGCATGGTGATCGTGCTGATGGGCATCGACAAGGACGCGCGGATCTCGCTGTACTGCGCTCCCGTCTGGGGCGCGATCATGGCGGGTTCGTACTTTGTGCTCAAGGCCCGCAACCCGCAGGCATTCGCGCGCAAGGACTACTCCGCACCCGAGGTCCAAGAGGCCGCCTGACTCCCGGCACCCCCCGCCGGGTAACCCGGGCCCGTCCGCACACTCCCCCCGTGCGGACGGGCCCTCCGGCGTTTCCGGGCGCTGCTTATGCTGGCCGCATGCTGACCATCTCCCAGGCCCTGTACGACCAGATCGTGGCGCATGCCCGCGCCGACCACCCCGACGAGGCGTGCGGCATGGTGGCCGGCCCGGCCGGCAGCGGGCGGCCCGAGCGGTTCATCCCGATGCTCAACGCGGCCCGCTCGCCCACGTTTTACGAGTTCGACTCCACCGATCTGCTCAGGCTCTACCGCGAACTGGACGACCGGGACGAGGAACCCGTGATCATCTACCACTCGCACACGGCCACCGAGGCATATCCCTCCCGCACCGATGTCTCCTACGCCAATGAGCCCGGGGCGCACTATGTGCTGGTCTCCACCGCCGACACCGAGGACGCCGGCCCGTTCCAGTTCCGCTCCTTCCGGATCCTGGCCGGCGAGATCACCGAGGAGGAGGTACGGGTGGTGGAGGCGTACTGACAGCCGAGACACCGCCGTCCGTAATCCGGGACGAACATACGGGCCGCGCACGGGGAATCGATACGATGCGCCCATGGTTCTCCTTGACGTGGGCGAGCAGGCGCCGGGCATGCGGCTCGTCGCGCGCATCCATGTGGACCTGTGCCGTCTGGCGTCCTGAACGCCCCGCCGTTCCGACGGCCCGTACCGCGCGTACCACCGCCACCACTTCACACTCCGAACAGGAGCACTCCCATGGCCATCGAGGTCCGCATCCCGACCATCCTGCGCACCTACACCGACGGGCAGAAGGCCGTCGACGGCAGCGGCGCCACCATCGATGAGCTCTTCAAGGACCTGGAGACCCGCCACCACGGCATCCGCGAGCGCCTGGTGGACGAGAGCGGGGAGCTGCGCCGCTTCGTCAATGTCTACCTCAACGACGAGGACGTCCGCTTCCTGGGCGGCATCACCACCGAGCTCGGCGACGGCGACAGCGTGACCATCCTGCCGGCGGTGGCCGGCGGAATGCGCTGACTGGAGATGCGCTACGACAGCCCGCTGGCCGCGGTGGGCAACACCCCGCTGGTCCGGCTGCCCCGCCTGTCGCCCTCCGGGCAGGTGCGGATCTGGGCGAAGCTGGAGGACCGCAACCCCACCGGCTCGGTCAAGGACCGCCCGGCGCTGCACATGATCGAGCAGGCCGAGAAGGCGGGCCGGCTCACTCCCGGCTGCACCATCCTGGAGCCCACCTCCGGCAACACCGGCATCTCGCTGGCCATGGCCGCCAAGCTCAAGGGCTACCGGATGGTGTGTGTGATGCCGGAGAACACCAGTGAGGAACGGCGGCAGTTGCTCGCCATGTGGGGCGCGGAGATCGTCGGCTCGCCCGCCGCCGGCGGCTCCAACACGGCGGTACGGGTGGCCAAGGAACTGGCCGCCCGCAATCCGGACTGGGTGATGCTCTACCAGTACGGCAACCCCGACAACGCCGGCGCGCACTACGCCACCACTGGACCGGAGATCCTGGCCGACCTCCCGGAGATCACCCACTTTGTCGCCGGGCTGGGCACCACCGGCACCCTGATGGGCGTGGGCCGTTACCTTCGCGAACACCGGCCGGAGGTCAGCATCGTGGCCGCCGAGCCGCGCTATGACGACCTGGTCTATGGGCTGCGCAACCTGGACGAGGGCTTTGTGCCCGAGCTCTATGACGCTTCGGTGCTCACCACCCGGTTCTCGGTGGGCTCCGAGGACGCGGTGCGCCGCACCCGGGAACTCCTGGCGGAGGAAGGGATCTTCGCGGGGGTGTCCACCGGTGCGGTGCTGCATGCCGCGCTCGGGGTGGCCCGCAAGGCCCAACGGGCCGGGCAGCGGGCGGACATCGCCTTTATCGTGGCGGACGGCGGCTGGAAGTACCTGTCCACCGGTGTCTACACCGCGCCCGACACCGAGAGCGCCGTGCGGGCCCTGCACGGCCAACTCTGGGCCTAGGCCCAGGAGATAGTGGAACCGGTCAGCCGACGGCATAGACGGGCAGAAGTGTGCACAGATGGACTGCCCCTACCGATGTTGCCGGGCGGCTGACATCATCCCGTAGGAGACGCACATGAACTGTCCCGCATGTGGATCTTCGGACATGAGGCAACTCAACAATGGAAACTGGCAGTGCGGAAGCTGCGGAGCGGTCACGGCTGGACCGGGCGGCATGGGAGGCGCTCGCTCCTGAGACCCGTGAGCGGCTGGCGGGGTGCATCTCGCCCGAGGAGTTCACGGTGACGGCCGGCAGCAAGGAGTCCGCCGAGCGCTTCCAGCGCTTTATGGACACCCTCGACCGGGCCGAGCGGCACCGGTCCCTGTAACGCACGCCCCTCCATCCCCGCGGTCCCGCACCGCGTTCCGTCCGCACGGCCCCGCCCGCGCCGCCCGCCCGGCCTGGACGGGGCCGCGCCGTTCCCGGCGTCCGTCCTGGTGATTCCAGCCACACACCCCCTCCGCACGGGAGCGGCCGTTCCCATCCCGCCTTACCCTCGGACGCACCGCATGGCCACCAGCCCCCCGTCACCAGCCCGGAGGTTCAGGCCCGCATGAAGCTCACCGTCGTCGGATGCGCGGGGTCCTTCCCCTCCGTGGAATCGGCGTGTTCCAGCTACCTCGTGGAGGCCGACGGCTACCGGCTGCTGCTCGACATGGGCAATGGCGCCCTGGGCGAGCTGCAGCGCCATATCGGTCTCTACGACCTCGACGCCGTGCTGCTCTCGCATCTGCACCCGGACCACTTCATCGACATGTGCGGCTACTTCGTGGCCCGCTACTACCGGCACGAGGGCGGGCCGACCGGTGCCATCCCGGTCTACGGCCCGGCCGGCACCGAACGGCGGCTGCTCACCGCCTATGGCGATGTGCCGCACGAGGCCTGTATGAGCGAGGTGTTCGACTTCCGCACCCTGAGCCCGGGCGGCTTCTCGGTGGGGCCGCTGACGGTCCGTGCGGAGCGGGTCCGCCACCCGGTCGAGTCCTTCGCCTTCCGGGTCGAGCACAATGGCGCCGCACTGGTGTACTCCGGGGACACCGGTCCCTGCCCGGCGCTGGACACCCTGGCGGCGGGGGCCGATCTGCTGCTGTGCGAAGCCTCGTTCACCCATGGCAAGGAGGACATCCCCGATCTGCACCTCAACGGGCTGCAGGCGGGGGAGTGCGCGGCCCGGGCCGGGGTGGGGCGGCTGCTGCTCACCCATATCCCGCCGTGGACGGACCCGCTGGCCAACCTCCGCGATGCGCGCTCGGTCTACGACGGACCGGCCGAACTGGCCCACGCGGGCGCGGTGTACGAGCTGTAGCCGGTACGCGGCATGCGAACGCCCCCGGAACCAGGGACGGTTCCGGGGGCGTAGTGCTGTGCCCAGGGTGGCGTCAGCGGCGCTTGCGGCCGCCCTTGCCCTTGCCGCCGCGGTTGTTGCGCTGGCGGGGCGGTGCGGTCCTGGCGGGGGCCTTGGCCGCGCCGGCCTCCGCCTTGGCGCCGGCACCGGCGGTCACCAGCACCTTCTCCTCGGCCTTGACGGTGGCCCCGGACCGCGCCTTCACCGGGGCCGCGTCGGCCACCAGCGCGTCCTCGTCGTCCTCCCGGCCGGGGGTCTTGAGGTCGAACTTGATGATGGCGAAGCGGAACACCACGTAGTAGACGGCGGCGAAGCACAGGCCCACCAGGATCAGCAGCAACGGCTTACTGGCCTTGCCCCAGTTGAGCACGAAGTCGATGGCGCCGGCCGAGAAGCCGAAGCCGTCCTTCATCCCCAGGGCCCAGGTCAGGGCCATGGACACACCGGTGAGCAGCGCGTGGATCGCGTACAGCACCGGCGCGATGAACATAAAGGTGAACTCGATGGGCTCGGTGACACCGGTGACAAACGAGGTCAGCGCCAGCGAGAGCATCATGCCGCCGACGACCTTGCGCTTCTCCGGGCGAGCGCAGTGCGTGATCGCCAGACAGGCGGCGGGGAGGGCGAACATCATGATCGGGAAGAAGCCGGTCATGAACTGGCCCGCGTGCGGGTCGCCGCTGAGGAAGCGGGCGATGTCGCCATGGACCATGGTGCCGTCCGGCTTGGTGTAGTCGCCGGCCTGGAACCAGGGGAAGGAGTTGAGCAGGTGGTGCATGCCGACCGCGATCAGGCCGCGGTTGGCCACACCGAAAATGCCCGCGCCGACGGCGCCCGAACCGACCAGCCACTGACCGAAGTTGTGCAGGCCGGAGCCGAGGACCGGCCAGATGTAGCCGAAGACGATGCCGAGCAGCAGACCCGCGAAGGAGGACAGGATCGGCACCAGGCGGCGGCCGCCGAAGAAGCCCAGCCACTCGGGCAGCTTGGTCCGGTAGAACCGCTGGTAGAGCAGGGCGACCACCAGGCCCACCACAATGCCGCCGAGCACCTTGGCGTCGGCGGGCGCCGCGGTCATCACGATCTTGCCGTTGACGACCTTGGCGACCTTCGGCAGTGAGCTGTCGGTGAAGGTGCCGAGGACCTTGTTGAAGACCAGGTAACCGGCCACCGCGGCCAGCGCGGTGGAGCCGTCGGACTTCTTGGCGTAGCCGATGGCGACGCCGACCGCGAAGAGCAGCGGCATATTGTCGAGGAGCGCGCCGCCGCCGGCCGCCATAAACGAGGCGATCTTGTTGAGGACCTGCCCCAGCGCGGGCTTGCCCAGCATGTCGTCCTGGCCGAGCCGGACCAGAAGCGCGGCGGCGGGCAGCACGGCGACCGGCAGCATCAGGCTGCGGCCGATGCGCTGGGCTACCGCCATCGCGTTCTTTCCGAAGCCCGTCTTTTCGGCCGCTTTGGCGCTAGCCGTACTCATCGGAGTTCCTCCAGGTGAGGCGGGCGCTCGGGGGTTGGGGGACGGCCCGCTTTGGTCTAAACCACTAGGTGGTTTAGACCTGTTGTAACACGTCAAGCGAGCATAAAGGAATCCACGCCTCCGGGTGCCCTGGATCACATGGCGGCATGCTGTCAGGACATCGTTAACCAGCGGTGAACCAGGGGTGCCCCACCCTCATTCCACCGCCTCGCGCTCGATGTCCTGGGCCACGTCCTCCGGCTCCCGGCCCGGAGTGGGCAGGTCGAACTTCACAATGGCGAACCGGAAGACCGTGTAGTAGACGACCGCGAAGACCAGCCCGATCGGGATGATCAGCCAAGGCCTGGTCGCCAGGCTCCAGTTGATCACATAGTCGATCAGTCCGGCGGAGAAACTGAAACCGTCGTGCACCCCCAGCCCCCAGGTGACCGCCATGGACACCCCGGTGAGCACCGCGTGCAGGACGTACAGCAGCGGCGCGATAAAGAGGAAGGAGTACTCGATCGGCTCGGTGATGCCGGTCACCAGGGAGGTCAGGCCGACCGAGAGCATCATGCCCTCCACCATCCGCCGGTGCGCCGGGCGGGCGGTGTGCGCGATGGCCAGCGCCGCGGCGGGCAGCGCGAACATCATGATGGGGAAGAAGCCGGAGGTGAACTGCCCGGCCGTGGGGTCGCCGGCCAGGAAGCGGCTGATGTCGCCGTGCGCCACCGTGCCATCCGGCTTGGTGTAGTCCCCGAACTGGAACCACATAAAGGTGTTCAGGAACTGATGCAGGCCGATCACCAGCAGTCCCCGGTTGGCCAGGCCGAACACCCCGGAGCCCGCCCAGCCGATGTCGGTCAGCCACTGGCTGAAGGTGGTCAGCCCCCGGCCCACCGGCGGCCACACCCAGAGGCAGGCCACCGCGAAGGCCAGCGCCACAAAGGACATCATGATCGGCACCAGCCGGCGGCCGTTGAAGAAGCCCAGCCAGTCCACCAGCCTGACCCGGTGGAAGCGCACCCAGAACCAGGCGCTGAGCAGCCCGATCACAATGCCGCCGAACACCCCCGGGTTCTGGTAGACCGCCAGAGTCGCCACCCCGTTGCCGGTGACACACACCCCGCTCCACAGTCCGGCCCCGCTGAAGTGGGCCAGCCCGGGGCAGTGCTCGGGGAACTGGTGCAGCACCGAGTAGTAGACAAGGAAGCCCACCACCGCCGCCAGCGCGGTCGAGCCGTCCGCCTTCTTGGCCATGCCGATGGCCACACCCACACAGAACAGCAGCGGCAGCCCCAGCGCGGAGTCCAGCAGCGCACCGCCCGCGCCGGCGAAGATCCTGGCCAGGTCGTCCCAGCCCAGCCCGTCCCGGCCGAACACATCCGGCTGTCCCAGCCGGTTGAGGATGCCCGCGGCCGGCAGCACCGCGATCGGCAGCTGGAGGCTGCGCCCCATCTTCTGCAGGCCCCCGAAGAACCCCTGCCACCAGGAGCGCGGGGAAGTGGCGGCGGCGTGCGAACTCATGCCTGCTCCTTGGATGCCGCATACTGGTGTAGACCACTTCCGGTGCGCTACGGGCCTGATCGCCATCCTTCGGCAGGAGGCGGACAAAAGCCCGCAGAGCTGCTCTGAACGTGGGATACCGTGTGAAAGCCGGTCGGCGAGAGAGCCGAAGGGCCCGGACAACGCAGGAGTGCACATGGCTTCCAAGGCTGAGAAGATCGTCGCCGGACTGGGTGGGATCGACAACATCGAGGAGATCGAGGGCTGCATCACCCGCCTCCGCACCGAGGTCGCCGACCCCAGCCTGGTCGACGAGGCCGCCCTGAAGGCCGCCGGCGCCCATGGCGTGGTGAAGATGGGCACCGCCATCCAGGTCGTCATCGGCACCGAAGCCGACCCGATCGCCGGTGAGATCGAAGACATGATGTGAGCCTGGCGCTCCGCGCCGCGGGCCTCGTCCACAGCTGTGGACGAGGCCCGCGGCATTCCCGGATAGGCTCGGCACCATGTCTCGCATCGACGGCCGTACCCCAGGCCAGCTCCGCCCGGTGACCATCCAGCGTGGCTGGAGCAAGCACGCGGAGGGCTCCGTGCTGGTGTCCTTCGGCGACACCAAGGTCTTCTGCACCGCCAGCGTCACCGAGGGCGTGCCCCGCTGGCGCAAGGGCTCCGGAGAGGGCTGGGTCACCGCCGAGTACGCGATGCTGCCCCGGTCCACCAACACCCGGGGCGACCGGGAGTCGGTGCGCGGCAAGATCGGCGGCCGTACCCATGAGATCTCCCGGCTGATCGGCCGCTCGCTGCGCGCCGTGATCGACTACAAGGCGCTCGGCGAGAACACCATCGTCCTGGACTGCGACGTCCTCCAGGCCGACGGCGGCACCCGCACCGCCGCCATCACCGGCGCCTATGTCGCGCTCGCCGACGCCATCGCCTGGGCCCAGGCCAAGAAGCTGGTCAAGCACGGCAAGCAGCCGCTGACCGGCACCGTCTCCGCGGTCAGCGTGGGCATCGTGGACGGCGTTCCGCTGCTGGACCTCTGCTATGAGGAAGACGTCCGCGCCGAGACCGATATGAATGTGGTCTGCACCGGCGACGGCCGCTTTGTCGAGGTGCAGGGCACCGCCGAGTCCCAGCCCTTCGACCGCGAGGAGCTCAACGCCCTGCTGGACCTGGCCGTCCAGGGCTGCACCGAGCTCACCAAGGTCCAGCAGGAGGCGCTGGCCCGCACCCTGTCTTAATACAGACCACCTAAGATGCACGGGGGTACGGGCCGGTTCCGTACCCCCGCGACCACTTAGGGGAAACGCCATGGCACCGCGCCGCCGAACCGCCGCACTCGCGGCCCTGCTCGCCGGGGTCCTCGCGCTGCCGTTGGTCTCCGGCTGCTCCAGCGGCGGCCAGGACGACGGCAAGGACTGCGGCAAGCCGGCCAGGACCATCGGCACGGACGCGGACCAGCTCATCCAGGCCATGGGCGACGGCTCCAAGGACCCGCAGAGCGCCCAGGAGTTCGTGGACAAGATCAACCGGGATCTGGACCAGCTCACCAAGCAGAACGGCGAGGACTCCTCGGTCAAGGGCGCCACCACCCGGATCACCGAAGCCGTCAGCGACATCCAGGACAGCATCGGCGACGGCGAACGCCCGGAGTCCGCCCCGCTGAAGAGCGCCGTGGCCGCGCTGACCAAGGCGTGCGCGGCCGGCTGAGGCGTCCGGGCCGGCGGGCGGGCCGGAGATAATCGGTGCTCATGAAGCGCCTGATCCTCGCCACCCGCAACACCAACAAGGTCACCGAGCTGCGGTCCATCCTGGCCGCCGCCGGCCTGGACTTCGACCTGATCGGTGCCGACGCCTATCCCGAGATCCCCGACGTCAAGGAGACCGGCGTCACCTTCGCCGAGAACGCCCTGCTCAAGGCGCACGCCCTGGCCCGGGCCACCGGTCTGCCGGCCATCGCCGACGACTCCGGGCTGTGTGTGGACGTCCTCGGCGGCGCCCCCGGCATCTTCTCCGCCCGCTGGTCCGGCCGGCACGGCGACGACCGGGCCAACCTGGAGCTGCTGCTGGCCCAGCTGTCCGACATCGCCGAGGAACACCGCGGCGCCCATTTCGCCTGCGCGGCCGCGCTGGCCCTGCCGGACGGCACCGAGCGGGTGGTGGAGGGACGGCTGAGGGGCACCCTGCGCCATCGGCCCGCCGGGACGGGGGGCTTCGGCTACGACCCGATCCTGCAGCCCGAGGGCGGGAGCCGCACCTGTGCCGAGCTCACCGCCGAGGAGAAGAACGCGATCAGCCACCGGGGCAAGGCGTTCCGCGAACTGGTGCCGGTGGTACGGGAGTTGCTGGCCTGAGGACTGGGCCGGTCCGCAACACGCATATGGCGTGGCACCGTTCAACGGTGTCACGCCATATCCGTGAGCCCGGTGGGACTCGAACCCACGACACACCGGACCTAAACCGGCGCCCTCTGGCCAGCTGGGGTACGGGCCCAACGTGCCTACTGTACTGTGCGGCGGCCGCCGGCCGGCCGGGGCCCGTACCCGCCCAACACCGGGCGGGCGGAAAGCTCATACCGCCCGAACGGAACGCGCGGGCCGATTTGGCCGTCCCTCACACCGAAGGCCGAAACCGGCCGGTTCCCCGCTCCGCACCGAGGAAGCCCCCATGACCGACCGCGCCGCCCCCAGCCGGGCCAGCAGGAGATCCGCCCTGGTGGTCTTCGCGGTGGTCACGGTGCTGGCGCTGTGCGGCGTCTGGGCGGGCCGGGCCGCGGACCGGTCCCGGACGGTGTCCGAGGCGCCCAGGACCGAGGCGGCACAGAAGGCGGCGGACGACCGCGAGGCGGCGGCCGGGGCCGGCGGCGGAGCGGCCGGCGGGGGAGCCGGCGAGCTGCCCGGAGTACGCGACTGCGGCTACGGCGAGCCGGTGCCCAAACCGAAGATCATCACCCTGACCTGTGCCAACACCGGGACGGTGGCCAGCGACATCCACTGGGACGAGTACCGGCAGGACCGGGCCGAGGGCACCGGGGCGGTCCAGGTCACCGGCGGCGCCGGCGGCACCGCCCGTACCTCCTTCCGCGCCCGGGTCACCCTGCTCGCCCCCAAGAACGTGGACGGCCAGATGGTCTTCTCCTCCCTCGAGGTCCGCTACACCGGCATGACCCCCGCCGGCAAGCAGACGGAGACTTACTCGATCGCGTGATGGGAATCCGTGGCCGGATCGCCTTGGCGATCTCCTCCGTTACCGCCCTGGCCGTCGTGCTGCTCGGGGTGGGCGTGCACCATATCTCCGGGCTGGAGCGGGACCGCAAGGCGATGGCCCAGCAGGACGAGCAGCTCAGCTCGGCGCTGCAGATCTACCAGCGGGACGGGCAGTTGGTGCTGGGCGCCCAGCTGGACGCCACCCTGCCGGCGCCGCTGGCCAAGGCGGTGGCCAAGGGGCCGCGCACCTATATCAGCGGCGGCGCGGACCCCCGGGTGTGGGCGGCGGCCCGGGTGGGCGACCGGGTGCTGTCCGTCTCCACCTCCTTCCCCAAGCGCGACGCGTTCCAGCAGGCGCTGGACCGGGCCCTGGTGGTGGCCGGCGCTGCCACCGTGGCGCTGATGGCGGTGGTCGCCTGGTTTGTGGCCCGGGGCCTGTCCCGCCGGCTGCGGGACAGCGCGGCGGCGGCCCGCCGGATAGCCGACGGCGGCACCCCGGAGGCGGGCGCGCCCGGCGGCCGGGGCCGGGACGAGGTGGCCGAGCTGGAGCGCTCGGTGCACGCCATGGCCGCCTCGCTGGCGGCCCGGGTGGAGGCCGAGCGCGAGTTCACCGCGGATGTGGCGCATGAGCTGCGCACCCCGGTGGCCGGGCTGGTGGCTTCGGCCGAACTGCTGCCGCACCCACGGGCGGTGGAGATGGTGCAGGAGCGGGCGCAGACCCTGCGGGCGCTGGTGGAGGACCTGCTGGAGGTCTCCCGGCTGGACGCCGGGGTGGAGAGCGCCCAGCTGGATCCGGTGGAGCTGCCCTCGCTGGTGCATGGCATCGTCAAGCGGGCCCGCGGCCAGCGCGGGGTGGACGATGTGGCGGTCGAGGTGATCGGCGAGGGCCGGATCGTGGCCACCGACGCCCGCCGGGTGGAGCGGATCCTGGTGAACATCCTGGCCAACTCGGCCAAGCACGGTAAGCCGCCGATCGAGGTGACGGTGGAGGGCACCCGGATCACGGTGCGCGACCATGGCTCCGGCTATCCGGAGGACCTGGTGAGCCAGGGGCCGCGCCGGTTCCGCACCGCCGCTCCGGAGCGCGGCACCGGCCATGGCCTGGGGCTGACCATCGCGGTGGGACAGGCGGCGGTGCTGGGCGCCCGGCTGGCCTTCCAGGCCGCGCCGGGCGGCGGGGCGCAGGCCGTCCTCGACCTTCCGGAGGCCGAGGCCGCGGAGGGTTAGGAGGCGCCGGTCAGGAGGCGTCGGCCGCCAGGCCGAGATCCTTGATGATCTTCGCTACATGCCCGGTGGCCTTGACGTTGTACAGGGCGCGTTCGACCTTGCCCTCCTCGTCCACGATCACCGTGGAGCGGATCACGCCGGTCACGGTCTTGCCGTAGAGCTTCTTCTCGCCGAACGCGCCATAGGCGGCCAGCACTTCCTTCTCCGGGTCGGCGAGCAGGGTGACCCGGAGGTCCTCCTTCTCCCGGAACTTCGCCAGCTTCTCCGGCTTGTCCGGGGAGATGCCGATGACCTCGTAGCCGTGCCCGGCCAGGAAGGCGAGGTTGTCGGTGAAGTCGCAGGCCTGCTTGGTGCAGCCCGGGGTGAGGGCGGCCGGGTAGAAGTAGACGATGACCTTGCGGCCCCGGTGGCCGGCCAGCGAGATCTGCTTGCCGTCCGCGTCGGGGAGGGAGAAGGCGGGGGCGGTGTCGCCGGGGCTCAGTCGCTCGCTCATGGCTCTCCTACGGGGTGAGTCGGTTGGTGCCGGGGTCCGAGCCTAGCCAGGGCCCGGGGATCGGGGGTGCCATGGGGCGCGGGGCCCGGGGAGCTGACAGACTGTGGTCATCACTCTTCATCACACTTATTGCGACGACGGAGGCAGCGCGGTGCCGGAAGCCAGGACCCCTGCGCAGATCGAGGCGGACATCGCCCACAGGCGCGGTGAGCTCGCCCTGACGCTCGACGAGATCGGTGTGCGGCTGCACCCGAGCACGATCATCGGGGACGCCAAGGCCAAGGTGACCTCGAAGGTGGACCAGACCGCCGGGCGGGCCTGTGCGGCCGCCGGCCGGATCGTCGCGGATGTCCGCGCCCAGTTCGTCACGGACGAGGGGGTGCCGCGGCTGGAGCGGATCATTCCGGCGGCCATGCTGGCCGTGGGCGTGGTGGGGCTGCTGGCCGCCTCCCGCCGCCGTCGCTCCTAGCGGGCGGGCACCCGGATCCGTCCCCGTGGCGCCGGACCGGCGCGCGGGCAGGTACCGTCTTGGCGTGAGTACGAACACGACCCACGACAAGCTGCCCATCCGGATGCTCCACGACCGTGTGCTGGTCCGGACCGACATTCCCGAGGGCGAGCGCCGGTCCACCGGCGGCATCGTCATCCCGGCGACGGCCGCGGTGGGCCGCCGTCTGGCCTGGGCCGAGGTCGTGGCGGTGGGACAGAGCGTACGCACCGTGGAGCCCGGTGACCGGGTGCTCTACGACCCCGAGGACCGGGCCGAGGTGGAGGTCCGCGGGGTGGCCTATGTGCTGATGCGCGAGCGCGACCTGCACGCGGTGGCCGCCGAGCGGCTGGAGGGGTCGGAGGACTCCACCGGCCTCTACCTGTAGCGGTAGCCTGGGCCTTCCCGACGAGACGCGCCGTACCGGGTCAGGACAAGACGACGCACCCCTGAAGTCGATTCCTTACGGATCACTGTGGAGGTGCCGTCATGGCATGGGTCCTGCTCGTCGTCGCCGGCCTGCTGGAGGTCGGCTGGTCGGTCGGCATGAAGTACACCGACGGTTTCACCCGGCTGTGGCCCAGCGTGTGCACCGTGCTGGGCATCGCCGCCAGCATGCTGCTGCTGGCCCGGGCCGCCCGGACGATCCCGGTCGGCACCGCCTATGGCGTCTGGGTCGGCATCGGTGCGGCCGGCGCGGCGGTGCTGGGCATGCTGCTGCTGGGCGAACCGGCGTCCGGGCCACGGGTGTTCTTTGTGGCCCTGCTGCTGGTGTCCGTGACCGGGCTCAAGCTGACCTCGGGGCACTGACCCCTGGGACCGGCTCAGTAGTCATAGCCCAGCAGGTCGTGCGAGGAGTGGTCGCCCGGCCGCCCCTCCCGCCCGCCGTACGGCGGGAGGCTGATGATCGGCCCCGAGGGCGGGCCGGTGGGCGTCGGCGGCCCGGGCGGCAGCGTGGGCCGGCGCGGCGGTGTGGTGGTCGGCGGCAGCTCCGGCGGTGCCGAGGTGACCGGCGGCGCGCTGCTGCTGGCCGGCGGCGCCGAGGAGGCGGGCGCCTCCGGCGGCGGGGTACCCGCGCCGTTCTGCAGCTCCAGGTCGAAGTCGGTGGGCTCCGTGCCCGCCAGCGCGTCGGAGGTGTACGCGGCCCAGATCTGCGCCGGGTAGCCGCCGCCGTTGATCCGGGGCAGCCCGGTGGCCCCGTAGAGCGACTTCTGCTCGCCGGTGTCCGAGTCCTGCCCCATCACCGCCACCACGGTGGCCAGATCCGGGGTGTAGCCGGCGAACCAGGCTGCCTTGTCCTCCTCCGCGGTGCCGGTCTTGCCCGCCGAGGGCCGGCCGGAGGCCCGGGCCGCGGCGCCGGTGCCATTGGGGTTGTCGACCACGCTCTGCAGGATCGAGGTGGTGGTGTCCGCGGCCGGCCGGGCCACCGCCTGCCGGCGGTCGTTGCGGTCCGGCAGCTGGACGTCCTCGCCGCCCTTGCTGGCCTTCTCCACCAGGCTGTACGGGCCGTGCCGGCCATGGTTGGCGAGGGTGGCGTAGGCCTGGCACATGTCCAGCACACTGGCCGTGGCCGGACCCAGCGCGATCGACGGAGTGGCCGTCAGATCGGGCGTCTTGGCCGGGATGCCCAGCGCCAGGGCGGTGCTCTTCACCTTCCCCGGGCCGACGTCCTCGGCCATCTGCGCGTACACCGCGTTGACCGACAGATCGGTGGCCTTGGTGACGGTCATCGGACCGTAGCTCTTGTCGTCCTCGTTGGACGGCGCGTAGCCCACCGGCCCGTCCGGCCCCTGCACCGGCCGCTTGTTGGTGCCGTCGTAGACGGTGTACGGGGTGATGGTGCGGCCCTGCTGGGTGGTGGCGTCGTTCTGCACCGCCGAGGTAAAGACAAACGGCTTGAAGGTGGAGCCCACTTGGTAGTCGCGCCGGGTGGCGTTGTTGACGTACTGGCGGGTGTAGTCGATGCCGCCGTAGAGGGCGACCACCTTGCCGGTCTGGGGATCGATGGAGGCGCCCCCGGCCCGGACATAGGAGTCCACCTTGCGGGAATCGCTGAGCTGGTCCATCAGTTGGGCCTTCACCGCGCTGACGAACGCGTCCTGCTTCTTGCGGTCGATGGTGGTGGTGATGCGGTAGCCGCCGGCCGCCAGGGTCGTCTCGTCGATGATCTTGTTGCTGGTGAGGTAGTCCTTGACCGCCTCCACCAGGTAACCGCGCTGCCCCGACATCCCGTTGCGGGCCCGGGCCTTGCCGGGCAGCGGGAACTTGATCTTCGCCCGGTCGGCGGGGCTCAGCCACTTCTTCTTGACCATGCCATCCAGCACATAGTTCCAACGCGCCGTCGCCCGGCCCTTGTTCTCCGGGTGCGCGCCCACGTCATAGGCGCTGGGCGCGTTGAGCAGGGTGGCCAGATAGGCGCCCTGGGCCAGGTCCAGCTTGTCGGAGTCCTTGCCGTAGTACGCCTGCGCGGCGGCCTGGATGCCATAGGCGTTGCGGCCGAAGTAGCTGGTGTTGAGGTAGCCCTCCAGAATGTCGTCCTTGCTGGACTCGCGGTCCAGCTTGATGGCGATGAAGAACTCCTTCACCTTGCGGCTGATGGTCTGTTCCTGGCCCAGGTAGTAGTTCTTGACGTACTGCTGGGTGATGGTGGAGCCGGACTGCTTGCCCTTGCCGGTCACGGTGTTCCACGCCGCCCGCACCATGGCCTCGGGATTGACCGCGGACTCGGAGTAGAAGTCCCGGTCCTCGGCGGCCAGCACCGCGTGCTGGACCTCCTTGGGCACCTTGCTCAGCGGCACGCTCTCCCGGTTGACCTCGCCGTCCCGGGCGAGCTGGCTGCCGTCGGCGTAGAGGAAGACATTGCTCTCCGCGGTGGCCGCCTTGTTGGCCGGCGGGATGTCCACCAGCATGTAGCCGGCGATCAGACCGCCCGCGATCAGCAGCACCACCAGGACGAAGCCGCCCAGCACCATCCGCCAGGTGGGCAGCAGCCGGCGCCAGCCGGTGCGCTTGGGACGGCCGTTCACACCCTTGGGCGCCCAGCCCTGCGGACGCTGCGGTGACTGCTCGTCGCTCATGTCTCCTGGGACTCCTCGGCGGCGGGTGTCGAAGCCGTGCCGTACGCCCGCGAAACACTGTCGCACCGCGGGTTCCGGCTGAAGGTGCGGCGCACCTTTGGCAGCACGGTGACCCCTTTCGGGTCAGGTCCACCACCCCTCGGGGTGAGAAATTCACCTGGCCCGGGACGGACGCGTCCGGCTATGCTCCTGCGCTTCGGGTTCGGCCCGACCAGTCGGCGGACTAACAAAGTTCAACGAGAAGAGGGGGCGCGGGATGCGGCTGTACGCCGCCGTCGCGGTGAGCGCCTTCCGCCGGCACGCCACCTACCGGATGGCCACGGCGGCCGGGGTGTTCACCAACACCGTCTTCGGTTTCATCCTCGCCTACACCTTCACCGCCCTCTGGGACGAGCGCCCCCACCTGGGCGGTTACGACCAGGCGCAGGCGCTGGCCTTTGTCTGGGTGAGCCAGGCGCTGCTGGCCACCGCGGCGCTGATGGGCGGCGGCTTCGAGGCCGAGCTGCAGGAGCGCATCCGCACCGGGGACATCGCCATCGACCTCTACCGCCCGGCCGACCTCCAACTGTGGTGGCTGGCCGCCGATCTGGGCCGGGCCGCCTTCCAGCTGCTGGGCCGGGGCGTGGTGCCACTGGCCGCCGGCGCCCTCTGCTTCCAACTGGCACTGCCGTCCTCGCCGTTGCGCTGGCTGGCCTTTCTGCTGGCGGTCTCGCTGGGCCTGCTGGTGAGCTTCGCGCTGCGCTATCTGGTGGGGCTGTGCTCCTTCTGGCTGCTGGACGGCTCCGGGGTCAATGTGATGAGCACCCTGCTGGGGGTGTTCTGCTCCGGGATGCTGCTGCCGCTCACCGTCTTCCCCGGCGCCTTCGGCGCGACCGTCCGGCTGCTGCCCTGGGCCTCGGTGCTCCAGGTCCCGCTGGACATCCTGCTGGGGCGGCACACCGGGCCGGCACTGGCCGGGGCGCTGGCCTTCCAGGCGGTCTGGGCGGTAGCGCTGCTGGCCCTGGGCCGGCTGATCCAGGCGCGGGCCACCAGGAAGGTGGTGGTGCAGGGTGGTTGAGCGCTGGGCGAACGGACTGCGCGGCTACGGCCTGATCGTCGCCATGTGGATCCGGGCCACCCTGGTCTACCGGACCTCCTTCCTCATCAACACCCTGGGCAACTTCCTCGCCAATGCCCTGGACTTCATCGCCATCCTGCTGATGTTCTCGCATATCGACGCGCTCGGCGGCTTCGGTCTCCCGGAGATCGCCCTGCTCTACGGCGCCGCCTGCTCCTCCTTCGGGCTGGCCGACCTGCTGCTGGGCAATGCCGACCGGATAGGGCAGCGGGTGCGCGACGGCAGCTTCGACATCCTGCTGCTGCGACCGGTGCCGGTGCTGGCCCAGGCCGCCGCGGACCGGTTCGCGCTGCGCAGGCTGGGCCGGATCACCCAGGGCGCGCTGGTGCTGGGCTGGGGGATCAGCCGGGTGGACATCAACTGGACCCTGGGCAAGGCCCTGTTCACGGCCATGATGGTGATCAGCGGGTCGGCCATCTTCGGGGCGGTGTTCATCGCCGGGGCGGCCTTCCAGTTCTGGGCGGCGGAGGCGTCCGAGGTGTCCAACTCCTTCACCTTCGGCGGCTGCACCCTGCTGCAGTACCCGCCCACCGTGTTCGCCCGGGAACTGGTGCGCGGAGTGACCTTCATCGTTCCGCTGGCCTTCGTCAACTGGCTGCCGGCGCTGCATCTGCTGGGCCGGGCGGACCCGCTGCACCTGCCCGGCTGGGTGGCCTACTGCGGCCCGCTGGTGGCACTGCTGACGCTGACCGCCGCCGGACTGCTGTGGCGGGCGGGGCTGCGGAGTTACCGGAGCACGGGGAGCTGACCATGAGAGCGGACGACGAGGCGTTCATCGAACTCCACGAGGTACGCAAGGTGTTCGAGGTCCACCGCCGGACGGGCCTGCTGCGCCGGGAGCGGCGCGAGGTACGGGCGGTGGACGGACTGAGCTTCACCGTGCCCCGGGGCGAGATGGTCGGCTATATCGGGCCCAATGGCGCGGGGAAGTCCACCACCGTCAAGATGCTCACCGGCATCCTCACCCCCAGCGGCGGCCGGCTGCGGGTGGCGGGCATCGACCCGTCCCGCGACCGCACCCGGCTGGCCCGCCGGATAGGAGTGGTCTTCGGCCAGCGCACCACGCTCTGGTGGGACCTGCCGCTGGGCGACTCCTTCGGGCTGGTGCGCCGCATGTACCGGATCCCGGACGCCCGTTACCGCGCCAACCTGGAACGCTGCACCGAACTCCTGGACCTGGGCGGTCTGCTGGACGTACCGGTGCGCCAACTCTCCCTGGGACAGCGGATGCGCGGGGACATCGCGGCCGCGCTGCTGCACGACCCGGAGGTGCTCTACCTCGACGAACCCACCATCGGGCTGGATGTGGTGAGCAAGGCCAAGGTGCGTGAGTTCCTGCGGAACGTCAACGCCGAGCGGGCCGTCACCGTCCTTCTGACCACCCATGACCTGACCGACATCGAACAGCTCTGCAAGCGGGTGATGGTGATCGACCATGGGCGGCTGGTCTATGACGGGGCGCTGGCGGGGCTGCACGCGGTGGGCGAGAGCGAGCGGATGCTGGTGGTCGACCTGGAGCGCGAACTGCCACCCATCGAGGATGTGGCGGGCGCCCGGCCGGTACGGGTGGAAGGGCCCCGGCAGTGGCTGGCGTTCGCCGCCGGGCAGAGCGCCGCACCACTGGTCGCCGCGCTGGCGGAGCGCTATCCGCTGGCCGATCTCTCGGTACGTGAACCCGATATCGAGGATGTGATCGCCCATATGTATGGGGATCGCAGCGGCCTCTGACGGGCTTTACCCTGGTGGTCATGACAAGCGAACTCCCGGAAATGCGGGCCTCCGACGCCGATCGCGAGCGGGTGGCCGAGGTGCTGCGCGTGGCGGTGGCCGAGGGCCGGCTCGACATGGAGGAGTTCGGCGAGCGGCTGGATGCCGTGTACCAGGCCCGCACCCATGGCGAGCTCCAGCCGCTGGTGCGCGACCTGCCGGCGGCCGCCGCCCAGGGCACCGAGCCGGTGCCGGCCGGGGACTGGGCGGGGCGGATCGGCCGCGTCCCCGCCTCCCGCTCCGCGGTGGCGGTGATGGGCGGCTTCCAGCGCAAGGGCAACTGGACGGTGCCCCGGCGCCTCACCTCCTTTGTCTTCTGGGGCGGCGGCCAGATCGATCTGCGGGAGGCGGACTTCGAGGGCCCCGAGATCGAGATCCGCTGTATCGCCATCATGGGCGGCATGGAAGTGATCGTCCCGCCGGAGCTGGACGTCCAGGTCACCGGACTCGGGGTGATGGGCGGCTTCGACCACTCGGGCAGCGGCGCCGGCACCCCCGGCTCGCCCCGGGTACGGATCACCGGCTTCGCCTTCTGGGGCGGGGTGGGCGTGCGGCGCAAGCGGCGCCGCGAGGAGCGCGGCCTGGCCCGCGAGGAGCGCGGCAAGTCACTGGAGTAGCGCCGCCTCGGGGTGCGTTTCGAGTGCGGGCCGTTTGTGGCTGGTCGCGCCCACGCGGCGGAGCCGCCTGAGCGCAGCCGCCCCGCGCCCCTTGCGGGGCACCGGCGCGCTGTGTCAGGTCCGCAGTGCGGCCAGGTCCACCGCGTCGGCCATCACCCGGTAGCCGGCGTCATTGGGGTGCAGATGGTCCCCGCTGTCGTAGGCGGGCAGCAGCCGGTGGGGATCGCCGGGATCCCGCAGCGCCTGGTCGAAGTCCACCACCGTGTCGAACACCCCGCCCGCCCGGATCAGCCGGTTCACCGCCAGCCGCACCGGCTCCTGCCGGTCGGCGGTCACCCCCCAGTGCCCGCCGAAGGGCATCAGCGTGGCCCCGGCCACCCGCAGTCCCCGCTTGTGCGCCCGGGCGGTCAGCTGCCGCAGCCCGGCCACGATCCGCCGGGGGTCCAGCTGCTGCGGCCGGCGCAGGATGTCATTGACGCCCAGGTCCACCACCACGACCCGCACCGCGGTGCGCTCCAGCACATCCCGGTCGAACCGGTCCAGCGCACCGGGGTTGTTCTGCGGCGTCCGGCCCCGGTTGCCCAGCAGCACCCGGTTGCCGCTGATGCCCTCGTTGAGCACCCCATAGCGGGGCGCGCCGGCCTCCCGCCGCAGCCGGGCCGCCAGGAAGTCCGGCCAGCGGTGGTCGGCGCCCGGGGTGGAGGTGACGCCGTCGGTGAGGGAGTCGCCCAGCGCCACCAGCGTGCCCTGCGCCTGGGTGGTCCAGACGTCCACCCCGGTGACATAGCGCCAGTAGGAGGTGCGGCCGGTGTAGGCCGTGCCGCCGGTGTCCTGGACATGCTCGCCCCGGGCCAGATAGGAGATCTGACGGGCGTGCGGATGCAGTGTCACCGGGCCGGCGGGCACCGGGGAGTACAGGCTGACCAGCAGGTCCGCCGCGGGCGGTACGGTCAGCCGCGCCGGGTCGCTGACCACCGACCGGCCGGCGGGCACGGTCACCGAGCGCTGTCCGCCGAAGGTCAGCCGGCGCATGCTCCCCGGTGCCGCCGTGGCCGTGCCGTTCCGGCCCGGCGGCTTCGCCGCCACGGCCAGCGAGGCATCCCCGATGGCCAGCGGCCGGTCGCCGAACAGGTTGGAGAACTGCACCCGGGCCGCGCTGCCGCCCACGCTGGTGTGCACCACATTGCGCAGGGAGAAGCCCGGCAGGCCGTGCCCGGTGTTGGGCTCGGCGAAGGCCGGCGCCGCCGCCCAGGTGCCCACCCAGCCGCCCGCCGGGGTGGCCGGGGCCTCGCCCACCGCGTCCCGGGCCCGCTCCGGCCGCCGGGCGCCGCCCAGGAAGACCGCCGTGCAGACGAGTATCACCACCGCCGCCAAAGCGGCCGGCAGGGCATAGCGGATGCCGCGTGGCAGGGGCCTGGTCATGCGGAGTCTCCTGGTACGGCGGGGCGGGCGGCACCGGGAGCGGAGCCGCCCGCCGTTGCATGATCCCACCATGGCGGGAACTCTCCGCCCGTCTCCCGAGTCGTCCGGTAGGGACAATGCAGAAGAGGACGGTCTGAACGGGTGAGGTGGATGAAACGGTCGCAAGGTGAGAATTCGCCGGACGCCGAGGAATGGATGCCCATGGCGCGGGGCGGACTCACCTCCTCCGCTGCCGCGGATGAGGAGCGCCGGCGCGGGGTGCGCCGGATGAAGACCTTCGCCACCGGACTGCTGCTGGCCGTCGCCCTGGTCTATGCCCTGGCCACCTGGGCCCGGGCGGCGGGCGCCGGCGGCTGGGCGGGCTATGTGGCGGCCGCCGCCGAGGCGGGCATGGTCGGTGCGCTGGCCGACTGGTTCGCGGTCACCGCGCTGTTCCGCCGCCCGCTGGGACTGCCCATCCCGCACACCGCGATCATCCCCACCAAGAAGGACCAACTGGGCCTGAGCCTGGGTGAGTTCGTGGGTGAGAACTTCCTCTCCGGCACGGTGGTGCGCCGCCGGCTGCGCGCGGTGGGCATCGGTTCCCGGCTGGGCGCCTGGCTGGCCCGGCCGGAGAACGCCGACCGGGTCACCGCCGAACTGGCCGCCGCGCTGCGCGGCGCGCTCACCGTGCTGCGCGACTCGGACGTCCAGGCGGTGGTCGGCGAGGCCATCACCCGCCGTGCCGACGCCCAGGAGATCGCCCCGGCCCTCGGCGGCACCCTGGAGCAGATCGTCACCAAGGGCGGCCACCGCAAGGTGGTGGACCTGGTGTGCGTACGGGCCCACGACTGGCTGGTGGCGCACGGCGATTCGGTGATGCAGGCGGTCACCGGCGGGGCTCCCGGCTGGACCCCGCGCTTTGTGGACCGCAGGGTCGGCGAGCGGGTCTACAAGGAACTGCTCCGCTTTGTCACCGAGATGCGCGATATGCCCGACCACCCGGCGCGTGGCGCGGTGGACCGCTTCCTCACCGACTTCGCCCGGGACCTCCAGTCGGATCCGGACACCCGGGCCCGGGTGGAGCGGCTGAAGTCCGAGGCCCTGGGCCGGGGTGAGGTACAGGACCTGATCACCTCCGCCTGGAGCTCGGTGCGCGCCATGGTGGTGGCCGCCGCCGAGGACGAACGCAGCGAGCTGCGGCTGCGTGCCCGGGCCGCCATCCTCTCGCTGGGCTCCCGGATGACCGCCGACGACCGGCTGCGGGCCAAGGTGGACGGCTGGCTGGAGGACGCCGCCGTGCATGTGGTGACCACCTATCAGGACGAGATCACCTCGCTGATCAGCGAGACGGTGGCCGGCTGGGACGCGGAGCAGACCTCCCGCAAGGTGGAGGCGCACATCGGCCGCGACCTCCAGTTCATCCGGGTCAACGGCACGGTGGTGGGCGCCCTGGCGGGCCTGCTGATCTACACCGCCTCCCGGCTGGTCGGCGGCTGATCCGCCGTGGCCCGCCGAACCCATAGGGTCGGCGGATGTGCTGAAGAAACGACCCGCCATCCTCTGGCTGCTGGTCCCCTATGTGCTCTACCTGGGGGCGCTGCCGCTCGCCGACCGTGTCCATCCGACCGTACTGGGACTGCCCTTCCTCTTCTTCTGGCTGCTGCTGGCCACCCTGCTCACCCCGCCGGCCGTCTATCTGCTCTACCGCAGTGACCGGAAGCGGGGCCGCGCGTGAACGCCACCGTCGCCACCAGTGTCTTCGGCGTCTTTATGCTGCTGACCGTGGCCCTGGGGCTGCTGGCCGTCCGGGGGCGCGGCCGGGGCGGTGGCATCACCGAGTGGTCGGTGGGCGGCCGCAGTCTGGGCACCGTCTTCATCTGGGTGCTGATGGCAGGCGAGGGCTACACCAGCTTCAGTTATCTGGGCGCGGCCGGCTGGGGCTACAACTTCGGTGCCCCGGTGCTCTATGTGGTCGCCTATCTCTCCTGCGGCTATGCCCTCGGCTATCTGGTGGGCCCCACCCTCTGGTCGTACGCCCGGCAGCACGGCCTGGTCTCCATCACCGATATGGCCGCCCACCGCTATGGCCGCCCCTGGGTGGGCACCCTGGTGGCCGTCCTGGCGACCGTCTGCCTGCTGCCCTATATCCAGCTCCAGATCACCGGCATGGGTGTGGTGGTGTCGACCATCTCCTATGGCGCCATTTCCCTCAACTGGGCCTATTTCCTGGCCTTCGCGGTCACCACCGGCTTTGTGGTGGTCAGCGGCCTGCGCGGCAGCGCCTGGGTCTCGGTGCTCAAGGATGTGCTGGTCATCGGGACGCTGGGCTTTCTGGCGCTGTATGTCCCGCTGCACTACTTCGGCGGCTATGGCCCCTTCCTGCACCGGCTGACCACCGAGAAGCCACCGTGGCTGACCCTCAGCGGACACGGCGGCAGCCACCTGGGCCGTACCTGGTTCATCAGCACCGCCTTCCTCAACTCCCTTACCGTGGTCATCTTTCCCACCACGGTGGCCGGCTATCTCGGCGCCCGCAGCGCCAACGCCCTGCGCCGCAATGCCGTGCTGCTGCCCTTCTACAATGTGCTGCTCTATGTGCCGATGCTGCTGGGCCTGGCCGCCCTGTTCGTGATCCCCTCACTCACCGGCGCGGGCTCCAACCTGGCGCTGTTCAAGCTGGTGGTGGACTCGCTGCCGGCCTGGGCGGTGGGGGTGATCGGAGTGGCCGGGGCGCTGTCCTCGATCGTGCCGATGGCCGTCTTTATGCTGGTGATCGGCACCATGTGGGGGCGCAGTGTGCTGGGCACGGTGCCCGCGCTGGCCGACCGGCCCGACCGGCAACGGCTGGCCGCGCAGGCGGTGGTGGTGGCGGCCGGGGCACTGGCACTGATCCTCACCTACACCCGGCCCGACACCCTGGTGCGGCTCTCGCTGATCTCCTATGAGGGCATGGCGCAGCTGGTGCCGATGGTCCTGCTGGGCCTGGTCTGGCGGAAGTTGACGCTCTGGGGCGCGCTCGGCGGGCTGCTGGCGGGCGGGGGCCTGGTGTGCTTCCTGGTCTTCACCGACCGGGACCCGGTGTGGGGGGTGAACGCGGGCGCACTGGCGCTGGGGCTGAACCTGGTGGTGGCGCTGATGGTGTCCTGGCTGGGTCCCCAACCCGCCGACGACCGGCCGGACTCCGAGGTGCTGGCCCGGGATCCGGGGCCGGACGAGGCCGTTGTCGGTGGCCCGGTCTAGGGTCGGTACGACCGGTCGAGGACGGTGCGCGGGGAGCCCAACTGCTCTTCTTCGGCAGTGGATTGCTCGGCACCGTCGCCGCACTGACCGCCACGGCCGCGGTGGCGCCGGCACGGCAAGGGCCCGAAGCGGCTGCGGCAGGCGCTGAATGAGGTCTGCGCCGGGGCGGTGGCGAAGCTCGCGCCATGGCTGTCCTTCGGCACCCTGATCACGGTGGCCGTGGTGCCCTTGGCCGCCGCCCTGTATGTGGTGACGAGTACCGTGTGGTCCGCTGTGGAACGGGCGTGGCTGGAGGTCAGGCCGGTCCCGTCGGACGTGAAGTGACTGTCCGAAGACCGAAACGGCCCTTGCCGCACCCGGTTCGATCTTGGACGATCGTCGGAGCCGACCGCGTTCCAGGGGGAGTTGTACCAATGAAGCTGCTGCGTGTCGGCCCGGCCGGGGCGGAACGTCCGGCGCTGCTCGAGGAGGACGGGACGCTGCGCGATCTGTCCCGGGTGATCTCCGACATCGACGGCGCCTTCCTGGGTGACCGGGCCGCGCTCGCCTATGTGCGTGCCGCGGTGGGGGCGCGGGTGCTGGAGGTGCTGGACGGGCGGGGGCTGCGCGTCGGGCCGCCGCTGGCCCGTCCCGGGAAGATCGTGTGCGTGGGCCTCAACTACCGGGCGCATGTACGGGAGATCGGGGCCCGGATGCCCACCGAGCCGGTTCTCTTCCTCAAGGCTCCGGACACCGTGGTGGGCCCCGAGGACACCGTGCTGGTGCCGCCCGGGAGCACCAAGACCGACTGGGAGGCGGAGCTGGCGGTGGTCATTGGCCGTACGGTCCGCCACGCCCGCAACGCGGAGGAGGGCCTGGCGGCGGTGGCCGGCTATGCCGTGGCCAACGATGTCTCCGAGCGGGCCTTCCAGTTGGAGCGCGGCGGGCAGTGGGGCAAGGGCAAGAACTGCGAGACCTTCAACCCGCTGGGCCCCTGGCTGGTGACCGCCGACGAGATCCCGGATCCGCAGGCGCTGGGGATCCGGGCCTGGGTCAATGGCACGCTGATGCAGGAGGGCAGCACCGCCGACCAGATCTTTCCGGTCGGCCAACTGGTCGCCTATATCAGCCGGTTTATGACCCTCTACCCGGGCGATGTGATCAACACCGGCACCCCGGCCGGGGTCGCCCTGGGGCGGCCGGAGCCCAAGCCCTATCTGCGGGCCGGGGATGTGGTGGAGATCGAGATCGATGGGCTGGGGCGGCAGCGGCAGCAGCTCAAGGACGTGTGAGCGCTCCGCCGGCGGGCTGCGTTCGGGGGACCTGTCGCGCGCGCTGACCAGATCGCGCCCGCTTTGTGTGCTTATCGTCATGCATGCGCTACCCCCCGCATGGGCGTCACCGTCAGAGTCCCTCCACCACCAGGACGACCGCTGCCGCGCTGGCCCTGGTCGCGCTGATCGCCGTGCTGGGCGCGCTGCTGCTGTTCGCCTTTACGGTGCCGGTGCCGGTGTCCGGATTTACGGTGCCGGCATCCGGCCATGGCGCGGCCGGGTCCGACGACGGCCGCAACGGCGGACGGGCCGTACCGCCGCCCTGGCCCGCCGAGCCGCGCGGCCGGGACCGCCGGCCCATCACGGTCGCCCCGGTCTCCGCCCTCCCGGTCGCCGGTGACGGTCATGAGCCGGCCCGCACCGGCCCGCCGATGAGCAGCGACATGCTGCTGGGGGCGGCGCTGGTGGCGGTGGGCTCGGGCGTCGCGCTGGCGGTTCTCTACCGTTCCAGGCCGGACTGAGAGCCCGTTCCAGGCCGGACCGAGAGCGCTTGTCGCGCGGTGGCGCGCCCCTCCACTCCATGCTGTGATCGAAGAACAGGCGCAGACGTCATCGACTGGCAGGCACAGGGATGTGCGAGCAGAAGGACGTGACGATCATGGCTGGAAATCAAAACATCACGGCCCGCGACATCATGCACCGCGAGGTGACCTGCATCGGCGAACACCAGTCGCTGCAGGAAGCCTGTCAGATGATGCGTGATCTCGATGTGGGTGCGGTGCCCATCTGCGGCGATGACAACAAGCTCAAGGGAATGATCACCGACCGCGACATTGTGACCAAGTGCTGTGCGCAGGGCCGCGATGTCGCCCAGGTCACCGCGGGTGAACTGAGCAACCAGGTGCGCTGGATCGATGCCGGGGCCGATGTCCGGGACGTCCTGGATGTTATGGAGCAGTACCAGATCAAGCGGCTGCCGGTGATCGATGAGAACCGTCAACTGGTCGGCCTGATCAGTGAGTCGGACCTGGCGCGCAATGTGACCGATGAGCAACTGGCGGAGTTCGTCAGCAAGGTGTTCGTCCCGCACCGTTCCTGATCGACTTTGTGATCCATGTGACAGGTAGGAATTCTCCTACCTATAGTGCTCCCTATGAAACCCACCCACGCCCAGGACCGGGTCTTCGCGGCGCTGGCCAGCCCCGTGCGGCGCGAGGTGCTGCGGATGCTGCGCGAGGAGGGCGCCAAGCCGGTGGCCGAGCTGGCCGCCCGTTTCGATATGGCGCGCCCCAGCTTCTCGGAGCATCTGCGGGTCCTCCGGGAGGCGGGGCTGGTCGGCGAGGAGAAGGTGGGCCGGCAGCGGTTCTACCGGCTGGAGCCCGTCCCGCTGGCCGAAGTCCAGGACTGGCTCAGCCCGTTCGAGCGGTTCTGGCGCGAGCGGCTGACCGCCTTGCGCGGGGTGCTCGATCACATGGAAGACGAGGAAGCATGAGTGTTGACGATCTGACGGCCGTCCATGTGGACGAGTTCCTGGCCCACCCGCCCGCCAAGGTCTGGCGGGCCCTGACCGAGCCGGACCTGCTCGCCCAGTGGCTGATGCCCGGCGACTTCCGGCTGGCGGTGGGCCACCGCTACACCATGCGCGCCATGCCGCTGCCCGCCACCGGGTTCTCCGGGGTGATCCAGGCGGAGGTGCTGGCCTTTGAGCCGGAGCGGATGCTCAAGCTGGGCTGGCGGGACGCCGATCCGGAGGCGGGCAGCGACGCGGACTGGACCATCACCTGGACGCTGCGGCCGGAGGGCAGGGGGACCCGGCTGTTCCTCGCCCATGAGGGCTTCGATCCCGACAACCCCCTTCAGCAGCGGGCGCGTTCCATCATGGGCGGTGGCTGGAAGTCGGGCGTGACCACGCGCCTGAGCGCCGTACTCGACCGGATCTGAGCCGCCCGGTCCGATCAGTCGAAGGAGATGACGCGCCCCTCGTTCGCGGAGACGCGGGCCGCCTCCAGAACGCGCAGCGCCGCCGCGGCCTCCCGGGCGGTGACCGGCGGCCGCCCGCCCGTGCGCAGCGCCCGGGCGATGGCCGAGTAGTAGGCGGGGTAGTCGCCCGGCAGGGAGGGCACCGGCTCCCCGCCGCCGGTGAGCGGGGACTCGCCCGCGCCCAGCCGGCCCCAGGAGGTCTGCGGTTCCACGCCCCAGGCGATGGTGCCGTCCCCCGGCCGCAGGCCCTCGCGTAGTGCGGCCTCCTGTGGGTCCAGGCCGTACTTCACATAGCCCGCGTCACTGCCCAGCACGCGGAAGCGCGGGCCGAGTTGGGCGGTGGTGGCGCTCATCCACAGATGGGAGCGGACGCCATTGGCGTGGGTGAGGGCGACAAAGGTGTCGTCGTCCGTCTCGGCGCCGGGCCGGCGCACATCGGCCTGGGCGTATACCGAGGCCACCGGGCCGAAGAGGGCCAGGGCCTGGTCCACCAGGTGGCTGCCCAGATCGTAGAGCAGCCCGCCCAGCTCGGCGGGGTCGCCGGACTCCCGCCAGCCGCCCTTGGGGTGCGGCCGCCAGCGCTCGAAGCGTGACTCGAAGCGCAGCACCTGGCCGAGGGTGCCGTCGCCGAGCAGTTTGCGGATGGTGAGAAAGTCGGCGTCCCAGCGGCGGTTCTGGAAGGGGCTGAGCAACAGGCCCCGGGCGTCGGCCAGTTCGGCCAGCTGCTCGGCCTCGGCGGCCGTCGCCGCCAGCGGCTTGTCGACCACCACCGGCAGCCCGCACTCCAGGGCCTGCCGGGCGAGCGGCACATGGGTGCGGTTGGGGGAGGCGACGACGATCAGGTCCAGCTCATCGGCGCGGGCGAAGAGCGCCTCCGCGTCGTCCGCCGTCCGGGCCCCGGGATGCTCGGCCGGCACCTGCCGCCGCCGCTCGGGGTTGGCGGTGACGACCGTGTCCAGGACCAGGTCCCGGGCGGCGGCGATCAGCGGGGCGTGGAAGAAGGAGCCCGCGACGCCATAGCCGATGAGGCCGACGCGCAGCGGAGTGCCGGGGGTTCCCTGAGTGCCAGTGGCAGTGCCATCCATGGCAGCCACTTTGGCAACGGCGTTGCGAAAGCGCAAGCGAGGTGCTGAGAATGGGTGGGTGAAGAGGAACCGCGCCGGGGGCGATGAGGGCCATGAGCGCCATGGGGCCAACCTGGCCGCGCTGCGGGACCACAACAGCGAGGTGCTGCTCGGACTGTTGCGGGACGCGGCCGGGAACGGGGCCAGCCGCGCGGAGCTGGCCCGGCGGACGGGGCTGACGCCCCAGGCGGTCAGCAAGATCACCGCTCGGCTGCGGGAGGCGGGCCTGGTCACCGAGGCGGGGCGGCGGGCCTCCACCGGGGGAAAGCCGGCGACCGCCCTGCGGCTGGTCCCCGAGGGTGCCCACGCCGTCGGGGTGCGGCTGGACCGTGCGGCGCTGACGGTCATCCTGGTGGATCTGGCCGGCACGGTGGTCGCCGAACGGAGCGTGCCGCTGTCCTTCGGCGCCGGCGCCGGGACAGTGCTGGACGTGGTGGCCGCCGAGGTGGCGGCGCTGCCGGTGACCGGCCGGACGGTGCTGGGCGTGGGCGTGGCCGCCCCGGGCCCGCTGGACCACCGGGCCGGGGTGCTGGGCCAGGTGACCGGCTTTCCCCAGTGGGACGGCTTTCCGCTGCGGGAGGCGCTCGCCGAACGGCTGAGCCTGCCGGTCGTCGTCGACAAGGACACCAACGCGGCCGCGCTGGGGCTGCTGCGCGGCCCCCACGCACACCGGGCGGACTCCTTCGCCTACCTCCACCTGGGCTCCGGCCTCGGCGCCGGGCTGGTCTTCGACGGTGCGGTGCACCGGGGCGCGCGCACCGGGGCGGGGGAGTTCGGGCACCAGGTGCTGAGCCTGGACGGCCCCGAGTGCGGCTGCGGCCGGCGCGGCTGCCTGGAGGCACTCTGCCTGGCCGCCCCCGGCCCGGCGGAGGCGGCCCGGCTCCTGGGGGTCGGCGCGGCCAACCTGGTGCGGCTGCTGGACATCGACCGGGTGGTGCTGGGAGGCGAACGGGTACTGGCGGACCCACGGCCCTACCTGGCCGAAGTCCGCGCGGCCGTCGGCGAGCCCGTCCCGGTGGAACTCACCCCCTCGGGCCCCCGGACGGTGGCCGAGGGCGCGGCGGAGCTGGTGCTGGCGCCGGTGTTCGGGCGGGGATGAGGGTCTGCCGGGCAGCGGCTGCGCGCCGGGGCGTGGGTGCCCCCAGTCGGAGCATGGCGGGGTCGTCCCATCGGGCGGGAAAGCGCGGCCGGTTGAGGGACCGCCACGCGTGCCGGGTAGGGACAATCGCATGTTCCTCGCCCTGGTCACCGCCGCCGCGTTCACGCTCGCTCCGGCCGTCGCCCTGCCCGCCGGGCCGCAGCCCGGGTGTGGTGACCCCGGGGGTGCCCGGTTCCCGATCGTCTCCCGGCTGGCCGGTGGCCCGGCCGTCTATGAGCCCGGGGAACCGCCGCACACCTGGCAGTTGGAGCTGCGCAACACCACCGGCGCCGAGTGCCGGGCCATCCACCCGGTCGCGGTCCTCGCCGACCGGGGCCGCGCGCTGCGTCCCGACCAGATCCGCCTGGACTTCTACGACCGGGGCGCCGCCCAGTGGCGCCCGGTCCGCTTCGAGCGGACCGAGGAGGCGGAGAACGTCGGGGTGCTGGACGGCACCCCCGGTTTCACCGTCCCCGCCCATGGCATGGCCGTGGTGCCGCTGCGGCTGGGCTTCACCGACCGGGCCCCGCGTGGCCCGGTCACCGCCAATGTCACCGCGGTGCAGCGGCGCGGCGGTGACGGGGCCTGGGTGGGGGAGTCCGAGGACTACGGCTTCACCGTGGGGCAGTCCGGCGATCGGCAGCCGGCCTCACCCGCGGCCTCACCCATGGCGTCCCAGCCGCCGGGGCGGCGGCCCGGACCGGCGGCCGGCGGCACCGGCGCCTCCGCCCCCGCCCCCGCCGTGGAGCCGCTGCCCGAACTCGCCGACACCGGCCGCGGCCGGGTGATGTACGCCCTGGCCGCTCTGGGCCTCGCGCTGACCGCTGCCGGGGCCGCCCTGCTGGCCGGAGCCCGGCGCCCGCACCGCTGACCCCGCCGGGGTGCGAAGATCGCGCCGTGGACAACAGGCACTACACGGACGGTACGACACCCGGCGCGCCCATCCGGGCCGGCATCCCCGAGCATGGGCGGATTCCCAAGTACTACGCGGTCAAGACCCAAGTGGCCGCGCTGCTCGACGAGTTGGGCGAGGGCGGGCTGCTGCCTACCGAGCGGGAGCTGGCCGTCCGCTTCGAGGTCTCACGGGAGACCGTCCGGCAGGCCCTGCGCGACCTGTTGCTGGAAGGGCGGCTGCGGCGGCTGGGGCGCGGCACGGTCGTCGCGGGCCCCAAGCTGGAGCAGCCGCTGTCCCTGGCCAGTTACACCGAGGGCGTACGCCGCCAGGGCCTGCGCCCCGGACGGAGCCTGGTCGGCCTGGACCGCTTCCCCTGCCCCCGCGCCCTGGCGCCCGACCTGGGGGTGGAGGCCGGCGCGCCCGTCTGGCACCTGGAGCGGGTGCTGCTCGCCGATGATGAGCGGGTCGGTCTGGAGAGCACTTATATCGCGGTGGAGCGAGCGCCCGGGCTGGACGCCGGGTTCGAGCCGGATTCCTCCTTCTACGGTTATCTGCGCGACAGCCTCGGCATCTGCTTCGGTGACGCCGACGAACGCCTGGAGACGGTGCTGGCCACGCCCCGTGAGGCCCTGCTCATCGGCACCCCGCCCGCGCTGCCCATGCTGCTGATCCACCGGGTGTCCAGGGACTCCGAGGGCCGCCCGCTGGAGCGGGTGCGCTCGCTCTACCGGGGGGACCGCTTCTCCTTTACGGCGCATCTGGGGTCTTAGGTCTGCATTGTTACCAGCGCGGGATGGAGGTAACGAGAAGATAACGGGTCTAGGCCAAGTTTGGCGGCCGGTTCACCGTGCCGTCGCCGGATGGACCGATCCATGTCACCCGGTCCCGGGACCGTTCGGGACATGCGAGTCATAGTCGTCGGAGCCGGCGTGCTGGGAACCATGCACGCCTGGCAGGCAGTCCAGCGCGGCCATCAGGTTGTGCACATCGAGCGGGAGGCCGAGGCCCGGGGCGCCTCGGTGCGGAACTTCGGGCTGGTCTGGGTCAGCGGCCGGGCCTCCGGTGAGGAGCTGGAAACGGCCCTGCGCGCCCGTGAGTTGTGGCAGGAGATCGGCGCCGAGGTGCCGGAGCTCGGCTTCCGCGCCAATGGCTCGCTGACGGTCGTCACCCATGACGCCGAACTGGATGTCGCCCGGGCGGCGCTGGCGCGCCCCGACGCGGCCGCCCGGGGCTTTGAACTCCTCGGCCCGGACCAGGTCCGCACCGTCAACCCGGCGCTGCGCGGCGAGCTGCTGGGGGCGCTGTGGTGCGAACGGGACGCCGCCGTGGAGCCGCGTACCGCTCAACGCGCCCTGCGCGCCGCCCTGTCGGCCTCCGGCCGTTACACCTTCCTGCCGGGACGCGAGGTCCGCGAGGTGGTCGGCGAACGCGCGGTCCGCGACGACCATGGCGAGATCCACCGCGGTGACGCGGTGGTGCTGTGCACCGGTGCCTGGCTGGGCGGCCTGGTCAGGGAGCTGGCCCCCGAACTGCCGGTGCGCCGGGTGCGGTTGCAGATGATGCAGACCGCCCCGCTGGGCGAGAAGCTCAGCACCTCGGTGGCCGACGCCGACAGCTTCCGCTACTACCCGGCCTACGCCGGCGACCGGCTGGACGCCCTGACCGCCGCCCGGCCTCAGCCCCCGGTGGCCGCCGCGCACAAGATGCAGCTGCTGATGGTCCAGCGCGCCGACGGCGGACTGACCATCGGCGACACCCATGAGTACGAGACACCCTTCGGCTTCGATGTGGACGAGGCGCCGTACGAGCATCTGACCGCCGCCGCCGAGCGGTTGCTCGGCCGTCCGCTGCCCGCGGTGCGGCGCCGCTGGGCCGGGGTCTACGCCCAGTGCCTGGACACCACCCGGGTGGTGCACCGGGAACGGGTCCGGGACGGGGTCTGGCTGGTCACCGGGCCCGGCGGGCGCGGCATGACCTGTTCCCCGGCGATCGCCGAAACCACCGCGAACACGATGGGCTGGTAACCGAGTTGAACAAGCGGATCACACTGGTGGTGCTGGACATGGCCGGCACCACCGTCGCGGACGACGGACTGGTCGAGCGGGCCTTCGAGGCGGCCGCCCGGCGGCTGGGCGTGCTGCCCGGCAGCCCGGAACACGTCGCCCAGCTCGCCCATGTGCGGGCCACCATGGGCGAATCGAAGATCTCCGTCTTCCGTCATCTCTTCGGTGACGAGGAGCGGGCCCGGACGGCCAACGCCGAGTTCGAGGCGGCCTACGGGCGGCTGGTGGCGGACGGCCACTGCGCACCGGTCCCCGGCGCCCGCGCCGCCATCGAGCGCCTGCGCGCCGAGGGGCGCACGGTGGTGCTCACCACCGGTTTCGCCCGGGTCACCCAGGACGCCATCCTGGCCGCGCTCGGCTGGGACGACGGCCTGGCCGACCTCACCCTCTGCCCGGCCGACGCCGGCGGCCGTGGCCGCCCGTACCCCGACATGGTGCTCATGGCACTGCTGCGCACCGGGGCGGCGGACTCGGTGGACCGGATCGCGGTCGCCGGGGACACCTCCTACGACATGCTCTCCGGCCGCCGGGCCGGCGCCGGGTTTGTGGCCGGTGTGACCACCGGGGCCCATGACGCGGACGCGCTGCGGGCGGCCGGCGCCACCCGGGTGCTCCCCTCGGTGGCCGGACTCCCGGACGCACTCGCCGAGTTCGAGCGCGGGGCGGAGGGCGGCTCATGACGGGCATCCGCTTCGAGGGGGTGACCGTCGCCTACGACGGCAATGTGGTGCTGGACAAGCTGGACCTCACGGTGGCACCCGGCGAGGTGATGGCCCTGCTGGGCCCGTCCGGCTCCGGCAAGACCACCGCGCTGCGGGCGGTGGCCGGCTTTGTCCGGCCCGACGCCGGGCGGGTGTTCCTCGGCGGCCGCGATGTCACCGGCCTCGCCCCGCACCGCCGTGGCGTGGGCATGGTGGTCCAGCAGTACGCCCTCTTCCCGCATATGCGGGTGGACGCCAATGTCGCCTTCGGCCTGAAGGCACGCCGGACGCCCCGCGCCGAGACCGCCCAACGGGTCGCCCAGGCGCTGGAGATGACCGGGATGGACGGATACGCCCGGCGCTATCCAGGTGAGCTGTCCGGCGGCCAGCAGCAGCGGGTGGCCATCGCCCGGGCCCTGGCCATCCGGCCGGATGTGCTGCTGCTGGACGAGCCGCTGTCCGCGCTGGACGCCCGGCTGCGCTCCGGAATGCTGGCCGAACTGGCCCGGCTGCACCGTGAGCTGCCCGGCCTCACCATGCTGTATGTCACCCATGACCAGATGGAGGCGCTGACCCTGGCCGACCGGATCGCGGTGATGGACCGCGCCCGGCTGCGGGAGTGCGGTACGCCCCGGGAGCTCTACCGGCGGCCGCGCGGCGCGTTCACGGCCTCCTTTGTGGGCAACGCCAATCTGCTGCCGGTGACGGTCACCGAGGGCGGGGTCCGGTTCGCCGGGCGGCGACTGGCGGTCGCGGACGCCCCGGCCGCCGCCCCCGGCTCCCCGGCCACGCTGTGCGTCCGCCCGCACCTGGTCGGCCTGGGAGCGGGGCCCAACGCCCTGCGCGGCAAGGTCACCGAGGTGCAGTGGCGGGGCGCCACCCACCGGCTGTATGCCGAGGTCGCCGGGCAGCGGGTGATGGCGGACCTGCGCGAACTGCGGGACGCGCCCGCGCTCGGCGACGAGGTGACGCTGCACTTCGCCGCCGAGGACGCGGTGCTGCTGCCCGCCGGGGAGCCCGCCGATGACTGACCGGCTCATACCGGAGACCGGCCCGCGGCCGCGCACGCTGCTCTGGGCCGCACCGCCCGTGGCCGCCCTCGCCCTGGTCTTCCTCTATCCGCTGGCGCTGGTCGTCCGGCAGTCCATCTCCCCCGACTCCGGCGGGACTTCACTGGATGCCTACCGCCAGGTATTCGCCCAGACCTCCTTCCGGGACGCGCTGGGCAACACCGTGCTGATCGCGCTGGGCGCCACCGCCGGCGCCCTGCTGCTCGGCTTCGCCCTCGCCCTGGTGATCGCCTTTGTGCCGTTCCCCGGCGGGCGGGCGCTCAGCCGGTTCATCGATGTCTTCCTGTCCTTCCCGTCCTTCCTGATCACCCTGGCCCTGCTGTTCGTCTATGGCACGGCCGGCATGGCCAACGGGCTGTGGACGGATGTCACCGGCGCGGCCGACGGGCCGTTCGACTTCCTGCACACGCCCTGGGGCGTACTGCTGGCCGAGATCACCTACTTCACGCCCATGGTGATGCGGCCGCTGCTGGCCTCCTTCGCCCAGCTGGAGACCGCGCAACTGGAGGCGGCCGCCTCGCTGGGCGCCCGGGCGCCGCGGATCGTCGGCCGGGTGATCCTCCCCGAGGCGCTGCCCGCGCTGGCGGCCGGCGGTTCGCTGGTGCTGGTGATGTGCCTCAACGAGTTCGGCATGGTGCTCTTCACCGGCGCCAAGGGCGTGACCACCCTGCCGATGCTGGTCTACGGCAAGGCCGTGCTGGACGGCGACTACCCCGGCGCCTGTGTGGTGGCGGTGGTCAATGTCGCCCTCTCGGTGACCCTTTACGGCCTCTACCGGCTGCTTGTCTCCCGTACCCGGTCCAGGAGGTGACCCGGCTGTGCTGATCTCCGGCCGTTACGCCCGGTGGGCGGTGTGGACCGTGTTCTTCGCGCTCTTCCTGCCCGTCTTCGCCCTGCCCTTCCTGGTCATCCTGGCCGCCTCGCTGGCCACCAACTGGAGCGGGGCGCTGCCCTCCGGGGCCACCCTGGCCCACTACCGGGACGCGTTCCACGGCGACGCCCTGGACGCCCTGACCACCAGCCTGCTGACCGCGCTGGCCGCCAGCCTGCTGGCGCTGACCGCCGGCACCTGGTCCGCGCTGGCCGCACAGGCCCTGCGCCGGCGCGCCCGGCGGCTGCTGGACGCCCTGTTCCTGCTGCCGGTCGCGGTGCCCTCGGTGGTCGTCGGCCTCTCCCTGCTGGTGGCCTTCTCCAAGCCGCCGCTGCTGCTCAACGGCACCCCGCAGATCGTGATCACCGCACATGCGGTGCTGGTCACCGCCTTTGCCCACCAGTCGGTGAGCGCCGCGCTGGCCCGGCTGGACCCGGTGTACGAGCAGAGCGCAGCCGGCCTGGGCGCCCGCCCGGCCCATGTGCTGTGGCGGGTGAAGCTCCCGCTGCTGCTGCCCTCGCTGTCGGCCGCCGGCGGGCTCTGCTTCGCCCTGTCCATGGGCGAGTTGAGCGCCACCATGATGCTCTACCCGCCCGACTGGCTGCCACTGCCGGTCAGGATCTTCGGCGCCACCGACCGGGGGGCGCTGTTCACCGGGGCGGCACTGGCCGTGGTGCTGATGGCCGGCACCCTGCTGGTCCTGTTCGCCGTCTCCCGGATCCGCACCCGAGCCACCTACCGCTGAACCAGCCCCGCGCACCAAGGAGTTCCGACACGTCATGGACCGCTACCGCAAGCCGCTCGCCGCCGCCCTCGGCACCCTCCTGCTGAGCGGCACCCTGGCCGCCTGCGGCGGCTCGGCGAACGCCGACGCCAAGGAGATCACCGTCTACAGCGCCGACGGCCTCAAGTCCGAGGACGGCAAGGGCTTTTACGACCAGGTCTTCGCCGACTTCCGGAAGGACACCGGGATCAAGGTCAGATATGTGGAGGGCGGCTCGGGCGAGATGGTGCAGCGCCTGGCCCGGGAACGCGCCAACACCCAGGCCGATGTGGTGGTCACCCTGCCGCCGTTCATCCAGCAGGCCGACGGCAAGGGGCTGCTGGCCGCCTACACCCCGGACGGCGCCGACAAGGTCGCGGCGGACGACAAGGACCCGGGCGGCAAATGGACCTCGGTGGTCAACAACTACCTCTGTTTTATCTACCACCAGTCCCAGCATGAGGCCCCGCCCAAGACCTGGCAGGACCTGCTGGACGAGAAGTACCGGGGCAAGCTCCAGTACTCCACCCCCGGTGTGGCCGGCGACGGAACGGCCGTACTGGTCAAGGCCATGCATGACTTCGGCGGCCAGGCACCCGCCCTGGACTATCTGAAGAAGCTCCAGAAGAACAACGTCGGCCCGTCCTCCTCCACCGGCCAGCTGGCCCCCAAGACCGACAAGGGCGAACTCCTGGTCGCCAACGGCGATGTCCAGATGAACTACGCCAACACCAAGACCATGCCCAACCAGGGCATCTTCTTCCCCGCCGGCCAGGACGGAAAGCCCACCACGCTCGCCCTGCCCTACGCCGCCGGCCTGGTGAACCACGCCCCGCACACCGCCAACGGCAAGAAGTTCCTGGACTATCTGCTCTCCGAGAAGGTCCAGCGCCAGGTCTCCTCGGTGGCCGGCGGCTTCGCGGCCCGTACCGACATCAAGGCCGAGGACCGCAACGCCGCCTCCCTGGCGAAGATCATGCAGGGGGTGGAGGTCTTCCGCCCGGACTGGGCCGGCATCGACAAGAACCTCACCTCCTATGTCAACGCCTGGAAGGCGGCCACCGGGAGCTGATTACCCTGGAGGTGCCGGGACGGTGCACAAGCGGCGCCGCCCCGGTTCCCCTCCCCACGGGCACACCTGGAGTCACGCAGTGGCAGAGCGCAAGCCGATCGAATCCTGGCTCACCGACATGGACGGTGTGCTGATGCACGAGGGCATCCCGGTCCCGGGTGCCGACACCTTCATCAAGCGGCTCCGCGACTCCGGCAAGCCCTTTCTGGTGCTGACCAACAACTCCATCTACACTCCGCGCGACCTCCAGGCCCGGCTGCGCCGCATCGGGCTGGATGTGCCGGTGGCCAACATCTGGACCTCGGCGCTGGCCACCGCCCAGTTCCTGGACGACCAGCGGCCCGGCGGCACCGCCTATGTCATCGGCGAGGCCGGGCTGACCACCGCCCTGCACGACATCGGCTATGTGCTCACCGACGCCGACCCGGACTATGTGGTGCTGGGCGAGACCCGCACCTACTCCTTCGAGGCGCTCACCAAGGCGATCCGGCTGATCAATGCCGGGGCCCGGTTCATCGCCACCAACCCGGACGAGACCGGGCCCTCCGCCGAGGGCGCGCTGCCCGCCACCGGCTCGGTGGCCGCCCTGATCACCAAGGCCACCGGCCGGGAGCCCTACTTCGTGGGCAAGCCCAACCCGCTGATGATGCGGGCCGGTCTGAACGCCATCGGCGCCCACTCGGAGACCAGCGCCATGATCGGTGACCGGATGGACACCGATGTGCTGGCCGGCCTGGAGGCCGGGATGGAGACCTTCCTGGTGCTCACCGGGCTGACCGGGCGCGACCAGATCGACCGCTACCCGTTCCGGCCGTCCCGGGTCGTCGACTCCATCGCGGACCTGGTCGAACTGGTCTGACCGGGGTCCGGGTCACTGAATGGAGTAATGCCGTCGCGGAGCGGATGCGCGGCCCCGCCCCGCCGGGTGAACCTCTGAAGCAGGAGGTTCACCATGCTCTCAGTCCGCTCCGCCCTGTGCGGCGCCCTGACGCTCCTGGCCGTCGGTGCCGTACCCGCCCACGCACTGGACGAGCCGTACATCCGGCTGGGAACCGTCGACTTCTACCCCATCGCCAGCAGACCCGGCTCCGAGGTGCGGATCCGGGCGGCCGGCTGCCGGGACGAGCGGGCCACCGCGGTCTCCGAGGCATTTGTCGCCAGCGCCCGGCTGGCCCGGGACACCACCGGGCATGTCGCCGACGCCACCGTCCGCTCCACCGTGCGCGCCGGCAGCTACCCGGTGCGGATCGACTGCGACGGGCACGACGGGGTGGCCCAGGGCCGGCTGGTGGTGGTCGACCAGGACGGACGGGACCGGCACCAGGGGCACGACGAAACGGACTCCTACCAGGCCCCGCCCGGCCTGGAGCACGACGGCCGCGATGACGAGCATGAGCGGTACGAGGGCCCGATGCCGGTGGCCCCGGAACCGGCCGGCGGAGGCGGCACCGCGCGCATGGCCGCCGGCGAGGCCCCCGGCATGCCCGGACTGATCGTCGGCGGCACCGGAGTGCTGATCGCCGGCGGGCTGATCTGGCACCGCCGCCGCAGCAACGCCGCCGGCAACAACGACCCCGAGCGCTGAGGGAACCGGTCCCCCGCCATGTCGGAGTCGGAACCGCGCACCGGGGGACCTGGCCGGCTGCTGACCGGAGCGGCCTGGGCCATACTGCTGCTCGCCCTGTGGCTGTGGGGGCGGGAGGCCACCGAGGGGCCCGGCACCATGGCGCCCGCCACCGGCGATATGGCCGCCGCGGGCCGTCCGCCCGCCCGGGCCCTGCCACCGCCGCTCCCGCCACTGCCCGGCGCCCGGCCCGAATCGCTGGCCATCCGCGGCCTGGGCCTGCGCGCCCCCGTGGAGGGCCATGGCCTGACCCCGCAGGGCGCGGTGGAACCGCCGCCGTACCAACGGCCGGGCGCGGTGGCCTGGTACCGCGACGGTACCCGGCCCGGCAGCCGGGGCACCGCCCTGCTGGTCGGCCATGTGGACACCGAAAGCGCCCCCGCGGTCTTCTACGACCTCGGCTCCCTCAAGCGGGGCGACACCGTCAGCGTCGGCCGGGACGACGGCTCCACCGCCGACTTCACCGTGGAGGAGGTCGCGGTGGTGGCCAAGGAGGGCTTCGACCCGGTACGGGTCTACGGCCCCCGCGACCCGGCCCGGGCCGAACTGCGGCTGATCACCTGCGGCGGCGAGTACGACCGCGCGCACCGCACCTACCGCGCCAATGTGGTGGTCTCCGCCTATCTGACCGGCACCGGACACCGATGAGACCCTCAGGTGAACAAAGTGAGCAGAGTGCTCCGGGAGAGCGATTCCGCCCGATGTCATGGTGTGATCGCACACGGTGTTCCCCACCGCTGTGCCAGCATGGGACGACCCGGTCGTTGTCCCGAGGAGCGCCCCAGAAGCCTCCCGGCGGTACACCCAAGGGGGAGTGGATGTACGGCAGTCACACCGGCCACACCCGCCCGGCCCATGCGGTCCTGGCGCGGGTGGGAACGGCGGCGGGAGCGCTGCTGCTGCTCGCCGGCTGCTCCTTCGACAGCAACTCCTCCCGGCCCGCGCCCGCCGGCAGCACGGCCGTACCGCCGCCGGCCCAGCGGCCCAAGGGGCAGTCCCCGTTCTGGGTGAACCCCGATGGCACCGCGGCCAAGGAGGAGAACCGGCTGCGGCAGGCCGGCAAGAACCAGGACGCCCAGCTGATCGGCAAGATCGCCGAACAGCCGATGGCCGAGTGGATCGGCGCCGACAACCCCGACGGCCAGACCCGGGGCTTCACCCAGGCCGCCGCCAAGGCCGACCGGGACGCCCTGCTGGTGCTCTACAACATCCCGCACCGTGACTGCGGCCAGTACTCCCAGGGCGGCGCCTCCGACGGCGACTCCTACCGGGCCTGGGTGAACAAGGCGGCCCAGGGCATCGGCGACCGCCGGGCCACGGTCATCCTGGAGCCCGACGCCCTGCCGCACATGGAGGACGGCTGCACCCCCCAGCGGTTCCACGAGGAGCGCTACGCCCTGCTCAAGGACGCCGTCACCAGGCTCAAGGAGCAGCCGCACACCAAGGTCTACCTGGACGCCGGCAACCCCAGCTGGGTCACCCCGGCCGACCGGATGGCCGAGCCGCTGGAGCGGGCCGGGATCGACAAGGCCGACGGCTTTGCGCTCAATGTCTCCAACTTCCAGACCACCGAGGCCAGCAAGGAGTACGGGCGCACCCTCTCCGAGCAACTCGGCGGCAAGCACTTTGTCATCGACACCAGCCGCAACGGCAATGGCCCGCTCTCCGACGGCGACGACCATGAGAAGGCCTGGTGCAACCCCTCCGGCCGGGCCCTGGGCGTACCCCCGACCAATGCCACCGGCGACCCGCTGGTGGACGCCTATCTGTGGGTGAAGCGGCCGGGGGAGTCGGACGGGCCCTGCAAGGGCGGCCCGGAGGCGGGCCAGTGGTGGGAGAGCTACGCCCTGGAGCTGGCCCGCAACGCCCGTGGCTGACCGGTAAGTTACTGCTGTCCGTCCTGCGGCACCCTGATCCACACCGCCTCGGAGGGCGTGCCCTGGTCATCGTCCACCATCAGCATGTACCAGCCGGGGGGCACCAGTGAGGGGTCCTTGGGCAGGGTGACGGTGATGCCGTCCGGGGTCCTGCCGAAGTCCAGGGCGATCGACCGCTGTTCGATGTTGGTGACATGGGTAAAGGAACCCGGCCGGATCAGCCGGGCCTTGGTCACCGGATGAACGGAACTGATCCGGTAGTGGGTGCTGCCGCCCAGCTTTACCGTCCGGTCCCCGGTGTCCCCGAACTCCGGCTTGGTGGCCCGGTAGCGGTAGGGCGGGGTGTAGAGGTCGATCTCCTGCTGGAAGGTGCCGGGGACGGTGTTGTCCTTGTCGCCGAAAAGCGAGTCGGAACCGAAGGTCATCACCCGTCCGTCCGGCAGCAGCAGGGCGCCGGAGTGGTAGTTGCGGCCCACCAGTGGATCGGCCACCGGGCGGGAGGTGTTGGCCTTGGGGTCGTAGATCTCGGCCCTGAGCACATTGGAGGCGCTGCGGCCCCGGTAGTCGCCCGAGCCATTGGTGGTGAGCAGGGTGTCGTCGGGGAGGATGACGCTGCTGGGGTAGCGGACCTTGGCATAGAGGCTGGGCCCGTCGTGGAAGCGCGGGCTGGAGTCGTGCAGATCGACGATCCGGGTCCGGGCGGTGACCTTCTTGTCCTCGCCCACCCCGCCGCCGCCCAGGACCATATAGCGCTGGTCCTGGGCGGGCGGCAGCAGCACGGACATGGAGGTCTCCAGGATGTCCGGGTCGCTGATGCCGGGAACCGGGGTGAAGCTGTTGCTGCCCAGGTCCCACAGCCCCGGGTCCCGGCCCTGGTCGGCCGGGCCGTAGCCGGCGTTGGAACCGGTGTAGAAGATCCGGCCCTTGTCGGTGAGGAAGAGCGCGGGGTAGGTGGGGAAGAAGCGCTGCTGGGGCAGGTAGCTCCACTTGCGGGTCCTGGGGTCGAAGATCTCGTTCTTGCCCGGGACCACCTGGCCGATCTCGTCCAGTCCGGAGACCGAGAGCACCCTGCCGTCCGCCAGCGTGGTCAGGGTGGGGTACCAGCGGGCCTCGTTCATCGGGTCGACCGGGATATAGCGCTCGGCCACCGGGTCGAACTCAAAGGAGTCCCTGATGCCCTGGAAGTCCTTCTTGTCGAAGGACAACTTGTTGGCGATGCCATAGGAGTTGCGGGCATCGTCGCCGCTGAGGCCCTCGATGCGGTAGTTGTCGGTGAGGCCCGTCTCGTATTTGGGGCCCTTGTGCAGCGCCTCCACATAGACCCGGGCGGTGCTGACGGTGACCTTGATCTTGCCGCCGTCCTGTTCCTTCTTGGCCCGCGGGACCAGCACCGGGTCCTTGGACTCAAAGGTCTTGCCGGTGCGGCCGCCGGTGAAGCGGGTGCCGGCGGGGAAGGTCATCGGCTTGTCGGGGTTCTCATTGTGGACGATCATCAGGCCGCCCGCCTTGGTGACATCGCCCTCCAGCTTCTCGTAGCGCTGGGTGCCGCCGGCCACCAGCAGCTTGCCGTCCGGGAGTTGGGTGTGCCCGGCGCAGAACAGGTCCTTGGGAGTGGGGATGTTCTTGTAGGTGTCCTTCACCGGGTCCCACAGGACCGTGCGGAAGGACTGGGCCTTGAAGTGGGCGGCGTTGTTGCCGGAGCCGGCCACCAGCAGCACCTTGCCGGTGTGCAGCAGGGCGGCGTGGATGGTGTTGATGCGGTACTCGTCGGGGACGTCCACCGCTTCCCAGTGGCCGTTCTTCGCCTTGTACGCGGGCCGGTTGATCTTGTACTGGTGGTACTGGCCGGAGGCGTAGCCCCAGATCGCCGGCGCGTTCATGCCCGCCAGTGCGAGGACGACCACCGAACCCACCGCGGTGCGGCGGGTGCGACGGCTGATCCGGTACGGCCGGAACTTCATCGGGTGGCCCCCTCGGGCTGCTGCTTGCTGTGGTGCAGGGACCACCACCAGGCGCCGATCGGCGCCAGGGTGATCAGCACGGCCAGTGCCGCCCAGGTGCGCATGGCCGCGTGGGTGTGGCCCAGGAAGAACGAGGCCACCAGCGAACCGCCGAAGACCGCGAGGAAGAACAGGTGGACGCGGAAGGTGCCGAAGAGGGTGTCCGGGCTGGCCGAGTCTCCCTTGGGGGTGACCACAAAGCGGCTCTTGCGGCGCAGCACGGCGTCCATCAGCGAGCGGGCGTAGATGGGCGCGGAGAGCGCGGACATCACCATCCCGGCCAGGCCGCCGGATCCCTCGGGCTCATGCGGGGAGACATTGTGCCGGCGGTTCCAGATGTAGAGGCCGATCTGCAGGGCGGCGGCGTCACTGTAGAGCATCATCCAGACCGAGGAGTCGATTCGGATGCCGGAGGCGCCGAGTCCCAGGAACAGCGCACAACTCAGGGCGCCCAGCATCCAGTTGACCGCGGTCATCGGGTAGTAGATCACCATCAGCGAGTAGTTGAGGAACTTGCCCGGGGAAAGACCGGCCGGAGCTCTCCAGAACTGCTTGAGGATGGTCTCGTAGGTGCCCCGGGACCAGCGCAGCTGCTGGGTGAAGAAGTCCGTCCAGGCATTCGGCCCCTCGCCCACCGCGAGCACATCCGGGGTGTATACCGAGCGCCAGCGGCGGCCGGTGGCCGGGTTGCGGTGGCGGTGCAGTTCGAAGCCGGTGGCCATGTCCTCGGTGATGGAGTCATAGAGGCCGCCGATGCCCTTGAGGGCGCTGACGCGGACCACGTTGTTGGTGCCGACGAACATGGGCGCGCCATAGCGGTTGCCGGCCCGCTGGATCAGGGCGTGGAAGAGGAACTGCTGGCTCTCCGCGGCTTTGGTGACGGCCGCCTGGTAGTTCCCGTACACCTGTGGTCCAACGACAAAGGCGACATCCGGGTCACGGAAGTAACCCAGCATCCGTTCCAGGAAGTTGGGCAGCGGAACATGGTCGGTGTCCACCGAGGCAAAGTAGTCGTACTCGTCTCCGTGGGCGTCCAGCCAGGCGTTGTAGTTGCCGTGTTTGGTCTTCGCCCGGTGCGGGCCCTTGGGCTGGTTCCACTTGTCCACTCCCTTGCGGGTGAAGTGGCGTACGCCCAGCCGCCGGCAGATGTCCTTGACCTCCGGGTCGTCGCCCTCGTCCAGCAGCCAGACGTGTACCGGGCCCCGGTGGCGCACCCGCACGGCGGCCTGCAGGGTGCGGGTCACCATCTCGACCGGCTCCTTGCCGGGGACAAAGGAGGTGAGGAAGGCGACCTTGGTGCCGTTCTGCGGGACCACGGGTATCGGGTCGCGGGCCACCAGGGTGGCATGGGCGTTGGAGGCCACGTTCATGGTGCGGAACAGCTCGATGAGGCCGATGGACACCAGCATCACGGTGTCCAGGGTCCGCATCAGGAGGGTGCCGTTCTGCCGGTGGGTCCAGTGCGCGGGCTGCATCAGCCAGATCAGCAGCGCCAGGGAGACCACCGGGGCCAGGCCCAGCAGCAGGGCGGCCTGCACCCGGTGCGGTTCCTCGGCCAGCAGGCTGCGGTAGCGGACCCGGTAGGGGCCGGGGCCGGGGTCGGTCAGCGGCCCGGCCAGCCGGCTGTAGTGCTCGTAGTCGTAGCGTGGGCGGGTTCTGTGGTGGGGCGGGTGGACGGGCCGGGAAACCGGGCCGTACCGCCGGCCGTCCGGAGTGGCCGGAGCGGGGACCCGCACCCGGGTGGTCCCGGACGGGTCAAGGGTGTGCCGCCGGGCATCGGCAGGCGTGGATGTCATGAGTCATTCCCCCCGCACGCAGCTTCGGCTGCGTGGTGTGCGCGTTCACCGGGCCCTGGCCGGCCCCCTCGACCGGCGTGGCCCCCGGGTGCCGGCTCCCTCCGGCACCGTCCAACTCCCCTGGATGATCGTGATGTTGGGCAGAGTCGGCCGGTTCAGGATCTCTGACGGGCCATCATGATCGCAAGGGTGAAACAACCTGTTTACCGGGCAAAGCGGTACGTCAGGCGAAGGTGAGTGCGAATGTTGCAAAAATGATCGCGAATGGCCGCTTCCGCTCGTACCGCGTCACCCGCCCGTACCGCCGCGACGATCTCGCGGTGCCGGGCGCAGGCGGCGCGCGGATCGGCGGAGCGCTGCTCGGGCAGATCCGCGCGTACCCGGCGGTAGGCGTTCCAGAACGCCTCCAGGACCTCGCTCAGCAAGGGGTTGTCCAGCCCCCGGCAGAGCGCGGCATGAAAGGCCCGGTCGGTCTCCACCCGCACCGGTCCGTCCAGCGCCTCCTCCTCCATCCGGGTCACCAGGGCGTCCAGCTCGGCCAGGTCCGCCTCGGGCAGGCGTCCGGCCAGCCGCCCGGCCAGGCCCGTCTCCAGCGCCTCGCGCAGCTCCAGCAGCTGGAGCAGGCTGTCCTCGCCCCGGTAGTGGCCGGCGACGGTGCGGAAGGCCAGGCCCTCGGTGATCGGCCCCATGGACATCGGCCCCACATAGGTGCCGAAGCCATGCCGGATCTCCACGATGCCCATGGCCTGCAGTGCTTTGAGCGCTTCCCGGACGCAGGTGCGGCCCGCGCCCAGCAGCTCGGTCAGCTCCCGCTCGGAGGGCATGACCGCCCCCGGCGGCAGCCGGCGGTCGATGATCAGCTGCTTGATCCGCTCCAGCAGGTCACTCGCCATTGGGAGACTGTGCCCTGCCAGGATCCGCTTGGCCAGCACACCTAAGCCTTGGGGAACGCTTAAGGGCCCCTCACCACTGGTGAGAGGCCCTTAAACCGTCTGTGCGCCGCCAGGGACTCGAACCCCGGACCCGCTGATTAAGAGTCAGCTGCTCTAACCAACTGAGCTAGCGGCGCCTGCTGACAGAGAAAACTCTACCTCACGCCTGGGGGTGCCCTTGACCACCCCGGTGGGCTACACCCCTGGTCCCGGCCTTGGAAGCCCGTCCCGCCTGGGCGAACGCGCCGGCGCGGGGCCGCCGACCCGGGCTCCTCGGGGTGCGCGGCGGGCGCACCGCTGAGAGGCTGCACTACGGACTGTGCGCGAAAGGCGGCAGAGCGATGCGTGCTTCCGGCTGCGAGGAGATACCCGGCGACTGCGGCTGCACCCCCTGCGCCCAGGCGCGGGCCGCGGGTGCGACGGGCGAGGGCGCGGTGCGCCGGTGCGCCGTACGCGGAGTGATTGTGGCGGCCGTCGGGGCCGCGGTGCTGGCCGGGCCGGGGACGGCCGCCGCCGGGCCGCCGGATGCCGCGCCCAGCCGGGCGGCGCGGCCGGAGGAGCCGGGGGTGGTACCGGCGGACGGCGGGCCGGAGGCGCCCGGCGCGGCGCCGGCCGGCGAGAGCGCTCCGGCGGACGGCGGGGCGGTGGCCGTGCTTCCGGAGGAGCCGGCCCGGCCGGCGGCGGCCGAGTCCGCCGGCGGCCGCCCGGAGGGCGTCACACCGGCCGGCCCCCTGGAGCCCGCCGTCGCCTACGCCCTGGCGCACCGGGGGGACCCCTATGCGCTGGGCGGCACCGGGCCGCACCGCTGGGACTGCTCCGGGCTGGTGCAGCAGGCGTACCGCCGGGTCGGGGTGAGCCTGCCGAGGGTCGCCGCCGACCAGTACCGGGCCACCCGGCGCATCAAGCGCGGCGCGCTGCGCCGGGGCGACCTGGTTTTCTGGTCCAGCGACGGCCGGGCCTCCGGCGTCCACCATGTGGCCATCTACCTGGGGAACGGGCAGTACCTGGAGGCGGCCAAGCCGGGCACCAAGGTGCGGGTGTCCACCTTCGCCCACTACAGCCCCAACCTCTATGGCCGGGTGGACCCGCCGGACGACTCCTGTGACGAGGACGACGATGACGGCTGTGACTGAGGGCTGTGACCGAGGGCTGTGACCGAGGGCCGCGGCTGACGGCCGGGCGCGGGGTCCATCCGGGGTGCCGGCATGGGGATCACCGAACTGGCGGCCGAAGCCTGGCGGCCGAAGCCTGGCGGCTGGCGGGCCGCGCCGGGGAACGCACCGCACTGGGCATCGCCGGGCCGCCCGGGGCCGGGAAGTCCACGCCGGCCCGGGCCTGTCCGGCCCGGCTCTGGTACCTGGAGACGGTCGATGAGCTTCGTCAACGGCGGCTGGTGGAACGGCAGTTGGCTGGTGGCCGGGATGCGGCGGGGGCGCCGGCCTGGGTGCGGGGCAATGACGGGCCCCATGGTGACCAGGTCGAGGCGTCCCGGGCGAACACCGACCGAATTGTCGCGCACTTTGGCCTGGACATGACCATTGGAGGGGTCTAGTCTCCGAGTTGGTCTAGACCGCACCCCCCATCGGACTCAAGAACCCCCCACGTTCTCGAGGAGCGCAGCATGCGCAAAAAGATCAGTGCGGTGATCGTCGGCTGTTCACTCGCCTGGGTGTCGGTGCTGTCCACCGCGGGCACCGCCAGCAGCCACGGCTACGCCGACGCCCCCACCAGCCGCCAGGAGTTCTGTGCCCAGGGCACGGTGCAGGACTGCGGTGAGATCCAGTGGGAGCCGCAGAGCGTCGAGGGGCCCAAGGGCTTCCCGGACGCCGGCCCCGCCGACGGCACCCTCTGTGCGGGCGGCAACAGCCGCTTCGCCGAACTCGACGACCCGCGCGGTGGCGCCTGGCCCACCACCGCTCTCACGGCGGGCCAGGACTACACCTTCCGCTGGCGGCTGACGGCCCGCCACGCCACCAGCGACTTCCGCTACTACCTCACCAATGACACCTATGACCCCAGTCGGCCGCTGACCCGCTCCGAACTGGAGCCGGAGCCGTTCCTGACGGTGCCCTACGACGGCCGGGTGCCGGAGTCCGCCATCGTCGAACACCAGGGGACCATTCCGGCCGGGAAGTCCGGCCGGCAGCTGATCCTCGCGGTGTGGACCATCGCGGATACCGGCAACGCCTTCTACGCCTGTTCGGATGTGCAGTTCTGATCCTCTTCCGCGGCCGGCGTCCGGCCGCGGAAGGCATAGCGGGCCAGCGCGCCCGCGACCAGCAGGGCGATGACGGCCAGCAGTGCGTAGTCGGGCACCGCGTCGCCCACCCGGGAGGCCAGCTCCTCCAGCCGGAACTCCTGGTCGGCGTCGAGCACCCCGGGCAGGCCGGTGGTGCCGTCATAGCGCAGGAAGAGCACCCCGATGCCGATGAAGAACAGCCCGGACACCAGGGAGGTGGTGTGCAGCCGCAGCCGTCCCACCCGTAGTTCGCGCCCGCGCAGCCAGCCGCGGGTGCCCAGCCGGAAGCGGTCCCAGCACAGGGCCAGGACGAACAGTGGCAGCGCCATGCCCAGCGCGTAGACGGCCAGCATGGACGCCCCGTACACCGGGTTGCCGTGCACCGCGGTCACGGTGAGCACCGCGCCCAGGATGGGGCCCGCGCAGAACCCGGCCAGGCCGTAGACACAGCCCAGCAGGAAGGTGGTGGCGGCGGTGCGCGGGGTGAGCCGGCCGGCCGCCCGCTGGGCGCGGCGGGAGGCGAAGCCCAGGCCCAGGATCTGGGCCGCGCCCATGGCGATCACCGTCCAGCCGCCGAGGGTGATCAGCAGCTCGCGATGGCCGTTGAAGAGCCGGCTGGCGGCCGTGGAGGCGGCGCCCAGCGGCACCAGCGTGGTGGCCAGCCCCAGGTAGAAAACACTTGTGCGCAGCAGCAGCCGGCCGGGACTGGCCAGCGAGTAGGCGAAGAAGGCCGGCAGCAGCAGCGCGCTGCACGGACTGACCAGGGCGAGGACGCCGCCCAGAAAGGCGGCGAGGTAGCCGATGTCGCTCACTTCTTCGCCTCGGCCGCGGCCTTGGCCTGCTCGATGGCCCGCTCGAACTCCGCCATCGGCTGGGCCCCGGCCACCGGCCGGCCGCCCACCAGGAAGGACGGGGTGCTCTGCACACCCAGTCCATAGCCCTCCTCCTGGTCCTTCTTGACGGCCGATGCGGAGGCGGATCCCTTGAGGTCCTCGCGGAACCTGTCCAGGTCCTTCACCCCGGCGTCCTCGGCCATGCCGACCAGCTTGTCCTCGGCGAGCGCGTCGCCCTTACGGGTCTTGGCGTAGAGCTCGTCGTGGAACTGCCAGAACCGGCCCTGCTGTCCGGCCGCCCAGGAGGCGCGGGCGGCCCGGACCGAAGGCTCGCCGAAGATCGGGAAGTTACGGAACTCGATGCGCAGCACCCCGGAGTCCACATACTTCTTCACCAGCCGGGGCTGGCTCTCCCGGGTGAAGCGGCCGCAGAAGGAGCACTGGTAGTCGGCGTACTCCATCAGCACCACCGGGGCGTCGGCGCGGCCGAGGGCCAGCGGGTCGTCCTTCGCGCGGCGGCTGGTGGTGCTCGCCAGCTGGTCGTAGAGCTTCTGCTGGGGGTCGGCGGAGGGACTGCCGGAGGCGGTGGGCCGGTGCTTGCCGGAGCCCTCGGAGCCGCCGGCGAGGGCGATGCCGGCCGCGACCACGGCGACCACCAGGGCGAGGACGGCGCCGATGGCGGCCAGACGGCGGGCAGGGGTGAGGGCGGCCTTCTCAGGCACCTTCTTGGACATAGATCTGTATATCTCCGTGCGTCATGCGAAATCTGGACATGGCGAAGCACGGCCCGGCATGGGGCCGTGCGGGGCGGGTCTAGATCCGCAGGACGGGGAGGAGCGCGGCGCGCCCGGCGACCGGAGGCGGCGGGGCGCGGGACGGCCCGGCCGGGGCGGGGTGTGCCTGGGCGAGCGGGGTGCGGGCGGCACCCGCGGTGGCCAACGGGTCCGGCTGGCCGTGCGCGAGGACCACTTCGGCACCCTTGACCGGCAGGTCCAGGGGCCGGCAGCTGCCACCGGAGCCGGTGGCGTCGGCGTGCGGGCGGAGGTCCTGGTGTGGCTGGGCGAGCGCGACAGGGGTCCGCGCGGGGTGCGCGGCGGCCGTCGGGCCGGTGGCCAGTGGGGCGAAGAGCAGCGTCAGGAGCAGGAGGGCGAGTGCGGCCGCGGTCGTCGGGCGACGGCGCTGGGGCACTGGCTTTCCTCTCCTGTCGCGGCCGGGCGGGCGGCCTCCATGCTACGGGCCGGGCCGGGCCGCGCCGGCCGCTCAGGCCCGGGCGGCGGCCACCGCGCGCAGGGCGGTGCGCTGGGAGAACCACAGCAGGGTGACGGTGGTCGCCGTCATCAGGGCGGCGAAGGCGTAGTGCGCGGCGGCCGAGGTGGCCTGGTACCCGATGGCGCCCATCACCAGGTGGACGGCGAACCGCAGGGCGATCAGGCCGAGGGCCACCTTGCGGGTGTCCTTGTTCTTCAGCAGCCCCTTCATCATGCGCAGCCGGGGGCGCAGCACGGTCAGCGAGGCGATCAGGTTGGCGATGCCCAGTGCGACCAGCACCAGCAGGGCGTGGGGGTTCGCCTTGAACAGATCGAAGGAGGCGGACATGGCTCCCTCGAAGACAAAGAACCAGACCGGGAGCGGCTTGATGCCGGCGGCCGGGGCGGCGGGGGTGGTGGTCGCGGGGGCGGTGGTGGTCGCGGTGTCCATGACCAGAAGTCTGTCCGGGGGCGCGCGGGGGCGGCAGATTCGGCGATCACCGGATTGGCGATGACATAAGTCATGGCCGGCGGTGGCGGCGGGTACACAAAAGGCCCCTCACCGGTGGTGAGAGGCCTTTTGCCGTCTGTGCGCCGCCAGGGACTCGAACCCCGGACCCGCTGATTAAGAGTCAGCTGCTCTAACCAACTGAGCTAGCGGCGCCTGCTGACGAGGTAAATACTACCTGGTCCCGGAGGGTGCTTCCGACCACCTCCGTCACAGGACCAGTGAGAGCAGCATCGGGGCCGCGTGCCGGTTGAGGGTGTCGGCGGCCTCGCGCAGCCGGTGGGCGTCGGTCAGCGGGAGCGAGAGGGCCAGCGAGCCCACCGCCGATCCGGCGGTGATGGGCACCGCGGCGCAGACCGTGCCCAGCGCGTACTCCTGCAGGTCCAGCACCGGGACGGTGGCGGGCTGCGACTCCAGTCTGCGCAGCAGGGCCTTCTCGCTGGTGATGGTGCGGGAGGTGAACCGGGCGGTGCGGTGCCGGGACAGATGATCGCGCCGCTCGTCGTGGTCGAGCTGGGTGAGCAGGCACTTGCCCACCGCCAGGGCGTGTCCGGCGCTGCGGAAGTCCACCCACTCATGGACCGCCGGGGTGCCCGGCCCGTCCGCGTAGTGGGTGATCCTGATCTCGCCGTCGACATAGCCGCTGAGGTAGACGGCGGCGCCCACCGTGTCGCGCAGCGCGGACAGCGAGCGTTGCAGCTTCTGCCGCAGGGCCTGCTCGCGGCCGGCGCCGGAACCCAGCAGGACCAGGGAGTCGCCGAGTACATAGCCGCCGTCCGGGGTGGGCCGGAGGTAGTCCTCGTCCTGGAGCATCAGCAGCAGCCGGGAGAGCTGCCCGGTGGGCAGCCCGGTCTCCCGGGCCAGCTGGGGTTCGGCCACGCCGCCGGAGTGCCGGGCCACCGATTCCAGTACCCGCAGGGCGTGCCGCACCGAGCGCAGCGGTGCGGTCGGCTCGGGCTTGAGTGCCACGGTGTCCCCCTTGCGGTTTGCGATGGGTCTCCCGCTCCCACCATAGGGGGCCAAGTTGCCTGCTGGCAGCGGGTATTGAGCAGAATCGCGACCGGGGGCGCCTGTTGTCCGGACTTCAACGATCTCGGCATATGCCAATACGGGAACGGGGCCGGGAATAAACCGGAGAAGCTCTCCGGTTGTCGTCCCGGCAGATGCGCGAGCGCGAGAGAGGCAGGCCGACGGTGACCACAGCGCAGGACGAGAGCATCCGGGCAACCCCCAGGGGAAGCGCCCCGGTACCGCTGTCGGTACTGGACCTGGCGCCGGTGGGCAGCGGGCGGACCGCGCGGGACGCGCTGCGCTCCACCGTGGACCTGGCGCGGCTCACCGAGCGGCGTGGCTACCACCGCTTCTGGGTGGCCGAGCACCACTCGATGCCGGGCATCGCCAGTTCGTCCCCGGCGGTGATCCTGGCGCACCTGGCCGCGCACACCGACCGGATCCGGCTGGGCTCGGGCGGGGTGATGCTGCCCAATCACGCCCCGCTGGTGATCGCCGAGCAGTTCGGCACCCTGGAAGCGCTGGCGCCGGGGCGGGTGGACCTGGGCCTGGGGCGCGCGCCGGGCACCGACGGCGCGACGGCCGCGGCGCTGCGCCGCGGCGAGTCCGCCGAAGGGGCCGATGACTTCCCCCGGCAACTGGCCGAGCTGATCCGCTTCCTGGACGACGACTTCCCCGAGGGCCATCCCTGTGCCGGCATCCACGCCGTGCCCGGCCCGGTGCAGGGCCGGGTGGCCGGTGGGGTGCAGCGGGCCGACCGGCCCTCGGTCTGGCTGCTGGGCTCCTCGGGCTTCAGCGCCCGGCTGGCCGGGGCGCTGGGACTGCCGTTCTCCTTCGCCCACCACTTCTCGGCGGCCAACACCGTCCCGGCGCTGGAGCTGTACCGGGAGTCCTTCCGGCCGTCGGCGGTGCTGGACCGCCCCTACGCCAAGATCGGCGTGCAGGTGGTGGCCGCGGACAGCGCGGAGCAGGCGCGCCGGCAGGTGCTCACCGGCTCGCTGGCGATGCTGCGGCTGCGCATGGGGCGGCCGGGACTGGTGCCCACGCCGGAGGAGGCCGAGGAGCACCGGCTGACGCCGGTGGAGCAGGAGTTCATCCAGGACCGGCTGCGCAATGTGGTCTTCGGTACCAAGGACGAAGTACGGGCCGGGCTGGACGCGCTGGTCGCCCGGACCGGGGCGGATGAGTTGATGCTCACCGCCAATGTGCATGGGGCGGAGGCGCGGTTGCGGAGTTATGACCTGGTGGCGGACGCGTATGGGTTGCCGCGGGGCTGAGCTGCCACGGGGCTGAGCTGCCGCTTGGCCGCGGGCCGTCGTGGGCTGGTCGCGCCCACGCGGCGGAGCCGCATGAGCGCAGCGGCCCCGCGCCCTTACGGGGCGCCCCCCACCAGCGCCGAGATGCGGTCGGCCGGTACCGGGCGGGAGTAGAACCAGCCCTGCCCGGTGTCGCACCCGATCCGCCCCAGCCGCTCCGCCTGTTCGGCGCTCTCCACGCATTCGGCGGTCACCGTCAGCCCCAGCCGGTGGGCGAGCTGGACCAGTGCCTCCACGATGGTCTCGTCCGCCGGGTTGGGGTCTTCGCCGGCGCGGAAGCCATGCATAAAGGACCCGTCCAGCTTGAGCGTGGAGACCGGCAGCCGGCTGAGGTAGGCGAGGTTGGAGTAGCCGGTGCCGAAGTCGTCGATGGCGATGGCCACCCCCATGTCGCTGAGGGCACGCAGCTGTTGCAGCGGACGGCCGGAGGAGCCCATCACCGCCGACTCGGTGAGCTCCAACTGGAGCAGCCGGGGCGGCAGTCCGGTCTCGGCCAGGATGGCGGCCACATCGGCGACCAGGTCGGAGTCCCAGACCTGCCGCACGGCGACATTCACCGAGACCACCAATGGCCGGGCCGGCCGGGCCAGTTGCCAGCGGCGGGCCTGGTGGCAGGCGGTGCGGAGGACCCAGCGGCCGAGGGGCACAATGGCCCCGGTCTCCTCCGCCAGCCCGATGAAGCGGTTGGGCGCCAGCGTCCCGAACCGCGGGTGCCGCCAGCGCACCAGCGCCTCCACGCCCCGTACCACACCGTCGCCCAGCCCCACCAACGGCTGGTACTGCAAGGTGAATTCGCCCCGTTCGACCGCCGGGCGCAGGGTGCTGGAGAGTGCCTGGCGGGTGATCCGGTGGGCGTTGCGCTCCGGGTCGAAGAGGGCCCAGCGGGCCTTGCCGTCCGCCTTGGCCCAGTAGAGCGTGGTGTCCGCGGCCTGCATCAGCTCGGTGGCATGGGTGCCCGCGGCCGGGCGTTCCACCACGCCGATGCTGGCCGACACCGACAGCCGCTGCCCGGCCACCTCGAACGGCCGCTGCAGGGCGGCCTGGACGGCGGTGGCCAGCCGCACCAGCTGTTCGGTGCCGGTGGACTCCTCGACCAGCAGGGCGAATTCATCGCCGCCCAGCCGGGCCACCAGGTGCCCGCCGGGTGCGGCGCACTCGGTCAGCCGGCGGGCCACCGCGCTCAGCAGCCGGTCGCCGGCCTGGTGCCCCAGGGTGTCATTGACCGCCTTGAAGCCGTCCAGGTCCAGATAGCACAGGCCGATCCGGCCGCTGCCGCGCCGGTTCATGGCCGCCGCGGTCAGCGCCGCGGCCAGCCGCTCGAAGAACAGGCTGCGGTTGGGCAGCCGGGTCACCGCGTCATGCATCCTCAAGTGCCGCAGCCGGGCCCGCAGATCGCGCCGCTCGGTGATGTCGGCCACCGACAGCAGGACATCACAGCTGTCCGGCAGCGCGGAGAGGATCACCTCCGCCCAGACCACCCGGCCGCCGGGCCGGCGCAGCCGCCGGGTGCAGCCGAGCCGCTCCCGGTGCCCCAGCAGCACCTCCTGGCAGGTCTGCCAGGTGCGCGGGTCCTCGCGCAGCCCGGTGAACCCGTCCACCGGACAGCCCGCCAGCCGGGCCGGCTCGGTGTCCAGCAGCGCGCCCAGCGCGTCATTGGCGATGCGTACCCGGCCGTCCCGGCCGACGAGGGCCATCCCGAGGGGCGCGGCCTGGAAGGCGGCGCGGAAATCATTCGAGTTGACGTCACGTTGTGTGACGGCCGACGCCGGTGCGCCGCCCTGGCCGTCGAGGGTTCCGCTCACCGCTCGCTCCCGCGTGGCATTCGGTCCGCACTGGTGAGTGCGGCGTTCACGGTTGTCATACGCGTGGTCGAAATGGCCGTATTTGGCCGCCTGTAGGGGGGATTCCGTGCTGCAAATGTGGCGATCATAGAGCTCGCGCGGTGACCGTTCCAGCGGCTTGGCCGCCCCGGTGGAGCCGCCGTCCCGGGTCTGACCGTTTCTGTGCGTCCCTGCACGGCCATGCGCACTCCCGTCTGAGGCTGTATGGCCGCGGCTTGTCGATTGACCATCCGTGACTGAGTGTGATGTACCCAGAAGTCGGCCCCATCACTCGACTGGCGGACCGGAACAGGGCATAACACCACAAACCACCCGAGGGTGGGTGAGGCGTCCCCAATCCGTCCCCGGAGGTCGATGTGGTGCGTCCGCCGACACCCCTGGGAGTGGACCGGCCCCTGCTGCGCCGCGTCGGCGCCGTGCTCACCGCCCTCAGCGCCATCGCCGCGACCGTGGTGGCGGGCCCGGCGCGGGCCATCGGGCCGGGCGGCCCCTGCGCACTGCCCCGCACCCAGGCCCACCACTCCGAGGGCCTGGACAGCTGGAACCCGGCCTATCCACGCCCCGACGGACGGCTGGACGCCCTGATGGTCTTCCTGTCCTTCCCGGACTCACGGCCCGTCACCACCCCCGCCCAACTGGCGGCCGACCACTTCCCGGCCACCTCCCGGTTCTTCGAACGGGCCTCCTACGGCCGGTTCTCGGTGCGTCCGCACCCGGTGAACCGGTGGTTCCGGATGCCCCGGCCGTCCACCGCGTACCACATACAGCGAGACTGGGACGGCGAGCTGCGCTCGGCCTATCTGCGGGACGCCATCGCCGCCGTCCGCGGCGTGGTGGGCTTCGCCGACTACGGGCTGGTCTACCTGGTCGCCGACCCGGACGCCCCGGGTGTGGACTCCGACGCCACCAAGGTGGTCAACCTGGACCGGCCGTTGCGGGTGGACGGCACCGAACTGCGCCGGGTGGTCACCGTCTTCGAGCACCACCCGCCGGACCGCAATGTGCTCGCCCATGAGACCGGCCATGTCCTGGACCTGCCGGACCTCTACCACCGGCCCATCGAGGGCAAGGGCGACTGGGACACCCATGTCGGCGACTGGGACCTCATGGGCAGCCAGTTCGGGCTGGCCTCCGACCCCTTCGCCTGGCACAAGTGGAAGCTCGGCTGGATCGGCCAGCGCCAGGTGGCCTGTGTCACCGGACGCGGCGAGAGCGTGCATGACATCGAACCGCTGGAGACACCCATGCGGCCGGGCGGCGATGACCGCACCCGGCTGGTGGCGGTGCGCACCGGCCCCACCGCCGCCCTGGTCATGGAGGCGCGTACCGCCGCCGGCAATGACACCACCACCTGCGCGGAAGGGGTGCTGGTCTACCGGGTGCGCAGCGATACGCCCTCCGGCTCCGGGCCGATCCAGGTGCTCAACGGCCATCCCGGCCGCCGGGCCTGCGCGGGCCAGGCGGTCTACCCGCCGCTGGCGGACGCCCCGCTGGGGGTGGGGGAGACGCTGTCCAGCCCGGTGGACGGGGTACGGGTGACGGTCACCGGGCGGGCGCCGGGCGGGACCTGGACGGTGCGGGTCAACCGGGACTGACGGACTGGGGGACTGAGGGGGTCGGGCGGATAACACAAGAGGCCCCTCACCGAAGTGAGGAGCCTCTTGCTGTCTGTGCGCCGCCAGGGACTCGAACCCCGGACCCGCTGATTAAGAGTCAGCTGCTCTAACCAACTGAGCTAGCGGCGCCTGCTGACGTGGAAGACTCTAGCACCCTCTTCCGGTGGAATAAAAATCCGTATGTTTCAGCCCCGGGGAATGGTGGGTGCGCTGGTCACGGGCGTGCCACGGCCCTCGGTGCGGGCGGTGCGCGCGGTGCGCACACAGGCCCACAGCAGGGTCTCCGGGCCGGGCAGCCAGGGGTGGCGCTCCTCGGGGGCGACCAGCCAGCGGGTGCTGGGCGGGGTGGGCTCGGTCTCGTCCGGCGGCCAGAGCGGGGGGACGGTCACCGCGTCGCCGGTGCCATGGCAGAGCAGCGGCGGCACCCCGGGCCGTTCCCGGCCGCCCCACTCCTCCCAGCCCAGCAGGGCGGGCAGCCGCTGGGCCGTGCCGGGGGCGGTGAACAGCAGCAGCCGGCTCTGCTGGGCGGCGACCGGGCCGGAACCGGGGCCGGCCGACCACAGCCGGTCCAGCACCCGGCGCCCGAACAGGGCCGGCAGCGCGATCACATCGAAGGCCCGGCCGCAGGGCAGCACCATGGTGGCGCCGGGGTTGTCCGCCCACAGGGCAAGCACGCTGCGCGGGAACGGGCTGGCCGAGGCCAGCCAGCCGGCGCCGGCGGAGTTGACGCGGGCGGCGACAGGGGGTGCGGGGTGGGCGGTGCGCGGCCTGGTGTCCATGAGTCCATGGTCGGCGGGGACGGCCGGGGTGTTCGCCCTTGTTGCCGGAACTCGGGACACGGTGGAGCGGGGTGCGCTAAATTACGCGCCGCATATGCCAACGGCTCATGGTTCCGGGCCATGAGCCGTGCCGGGGACGAACCTTCCGGTCTGCTGAGTCCGCTCAGTCCGCAGGGTCCGCTCAGTCCGGCGTCCTGCTGCCGCGCATCAGGTCACGGCCGAACTCGACCATCTTCTTCGCGTAGTCCTCGCTCCACTCGGCGCGCTCCGCGATCACAGAGGTGGGCAGCCGGTCGAAGCGCCGGGGATCGGCCAGCTGTGCGGCGGCCACCGCCTGGTACTCGGTCGCCCGGTCCGCCGCGGCACGGAACGCCAGCGCCAGCTCGGTGGAGCGCGCCAGCAGCTCGCGGGGGTCCTCGATCGACTCGAGGTCGAAGAAGTGCTCGGCCTCGGCCACGGACTCGGGTGGCTCGAAGAGCAGCGGGGCGGGCCTCAGCCGGCGGTTGCCACCGTCACCCGCGCCGGGAGCCTGCTTCGGCTCGCACATGTACTTACCTCCAGGATCGTCAGCCGCCATCCATTGTCGCGCCCCATGCAAGGGCGCCGGGCCCGTTCGGGACCGGGACGGCCCGCACCCGGTCACGGCCCGCACCCGGTCACGGCCCGCACCCGGTCACGGCCCGCGCCCGGTCACGGGCGCCAGCGCACCCGGTGCTCCGCCAGATGTGCCAGCACCGCGTGGTGTGCCTCCCAGCCATCCGGGAACTTCACCGCCACCCCCAGCCGCACCGGCTCCGTCGAGGGGTGTTCGTCCAGCAGCCGGTCCACGCCCGCGCGGCAGACCACCACACAGGCGTGCCGGTGCCGGGAGGCCAGCACACACAGCCGGCCGGTCTCCAGGTGGAAGGCGGTGGCGTCGGAGCGGCCGGAGAGCGGGTGCAGCACCACCGTCACCTCGAACTCCCGGCCCTGCAGCCGGTTGGCGGTGTCCACCGTGACGCCCGTCACCCCCAGCCCGTGCAGCGCCTCCCGGACGGCCGCCGCCTGGTCGCGGTGGGCGGTGCCCACCGCTATCCGGCCGGCGGTCAGCGGCACCGGGCCGGGGGAGCGTTCGCTGGTCACCGCGCCGCCCCGGTCCAGCAGCCGGCGTACCACCAGGGCCACCGCGCCCACCGCCTCCGGGTCGGTGCGCGGCGTATGGCGGGCGGGCAGCTCCAGCAGCCCCCAGCCGGACTCGGCCGCCTCGTCCAGCACCCGGTCCGGGCCGGAGCCGTCCGAGCGCACCCCGAAGGCCAGCCGCCGCTCGCCCGGTCCGGTGCCGCTGCGGAACCGGGTGTAGGGGTAGAAGGCGTCCGAGACCAGCGGCGCCGCCGAGGCGGGCAGCCGCCAGGAGACCGGCAGCCGGTGCTGCGGAAGCCGCGGGTTGTGGGCCAGCAGGGTGGACACCGCGCTGGCCGAGGGGTCGTAGGACAGCCCCGCCCACTGCTCGGCGCCCACCACGCTGAAGGGGTCCAGCTGGCCGGGATCGCCCACGAACAGCGCCCGTTCGAACAGCCCGGCCACCGCCAGCAGCGCGTCCGAGCGCATCTGGTACGCCTCGTCCACGATCGCCTGGCCCCAGGGCTCTGCCACCTTGGTGTGCGCCCACTTCGCCGCCGTGGAGACCACCACCTCCAGGTCGGCCAGCTCGGTGGCCTTGGCCGAGGTCACCACCGACTCCAGCGCGTCCAGCGCCGGGTCGTAGGGGCGCGGCTCGCTGCTGTGCAGCCGGCCCACCGGCAGCCGGTCGTCCTGCTCGGCCAGCCGCAGCACCAGGTCGTCCACCTGGGCGTTGGTCTGGGCGACGATCATCAGCCGCCGGCCCGCCCGGGCCAGCTCCAGCGCGGCCCTGACCACCAGCGTGGACTTCCCGGCCCCGGGCGGGGAGTCCACCACCACACCGCGGTGCCGGGGATCGAGGGTGTCGCGCAGGATGGCCTCGGTGGCGGCGGAGGCCGCCGCGGCCGGGTCGAAGCCGCCGGTGCGCGCCAGGGGCACGGTGGTCACAGGTAGTCCTCCGCGGTCACCGGGTCGGGCTCGTCGGTCATGGTGCCCGGCGGGCCGCCGTGGGTCCAGGGGGTCTGCTCGGGCTCGGGCAGCCGGGGGCCGCCCCGGGGCGCGTGCTCGAAGAGGGTCCAGCACACCCGGTCCCCGGGCTCCGGCACCGAACCCGGCTCCGGCTCCCGGCCGCGTCCCATGCCCCCGGTCAGCCGGACGGTCAGCACCCCCGGCCCGGCCGCCGTGAACTCGCCGGTCTGGGTCCGGCCGCCGTCCAGCATCCGGTACAGCCTGGCCCCCTCGGCCGGCTGCGGGGCGTCCTCGGTGCGCACCGTCACCAGCGGGCGCGGCCGGGCCACCCTGGCCTCGGTGTACTCCATCACCACCTCGGTGACCTCCCCGGCGAACGCCTCGCCGGCCAGCCGCCGCCCGGCCATCACCAGCGGATCGTCCAGCGCCTCCTGGGCCTCCAGCCGGGCCTGCGCGGTCTCCCGGGCGGCCAGCTTGCGGGCGGCGGTCACCGCGTCGTCCCGCCGGGGCTGCGGGGGCTCCCCGGCCCGGATCCGGTCCCGCTGGCCGGTGTAGGACCAACGGTCCCGCTTCCAGCGCTCGGCCACATGGGCCCCTTCCGGCAGGGCGCGCAGCAGATCCAGGCCGTGCCAGACGGCATCCCAGGCGGGGCGCAGCTGGGACGCCAGCAGTTCCGCCAGCTCCGCCTCGGCCCGCGCCAGGCCCCGGCCCAGCGTCCGGGCCCGGTCGTAGCGGGCCAGCGCGGGCGCCAGGCGCTTGTTGTCGAAGGCCGGGTCGGTGGCGGGGCCGGCGGGCGGATGGCACAGCAGCCCCTCGGCGTCCCGGGCCAGCTCCGCCGCCAGCGCGGCCTCGGCGCCGGTCAGCCCGTCCGGCGGATCGATCCAGGCCAGCAGCGCACCCAGGTGCTGGTCCTCCAGCGGGCTCTGGCCGGTGGCCCAGTGCCGGGTGAGCAGCCCGGTCATGGACAGCAGCAGCGAGGACCCGGGCACCTGGGCGCGCTCGGCGAAGTGGGTCAGCCAGCGGCCCAGCATCGGCACCCGGGGCGGGGCCGGGTGCGCGGCCGCCGGGTCCTGCTCGGCGGTGCGCCGGAAGCGGGTCGAGCGGCCCAGCAGCCGTACGTACTCCACGCCCGCCGCGCTGGGCACCAGCAGCTGCGGGGCGTCGGTGCAGAGCTCCGCTGTGACCGGGACGCGCCGCCCGGTGGCCGGGTCGGTCTCGGTGCGTTCCTCGTTGGTCACCCGGTCCGCGAAGCTCTCCATATGGGGCAGCACCTCCTCGGCCAGCTCGGCCAGGAAGGCGGAGCGCTGGTCGCGGTTGCGCGGCTGGCAGACCGTCAGCAGCCGGGGCGCGGCCCGGTCGGTGCCCACCAGCGCGCCCAGCGGGGCGCCCGTCTCGCCCGCGGTGGTCAGCGGGACCAGCACCAACGGCCGTTCGGCCAGGTGCCGGTGACGGACCGTGGCGGCGGGCCGGGCCCGGCCGTCCCGTACCGCCTCGAACCGGGCCAGGGTGGTGATCAGCGACATGCCATGGCCTCCTGGCCCAGCGCCTCGGCGCGCAGCGCGGCGGCCCGGCGCAGGGCGGCCACCGCCGGGTCCGCCGGGTCGCCCTCGGTGCCCCCGGCGGCGGCCAGCACCGACTCCACCGTGGTCAGCCCGCCCAGCTCGGCCCGTACCGAGCGGCCCAGCTGCTCCACCAGCCCGGCCCGCCGGGCCCGGGTCCGGCAGTGGAAGGCCAGCTCACAGGCGGCCAGGCAGTCGGGGGCGTAGGCGGCCGGCACCGACTCCACGGCGGTGGCCAGCTCGGCGGCCGGTCGGCCGGGGTCGAAGCAGGTGCCGTCCGGCAGGCCGGCGGCGATCTCCTCCACCCGGACCAGCCGGGAGAGCTGGCGCCGGGTGGTGGCCAGCGGTTTGCGCAGGTCGACCAGGGCGGCGGTGGGCAGGTTGGAGAAGTCCCGGGGGCAGACCAGCAGGGCCTGTTCGCTCACCCGGCCGGCCGCCGGCCGGTCCGCCACGCTCTCCAGGGCCAGGGCGTAGACCGCGGCCTGGCGGGCGGCGGCGCCCACCTTGGCGGCGTCCGCGGCGCCGTCGATCATGGCGAAGGACTTGATCTCCACCACCGTCCAGCCGCCGTCGGGGGCGACCACCACGGCGTCCGGCTCCAGATAGGCCGGGGTGCCGGCGATGGCCAGCGCCAGCAGGGGGTGGTCCAGCAGCGCCCAGCGGCCGGCCTCCGTGGCCTGCCGCAGGGCCAGGGCGGTGCGCGCGGTACGGCCCTCGGGGCCGGCGGCGGTCAGCTCCGGGGTGTCCACCTCGTCCGGTCCGGGCGGGGCGTGGCCCAGCCGCTCGCTCAGCAGCCGGACCAGCTCGGCGCCGCCGTCCGCCTTGACCCGGGCCTCGAAGGCATGGCCGCGGACGAAGGCAAACTGGGAGCGGCCGAAGGCGGCCGGGGCGCCCAAGGTCCGGGCGAGCGCTCCCTTGTCCACTCCGGCGCCGTCCAGCAGCGCCCGGCGCCGGCAGCCGGGGTTGGCGGCCAGTGCGGCCAGTGCCCGGGCGTCCAGCGGGCGCGGGGGCACGGCGGCGCCGCGCAGCTCAGCGAGCCGCTGTCGCAGCTCCGTCGGGGCGGCCGTCGGGGCTGCCGTCGGCGGCCTCGCCCCGGACGGCCTGGCGGGGGAGCTGTCGAGGGATGGGGTCACTGGGATCCGCCTCGCGAAGGGTCTCCGGCTGTGCCGTACGTGCACTACGTGCCGAAGTCTCGCATTCGCCACCGACAGCCGGGGCCGTCTCGGCGGATTGGCCGGTCCCGTCCTTGCCGAAGCGGGAGCGCAGCGCACCGGTGAACCGCAGCGCGGGGGCGGCCAGCAGATAGCCCAGGCCCATCACGCCCACTCCGGCGACCGCGTCCAGGAAGTAGTGGTTGGCGGTGCCCATCACCACCAGGGCGATGGCCAGTGGGTAGGCGACGCCGGCCACTCTGACCCAGGTGCGGCTGCTGTACTTCCACAGTGCCAGCCCGGACCACAGCGCCCAGCCGACGTGCAGGCTGGGCATGGCCGCGTACTGGTTGGTCAGTGAGCCCATCCCGCGGGGGGCGCTGGCGTCGCCGCCCCACCAGCCGTACGAGGAGTAGTGCCGCATGGTGTCCACGAACCCATGGCTGGGGTCGAGCAGCCGGGGCGGGCAGGTGGGCAGCAGGGTGAAGCCGATCAGCCCGATCATGGTGGAGATCAGCAGCCAGGTGCGCAGCTTGCGGTAGTGCTCGGAGTGCCGGCGGAAGAGCCAGATCAGCACGGCCGGGGTGACGACATAGTGCAGCGAGGCATAGGCGAAGTCGGCCGGCACACCCAGCACCGGGTTGTTGGTGAACAACCGGTTGAGTGGGTGCTCCAGGTTTATTCGAAACGTTTTCTCAAGATCGAGGATCGACAGACCGTGGCCGACCGCCGACTGCACATCCCCCCGGGCCAGGAGCCGGCCGGCCGAGTACATGGCGTACACGACGGCTATCAGGGGCAGTTCGGTCCACCAGCGCGGCCGCTTCCCGAGTGGTGCGGTGCGGTACATCCGAAACGCTCTCCATGTGTTCAGGCGGCCAACTAGCGCGCAAGCAACCGTACGGTGTACGCCACATCGGTCGCACACCGCCCCGCGACTTCCCGGAAACGCCGAGTTCGCCCGCCGTTGGGGCTCCTCCGAGGGGCATGGGCTTAAGACGCCAGTACTGGCCCCCGAGGTTGTGCACAGCGCAAGTGAGTGATGATAGAGGCTGGTCGGACCAGTGCCGAATGCCGCAGTTCATGGCATTTGTGCGGTCTGTCCGAAGCACCCATCACCAAGCTCGAGGGGGCACTCTCCGATGGCGTCCGCGGCACCCCGCATCCTGCTGGCCCGGCATGGGCAGACCGAGTGGTCACGCTCCGGCCGGCACACCGGCCGTACCGACATCCCCCTGCTGGACGAGGGGCGGCGCGGCGCCAAGCTGCTGGGCGAGCGGCTGCACCGGGCGCCCTGGGACGGCCTGCCGGACGTGGAGGTGCGCACCAGCCCGCTGCGGCGTGCGGCCGAGACCTGTGAGCTGGCCGGTTTCGGCGGCCGGGCGAGCACCTGGGACGCACTGCTGGAGTGGGACTACGGCGCTTATGAGGGGCTGACCCCGGCCGAGATCAAGGCCGACCGCCCGGACTGGCTGATCTGGCGCGACGGCGTCCCGGAGGGCGAGACGCTGGCCGAGCTCTCCGCGCGGGCCGACGAGGTGATCGCCTGGGCGCGCTCGGCCGACCGCGATGTGCTGGTCTTCGCGCACGGCCACATCCTGCGCACCATCGGTGCCCGCTGGCTGGGCCTGGACGCCTCCTTCGCGGCCCGCATCCGCCTGGACCCGACTTCCCTGTCCATCCTGGGCTGGGCCTACGACGCCCCCGCCATCGAGCGCTGGAACGACACCGGGCACTTCGGGTAGGGGCGCGCCCCGTCAGGGGCGCGGGGCGGTTGCGTCATGCGGCTCCGCCGCGCGGGCGCGACCAGCCGGAGACGGCCCGCACCCGAATGGCAACGGCCCGGCCCCCGGCGCCTCAGGCGCGCACCCCGCCCCCAACGCCCTGGCGGTCCAGGAAGTCCGAGACCCGCCCATTGCGCCGATGCCGCCGCAAGCTCCGGGCCGTATCGGCCAGCATCGCCCGGATCCGGGCGGACCGGACGCCGGCCAGCAGGTCCAGACCCCGTTCACCCGCGGCCGCGGCCGCCTCCGGCTCGCCCGCCCGGGCCAGATCGCCCGCGTGCTGCGCGGTGTAGAGGGCGATATTGCGCGCGAAATGCGGGTCCTGCAGGGCCACCGCCCGCCGCGCGTGGCCCGCCGCCCGCCCCCACTCGCCGAGCGCCGACCGGCACTGCGCCTCCAGCCCCTCCAGCTCCGCCTCGCCGAAGAAGGTCATCCACTCCGGGTCCGCGTCCCCGGCGCCGCGCTCGAAGAGCGTCCGGGCCCGGGACAGCGCCCCCTCGCAGGCCGTACGGTCCCCCAGCCCGGCCCAGCCCCCGGCCTCCCGCAGCGCCACCAGGGACAGCAGCCGCGCGGACCCCAGCCCGCGCGCCGCCTGCTGGGCGGCCTGGGCGGCGCGCAGCGCCTCGCGCGGCCGTCCGGCGTCCCGGGCGAGGAAGGCGGTGTTGCAGAAGGCGTGCGCCTCCAGCCCGGCGTCCCCGATGACCCGCGCGGTGGCCAGCGCCTCCGCGTAGTGCGAGCGGGCATCCGCCAGCCGGCCCGAGTCATGCGCCAACCACCCCACCGAGATGGCCAGTTCACCGGCCCCGATGTGCAGCCGGTCGGCCACCTCCTGCCGGCGGGTCGCGGCGTCCAGCAGTTCATGGGCCGCCCGCAGCGGCCGGGCGGCCCGCCGGTAGAGGGCGTCCGCCCCGTGCCGGTCGTCCAGCAGCCGGATCTGCCGCACCGCCTCCTCCACCGCCCGGGCCTCGCTGTCACCGGCGCGACGGGGGGCCGGGATGGCCGGCATGCCCGGTATGCCGCCCAGGGAGGCGGCGGCCATGGCGGCGGTACCGCCGGTCATAAACGCGCGACGCAACACTTCGCTCTCCTCGCCGCCGGGACGGTCCCTGTTGACTTCCTGGTACCCGGGATCAGGCGCATGACCGTCCACAGGGCTCTCGGTGCGCGGTGGCAGCGCGTTCCTCCTGTTGCGCGCCCCTCGGCCACGCACCGTCTCCCGTGGCAGGAACCCCATTTCGGCCGGCTCGCGGCCGGGGAACATATGCCGGAAGACGCGTTCGTAGGCGTAGTTGGGGCAGCGGATCTCGCCCGACTCGACCCGGCCGATGTACCGCGCGTCGCAGGCGACCTGTTCCCCGATCTCCCGGGCCGCGCGCCGTACGGCCGCCGCGAACTCCCCAGGTGAACGCTGCCCGCGCAGGGCGCGGAAGGCCGTGTTGGGTACCGGGGCCGGCGACGCCGGAAACGGGGCCATGGCCGGACGCCTCTCCTGCTTCGGTCCTGGCGGATGCCGCCGGTGCGAACACCGGTGCTGCCGTGCGGCGGAGACGACCGTACCGGTTCCGGTGGCCCCGCTCCGCCCGGTTTGGCTACAAAACGGATATCCCACTCGCCATCCGCCATGAACTGCCATCCTTTGCGGCGGTCCATGCCCGTAGCCGTTGACGGGCCAGGGCAGTTGAACCACGCAAGCGCAGTTGCAGCGAGAAGTTGCGGAGGAGGGGCTTCCCTTGGCGGAGGACGAGTACGCGCCCTGTGACCTGGTGACCGTGCCCGCCCGGCAGGGGCTGGAGGCGGTCGACATCCTGCGGCTGCGCGACGGCGGCGCCGTGGTGGGTCCCGTGCTGCACGACGGGGACTGCCACACCCTCGGCTTCCTGGTGCCGCCCGGCACCGCCGCCGGCTGGGATGTGCCGGGCAGCGCCTGCACCCAGACCTATGGGCGGGCCTCCCGCGCCGGGCGCGCGGAGCCCCCGGTCTCCGGGACGGGCTGGCTGGTGGCGCCGGACGCCGCCTTCTCCGCCGCCACCGACCCGGTGGTGCTGCGGGCCGCGCTGGGCGAGGCGGCGCGCACCATCGAGGCCGTCGACCGCTGCCGCTGAACCACCGGCGCCATGGCCGGGCGATACTTGCCGCATGGCAAGACGACGCGCCCGCCCGGCCGAGGGCATGGCATCCGCCCAGGTCGACGGCGGTCTCGCGGAACTCGAACCGGACCGTGACCGGCCCCGGGCCCGCACCCTGCTGATCGACCGGGCCCCGCAGTCCCATGTCGACCCCGACGACCCCGGGTACCTCGCCTTCGCCTACCAGCGGCGCCTGGGCCATATCGCCGACCTGGCCGCCCCGCCCGGCGCCCCGCTGCGGGTGCTGCACCTGGGCGGTGGGGCCTTCACCCTGGCCCGGTATGTCGCCGCCACCCGCCCCCGCTCCACCCAGCAGGTCATCGAGATCGACGGCCCGCTGGTGGAGTTCGTCCGCCGGGAACTGCCGCTGGACCCGGCCTGGCGGATCCGGGTGCGCACCGCCGACGCCCGGGCGGGGCTGGCCAGGATCCCCGACGGCTGGGCCGACCTGGTGATCGCCGATGTGTTCGGCGGCGCCCGCACCCCGGCCCACCTCACCAGCACCGAGTTCACCGCCGAGGTGCGGCGGGCGCTGCGCCCGGACGGCTGCTACGCCGCCAACCTGGCGGACGGACCGCCGCTGGCCCACCTCAAGGCACAGATCGCCACCGTGCGCACCGTCTTCCCCGAGCTCTGCCTGGCCGCCGACCCGGCGGTGCTGCGCGGCCGGCGGTTCGGCAATGCGGTGCTGCTGGCCGCGGCCCGCCCGCTGCCGGTGGCCGAGCTGACCCGGCGCTGTGCGAGCGACCCCCAGCAGGGCCGGGTCGAACACGGCCGTGCGCTGGCCGACTTCACCGGTGGCGCCGCCCCGGTGACCGACGCCACCGCCCGCCCCTCCCCGGAGCCGCCGCCCTCGGTGTTCAGCTGAATCTCGGTACTCCGGTGGCCAGTTGCCCGCTGCGGATCACCTCCCGGTACCACCGGGCGCTGGTCTTGGGGGTGCGTTCCAGGGTGGCGTAGTCCACGTACACCAGGCCGAACCGCTTGCTGTAGCCATACGCCCACTCGAAGTTGTCCAGCAGCGACCAGGCGAAATAGCCCCAGACATCCGCCCCGTCGGCCAGGGCCCGCAGCAGCGTCTGCAGATGGGCGTGGAGATAGTTGACGCGCTCCGGATCGTGCACCGCTCCCTGGATGTCGGGCCGGTCCTCGTAGGCGGCCCCGTTCTCGGTGATCGCCAGCGGCAGTCCGGGCACCTCGTTGCAGAACCGCATCAGCAGGTCGTAGAGGCCGCTGGGGTCGACGGTCCAGCCCATCGCGGTCTGCTTGCCGGGCGGCTGGTGGAAGGCCACGCCCTGGGCGCCCGGGTAGGCGGTGGGGCCGGCGGACGGTGGTTCGCCGGTGGCGGCCGACACCACGGACGGGGTGTAGTAGTTGATGCCCAGCCAGTCCAGCGGCTGCCGGATGGTGTGGGTGTCGCCGTCGCGGACGAACGACCAGTCGGTGATACCCGCCGTGTCGGCCAGCAGGTCATCGGGGTAGGCGCCATGCAGCATCGGCCCGGTGAAGATCCGGTTGGACAGTGCGTCGATCCGGCGCCGGGCGTCCGCGTCCTCGGCCGAAGTGCTCCTGGCCCGCACCGCGTTGGGGTTGAGCACCACCGCGACCCGGGCGCCCCGGGGCAGCGTGGCGCGCAGTGCCTGGGCGCCCAGACCGTGCGCCAGGTTCAGATGGTGGGCGGCGCGCAGCGCGCCGGCCTCGTCGGTGCGGCCGGGGGCGTGCACCCCGGCCGCGTAGCCGAGGAAGGCGCTGCACCAGGGCTCATTGAGAGTGGCCCACTCCGGTACCCGGTCGCCCAGTGCCTCGGCGACCAGCCGCGCGTAGTCGGCGAAGCGGTGCGCGGTCTCCCGCTCCGGCCAGCCGCCGGCGTCCTCCAGTTCCTGGGGCAGGTCCCAGTGGTAGAGGGTCAGCACCGGCTGGATGCCGTGCGCCAGCAGCTCGTCCACCAGCCGCCGGTAGAAGTCCAGCCCGGCCCGGGAGGCGCGGCCGCGGCCGGTGGGCTGGACGCGCGGCCAGGAGACCGAGAACCGGTAGGCGCCCAGGCCCAGTCCGGACATCAGCCGGATGTCCTGCCGCCAGTGGTGGTAGTGGTCGTCGGCGACATCTCCGGTGTCCCCGCCCAGGACCTTGCCCGGGGTGTGGCTGAAGGTGTCCCAGATGGAGGGGGTACGGCCGTCCGCATGGACCGCCCCCTCGATCTGATAGGCCGCGGTGGCCGCGCCCCAGACGAAGCCATGGGGGAACTGGCTGGGCATAGCGGTGCTCCGGAGGTGAGGGAGGGAGAGGAGGGGAACATGGGTCAGCCCTTGACCGCGCCATGCATGATGCCGCCGGTGATGTGGCGGCCGAGCAGGGCGAAGGCCAGCAGCAGCGGCAGGGTGCCCAGCAGCGCACCGGCCATCACCACCGCCTGGTCGGGCACATAGCCTCGGCCCAGGCCGGTGAGCGCCACCTGGACGGTCGGGTTCTGCTGGGTCAGCGCGATCACCGGCCAGAAGAAGTCGTTCCAGGACTGGACGAAGGAGAGCATCCCCAGCACCGCCATGGCCGGCCGGGCGACGGGCAGTACCACATGCCGCACCAGACGCAGGCTGCCCGCACCGTCCACCCGGGCCGCCTCGATCAGCTCGGTGGGCAGCGCCCCGGCCAGGTACTGCCGCATAAAGAACACCCCGAAGGCGCTGACCAGGGCGGGCAGCACCACCGACGGCAGCCGGTCCACCCAGCCCAGCCGGGCGACGAGCATAAACAGCGGGACCACGGACAGCTGGGGCGGCACCATCATGGTGCCGATCACCACCGCCAGCAGGGTCCGGCGGCCGGCGAAGCGCAGCTTGGCGAAGGCGAAACCGGCCAGGGTGCAGCACAGCACCGTGCTCAGCGCGATGGTGCCGGCCACCACCGTGGTGTTCAGCAGCGCCCGGCCCAGACCGGCCTCGCTCCAGGCCCGCCCCAGGTTGTGCGGCAGCCGGGTGCCGAAGAGCAGTGGCGGCGGGGTGGCGGCCAGCCGGGCGTTGTCCTGGGAGGCGGCCACGGCCGTCCACACCAGCGGGAAGAGCGAGCCCGCGGTGAACAGCGCCAGCACGGTATGGACCACGGCGGTGGCCCGGCGGCCGGCGGTCCTCATGGCCACCGCCCCCGGCCGAGCCGGCGCGCCGACAGGGCGCAGACGGCCCCGGCCGCCAGCAGGATCAGGAACATCGCCCAGGCCACGGCCGAGGCCCTGCCCAAGTGGTAGTGGAACCAGCCCTGTTCATAGAGGTAGAGCCCCAGCGTCTGGAACTGCCGCGCGGCCCCGCCCTTCTGGCCGCCCGCCCCGCCGAACAGCAGGGGCTCGCCGAAGAGTTGGGTGGCGCCGATGGCGGACACCACCAGGGTGAAGGCGATGGCCGGCCGCAGCGCGGGCACCGTGACATGGCGGAACTGCCCCAGGCGCGAGGCCCCGTCCAGCGCCGCCGCCTCGTACCGCTCCTCGGGCACCGCCTGCAGGGCCGCCAGATAGATCAGCGCGTTGTAGCCCGTCCACCGCCAGATGACGATCGAGGACACCGCCAGCCGCGCGCTCCAGGTGCCGTTCTGCCAGTCCACCGGCCCCAGCCCCACCGCGCCCAGCGCCCAGTTGACCAGGCCGTAGTCCCGCCCGTAGAGCATGACAAAGACCAGCGAGGCGGCGGCGACCGAGGTGGCGTACGGGGTGAGCAGCGCCACCCGCCAGAAGGTGGCGGCCCGCAGCCGGTAGTGCAGCAGCTGTGCCAGCCCCAGGGCCATCAGCAGCTGGGGGACGGTCGACAGCACCCCCAGGATGACGGTGTTGGCCAGCGCGTTCCAGAAGAAGTCATCGGTGAGCAGCCGGAGGTAGTTGTGTGCCCCCACCCACTCCATCCGCTCCGGGGCGGTCAGCTCCACCCGGTGCAGCGAGGTCCAGCCGGTGTAGAGCAGCGGGAAGAGGCCGAAGGCGGCGAAGCAGAGGAAGAAGGGGGCGAGGAAGACATAGGGGCCGCACTTCACCCCCCATCGGTGGCGGCGGCCGCCCGGCCTTCCGGTGGGCGGCGCGGCGGGCTCCTCGGCCGTGGTGGCCGTGGCCGTGGCCGTCATGGGTCCACCGCGTTGTGGATCTCCCGCTGGGCCGCCGCCCAGGCCGCCGCCGGGGACCTGCCCTGCTGCTCGGCCTGGGGAATGCCCACATCGATGAAGGCGGAGCCGATCTGCTGCTCATCGGGCCCGATCACCAGGGTCGGCACCCCGCGGGCCGCCGCCGCGAAGATCCGCCCGGTGGGGGCACCGCCGAAGTAGGGGTTATGGGCGCCGGCGACCTTGGGCATGGCGTAGGAGGCCGGGGTGGAGGGGATGCTGGCCTGCTTGGCGAAGAGCGCCGCCTGCTGCTCGGGCGCGGTCAGCCAGACGGCCAGCGCGATGGCGGCCGCCCGGTGCCGGCCCGCCCGGGGCACGGTGAGGAAGGAGCCGCCCCAGTTGGCCGGCCGGGGGGCGGCCGCCACATCCCAGACACCGCGGCCCGCCTCCCCGGACTTCTCCTTGATATAGCCCAGCATCCAGGGCGGACAGGCCACGGTGGCGAAGCGACCGTTGGCATAGGCCTGGTCCCAGGGCTTCTCGAACTGCTTGAGGCGCGCGGTCAGTCCGTCCCGTACGGCCCGCATGGCCAGGTCCCAGGACGTCCGCAGGGCCGGGCTGTCGGTGAAGTGCGGGTGGCCGGCGCGGTCGTAGTAACGCTCGGCGTAGCCGTGCAGCACGGCGTTGAACAGCCCCGCCGCCGAGTCGGTGAAGACCGTGCCCGGGGGAGCGTGCTCGCGGTAGGCGCGGCCGGCCGCGAGGTAGCGGCCCCAGTCGCCGGCCCACAGCCGGCCCACCGCCTCCCGGCCGGTGGGCAGCCCGGCCTTCCGGAAGTAGTCCTTCCGGTAGCACAGGGCGACCGGGCCGATATCGGTGCCCAGCCCGATGGTCCGGCCGTCCGGGGCGGTGGCCTGGGCCCACTTCCAGTCCAGCCAGGCCGACCGGCGCACCCCGGGGGCGTGGCCCAGGTCCTCAAAGAGACCGCCCCGGGCGGCCGCCACATCATGGATGCCGCCCACCTCCACGGCCTGGATGTCGGCCAGCCCGCTGCCCGCCGCCAGATGGGTCAGCAGCTGCGGGTAGTAGACATCATTGCGCTCGATCACGCTCTCCTTGATCGTGATCTCGGGGTGCAGCCGCTGGTACGCCGCGTAGAGCCCGGCCTGCTGGTAGCCGAAGACGCCGAAGGTGCCCACCGTGAGGGTGGTGGTCCGGCCGTTTCCGCCGCCCCGGGCGCAACCGCCGAGCAGCGCGGTCAGGAGCAGCGCGGTGACCAGCAGCACGGCCGGCGGCGCCGCCCGGCGGATGCGGATGCTGCCGCGCATGGCGTCCTTCCCGGCGCCCGTGGGCGCATGGGCGGTCAACTGGGCTGGGAGCGGGGAGGTTTGTTCTGAAAGGTTGCCGTATCTGGGCGGAGAGTCAAGGACGCGGCGGCCGGACGTGTGACGTGGTCAACACCGGGCATCGGCGAACCGTTTTCCCGAAACCGGTTCTGTTAACTCTTGGCTTATGACTGATCGCATTCCGTGGCGCACCGCCGTCACCCTCAGCCTTGCCGCCCTGATGCTGTCCGCCGCTCCCGCCGCCCTCGCGTCCGGCGGGCAGGGGGCCGACGGGGGAGGAGCGGGTGGGCAGGGCACCGCCCCGGCCGGCTGCCCGGCCGGCAGCCTGTGCGCCTACAGCGGCCGCAACTACACCGGCAAGGTCACCCGGCTGACCGGGGACAGCAAGGACCTCACCGGCAACCGCGACCTGGCGCATGTGGAGTCGCTCTACAACCACGGCCGCAGCGAGGTGACCGTCTGGGAGCACCGGGAGTTCAAGGGCCGCTCGGTCACCCTGGCCCCCGAGCATGGGCAGAAGGAGCTCAATAAATCCTTCGGCCATAAGTTCCAGTCCCAGCGCTGGGGCAGGACGGCCCGCGGCTGACAGCCCTTCAGCGCACAACGACCGAGGCCCGGTCCGCGAGTGCGGACCGGGCCTCGGTCTGATCAGGGTGAGTAACGGGACTCGAACCCGCGACATCCTGGACCACAACCAGGTGCTCTACCAGCTGAGCTATACCCACCATGTCCGGCGTTTGTTTCCGTGTTTCCCACCGGCCGAGAAGAAGTCTACAGGGTCCTGAGGGGTGCTCGCTCCCGGCTTTCGGTGAAGCCGGGAGCGAGCTACGTCACTCTCCGGGCTCGGCCAGGACGTGCTTGGCCGAGATCGCCTTCGCGGTGTCGGAGTCCGGGCCGGGCTGCGGTACGAAGACCGCCTCGCGGTAGTAGCGCAGTTCGGCGATGGACTCCCGGATGTCGGCCAGCGCCCGGTGGTTGCCCGCCTTCTTGGGGCTGGCGAAGTAGGCCCGCGGGAACCAGCGGCGGGCCAGCTCCTTCACCGAGGAGACATCGACGATCCGGTAGTGCAGGTGGCGCTCCAGCTCCGGCATGTCCCGCAGCAGGAAACCGCGGTCGGTGCCGACCGAGTTTCCGCACAGCGGGGCCTTGCCCGGCTCCGGGACGTACTCGCGGATGTACTCGAGGACCCGGCGCTGCGCCTCCTCCAGCGTCGTCCCGCCGTGCAGCTCCGCGAGCAGCCCGGAAGCCGTGTGCATCTGGCGCACCACCTCGGGCATGGTGGTCAGGGCCTCGGCGGGCGGGCGGATGACGATGTCCACACCGTCGCCGAGGATGTTCAACTCGGAGTCGGTGACCAGGGCGGCCACCTCGATGAGTGCGTCGTCCGACAGCGAGAGCCCGGTCATCTCGCAGTCGATCCACACCATGCGATCGTTCATGTGACTCACCCTACGGGGCGCTCTCGCTGGCCGGGCAGGTGCGGGCTGTAGAGATCGGACTCCGGTTTGCCGGGTTCCACCGGATTCGTCCCATGGCCCATCCCATGCCCCAGACCATGCGGTCCCTGCCCCGGCCCCGGGTGGAGGCCATGCCCGCCGTGGTGCTGCTGCCCCGGACCCAGCGGCCCGCCGGCCACCGAGTGCGCGGCGGCCAGCGCGGCCCGCCGCCCGGCCAGCACCGGGGACTCACCGGAGCGCGGCTCACCGATCTCCGGCCGGTCGAAGCGCTCGCCCCGCTCGGTGCGGTCCGCGCGCTCCGGCCGTTCGCCCCGCTCCGCCCGGCCCTCCCCGGCCTGCGGCCGGCGCGCCCGGTAGGCCGCCCGGTAGGCGGCCGGGGACGAACCGAGCTGGCGGCGGAAGTGCCCGCGCAGCGCCACCGGCGAACGGAAGCCGCAGCGTCCGGCGACCTCGTCCACCGAGTAGTCCGAGGTCTCCAGCAGCCGCTGCGCCTGCAGCACCCGCTGGGTGATCAGCCACTGCAGCGGAGCGCTGCCGGTGAGCGAGCGGAAGCGCCGGTCGAAGGTCCGGCGGCTCATATACGCACGGGCGGCCAGCGTCTCCACGTCGAACTGCTCGTGGAGGTGCTCCAGCGCCCAGGCGACGACCTCGGCCAGCGGGTCGGCGCCGATCTCCTCCGGTAAAGACCGGTCGAGATAGCGCTCCTGGCCGCCACTGCGCCGCGGTGGCACCACCAGCCGGCGGGCCAGGGCCCCCGCGGCATCGGCGCCGTGGTCCGTGCGGACGATGTGCAGGCACAGGTCGATGCCCGCCGCGGTGCCCGCGGAGGTCAGTACGTCACCGTCGTCGACGAACAACTCCCTGGGGTCCACATGGACCGAGGGATAGCGCTTGGCGAGCGTGGGCGCGTACATCCAGTGCGTGGTGGCCGGTCTGCCGTCCAGCAGACCCGCCGCGGCCAGTACAAAGGCCCCGGTGCACAGTCCCACGATGCGGGCGCCCTCCTCATGGGCCCTGCGCAGGGCGTCCAGTGCGGCGGGCGGTGGCGGCTGGGTGATGGACCGCCAGGCGGGCACCACCACGGTGCCGGCCCTGGAGAGTGCCTCCAGCCCATATGGTGCGGTCAATTCCAGGCCGCCGGTCGTTCGCAATGGCACATCTTCACCCGCGCACACCAGCAGGCGATAGCGGGGAACTCCGGCGTCCTGTCGGTCGATTCCGAACACGGAGAGCGGAATGGAGCTTTCGAAGATGGGGCCGCCGCTGAAGAGCAGTACGGCGACGATCTCACGGCGGCGGCGTCCGGAGAGCTTGCGCACGGTCTCCGGTACGGTCGTGGAGTCCTGGCTCATGGCGCTAAGCCCCCCTCGGCGGTCGAGTCCTCTCGGTCCTGCACGTTTCCCCTCGGTCCTGAACGGTTCCCCCGCCGGTCATGGCCAAGATCGAATCTACTGGGTCAGACGAAGTCGCGGTGACCAGTTCACCACCTGGCTCTATGTCGACATGACAACTTGGCGCGAAGCGTTCGATCACGAAGCGTTGCACTTGCAGGGCCCGCTGAAAAGTACGCCTCTCGCCCCTGCCCAATCCCCGTAGGGTGCAACCGCCCGCGACGACGCCTTACTTGCTGGTCGACCGGCTGTTGGGGGGCACTCAGGCCAAGCTGAGGGCTCCGGCTCGAAGTTGGCCGAAAAGCTATGGGTCGTTATGGCCGATGGCTCAGTCCAATGCGGTACCCGAGCCCGGATGACGGGTTCCGCGGTGCGTCCTGGAGCCGGTGCGGCCGTGCCGGCCGCGGTGCGGGGCCGACTGCTCGGCCCAGGCCCGGCCGGTGGCGCGCTCGGCCTGGCGCAGCAGCGCCCGGCAGGCGCAGGTGACGGCCACCAGCCCGGCCGCGCAGCCGGCGGCGCCACCGAAGGACTGACCGCACATCAGCAGAACCACGGGTACCAGGACACAGCTGAAGACCGCCCAGCGGACCACGTCGCTCACCGGATCGGGCGATTCCCGCTCGGCGGCGTCGTCCTGGGCGTCATCACGGGTTCCGGGCACTTAAGCGGCTCCCTGCTGGCGGCTGCTGGCGGTAGTACAACGGCCGCCCGGCGTGTGGGTCACTCGGGAGGCGGGCAGGGGTGGTGAGACCGGGGCATTGCGCTCCGCGTCGGCCTCGTGCATGCTCCGGTGAACGCTCACTTCGTCACCATCCGAACCGTTGAGGGAGACCGTGTGCCGCAGTCGTCGGCTCGGCGCCCGCCGCCTGCCCGCCCGGTGCGGCGGCGTCCCGCGGTGTCGTCGGACGGGCGGCGCCGGGGGTCCTCGGTGTCCGCCGGCCCCCGGTCCTGGAGCCGTCACGCCCCTGGGCACCCGGTGAGTGGGGCCGTACCCTGGGGGGTAAGCCCTTGAAAAGATGAATCCCGGACGGATTCTCTCTGCCGTCCGTCGTGCACCGCGTGCACCGACAACCGCACCCAGTCCACCGCCGATTCCCTCCGCAAGAGGACTTCCCTCGCCGAGACACCCCATGGCCGGTCACGAATTCCCCGAACCCGCGGACCGCAAGCGGGTCGCCGATCAGACGGCGCACCCCGAAGCGGCGGAAGAATCACGTCATTCCTGCGACCCGGCGTTCCAGCACGGTGTCGTGGTGGGCTTCGACGGATCCATGTCCAGCGAACGAGCGCTTGCGTATGCAATCGGCATGGCCCGGCGCTCGGGCTCAGGGCTGATCATCGTCCATGTCGCCAACCGGCTGCCGACGACCGTCTGGGCGGGCTGTGAGCCGCCGGTCTTCGTCGATGTGCCCGATCACCGCACCGAGGTGCTGGGGTTGGAGCTGGCGTGTGCGGACCATCTGTCCGAGGTGCCGTGGATCCTGGTGGAGCGCGGCGGCGACATCTGCCATGAACTCGAGGAAGTGGGGCGGGAGTACGCGGCCGACGCCATTGTGGTGGGCACCACCCATGGCATTGTCGGGCGGATCTTCGGCTCGGTGGCGGGGCGGCTGGCGCGGCGGGCGCAGCGGCCCGTGGTCGTCATCCCCTAGCGGCCCCTGCCGGCCTCTGACGGTGGCCTTTTTATCGCGGGGCGTCAACTTGCCTGTGTGACAAGGGTGATGATCTGCGGCGTCAAGGAAGCGATGCTCAACCTACCCATGCGTAGGGGTGGATGGTGCCCCCACCGCGGGTAGAACTCCGGCAAGTGCGTGCCGCCGGACGGGAGGTGACGGTTCCCGGGGCCGGTGGCATCACCGCTGGCGCCCTGGCGCCGGCACCGGGGAGGCGGCCTCCCCGCGCGCCTGGTGGCACGCGCGGGGAGCGCCGTCTGCCGTCGGGGTGACCGCCTATCGCCGCGGGGGACAGGCCCGCTCCTGGGCGATCACCCCGGTCTGGGGGCTACTCGACGGTGACGGACTTCGCCAGGTTGCGCGGCTTGTCGATGTCGCGGCCCATGGCCTTGGCCGTGTAGTAGGCGAGCAGCTGCAGCGGGATGCCCATCAGGATCGGGTCCAGCTCGTCCTCGTTCTTGGGCACCACGATGGTGTGGTCGGCCTTCTCCTGCTCCTGGTGCGCCACGGCGAGGATGCGGCCGCTGCGGGCCTTGATCTCCTCCAGGGCGGCGCGGTTCTTCTCCAGCAGCTCGTCATCGGGCACGATCGCCACGGTGGGCATGGCGGGCTCGATCAGGGCCAGCGGGCCGTGCTTGAGCTCGGAGGCCGGGTAGGCCTCGGCGTGGATGTACGAGACCTCCTTGAGCTTGAGCGAGGCCTCACGGGCGACGGGGTAGCCGCGGACCCGGCCGATGAACATCATCGACTTGGCGTCGGCGTACTCCGCGGCCAGCTTCTCGATCTGCTCCTCGTTGGCCAGGATCTCGGAGATCTGGGCGGGGAGCTTGCGCAGACCCTCGATGATCCGCTTGCCGTCGGCCACCGACAGGTCGCGGATGCGGCCCAGGTGCAGGGCGAGCAGCCCGAAGGAGACCACCATGTTGGTGAAGCACTTGGTGGAGACCACACAGACCTCGGGGCCGGCGTGGACGTAGATGCCGCCGTCGGTCTCCCGGGCGATCGCCGAGCCGACCACGTTCACCAGGCCCAGGACCCGGGCGCCCTTGCGCTTGAGCTCCTGGACGGCGGCGAGGACGTCATAGGTCTCACCGGACTGGGACACCGCGATGTAGAGGGTGTCCGGGTCCACCACCGGGTTGCGGTAGCGGAACTCGGAGGCCGGCTCGGCGTCCGAGGGGATGCGGGCCAGCTCCTCGATCATCTGGGCGCCGATCTGGCCGGCGTGGTACGAAGTGCCGCAGCCGAGGATCTTGACGCGGCGCACCGCGCGGGCGTCGCGGGCGTCCAGGTTGAGGCCGCCCAGGTGCACGGTGGAGAAGCGGTCGTCGATGCGGCCGCGCAGCGCGCGGTCCACGGCGTCGGCCTGCTCGTGGATCTCCTTGTGCATATACGTGTCGTGGCCGCCCATGTCGTACGACTCGGCCTCCCACTCCACGGTGGTCGGCTGGGCCGAGGTGGCGGAGCCCTCGGTGGTGTACGTGCGGTACTCGTCGGCCTTGAGGGTGGCCATCTCGCCGTCGTCCAGGGTGACCACCTGGCGGGTGTGGCTGACCAGGGCGGCGACGTCGGAGGAGACGAACATCTCCTTCTCGCCGATGCCCAGCACCACGGGGGAGCCATTGCGGGCGACGACGATGCGGTCCGGGAAGTCGGCGTGCAGCACGGCGATGCCGTAGGTGCCCTCGATGTGCCGCAGGGCCTCGCGGACCTTCTCCTCCAGGGTGGCGGCCTGGGAGCGGCCGATGAGGTGGACGAGGACCTCGGTGTCGGTGTCCGAGAGGAAGGTGATGCCCTCGGCGGTGAGGCGGGTGCGCAGCTCGGCGGCGTTGTCGATGATGCCGTTGTGGACGAGCGCGACCTTCTCCTCGGCGTCCAGGTGAGGGTGGGCGTTGACGTCATTGGGGGCGCCATGGGTGGCCCAGCGGGTGTGGGCGATGCCGGTGGTGCCGTTGAAGCGCTTGGGCAGCCGGGCCTCGAGCTCGCGGACACGGCCCTTGGCCTTGGCGGACTTCAGGCCGCCGGTCTTGCCGCCGGCGTGCAGGGCGATGCCCGCGGAGTCATAGCCGCGGTACTCCAGGCGCTGGAGGCCCTCCAGCAGCAGCGGGGCGACATCGCGCTTACCGATGTATCCGACGATTCCACACATAGGTGACCCTCCCTGGGCAGGCGTTCATGGGTGCTCACTGACCAGCCGCGGCGGTGCGGCGCTTCGGCGGTCAGCCGTAGACGATGCGGCGCAGTTGCCGCAGTGAGAGTTCGGGCGGGGACACCGCACGGTGCGGCAGCTCGGCCGCGATCCGTTCGAAGATCTCCGCGTTGACCATGCCGCCGGACTGCAGCTCGCGGTGGCGGCGGCGGACGAACTCCTCGGTCGTCTCGTCGAAGTACGCCAGCACGTCCAGGACCACCCGGGCGGCCTCGCCGCGCTGTAGCGGCGTGCTGCGCACCAGGTGATCCACCAGGTCGTCATGGGACATACGGCGTTCGAGCACCCGTTGATCCTGAGGGGTAGGCGTCACTTTCGCAAGAATTCTGCCCGAATTCGGGCAGGTCTGGACCTTTGCGGGTGTCGAGTGATCTAGAAGCGCTTGAGGATGGCCTGCTTGGCGGCGGCGAACTCCTCGGTGGTGAGGATTCCGCTGTGATGCAGTTCACCCAGCTCGCGCAGTCGGCGCAGCAGGGCGTCATGATCGGAACCGGCCGGATCCGGGTCCTGGCCGGCGCCGGAGTGCGCGGCGGGCAGTGGCGGCACCAGGAAGGCCGGTTCCTCGCGGGGTTGGCGGGGGTGTGGCAGCCGGGCCGTCACCGCGGCGGCGAGCAGGGCCATCAGCCCATCCTTCTTGAAGCCGAACAGCTCCACCGCGTGCGGGTCGTGCTTGGGCGGGGCCTTGCTGGGCGCCTGGGGGACCACAAAACGCAGATAGCCGTTCTCCAGGCCGGCGCCGGGCACCCACTCCACGGCGGCGATCTCGGTCAGGGGCAGGGTTCGCGGGCCGCCGGAGGACTTGCTGTCCTCGGTGAGCCAGTTCCACTCCAGACGGACCCGCTCGCCGTCGAAGGAAACGGTGCCGTCACCGGCCGCCACCGACAGCGGCAGGGCCGGCCCGGGCAGCAGATAGCGGTCCAGCGGGCCGTCCGGCACCTGGTCCAGGAGCAGGGCGTTGCGCACCTCGTCCGCGAAGTACTCGGCGACGCCCGAGCGGTCCGCCTCCACCCTCAGCTGATACGGGTCGGCGGCCTCCGGCAGCCGGCCGCGGGTCACCTGGCTGAGCGGGTCGGCGCCCTCGCGCAGCCGCAGCCTGAGCCGGCCGCCCTTGCGGCCGGGCTCATAGGAGACGCCCGCCAGGGCGGCCAGCGGTACGGCCAGCTCGCCCAGGGTCTGGCGGACCAGATGCACGCCCCGCTCCCGGCCCGGGACGATACGTATGGTGCTGCCGTCGAAGGTCCAGCTGCCGTCCCTCTGAATGATCTCAGCCATGGGGTGAATTCTTGCAGGACAGGCGAGTTGTGGCGATACGGGCCCGACGGCGCACCGGTGTCAGTCGGTCAGGCCCAACTCTCGGGCGATCAGCATCCGTTGGACCTCGCTGGTGCCCTCCCCGATCTCCAGGATCTTGGAGTCCCGCCACATCCGGGCCACCGGGTACTCGTTCATAAAGCCATAGCCGCCGTGGATCTGGGTGGCCTCCCGGGCGTTGGTGACCGCGATCTCCGAGGAGTAGAGCTTGGCGAGCGCGGCCTCCTTCTTGAAGGGCTCGCCATGGACCAGCCGGGAGGCGGCGTCCCGCCAGGCCAGGCGGGCGGTGTGGGCCCGCATCTCCATATCCGCCAGCTTGAACTGGATGGCCTGGTTGGCACCGATGGGACGGCCGAAGGCGTGGCGGGTACGGGCATAGGCCAGCGACTCGTCGACACAGCCCTGGGCCAGGCCGGTGGCCAGGGCGGAGATGGCGATCCGGCCCTCGTCCAGGATCCGCAGGAACTGGGCGTAGCCGCGCCCCTGTTCACCGAGCAGATTGGCGGCCGGCACCCGGACGTCGGAGAAGGACAGCTCCCGGGTGTCGGAGGCGTTCCAGCCGACCTTGGAGTAGGGCGGGGCGACGGTGAAGCCCGGGGTGCCGGAGGGGACGATGATCGAGGAGATCAGCGGCTTGCCCTGCTCGCTGTGCCCGGTGACGGCGGTGACGGTGACCAGACCGGTGATGTCGGTGCCGGAGTTGGTGATGAAGCACTTGGTGCCGTTGATCACCCACTCATTGGTGGCCTCGTCCAGCCGGGCGGTGGTGCGGGTGCCGCCGGCGTCCGAACCGCACTCGGGCTCGGTCAGCCCGAAGGCGCCCAGGATCTCGCCCGAGCAGAGCCGGGGCAGCCACTGGCGCTTCTGCTCCTCGGTGCCGAAGCGGTAGATGGGCATGGCGCCCAGCGAGACCCCGGCCTCCAGGGTGATGGCCACCGAGGAGTCGACCCGGGCCAGCTCCTCCAGCGCCAGGCCCAGCGCCAGATAGTCGCCGCCCATGCCGCCGTACTCCTCGGGGAAGGGCAGGCCGAACAGGCCCATCCGGCCCATGTCACGCACTATTTCGTAGGGGAACTCATGGCGCTCATAGAAGTCGCCGATCTTGGGCGCGATGACATCGTGGGCGAACTCCTCGACGGTGCGGCGGAGTTCCTCGTGTTCGGGGGTGAGGCGGTGATCCAGCGACATGGCTAGGACTCCTGGTGGGAGAGGGCACGCACGGTGCGGGAGGGGCTGGGCCGGCCCAGCCGGCCGGCCATCCAGACGCTGGTGGCGGTGAGACGGCCGAGGTCGACGCCGGTCTCGATGCCCAGGCCGTGCAGCATCCAGACAAGGTCTTCGGTGGCGAGATTGCCGGTGGCGCTCTTGGCGTAGGGGCAGCCGCCCAGGCCGCCGGCCGAGGCGTCCACGGTGGTGACGCCATGGCGGAGCGCCGCAAGAGTGTTGGCCAGGGCCTGGCCATAGGTGTCATGGAAGTGGACGGCCAGCCGTCCGGTCTCCACGCCCGCCTGGTTGAGGGCGGTGAGCAGGGCGGTGACCTGCCCGGGGGTGGCCACGCCGATGGTGTCGCCCAGGCTCAGCTGGTCACAGCCGAGGTCGAGCAGCCGGCGGCTGACCCTGACCACCTGGTCGAGGGGGACGGCGCCCTCCCAGGGGTCGCCGAAGCACATGGAGAGATAGCCGCGGACGGTGGCCCCGGCCTGCCGGGCGGCGTCCACCACGGGGGCGAACATCTCCAGGGATTCATCGACGGTGCGGTTGAGATTGGCCTTGGCGAAGGACTCGGTGGCACTGCCGAAGACCGCGATCTCACGGACGCCCAGGGCCAGCGCGCGTTCCAGCCCACGGGTGTTGGGCACCAGCACGGGCAGGTGGGCCCGGACGTCGCCGAGCAGCGGCATCAGCTGTTCGGCGTCGGCGAGTTGGGGAACCCACTTGGGGTGGACAAAGCTGGTGGCCTCGATGGTGTCCAGGCCCGCCGCGGCCAGCCGGTGGATGAACTCGGCCTTGACCTCGGTCGGTACGGTGGCCCGCTCGTTCTGCAGCCCGTCCCGGGGCCCCACTTCATGGATGCGCACCCGGCGGGGGAGGGCCGGGTCGGGTACGGCCATGGGAAGTCCGTCGATCATGACTCCTCCTCGGTGGTGGCGGGGGTGACCACGGCGAGGACCTGGTCCATGGCGACCGTGCTGCCGGGGGTGACATCCAGCTCGGTGACGGTGCCGTCATGGGGCGCGGCGATGACATGCTCCATCTTCATCGCCTCCACCACCAGCAGGCTCTGGCCCGCGGTCACGGTGTCACCGACGCTCGCCTTGACCACGGTGACGGTGCCCGGCATCGGCGCGGTGAGCGCCCCCGCATGGGCGGCGGCCCCGCCGGCCCGTTCCGCGACGGGGTCGTGCACGGTGAGGTGCCAGGCGTCGCCGGCGCGGCCGAGCCAGGTCCCCGCGGGGCTTTCCGCGCTGGTGAAGTGGTGGGTGACCCCGTTGAGTTCGAGGATCACGGTGCGGGTGGTGCCCGGAACGGGGAGGGCGTCCCCCGGGCCCGCGACCGGCCGTCCTCGGCCGCCGGCGCCTTCCGGCCCGGACCGCAGGACTGCCCTGACACCCTTGCCGTCCATGGCGCCGAGCGCGGTGGCCGGCGCGGCCCCGGAGGCCGGCTCGTGGTCGGTGGAGTCCCGCTCCACCATGACCTCCGCGCCCGCCGCACGGCCCCGCACCCGCACCCGCACCGGGGCATGGCCCGGCACCTTCAACTCATATATGGTCCAGGCCCGTTCGCCGCCGATGCGCCAGCCGCTCGGTACCGAGAAGGGGTCGGTCCAGCCGGGCCCGGCCGCCGGCTCCAGCTCCGCCTGGCGCAGCAGCGCCGCCGCCGCATATGCCTCGTCGGGGACCGGTGTCTCGGCCAGCACGGCCCCGTCCCGGTCGACCAGGCCCGTGTCCAGGTCGCCGGAGACCACCTCGGGGTGGGCCAGCAGCCGCCGCAGGAAGCCGGTGTTGGTGTCGACGCCCAGCACCACCGTCTCCGCCAGTGCGGCCCGCAGCCGCCGCAGGGCGGTGGCCCGGTCGGGGCCATGGGCGATGACCTTGGCGAGCATGGGGTCGTAGGAGGTGCCCACCTCGGTGCCCTCGGCCAGTCCGGAGTCCACCCGGATGCCCTCGCCGCGCGGCTCGCGCAGCGCCCGGACCGTGCCCGCGGAGGGCAGGAAGCCGCGCGCCGGGACCTCGGCGCAGATCCGGGCCTCCACCGCGTGGCCGGAGAGGGCCACCGCCTCCTGGGTGAGGCCGAGGTGCTCGCCCGCGGCGACCCGCAGCTGCCACTCGACCAGGTCCAGCCCGGTGACCAGCTCGGTGACCGGGTGCTCCACCTGGAGCCGGGTGTTCATCTCCATGAAGTAGTAGGAGGAGGGGTCGTTGCCCGGCACGATGAACTCCACCGTGCCCGCGCCGGTGTAGCCGCAGGAGCGGGCCGCCTGCACCGCGGCGGCGCCCATCGCGGCCCGGGTGTCCGGGTCCAGCAGGACGCTGGGCGCCTCCTCGATGATCTTCTGGTGGCGGCGCTGCAGGGAGCATTCGCGCTCGCCCAGGTGGATCACCTGGCCGTGGCCGTCGGCCAGTACCTGGATCTCGATATGCCGGGGCCGGTCGATCCAGCGCTCCACCAGCAGGGTGTCATCGCCGAAGGAGCTCCGGGCCTCCCGCCGGGCGGCCGCGATCTCCTCGCCCAGCAGGGCCGCCTCGCGCACCAGCCGCATGCCCTTGCCGCCGCCGCCGGCCGACGGCTTGAGCAGCACCGGCATCCCGATCTCCCGGGCGGCCGCGGTCAGTTGGGCATCGCTCAGGCCGCTGCCGGAGGAGCCCGGCACCACCGGTACGCCCGCCGCCCGCACCGTCTCCTTGGCCCGGATCTTGTCGCCCATCAGCTCGATGGCCCCGGCGGGCGGTCCGATGAAGGCCAGGCCCGCCTCCTGGCAGGCCCGGGCGAAGGCCGCGTTCTCGGCGAGGAAGCCATAGCCGGGGTGCACGGCCTGGGCGCCGGTGCGGGCGGCCGCGTCCAGCAGCCGCTCGATGGAGAGGTAGCTCTCGGCGGCCGCCGCCGGGCCGATCCGCACCGCGGTGTCGGCCTCGCGCACATGGCGGGCGTCCGCGTCGGCATCACTGAAGACGGCCACCGAGCGGATGCCCAGCCTGCGCAGCGTATGGATCACCCGGACGGCGATCTCGCCTCGGTTGGCCACCAGGACGGTCTCGAACATGGTCAGCAGTCCCCTCACATCCGGAAGACGCCATAGCCGGGAGAGGCAGGATCCCGTTGCGGCAAGGGCGCGTTGGCACAGGCGGTCAGGGCGAGGCCGAGCACCTGCCTGGTCTCCAGCGGGTCGATGATGCCGTCGTCCCAGAGCCGGGCCGTGGCGTAGTAGGCGTTGCCCTGGGTTTCGTACTGCTCGCGGATGGGGGCGCGGAAGGCGTCCTCCTCCTCGGCGCTCCAGTTCTCGCCCCGGGCCTCCAGCTGGTCGCGCTTGACGGTGGCCAGCACCGAGGCGGCCTGCTCGCCGCCCATCACCGAGATCTTGGCGTTGGGCCACATCCACAGGAAGCGGGGGGAGTAGGCCCGGCCGCACATCGAGTAGTTGCCCGCGCCATAGGAGCCGCCGATGACCACCGTGAGCTTGGGCACCCGGGTGCAGGCGACGGCGGTGACCATCTTGGCGCCGTGCTTGGCGATGCCGCCCGCCTCATAGTCCCGGCCGACCATAAAGCCCGAGATGTTCTGCAGGAAGACCAGCGGGATGCCGCGCTGGTCGCACAGCTCGATGAAGTGGGCGCCCTTCTGGGCGGATTCGGAGAACAGGATGCCGTTGTTGGCGACTATGCCCACCGGATGACCGTGGATCCGGGCGAAGCCGGTCACCAGGGTCTGCCCGAACTCGGCCTTGAACTCGGCGAATCGGGAGCCGTCCACCACCCGGGCGATGACCTCGCGCACATCGTAGGGCGTACGGGAGTCGGCCGGGACCGCGCCATAGAGACCGGCGGGATCGGCCTTGGGCTCGGCCACCGGCTCCACCGGCCAGGGCAGCGGGGCGCGTTGGCCCAGGGTGGAGACGATGGTGCGCACGATGCGCAGGGCGTGGGCGTCGTCCTCGGCGAGGTGGTCGGTGACGCCGGAGACCTTGGAGTGCACCTCACCGCCGCCCAGCTCCTCGGCGGTGACCACCTCGCCGGTGGCCGCCTTCACCAGGGGCGGGCCGCCCAGGAAGATGGTGCCCTGGCCGCGCACGATGACCGCCTCGTCGCTCATCGCCGGGACATAGGCGCCGCCCGCGGTGCAGGACCCCAGGACCGCGGCGATCTGCGGGATGCCGGCCCCGGACATCCGGGCCTGGTTGTAGAAGATGCGGCCGAAGTGCTCGCGGTCCGGGAAGACCTCGTCCTGCATGGGCAGGAAGGCGCCGCCGGAGTCCACCAGGTACAGGCAGGGGAGCCGGTTCTCCAGCGCGACCTCCTGGGCGCGCAGGTGCTTCTTGACCGTCATCGGGTAGTAGGTGCCGCCCTTGACGGTGGCGTCATTGGCGACGATCACCACCTCACGGCCGGAGACCCGGCCGATGCCGGAGATCACCCCGGCCGCCGGCGCCTCGCCGCCGTACATCCCGTCGGCCGCCAGCGGGGCCAGCTCCAGGAAGGGTGAGCCGGGATCCAGCAGGGCGTCCACCCGCTCGCGCGGCAGCAGCTTGCCCCGGGCCGTGTGCCGCTGCCGGGCCCGCTCCCCGCCGCCCAGCCGGGCGGCGGCCAGTTTCTCCCGGAGCCGGGCCACCAGCTCGAGATGCGCGGCCTCATTGGCCTGCCAGGCGTCGGACGCCGGATCTGCGGTGCTGGTCAGCACCGGTGCCTCCTGCATGGACACGAGCTCCCTTGCTCGTTGCGGCCCCGCTTGGGTCGCGAGCCACTCATCGTTGCGATCCACTCATCGAGGAGCCTTGTTAATGAGCGTTAACTCCACGTTCAGGTTAACGCGCGCTAACGAACCTGTCTACACTTTCTTCTGTGAACGACGCAGCCAGCCGAGCCAGGGCGCTCCTCCCCGCCGGCGCCGCCCCCAGCCGCCGTGAGCGGATCCTCCAGGAGGCGGCCCGGCTCTTCGCCGAGCGCGGTTTCCACGGCGTGGGCGTGGACGAGATAGGGGCGGCCGTCGGGATCAGCGGCCCCGGTCTCTACCGCCACTTCGCCGGCAAGGACGCCATGCTGGCCGAGCTGCTGGTCGGCATCAGCGGGCGGCTGCTCACCGAGGGCCGTCAGCGGGTGGCCGCGGCCACCGAGGCGGGTGACGGTCCGGCCGCCGTGCTGGGCTCCCTGATCGACGGGCATATCGACTTCGCGCTGGACGACCGCGCGCTGATCGTGCTGCACGACCGGGAGCTGGGCCAGCTGCGGGACAGCGACCGCAAGCTGGTGCGGTCGCTGCAGCGGCAGTATGTGGAGCTGTGGGTGGAGGCGGTGCGGCAGCTGCGTCCGGGCGTCGCCGAGTCCGACACCCGGGCGGCCGTGCACGCGGTGTTCGGCCTGCTCAACTCCACGCCGCACCTGGGCCGTCCGGGCGCGCTGCCCGGCCGTGACGCGACCGCGGCGCTGCTGCGGCGGCTGGCGCACGGGGCGCTGGCCGCGCTCTCCGAATGACGGTTGCATTCTGGACAGTCAGGTGACCGGCCGGTAGCTTTCCCGGTGACTCCACTGAGCAAGCGCTTAGCCAACACCGGGTCGCGGTGAACCGGCCCGCCCAAGGGGGTAGTTGTGCGTCGCACCGTGTTCAACGACGACCATGAGGCATTCCGCCGGACGATCCGCGAGTTCATCGCCGCGGAGGTCGTCCCCTGCTACGACGACTGGCGCGAGGCCGGAATGGTGCCCCGCGAGTTCTACAAAAAGCTCGGTGAGCTGGGCGTGTTCGGCATCGAGGTGCCCCAGGAGTACGGCGGTGCGGGTGAGTCGAGCTTCAAGTACCAGGCCGTGATCGTCGAGGAGTGCGCCCGGGCCGGGGTGAGCTTCGGCGGCAGCGGGGTGCACACCGCGCTCTGCCTGCCCTATCTGCTCGCCTATGCCACCGAGGAGCAGAAGCGGCGCTGGCTGCCGCCCTTCGTCAGCGGCGAGATGATGACGGCCATCGCCATGACCGAGCCGGGCACCGGCTCCGACCTGGCCGGAATGCGCACCACGGCCAGGCTCTCCGTGGACGGCACCCACTATGTGCTCAACGGCGCCAAGACCTTTATCACCGGCGGCGTCCAGGCGGACCGGGTGCTGGTCTGCGCCCGCACCGCTCCCGCCACCCCCGAGGACCGCCGGGGCGGCATCTCCATCCTGGTGGTGGACACCGCCTCCGAGGGCTACACGGTGGGCCGCAAGCTGGAGAAGCTGGGGCTGAAGACCTCGGACACCGCCGAACTCTTCTTCAATGACGTCCGGGTGCCGGCCGGGGATCTGCTCGGTGAGGAGGGCAAGGCCTTCTCCTACCTGGGGCAGAACCTGCCGCAGGAGCGGCTGGGCATCGCGGTGAGTGCCTATGCCCAGTCTGCCGCCGCGCTGGAGTTCGCCAAGGCGTATGTGCAGGACCGCACCGTCTTCGGCAAGACGGTCTCCTCCTTCCAGAACACCAAGTTCGTACTGGCCGACTGCAAGTCCGAGGTGGACGCCATGCAGGCGGTGGTCGACCGGGCGCTGGAGGCTCATGACGCCGGCGAGCTGACCGTCGCCGACGCCGCCTCGGCCAAGCTGTTCACCACCGAGCGCGCCGCGGTGGTCATCGACAAGTGCCTTCAGCTGCACGGTGGTTACGGCTATATGATGGAGTACCCCGTCGCCCGGCTGTACGCGGACACCAGGGTCAGCCGGATCTACGGCGGCACCAGCGAGGTGATGCGGTCCATCATCGCCAAGTCGATGGGCCTGTGAACACCGTGACCGAGCCCAGCACTCCCCTGGAAGACCTGCTCGACCTGCTCGACCTGGAACGCATCGAGCAGGACATCTTCCGTGGCATCAGCCGCCATGCGCTCATTCCCCGGGTGTTCGGCGGCCAGGTGGCCGCGCAGGCACTGGTCGCCGCCGGGCGCACGGTGCCCGAGGACCGGCTTGCGCATTCCCTGCACGCCTACTTCCTGCGCCCGGGCGACCCCCGGGTGCCCATCGTCTACACCGTGGACCGGATCCGCGACGGGCGCTCCTTCACCACCCGCCGGGTGGTGGCCGTCCAGCACGGGCAGCCGATCTTCCACCTCTCCGCCTCCTTCCAGACCTGGGAGGAGGGGCTGGAGCACCAGGAGCCGATGCCCTTCGCGCCGGACCCGCTCACCCTGCCCGCGCCGGCCGAGATGCTGGCCCGGCACGCCGACCGGATAGGCGGGCCGGCCGTGGTGGAGCGGCTGCTCAGGGCACGGGCCGCGGTCGATCTGCGGTATGTGGACGACCCGCCGTTCGGCAGCGCGGGCGAGCCGCGCGAGCCCAGGTCACAGGTGTGGTTCCGGACCAATGGCAAGCTTGCGGACGATCCTCTGCTCCATGTCTGCCTGGCCACCTATGTCTCCGATATGACCCTGCTGGACTCGGTGCTGCTGGCCCATGGCCGGGGCGGCTGGGTGGTGGGCGATGTGGTGGGCGCCAGCCTGGACCACGCCATGTGGTTCCACCGCCCGTTCCGCGCCGATGAATGGCTGCTCTACGACCAGGAGAGCACCACCTCCCAGGGCGGCCGGGGCCTGGCCCGGGGCCGGATCTTCACCCAGGACGGGCGGCTGGCGGTCTCGGTGATCCAGGAGGGGGTTGTGCGGGTACCGCGCTGACCGGATCCCGGTGGGGCTCTGTCAGTGGGCACTTGTACTCTCTTTACCAAGAGGAGTTGGCCGGGGGAGGTACGAAATGCCCTATGGGGACGGGCGGTTGGGGATGGTGTCGCGGGTGCTGCTGATGGCCGCGGGGGTGGTGGTCATCATGCTGGGGGTGGTGCTGATGTTCTTCTGGCATCAGCGCGTGCTCGAACTCAGCGGCGTCAGACGGTTTATATCGGGGCTGGCGCTGCGGGGCGTCGAGGCGGGCGTGCTGTACGGGGGCAGTTGGCTGGCGGTGCGCGGCTGGAACGGCGGCGGAGCCGCGTCGGGTGACGACCCCGCGCCCCTATAGGAGCCCCGCGTACCACAGCAGATAGGCGGTCATCGGCTCGTAGAAGCGCGGGTCGGTGACATGGTCGTCCAGCGGTACAGCCACCCCCAGGGTGCCCTCCGCCTCGGCGAGGAAGAGGGCCGGGTCGTTGCAGTCGGCGTAGCCGACCGCGTCGATGCCGCGCTGGGCCGCGCAGCCCGCCCAGCCATGGTCGGCGATCACCAGCTCCGGCAGCGGGCGGCCGCTCCGGGCCAGGCCGTCCAGGACAGCGGCCATCGGCGCAGGGGAGTGGGTGTGCCAGAGGGTGGCGCCGCGCTCGTACACGGCCACGTCCGCGACCGGGTGCACCCGGCCCTCGTCGGCGGTCAGGCCCAGCGGGAGGGCGGTGATCTCACAGCCCGCGGCGCGCAGCGCGGCGGCGGTCATCCGGTGCACATCCAGCAGTCCGCCCGGGTGGCCGGTGGCCAGCAGCACCCGCTGCCCGGTCTCCGCCGCCTTGCGCAGGAAGGCGGCGGCCCGCTCCAGCGCGGCCACCGTCAGCTCCGGGTCGATGTAGTCCTGGCCGGTGCGCAGCTCGGGATCGTCGCTGACCCCGCACCGCTCGGCCATCACCGCCAGGACGTCCTGCTCGTCCACCCAGCGGTCGCCCAGGTCCACCCCCAGCCAGTGGAGCCGGTCGCCGTGGGCGAGCTTGCGGTAGTGGTCCAGGCTGTTGGCCCGGGGCGTCGCCACCACGCCCGCGATATGGGTATGGACCAGGTGGTCGAGCAGTTCGGCGCGGCCGGGCACGGACAGCGGTATCGGCATGGGGCCATTCTTCCCCGGGCGGCGGCGCGATGGACGTGGTGTCCATAAAACGAATCCGGATCCTCAGTTCCGTATATGTGCGGGGCCCGGGCCCCTGCCTACCCTCGGGTACGTCCCAGGCAGCGTCCCGAGAGGCTCCACGCATGACCACCGCCGCAGCCCCGCGTGAACCGCGCGGCCCCGTCGACTCCTCCCGCATCCCGCGCTACGCGGGTCCGGCCACCTTCGCCCGGCTGCCGCGCCTTGACGAGGTCGGCTCGGCCGATGTCGCCGTCGTGGGCGTGCCTTTCGACACCGGTGTCTCCTACCGCCCCGGCGCCCGCTTCGGCGGCAATGCCATCCGTGAGGCGTCCCGGCTGCTGCGCCCCTACAACCCGGCGCAGGACGCCTCCCCCTTCGCCCTGGCGCAGGTCGCCGACGCGGGTGATATCGCCGCCAACCCGTTCAACATCGACGAGGCGGTGGACACCATCCAGGCCGCCGCGGACGAGCTGCTGGACACCGGCGCCCGGCTGATGACCCTGGGCGGTGACCACACCATCGCCTTGCCGCTGCTGCGCTCGGTGGCCCGTAAGCACGGCCCGGTGGCCCTGCTGCACTTCGACGCGCACCTGGACACCTGGGACACCTACTTCGGTGCCGAGTACACCCATGGCACTCCGTTCCGGCGCGCCGTGGAGGAGGGCATCCTGGACACCTCGGCCCTCTCCCATGTGGGCACCCGGGGTCCGCTCTACGGCAAGAAGGACCTGGACGACGACGCCAAGATGGGCTTCGGCATCGTCACCTCCGCCGATGTGATGCGCCGTGGCGTGGACGAGATCGCCGACCAGCTCCGCCAGCGCATCGGCGACCGCCCGCTCTACATCTCCATCGACATCGACGTCCTGGACCCGGCCCACGCCCCCGGCACCGGCACCCCCGAGGCCGGCGGTCTGACCTCCCGGGAGCTGCTGGAGATCATCCGCGGGCTGTCCGACTGTCACCTGGTCTCCGCCGACCTGGTCGAGGTCGCCCCGGCCTATGACCACGCCGAGATCACCTCGGTGGCGGCCTCGCACACGGCCTATGAGCTGACGACGATCATGTCCCGACAGATCGCGGCGAGTCGGAGCCAGGCGTAAAGGCCGCGTAAGTCCGGGGCCGCAGGGCGCCAAGGGGCCGTCAGGAAGCCGGTGCCGCCGGATCCCCGCACGGTTGGCTGGGGTGATCAACCACCCCGAACCGGCAAAGGCACCCGATGCTGCACCTGGCCCCCGAGCAGGACGTCACCCCGCCGATCCCCGCGCCGCCGGAGCCCTCGCGCCGCAGACGGCACCGGCGGGTGGCCGGCGGGGCGGTCGACCCCCGGCAGCTGGTCACCGCCTTCCCGGAGGCGGTGCGCAAGCTGCACCCCCGGGTGATGGTGCGCCACCCGGTGCTGTTTGTGGTGGAGGTCGGCTCCGCGCTGACCACGCTGTCCGCGCTGTTCAGCCCCTCGGTGTTCAGCTGGCTGATCAGCGGCTGGCTCTGGCTCACGGTGATCTTCGCCAATCTGGCCGAGGCGGTGGCCGAGGGCCGTGGCAAGGCGCAGGCGGAGACCCTGCGCCGGGCCCGGGCCGGCACGGTGGCCCGTCGGCTGCGGTCCTGGCGGGTCGGCAGCGGGCCCCGGGACTGGGCGGAAGAGCGCGTTCCGGCCGCCGGGCTCCAGCCCCATGATGTGGTGGTGGTGGAGGCCGGCGAGGTGGTGCCGGGTGACGGCGAGGTGGTGGACGGGGTCGCCGCCGTGGACGAGTCGGCGATCACCGGCGAGTCCGCGCCGGTCATCCGGGAGTCCGGCGGCGACCGCAGCTCGGTCACCGGCGGCACCACCGTGCTCTCCGACCGGATCGTGGTCCGGATCACCTCGCGGGTCGGCAACACCTTCCTGGACCGCATGATCGGGCTGGTGGAGGGCACCTCCCGGCAGAAGACCCCCAATGAGCTGGCGCTGAACATCCTGCTGGCCGCGCTGACCGTGGTCTTCATCCTGGCCGTGGTCAGCCTCCAGCCGATGGCCGACTACGCGGGCGCCCCCCAGACCATCACCGTGCTGGTGGCCTTGCTGGTCACCCTGATCCCCACCACCATCGGGGCGCTGCTGTCCGCCATCGGCATCGCGGGCATGGACCGGCTGGTGCAGCGCAATGTGATCGCCCTGTCCGGACGGGCCGTTGAGGCGGCCGGTGATGTCAGCACCCTGCTGCTGGACAAGACCGGCACCATCACCCTGGGCAACCGGCAGGCCGCCGAGTTCGTCCCGGTCAAGGGCGTGGCCGCCGAACTGCTGGCGGACGCCGCCCAGTTGGCCTCGCTGGCGGACGAGACTCCGGAGGGCCGCTCCATCCTGACGCTGGCCCGGGAGCGGTACGGGCTGCGCGAACGTCCCCAACAGGAGCTGGCACACGGCCGGTTCGTTCCCTTCAGCGCCCAGACCCGGATGAGCGGCGTGGACTTCGCCTGGGAGGGCGAGGTGTGCCGGATCCGCAAGGGCGCCGCCTCGGCGGTGCTCAACTGGGTCGCCGTGCGCGGCGGCAGCGTGCCCGCCGAGGCCGGCTGGATCGCCGACTCCATCGCGGCCGGCGGCGGCACCCCGCTGCTGGTCGCGATGGAGGACGTGGACGGCGCCCGGGTGCTGGGCGCCGTCCACCTCAAGGACATGGTCAAGCCCGGCATCGCCGAGCGCTTCGCCGACCTGCGCGCCATGGGCATCAAGACCGTGATGATCACTGGTGACAACCCGCTCACCGCCAAGGCCATCGCCGCCGAGGCCGGGGTGGACGACTTCCTGGCCGAGGCCACCCCCGAGGACAAGCTGGCCCGCATCCGTGCGGAGCAGCAGGGCGGCAATCTGGTCGCCATGACCGGCGACGGCACCAATGACGCCCCCGCGCTGGCCCAGGCCGATGTCGGGGTGGCCATGAACAGCGGCACTCCGGCCGCCAAGGAGGCCGGGAACATGGTGGACCTGGACTCCAACCCCACCAAGCTGATCGAGATCGTCGAGGTCGGCAAACAGCTGCTGATCACCCGGGGCGCCCTGACCACCTTCTCCATCTGCAATGACGTGGCCAAGTACTTCGCCATCGTGCCCGCCATGTTCGGCGGGGTGGCCGGCTATGAGGGCCTGGAGAAGCTCAACATCATGGGCCTGCACAGCCCCACCTCGGCCATCGCCTCGGCGATCATCTTCAACGCCCTGGTGATCGTCGCCCTGATCCCGCTGGCCCTGCGCGGGGTGCGCTACGCCCCGTCCTCCGCCCATGATCTGCTCCGCCGCAACCTGGGGCGCTATGGCCTGGGCGGGCTGATCGCCCCGTTCCTGGGCATCAAGCTGATCGATCTGCTGATCCAGTACCTCCCAGGAATCTGACATTTCCCCGGTAATCCGGCAGCTGCCAGGAATCCGGCCGGTCACCGCGGTGTTGCCCCCTGTTGCGGCGGGATGAAATCCGCCGGTTGTGGTGTTGGGGCCTTCCGGCAGCTGAGCACATACGGGAGGTGGCCGGTGGCGGCGGAAGGAACCGGGCAGGGCTGGGCCAGGAGACTGGCGGGGTACTGCTGGCGGTATCGCGGAGCGGTCCTGCTGGCCCTGGGCTCCTCACTGCTGGGCATGGCCGTCACCGCCCTGGTGCCGCTGATACCCAAGCTGATCATCGACGATGTCATCGGCTCCCACCGGCGCCCGCTGGCCCCCTGGGCCATCCTGCTGGTGGTCGCCGCGCTGGTGGTCTACGGCCTCACCTATGTCCGCCGCTACTACGGCGGACGCCTGGCCCTGGATGTCCAGCACGATCTGCGCACCGAGATGTACGCCTCGATCGCCCGGCTGGACGGCGTCCGCCAGGACGAGCTCTCCACCGGCCAGGTGGTCGGCCGGGGCACCAGCGATCTGCAACTGGTGCAGAGCCTGCTGTTCATGCTGCCGATGATGATCGGCAACATTCTGCTGTTCGTCATCTCCCTGGTGGTGATGGCGGTGCTCTCCCCGCTGCTGACCGTGGTCGCCCTGGCGGTGGCCCCGGCCCTGTGGTTCCTGGCCATCCGCAGCCGGGCCCGGCTCTTCCCCGCCACCTGGTACGCCCAGGGCCAGGCGGCCGCCGTGGCCGGGGTGGTGGACGGTGCCGTCACCGGAGTCCGGGTGGTCAAGGGCTTCGGCCAGGAGGCCCAGGAGACCGGCAAGCTCCGCGCGGTGGGCCGCGAACTGTTCGCCGCCCGCCTGCGCACCGTGCGCCTCAACGCCCGCTACACCCCCGCGCTGCAGGCCGTGCCCGCCCTGGGACAGGTGGCCATGCTGGCGCTCGGCGGCTGGATGGCCACCCGGGGGCAGATCACCCTGGGCACCTTTGTCGCCTTCTCCACCTACCTGGCCCAGCTGATCGGCCCGGTGCGGATGCTCACCATGGTCCTCACCGTGGGCCAGCAGGCCCGGGCCGGGGTCGAGCGGGTGCTGGAACTCATCGACACCGAGCCGGTGGTGGCGGAGCACCCGCAGGCCCGGGAGCTGCCCGCCGACGCGGACGCCTCGGTGGAGTTCGACCGGGTCTCCTTCGGCTACGACCACCGGCGCCCGGTGCTGGACGAGGTCTCGCTGCGCATCGAGCCCGGCGAGACGGTGGCCGTGGTCGGCGCCTCCGGCAGCGGCAAGTCCACCCTGGCGCTGCTGCTGCCGCGCTTCTATGACGTCACCTCCGGCGCGGTGCGCATCGGCGGCCAGGATGTGCGCGAGCTGACCCACTCCTCGCTGCGCGCCGCCATCGGGCTGGTGCCCGAGGACAGCTTCCTGTTCTCCGACACCATCCGCGCCAATATCGCCTACGGTCTGCCGGAGGCGACCGACGAGCAGATACGCACCGCCGCCCGCGCCGCCCAGGCCGACGGCTTTGTCTCCGCGCTGCCTGAGGGCTATGACACCGAGGTCGGCGAGCAGGGGCTCACCCTCTCCGGCGGCCAGCGCCAGCGGATAGCGCTGGCCCGGGCCATCCTCACCGACCCCCGGCTGCTGCTGCTGGACGACGCCACCTCGGCGGTGGACGCCCAGGTGGAACATGAGATCCACACCGCGCTGCGCTCGGTGATGCGCGGCCGCACCACCCTGCTGATCGCCCACCGGGCCTCCACCCTGCAACTGGCCGACCGGATCGCGGTGCTGGACGGCGGCCGTCTGGTGGACGTGGGCACCGCCGAGGAGTTGCAGGAGCGCTGTGAGCTGTACCGGCGGCTGCTGACCGACCCCGATGAACTGGCCGAGACGCCCAGGGACCCGGCCGGGCTGGCCGGCGGCGCCTTCGACGGCGAGGCGCCGCCCCGCCGCCATGGCCGGAAGGTCATCGACGGCGTCACCCCGTCGCTGTGGGTACGCCCCGACAACGCCGAACAGTCCGCGGCCCCCGGCATGACAGCCGACCCCGGACTGCTGGCCAAGGTGGCCGCGCTGCCGCCGGCCGAGGACACCCCGGAGGTGGACGAGGAGCGCGCGCTGCGCGGCGAATCCCGCTATGGCCTGCGGCAGTTGCTGCGCGGTTTCGGGGCGCCGCTGGCGCTGGGCCTGCTGCTGCTGGCGGCGGACGCGGTCGCCGGACTGCTGCTGCCGGTGCTGATCCGGCATGGCATCGACCAGGGTGTGCAGCGGATGGCGCTGGGCGCGGTATGGGCCGCCTCCGGTCTGGCCCTGCTGGTGGTGCTGGGGCAGTGGGCCGCCCAGGTGGGGGAGACCCGGGTGACCGGGCGGACCGGTGAACGGGTGCTCTATGCCCTGCGGTTGAAGATCTTCGCGCAGTTGCAGCGGCTGGGTCTCGACTACTACGAGCGCGAGCTCACCGGCAAGATCATGACCCGGATGACCACCGATGTGGACGCCCTGTCCTCCTTCCTGCAGACCGGTCTGGTCACCGCGGTGGTCTCGGTGCTCACATTCTTCGGCATCCTGGTCGCGCTGCTGGTGCTGGACGTCCAGCTGGCCCTGGTGGTGTTCGCCACCCTGCCGCTGCTGGTGATCGGCACGGTGTTCTTCCGCCGGCAGAGCGTACGGGCCTATGAACTCGCCCGGGAACGGGTCGGGGTGGTCAACGCCGACCTCCAGGAGAGCGTGGCCGGGCTGCGCATCGTCCAGGTGTTCCGCCGGGAGGCGGCGGGCGCCGACCGGTTCGCCGGGCGCAGCGATGAGTACCGGCGGGCGCGGGTGCGCGGGCAGTGGCTGATCTCGGTCTACTTCCCGTTTGTCCAGCTGCTGTCCTCGGTGGCCTCGGCCGCCGTGCTGATCGTGGGTGCCGGCCGGGTGAGCGACGGGACCCTCACCGCCGGTGCGCTGGTGGCCTATCTGCTCTATATCGACCTGTTCTTCGCGCCGGTGCAGCAGCTCTCCCAGGTCTTCGACGGCTACCAGCAGGCCACCGTCTCCCTGGGCCGCATCCAGGCGCTGCTCCGTGAGCCCACCACCACCCCCGCCGCCGAACGGCCGGCCGAGGTCAAGGAGTTGACCGGTGAGGTGGTCTTCGACGAGGTGTGCTTCAACTACCGGGGCGCGGCGGAGGAGGCGCTGGCCGGGATCCGGCTGACCATCCCGGCCGGGCAGACGGTGGCCTTTGTGGGCGAGACCGGCGCGGGCAAGTCCACCCTGGTGAAGATGGTCGCCCGGTTCTACGACCCGACCTCGGGCGCGGTCCGGGTGGACGGGCGCGACCTGCGCGAGCTCGATATGACCGGCTACCGGCAACGGCTGGGCGTGGTCCCGCAGGAGCCGTACCTCTTCCCCGGCACGGTCCGGGACGCCATCGCCTATGGCCGTCCGGAGGCCAGTGACGCGGAGGTGGAGGCGGCGGCCCGGGCGGTGGGCGCCCACCAGATGATCGCCGGGCTGGACGGCGGCTTTATGCACCCGGTGGCCGAGCGGGGCCGTAACCTCTCCGCCGGGCAGCGGCAGTTGATCGCCCTGGCCCGGGCGGAACTGGTGGATCCGGACATTCTGCTGCTGGACGAGGCCACCGCCGCCCTGGATCTGGCCACCGAGGCACTGGTCAACGAGGCCACCGACCGGCTGGCCGGGCGGCGCACCACCCTGGTGGTGGCGCACCGGCTGACCACCGCCGCCCGTGCCGACCGGGTGGTGGTGCTGGACCATGGCCGGGTGGTCGAGGACGGCACCCATGGTGAACTGCTGGCCCTGAACGGCCGGTACGCACAGCTCTGGCGCACGTTCACCGGGGAGTTCGAGACGAGCACCGTGTGACAAGAGGGGTCTGGCGCGTCCGATGTTTCCCCCGATAGGTTCGCCGCGACCTTTGCGAACCCAGGGGAGGGCGTATGCGCAAGGCTCTCAGATGGTTGCTGGCGCTGGCAGTGCTGATAGGAGCACTCGGCGCCGGCACCGTGACCGCCGGGGCGGCCACCGCCACCGAGCCGGACATCAAGGACCGCATCCTGAAGATTCCCGGGATGCGGTTTGTCGAGGAGAAGTCCTATCCGGGCTACCGCTACCTCGTGTTGACCTACCGGCAGCCGATAGACCACCGTCACCCGGACCGGGGGACCTTCGAGCAGCGTTTCACCCTGCTGCACAAGGCCACTGACCGGCCCACCGTCTTCTACACCTCCGGCTACAACGTTTCCACCACCCCCAGCCGCAGCGAGCCGACCCGGATCGTGGACGGCAACCAGGTCTCGATGGAGTACCGCTTCTTCACTCCGTCCCGGCCGCAGCCCGCCGACTGGTCCAAGCTGGACATCTGGCAGGCGGCCAATGACCAGCACCGCCTCTACCAGGCGCTCAAGCCCGTATACAACAAGAACTGGCTGGCCACCGGCGGCAGCAAGGGCGGCATGACCGCCACCTACTACCGCCGTTTCTTCCCGCACGACATGAATGGCACCGTCGCCTATGTCGCTCCCAATGACGTGGTGACCAAGGAGGGTTCGGCCTACGACAAGTTCTTCGCCACCGTGGGCGACGCGGCCTGCCGCAAGCAGCTCAACTCGGTGCAGCGTGAGGCGCTGGTGCGCCGCAAGGAGATCGTCGACCGCTACACCAAGTGGGCCCGGGACAACGGCAAGACCTTCAAGGTCGTCGGCAGCGCCGACAAGGCGTACGAGAATGTGGTGCTCGACCTGGTGTGGTCGTTCTGGCAGTACCACCTGCAGAGCGACTGTGCCTCGGTGCCGGCCACCAAGGCGTCCACCGATGTGCTGTACAAGTTCATCGACGACATCTCGGGCTTTGACGGCTACACCGACCAGGGCATGGAGCGGTTCACCCCGTACTACTACCAGGCGGGCACCGAGCTGGGTTACCCCCACGTCAAGTACCCCCAGCTCAAGGGGGAGTTGCGCTACCCGGGCATCAACCAGCCGCGGGTCTACGTCCCGCGCGACATACCGATGAAGTGGCACCCGGGAGAGATGGCGGACGTCGACCGCTGGGTGCGCCAGGACAGCAGGCAGATGCTGTTCGTCTACGGGCAGAACGATCCGTGGGGTGCCAAGCCGTTCAGCGTGGGCAAGGGCGCCGAGGCCCGGCATGACTACCGGTTCTTCGCGCCGGGCGGCAACCATGGCTCCAACATCGCGCAGCTGGTGGCCGATGAGCGGGCCACCGCCACCGCCGAGGTGCTGCGCTGGGCGGGCGTGGCGCCCGCGGCCGTACAGCGGGACGAGCGGCGTGCCCAGCCGCTGGCGCCGTACGACGCCAAGCTGGACAAGGCGCAGCCGGAGCGGATGACCTCCCTGCGGCCGTAGCCGACCGGTTTCGCGCCGGTTTCGCGTCAACTCAGGCGGCGGGCACACCCGATGGGTGTCCCGCCGCCGATGTGTACATAGAGGTCGGTGCCATCCGGGCAGGCGTCCCGGGTGTGCGCCGCCGTCGCGATCCGGTACTCCGGCGGGTGGGCGTGCGAGCCGTCGCAGGCGGTCTCCTTCACCACCCCGGGGCGCTCGGTGTAGACGCAGTCGCCGAGCACGGTCAGCGGACCGCCGCCCATGCCCGGGTCGCCCGGGTGCGGTGGGTGCAGACCGCGCATACAGGCATAGCCCTCGGGGGCGCTGAGATCCTCCGAGTCCCCGGCGTTCACGGCTGAGAGGCGGAGGACGAAGTCGGTGTCCGCCGGGCAGCGGGGGCCGCTGTCCGGCGGCCCGTTGTAGCGGGCCAGCACCCGGGCGACGGCCCGGGGATCCGCGCAGTCCAGCTGGGTGTGGCCCGGAGCGGGCCCGGCACAGGCGTCCCGCGCCAGGTAGACCGGGGCGGGCGGGGGTGTCTCCCGCTCACCGCCGGCCGCCGCCGCTCCGGGGTCCTCGCGGCCCGGGGTGTGGCAGTCGGTGAGGGCGACCGGTGCGTAGAGCACGGCGAGGACGAACAGCGCTGTCGGTAGCGCGGGATGGCGCATACAGCTCCCAACGAGCAGGGTTCCCACCAGGGTTACCGCATGGGGGTGTGGCTCGCCAGGTGTGCTGGTGACTTCCGGGGGCGCATGGGTGTGTGGCCCGGCGCGCCAAGTGGGGCCGCCGCCGGTGTGGTTGGCAGGGGGCGCACCGGGCGGCGGCGTGCCGTCGGCCGCGGGCGGGGGCGGGGGCGCCGGCCGCGCACCGCGGACTCCCCGACGGCACGGCGCTTTGACGCGGGGCCGGGCTCGGGGGTTCCCGCGCGGTTGCGCCCACCGGGCTGCGCCTGGTGACGATACGGGCGTCTGCCGATGTCCCTTGTCGTTCGGCCGCGGGCCATGGGTGGCTGGTCGCGCAGTTCCCCGCGCCCCTTACCGGGCGCCCCAGCGCGTGCGCAGGAGGTGGACGGTTTCGGCGACGGCGGGGCGGCGGGCGGCGCCGGTGCGCCAGTAGGCGGACACCCGGCGCACCGGCGCCGGTTCCAGGGGCAGGGCCCGTACTTCCGGGGGCAGCGGACCCCGGCCCAGGCGGGGGACCAGGGCGATGCCCAGGCCGGCCGCCACCAGGGCCAGCTGGGTGTGGAACTCGGCCACCTGGTAGGCGACTTCGGGCTCATGGCCGGTGGCCCGCAGGGTGCGGATCAGCCAGGCGTGGCAGACCGTGCCGGGCGGCTGGCAGATCCACCGGTGGTGCGCCAGGTCGGCGGGGACCAGGGTGTCCCGGCCGGCCAGCGGATGGCCGGCCGGCACCAGGACATCGCAGTGGTCGGTGCCGATCTCCGCCCGTTCCATGCCCTCCGGCGCGGGGCGGGGCACCGAGTCCCAGTCGTGCGCCACCGCCAGGTCCAGGGCGCCCCGGGCCACCAGGTCCACCGACAGATGCGGGTCCACCTCCGTCATCCGCACATCCAGCGCGGGGTGTTCCCGGGCGAGCGCGGCCAGCACCCCGGGCAGCAGATCGCGGGCGGCGGTGGCGAAGGCCCCGATGGCCAGCCGGCCGGCGGGCTTGCCGCGCCGCTCCTCCAGCTCGCTCTCCGCCCGCTCGGCCAGCGCCAGCAGTTCGGCGGCGGCCCGGGCCAGCGCCTCGGCGGCATCGGTGAGCACCACCCCGCGTCCGCGCCGCTCCAGCAGGGTGGTGCGGGTCTCGCGCTCCAGCTTGGCGATGGCCTGGGAGATCGCGGACGGGGTGTAGCCCAGGGCGAGGGCGGCGGCGCTGACCGAGCCATGCAACGAGACGGCGTGCAGGGCGCGCAGCCGCGTCAGGTCCAGCATGTCCCGGCCCCCTCCTGGTCGAGCATTGTTGAGCGTTGCTGAATCCCATCATGCAGAACCACGCGCTGGTGCTACATGGTTGGTGCGGGTGATGCTCCTCGCATGCATGTGATCTCTGTGCACGCCATGCTGGGCATGGCGCTGGTGGCGCTGGGCCTGGTGCTCACTCCCGGACCGAACATGATGTACCTGGTGTCCCGGTCGGTGACCCAGGGACGGCGGGCCGGGCTGGTCTCGCTGCTGGGGGTGGCCGCGGGCTTCTTTGTCTATCTGCTGGCCGCGGTGGCCGGCATCGCCACCCTGTTCTCCCTGGTGCCGGTGGTCTACCAGGCGGTCAAGCTGGCCGGAGCGGGCTATCTGGCCTGGCTGGCCTGGCAGGCGCTGCGGCCGGGCGGGGACTCGCCCTTCGCGCCCAGGCCGCTGCCGCCCGACCCGCCGCGCCGGCTGTTCACCATGGGGCTGGTCACCAATCTGCTCAACCCCAAGATCGCGGTGCTCTATGTGTCGGTGCTGCCGCAGTTCGTGGACCCGGACCGGGGCGCGGTGCCGGTGCAGTCCCTGCTGCTGGGACTGGTCCAGATCACGGTGGCGGTGAGCGTCAACGCGCTGATAGCGCTGACCGCGGGATCACTGTCGGCCTTCCTGCGGGCCCGGCCCGGGTGGCTGCGGGCGCAGCGCGGGGTGATGGGTGTGGTGCTGGCCGGGTGCGCGGTGGCCGTGGCGACGGACTGAGGGCGGCCCGGACGGGCTACCCCGCGACCAGGCGGTCCAGGAACTCCCGCCCGGCGTCCGCGACTTGGGTGAACGGCGCGGCCCCCGCATGCCACCGCTTCTCGTACTCCCAGCACAGCCACCCGTCCCAGCCGGCCCGGTACAGCGCCGCCACCGCGGCACCCAGCGGCAGCGCGCCCTTGCCCGGCGGCAGCGGAGTCAGGTCGTCCGCCGAGGCGACATCCTTGACCTGGACATAGCCCAGGTAGGGCGTCAGCGCCGGAACGCTGGTCTCCGGTGCCTCGCCGGCCAGCCAGGTGTGCAGCACATCCCAGAGCGCGCCCACCTGACGGTGCCCCACCAGGCCCAGCACCCGTTCCACATCCTCGGCCCGGCGGTGTGAGTCATGGGTCTCCAGCAGCATCCGCACCCCGGCGTCCGCGGCCGCCGGGGCCACCGCGCCCAGCCGCCGCGCCGCCTGCGCGTCGGCCTGCCCGGCCGGCTGGTCGCCGCCGCCGGGGAAGACCCGGACAAAGGGGGCGCCCAGGTCCGCGGCGAGATGGATCAGCTCCGTCAGCTGGTCCACCACCGGCTCGTCCGGTCCGGGCGCCGCCACCTGGGCGTAGCCGGCCACGGACAGTGGGAGCACGCCCGCGTCGGCGAACCGCCGCACCGTCTCCGCCCGCATCTCGGGCGGGAAGCCGAGATTCACCGGTTCCTCGGGGTGCGCGCGCAGTTCCACCCCCGCATAGCCATGGGTGGTGGCGAGCCGCAGCACATCGGGGATCGGCAGACCGGGGACACCGAGGGTGGAGAAAGCCAGTTTCATGGTCAACGGCTTCCCGGGCGGCGGGCGGGACGGCCACCACCGCGGGTAACGGATTGATAACGCTTCGGATCGGCTGCAACCCTGCGCCGCTCCCACGGGTCGTATCTGGCATCCGGCTTCCCGGGGGGAGACATCCGGGGGGATAAGGGGAAGCCGGCGGGGGGAGACGAGGGGCTCGGTCAGGGACCGGGCCCCTCGAATTCCAGGGGCCGCCAAGTGCTGTCCGACCCCCGCTGTACCGTCGGACCATGGTTCAACTGGCGGTCCTCGAAGGGGTTCTCGAGCGGATCACCTATGCCAATGAGGAGAACGGCTACACCGTCGCCCGGGTGGACACCGGCCGCGGCGGGGGCGAACTCCTCACGGTGGTCGGCTCGCTGCTCGGCGCGCAGCCCGGCGAGTCGCTGCGCCTGGAGGGCCGCTGGGGCTCCCACCCGCAGTACGGCCGCCAGTTCACGGTGGAGAACTACACCACCGTGCTGCCCGCCACCGTCCAGGGCATCCGCCGCTATCTGGGCTCCGGCCTGATCAAGGGGATCGGCCCGCGCATCGCCGACCGCATAACCGAGCACTTCGGCATCGACACCCTGGAGGTCATCGAGAAGGAGCCCGGCCGGCTGATCGAGGTCCCCGGCCTGGGCCCCAAGCGGACGAAGATGATCGGCGCCGCCTGGGAGGAGCAGAAGGCCATCAAGGAGGTGATGGTCTTCCTCCAGGGCGTGGGCGTCTCCACCTCCATCGCGGTACGCATCTACAAGAAGTACGGCGACGCCTCCATCTCGGTGGTGCGCAACCAGCCCTACCGGCTGGCCGCCGATGTCTGGGGCATCGGCTTCCTGACCGCCGACCGCATCGCCCAGGCCGTGGGCATCCCGCATGACAGCCCGGACCGGGTCAAGGCCGGTCTGCAGTACGCCCTTTCGCAGTCCACCGACCAGGGCCACTGCTTTCTGCCCGAGGAGCGGCTGATCGCGGACGGGGTGAAACTCCTCCAGGTGGACACCGGGCTGGTCATCGAGTGCCTGGCCGAACTGGCCGCCGATCCCGAGGGGGTGGTGCGGGAGACCGTCCCCGGGCCGGAGGACGGGCAGCCGGTCACCGCCGTCTATCTGGTCCCCTTCCATCGGGCCGAACTCTCCCTGGCCGGGCAGCTGTCGAGACTGCTGCGCTGCTCCGAGGACCGGCTGGCCGCCTTCCGGGACATCGACTGGGACAAGGCGCTGGCCTGGCTGGCGGCGCGCACCGGCGCCGAGTTGGCGCCCGAGCAGCAGCAGGCCGTCCGGCTGGCCCTGACCAGCCGGGTGGCGGTGCTCACCGGAGGCCCGGGCTGCGGCAAGTCCTTCACGGTGCGCTCGGTGGTGGAGCTGGCGCGGGCCAAGAAGGCCAAGGTGGTGCTGGCCGCGCCCACCGGCCGGGCCGCCAAGCGCCTGGCCGAGCTCACCGGGGCCGAATCCTCCACCGTGCACCGGCTGTTGGAGCTCAAGCCGGGCGGGGACGCGGCCTATGACAAGGACCGCCCGCTGGACGCCGACCTGGTGGTGGTGGACGAGGCTTCCATGCTGGACCTGCTGCTGGCCAACAAGCTGGCCAAGGCGGTGCCGCCGGGCGCCCATCTGCTGCTGGTGGGGGATGTGGACCAGCTTCCCTCGGTGGGCGCCGGCGAGGTGCTGCGCGATCTGCTCGCCCCGGGCAGCCCGGTGCCGGCGGTCCGGCTCACCCGGATCTTCCGGCAGGCCCAGCAGTCCGGGGTGGTGTCCAACGCCCACCGCATCAACTCCGGGCAGAGCCCGATCACTTCGGGCCTGGCCGACTTCTTCCTGTTTGTGGAGGAGGACACCGAGGAGGCGGGCCGGCTCACGGTGGATGTCGCCGCCCGGCGCGTCCCCGCCAGATTCGGCCTGGACCCGCGCCGGGATGTCCAGGTGCTGGCCCCCATGCACCGCGGCCCGGCCGGCGCCGGCCACCTCAACGGCCTGCTCCAGCAGGCCATCACCCCCGCCCGCCCGGACCTGGCGGAGCGCCGCTTCGGCGGCCGGGTGTTCCGGGTCGGCGACAAGGTCACCCAGATCCGCAACAACTATGAGAAGGGCGCCAATGGCGTCTTCAACGGCACGGTGGGGGTGGTCACCGCGCTGGACACGGTGGAGCAGCGGCTGACCGTCCGCACCGACGAGGATGAGGAGATCGCCTATGACTTCGACGAGCTGGACGAGCTGGCGCACGCCTATGCGGTGACCATCCACCGCTCTCAGGGCAGCGAGTATCCCGCCGTGGTGATCCCGGTCACCACCAGCGCCTGGACCATGCTCCAGCGCAATCTGCTCTATACCGCGGTGACCAGGGCAAAACGGTTGGTGGTGCTGGTGGGCTCCCGGCGGGCCCTGGGGCAGGCGGTGCGTACGGTCGGAGCGGGCCGGCGCTGCACCGCCCTCGATCACCGGCTCGGGGCCGGAGGTGTTGTTCGTCTCTGAACGGTTTACCAATCTGGACGAAGGGGGCAGTATGGCCAGGTTGGCGGCACTGAGTGCCGTCCATAGGCCCTATGGCCGACCCCGAGTGCACGTTCCTGGGCCAAATGGGGGAAGGTAGGGGTAGTCAGGGCACCTCAAAGAAGAGGCACAACGTCGGTGAGGGATGACGTGAGCGACAACTCTGTAGTACTGCGTTACGGGGACGGCGAATACACCTACCCGGTGGTCGGCAGCACTGTCGGCGACAAGGGCTTCGATATCGGCAAGCTGCGTGCCCAGACCGGTCTGGTGACCCTGGACTCCGGTTACGGCAACACCGCCGCCTACAAGTCCGCCATCACCTACCTCGACGGTGAGCAGGGCATCCTGCGCTACCGCGGCTACCCGATCGAGCAGCTGGCCGAGCGCAGCACCTTCATCGAGACCGCGTACCTGCTGATCAACGGCGAGCTGCCCACCGCGGACGAGCTGTCGCGCTTCCAGGACGAGATCACCCGGCACACCCTGCTGCACGAGGACGTCAAGCGGTTCTACGACGGCTTCCCGCGTGACGCGCACCCGATGGCCATGCTGTCCTCCGTGGTCAGCGCGCTGTCGACCTTCTACCAGGACAGCCACAACCCCTTCGACGAGAAGCAGCGGAACCTCTCCACCATCCGCCTGCTGGCCAAGCTGCCCACCATCGCGGCCTACGCCTACAAGAAGTCGATCGGCCACCCGGTGGTCTACCCGCGTAACGACCTCGGCTATGTCGAGAACTTCCTGCGCATGACCTTCTCGGTGCCGGCCGCCGAGTTCGAGCTGGACCCGGTGGTGGTCAGCGCCCTGGACAAGCTGCTGATCCTGCACGCCGACCACGAGCAGAACTGCTCCACCTCCACGGTGCGCCTGGTGGGCTCCTCGCAGGCCAACCTGTTCGCCTCCATCTCGGCCGGCATCAACGCCCTGTGGGGTCCGCTGCACGGCGGCGCCAACCAGGCGGTGCTGGAGATGCTGGAGTCCATCGCCGCCTCCGGCGGTGATGTGGACGCCTTCATCCGCAAGGTGAAGAACAAGGAGGACGGCGTCCGCCTGATGGGCTTCGGGCACCGGGTCTACAAGAGCTTCGACCCGCGCGCCAAGATCATCAAGGCCGCGGCGCACGATGTGCTGGCCGCCCTCGGCAAGTCCGACGAGCTGCTGGACATCGCGCTCAAGCTGGAGGAGCACGCGCTCAGCGACGACTACTTCGTCTCGCGCAACCTCTACCCCAACGTGGACTTCTACACCGGCCTGATCTACCGGGCCATGGGCTTCCCCAGCGAGATGTTCACCGTGCTCTTCGCGCTCGGCCGGCTCCCCGGCTGGATCGCCCAGTGGCACGAGATGATCAAGGAGCCGGGTTCCCGGATCGGCCGCCCGCGGCAGATCTACACCGGTGTGGTGGAGCGCGACTTCGTGCCCGTCGCACAGCGCTGACGCACCGGCCGCCCGCACCCAGGCGCCCCGGCCCGGCCTTCCTTGCGGAGGCGGGGCCGGGGCGTCCGGTTTTTATACAGGTAAAGGCGAAGTAAGCCCGCATCTCGGGCGAAAGACGGACGGCAAATGAAAAACGCCCCGTGTCCGATCCCCCCACGGGTCGGAACGGGGCGTTTTCCGCCCGGCTCGGATTCCCCCCACGGGATCCGCCCGGGAGTCCGTGGCGGCACGCATCTGCCGGGACGCGTACGTACGGGAGGGCCGCTCAAAGCTCCCCGGGTACGTGCCCCGGCCACGCGTGGCCCGACCGTCCCCCAAGACGGTCCAGCACTGCCTGGTTAGACCAATCGATGGCCGAAATGGTTACCCCCAAATGCTTGTGATCTAGGTCTCTTGGCAAAAGGGGTGTAAAAGGGCAAGAGCCCTGATGGGGAAATCAGGGCTCAGGTGAGGCGGTAGGGGGCAGCTCGCTCAGGCGCGCCCGGCCAGTTCATAGCCGGCCTCGTCCACGGCGGCCCGTACGGCCTCGTCGTCCAGCGGGCCGGTGGCGGTGACGGTGACCCGGCCGGTGGTGGCATCGGCCTTGACCGAGGTGACCCCCGCGATGGCGGAGATCTCGCTGTTGACCGCACCCTCGCAGTGGCCGCAGGTCATCCCGCTCACCTGGTAGACGACGGTGGAGGCGGTGTTCGTCTCGGAAGTCATGCCGGTGCTCCTTGTGAAGGCTGTGAACAATGTGCCGGCCGTTCGGCAGGTGCCCGATCGGCCGGTTCCTGCGTCAACACTATACCCCCTGGGGGTATTCCCCCAGGGGGTATGAGGAGCGTCGGGGTCTTAGCGTCGGGGGCGATTGCCGGGGCGCTGGGCCACCCAGATCCGGATGGTGTCGGCGAACCAATAAGGTTTTCCGCCTTCGGTGAGATCCGGGCTGGGCAGCAGGCCGTGCTTGCGATAGGAACGCACGGTGTCGGTCTGCACCCCGATGTGCGCTGCGATCTCCCGGTAGGACCAGAGTCGACGGTCGGTCATCTCTCGCGCCTCTCCGCTGCGCCGCAGCCGCGGAGGGGGCTCCGGCGGGGGGACTGCGGCGCGGCCTTCTTGATCAGCACCATGGCCCGGGTGAACGATGCGGCCGGCGCCCCGGAGCGGGCTGTCGAGCGGCTGTGACAGAAGACTCGCCCAAACGTGACGACCGTAACCAGGGGGTGACGTGCCCCGCGCGGGCCGGCGGTCAGCCGAGCCCGGCCCGCTCGGCCGGCTCCGCCGTCCTGACCGGCCGGTTCTCCCGCCGGGACAGCTCACAGGCCTCGGCCACCAGCAGGGCGCGCAGGCCCTCGGTGCCGGGGCACGGGCTGTTCCGCGCGCCGTGCACGGCACCCACAAAGGCGGCCAGCTCGGCCCGGTACGCCCCCGCGAACCGTTCCAGGAAGCCGGTCCAGGGCTGCCGGGGCGCGGCCGGGCCGTCCGGCTCGGCGGAGGTGACGGGCGTACGGCCGTCCAGCCCCACCACCCACTGGTCCCGCTCGCCGCACAGCTCGGTGCGCACGTCGTAGCCGGCGCCGTTGTAGCGGGTGGCGGTGGCGCTGACCAGGGTGCCGTCGTCCAGGGTGAGCAGGGCGGTGGCGGTGTCCACATCGTCCGCCTCCCGGAAGCAGGGGGCGCCGCCGGCCGAGCCACGGGCGTAGACCTCGGTCACCTCCCGCCCGGTCAGCCAGCGCACCGCGTCGAAGTCATGCACCATGCAGTCGCGGAACAGTCCGCCGGACAGCGGCAGGAACTCGGCGGGCGGGGGAGCGGGGTCGGAGGTGACCGTCCGGATGGTGTGCACCCGGCCCAGCCGGCCCGAGCGCAGCGCCTCGCGGGCGGCCAGATAGCCGGCGTCGAAGCGGCGCTGGAAGCCGATCTGGAGCAGGGTGCCGGCCGCGGCCACCTCGCGCAGGGCGCGGGCGGTGCCGGGCAGGTCCACGGCGATGGGCTTCTCACAGAAGGCGGGCAGCCCGGCGGCGGCCGCCCGGCCGATCAGCTCGGCGTGCGCGGCGGTGGCGGTGGCGATCACCACGGCGTCGGCCCCGCCCGCCAGGGCCTCGTCGACTCCGGGGGCCGCCCGGCCGCCGGTCCGCCCGGCGAGCGCCGCGGCCCGGGCCGGATCGGCGTCGGCGATCACCAGCTCGGCCACCTCGGGCATCCGGCTGAGGGTCTGGGCGTGGAACGAGCCGATCCGGCCGGCTCCCAGCAGGGCGATGCGCAGGCTCATGGGCTGTCTTCCCGGTTCGCTTCCTGGGCGGCGTTCGCTTCCAGGGTGGTGGCGGTCAGGTCCCGCAGGAGCGCAGAAAGGCGCGGGTGCGGCGGGCGATGGGCAGCGGACGGTCCGGCGGGCAGGGATACATGTCCTGTTCCACGATGGCGAAGAGGTCGACGCCCAGCCGCTGGGCGGCGCTCAGCACCGGCTCCAACGCCGGTGTCCCCAGCGGCGGTTCGCACATCACGCCCTGGCGCACCGCCGGACCGAAGGGCGTGCCCCGCTCGGTGACCTCGGCCAGCACGGCCGGGTCCACCTGTTTGAGATGGAGGTAGCCGATCCGCTCGCCATAGGTCTCGATCAGCCGGACGCTGTCCCCGCCGCAGTAGGCGTAATGCCCGGTGTCCAGGCAGAGGTTGACCAGGCCGGCATCGGTGGCGTCCAGGAAGCGGGTGACATGCTCCTCGGTGTCGATATGGGTGTCGGCGTGCGGATGGACCGCGATCTCCAGCCCGTACTCCTCCCGCACCGCGCGGGCCAGCCGCTCCGTCCCGGTGGCGAGATGGCGCCACTGGACGGCCGTCAGCTCCCGGTCCTCCAGGGGCTCGGCGGTGCGGTCGTCGCGCCAGAAGGCGGGGATGACCACCAGATGCCCGGCCCCCATCCCCCGGGCCAGCGAGGCCACTCGGGAGACCTGCGCCCAGGTCTCGTCCCAGACCGCGGGCCCCCGGTGCAGCGCGGTGAAGACCGTGCCCGCGGACACCCGCAGCCCGCGCCGGGCAGTCTCCTCGCGCAACCGGCCCGGATCGGTGGGGAGATATCCGTAGGGGCCGAGCTCGATCCACTCGTAGCCCGCCTCGGCCACCTCGTCGAGGAAGCGCCGCCAGGGCACTTGCAGTGGATCGTCGGCGAACCAGACGCCCCAGGAGTCGGGCGCCGAGCCGATCCGGATGCGGTCCAGGACCGGATGGGGGGTGGAGGCCATGCGGCGGGGCCCTTCTGTCGCCGGGACGGGGCTGAGGCCAGCCTCCGGCCCGGGCGGAGGAGGTGTCAAGGCTTCGACAGGACATACGGACGTAAGGTCATGCCGGATGCCCAACACGTCTATATGTAAGGACAATTCCTTGACAGGGTCGAGCGGGCGCCATTAGACCTGAGCCCATGAGCGAGCCGCCCGCCGGACCGTATGACGTGATCACCATGGGCCGCCTCGGCGTGGACCTCTATCCGCTGCGCCCCGGGGTGCCGCTGGCCGAGGTGGAGACCTTCGGCCGGTTCCTGGGCGGCTCGGCCGCCAATGTGGCCGTGGCCGCCGCCCGGCTGGGCCGCCGCACCGCGCTGATCAGCCGCACCGGGGCGGACCCCTTCGGCGCCTTTCTGCACCGGGCGCTGCGTGGCTTCGGGGTGGACGACCGCTGGGTGACCCCGGTGACCGGGTATCCCACCCCGCTCACCTTCTGTGAGATCTTCCCGCCCGATGACTTCCCGATCTACTTCTACCGCCGCCCCAAGGCCCCCGATCTGCATCTGACCGCCGAGGACCTGGATCTGGCGGCGATCCGGGCCGCCGGGGTCTTCTGGATGACCGGCACCGGCCTGTGCGAGGAGCCCAGCCGCACCGCCACCCTGGCCGCGCTCCGGGCCCGCGACCGGCGCGGCATCACGGTGTTCGATCTGGACTGGCGGCCGGTGTTCTGGGGCGGTGAAGGCGGCGCCTCCGGGGACGGCGGACGCACCGCCGCCGACGCCATGGCGGCCGCCCGGCCGTACTACACGGCCGCGCTGGCCGGGGCCACGGTGGCGGTGGGCAACGCCGACGAGTGCGAGGTGGCCACCGGGGTGCGGGAACCCCGGGCCGCCGCGGAGGCCCTGCTGGCCGCCGGGGTCGAGCTGGCGGTGGTCAAACAGGGCCCCAAGGGCGTCCTGGCCGTGCACCGGGACGGGACCGTCGCCGAGGTGCCGCCGGTCGAGGTGGCGGTGCTCAACGGCCTGGGCGCGGGCGACGCCTTCGGCGGCGCCCTGTGCCATGGGCTCCTGGCCGGAGGGGAGTTGACCGAGGTGCTCCGGTACGCCAATGCCGCCGGGGCGCTGGTGGCCTCCCGGCTCGCCTGCTCCTCGGCCATGCCGGAGCCGGCCGAGATCGAGGCCCTGCTGGCCGGACGGCGCCCATGAGCATCGCCATCGCCGACCTCACCACGGTGCGCAGCCGCCACCCCGAGGCCATCGCCGAGGCCGCCGCCCGGCGGGCCCGGCGCCCGCTGCTGGGCGAACACGGCCGGCTGCTGGTCATCGCCGCCGACCACCCGGCGCGCGGCGCACTGGAGGTGGGCGGCCGCGGCCCGGTGATGGCCGACCGGGCCGGGCTGCTGGAACGCCTGTGCCTGGCACTGTCCCGCCCCGGCGTCGACGGGGTGCTGGCCAGCGCCGACATCCTGGACGACCTGCTGCTGCTCGGCGCCCTGGAGCACAAGGTGGTGATGGGCTCGATGAACCGCGGCGGACTGCGCGGGGCCTCCTTCGAACTGGACGACCGCTTCACCGGACCCGGCCCCGAGGACCTCGCCCGGCGCGGCTTTGACGCGGGCAAGCTGCTGCTGCGCCTGGACTACCAGGACCCCGGCTCGCTGCGCACTCTGGAGTCGGCCGCCCGGGTGGTGGACGCCATGGCCGCACGGCGACTGCCGCTGTTCATCGAGCCCTTCCTGTGCACCAGTTCGGACGGACGGCTGCGCAGCGAGCTGGGCGCCCAGGCCGTGGCCACCTCCCTGGCCATCGCCTCCGGGCTGGGCGCCAGCTCCGCCTACACCTGGCTGAAGGTCCCGGTCACCGCGGACCCCGCCGACCTGGAACGGGCACTGCGGGCCACCACGCTGCCGGTGGTGCTGCTGGGCGGTGACGAGGAGGAAGGGGTGTACGAACGATGGCGAACCGGCCTGCGGCTGCCGGGAGTCCGTGGCCTGGTGGCCGGCCGCGCCCTGCTCTACCCGGCGGACGGGGATGTGGCGGGGGCGGTGGACCGGGCGGTGGCGCTGCTGCTCAGCCCGTTCGGAGTCTGAGGACACGCAACCACAGGAGACCGCAACCTTGACCACCAACAGTCGCCACCACCTCCCCGCCAACTCCACTCGCTCCGGCCCCTACTCCCTCAACATCACCCCCTCATGGGCAAGTTGGACCTCTCTTCGCATCCTCGACCTGCCCCCCGGCGGCCGCCACACCTTCCCCACCGGAGACAGCGAGTGGATCGTGCTCCCGCTCACCGGCGGATGCACCGTCTTCACCGAGGGCGAGGCCTTTGAACTTCAGGGCCGCGCAAGCCCGTTCACCGCCACCACCGACTTCGTCTACGCCCCTCGCGACACACATCTCACCCTCGCCACCGCCCTCGGCGGCCGCTTCGCCCTCCCCGGCGCCCGCTGCCAACGCCGGCTGCCCGCCCGCTACCGCCCCGCCTCCGGCATCCCCGTGGAGCTCCGCGGCAGCGGCCCCTGCTCCCGCCAGGTCAACAACTTCGCCGCGGCGGACACCTTCGAGTGCGACCGGCTGATCGCGGTGGAGGTGCTCACCCCGGGCGGCAACTGGTCCTCCTACCCGCCGCACAAGCACGACCAGGAGCACCCGGGCGAGGAGTCCGCGCTGGAGGAGATCTACTACTACGAGATCGCCGAAGCGCAGGGCACCGCCGGCCTGGGCTACCAGCGGGTGACCCCCTCCGGCCCCGGCCACCGCACGGATGTGCTGGCCGAGGTCCGTACCGGCGACGCGGTGCTGATCCCGGACGGCTGGCACGGTCCGTCCATCGCCGCCCCCGGGCACGATATGTACTACCTCAATGTCATGGCGGGGCCCGGCGCCGAGCGCGCCTGGCTCATCCGGGACCACCCCGACCACGCCTGGATCCGCGGCACTTGGCCCCGGCAGCCGGTGGACCCCCGGCTGCCGCTCTACCCGGCAGGAGACCCCCGATGACCCGACGGCTCACCGTCGCCCAGGCACTGGTGGAGTTCCTGGCCCATCAGTACAGCGAGCGGGACGGGCGGCGGCAGCGCCTGATCGCCGGCTGCTGGGGCATCTTCGGCCATGGCAATGTGGCCGGCATCGGCCAGGCCCTGCTGGAAACCGGGCAGACCGGCGACGCGGGCATGCCCTTCCACCAGGGCCGCAATGAACAGGCCATGGTGCACGCCGCCGTGGGCTACGCCCGTGAGCGCGGCCGGCTGTCCGCGCAGGCGGTGACCACCTCCATCGGCCCCGGCGCCACCAACCTGGTCACCGGCGCCGCCCTGGCCACCATCAACCATCTGCCGGTGCTGCTGCTGCCCGGTGACACCTTCGCCACCCGCCCCGCCGACCCGGTGCTCCAGCAGCTCCAACTGCCCACCGCGGGCGATGTCTCGGTCAATGACTGCCTGCGCCCGGTCTCCCGCTACTTCGACCGGATCACCCGCCCCGAGGCGCTGATCCCGGCCGCCCTGCAGGCCATGCGGGTGCTGGCGGACCCGGCCGAGACCGGCGCGGTGACCCTGGCGCTGCCGCAGGATGTGCAGGCCGAGGACTTCGACTGGCCCGAGGAGTTCCTGGCCGACCGGATCTGGCCGGTCCGCCGCCCGGTGCCGGACCCGGCCGCCGTGGCCGAGGCGGCCCGGGCGGTACGGGCCGCGCGCCGCCCGCTGCTGGTCGTCGGCGGCGGGGTACGGCACAGCGGGGCCGAGGCGGAGCTGTCCTCCTTCGCGCTGGCCACCGGCATTCCGCTGGCCACCACCCAGGCGGGCAAGGGCGCGGTGGACCACCAACTGCCCATGGACCTGGGCGGCATCGGCCACACCGGCACCGCGGTGGCCGCCCAACTCGCCCGGGACGCCGACCTGGTGATCGGGGTGGGCACCCGCTACACCGACTTCACCACCGCCTCGGCCACCCTCTTCGCCGCCCCCGGGGTGCGGTTCGCCAACCTCAATATCGCCTCCTTCGACGCCCACAAGCTCTGCGGCCTGGCCCTCACCGGTGACGCCCGGGCCGGACTGGCGGCGCTGCGCGCGGAGTTGGCCGGCTACCGGGTGCCCGAGGACTACGAGCGGGGGTACATCCGGGGCCGTCATGAGTGGCGCCATGTCACCGAGCGCGCCCTGGCGCCGGGGCAGCCGGACGCCCGTCCCACCCAGCTCCACGTGCTGGGCGCGCTCAGCCGGGTGACCGGCGACCGGGACGTGGTGATCAACGCGGCCGGGTCGCTCCCCGGCGACCTGCACCGCTTCTGGCCCTCCCGGGGCACCGGCGACTACCACGTGGAGTACGGCTACTCCTGTATGGGCTATGAGATCCCGGCCGCGCTGGGGGTGCACCTGGCCTCCGGCCGTCCGGTGTGGGCCCTGGTCGGTGACGGCACCTATCTGATGATGCCCACCGAACTGGTCACCGCCGTCCAGGAACGGATCCCGGTCAGGGTGGTCCTGATCCAGAACCATGGCTATGCCTCCATCGGCGGGCTGTCCGCCTCGGTCGGCGGCGAGGGCTTCGCCACCGCCTACCGCTTCCGGGCGCCCGACGGCTCGTACACCGGGGACCCGCTCCCGGTGGACCTGGCCGCCAACGCCGCCTCGCTGGGCATGGCGGTGCTGCGGGCGCGGACCACCGCCGAGCTGACCGAGGCGCTGGCGGCGGCCCGTACCGCCGAGGGACCCGTCTGTGTCCATGTGGAGACCGAAACGGCCGACACAGTGTCGGGCGCGCCACCCGCCCAGGCGTGGTGGGATGTGCCCGTCGCCCGGACCGCGACCCGCCCGGCGGCCCTGGCGGCCCGGGCGGAGTACGACAAGAACGCCGCCGCACGTCGCCGCTACCTAGGTCACTGAGAGGCAGCAGGACATGAAGACCGTCAACCACTGGATCGACGGCCAGGCCGTCGAGGGCGCCTCCGGTTCATATGGGCCCGTCACCGATCCCGCCACCGGCGAGGTCACCACCCGGGTGGCCCTGGCCTCGGCGGCCGAGGTCGACGCCGCGGTGGCCGCCGCCAAGGCGGCGTACGGGAGTTGGGGAACCTCCTCGCTGGCCACCCGTACCTCGGTGCTGTTCGCCTACCGGGCGCTGCTGGACGCGCACCGCGAGGAACTGGCCCGGCTGATCACCGCCGAGCACGGCAAGGTGCACTCCGACGCGCTGGGCGAGGTGGCCCGTGGGCTGGAGATCGTGGAGCTGGCCTGTGGCATCACCACCCAGCTGAAGGGGGAGTTGTCCACCCAGGTCTCCAACCGGGTCGATGTGGCCGCCATCCGCCAGCCGCTCGGGGTGGTGGCGGGCATCACCCCGTTCAACTTCCCGGCCATGGTGCCGCTGTGGATGTTCCCGCTGGCCATCGCCTGCGGCAACACCTTTGTCCTCAAGCCCAGCGAGAAGGACCCCTCGGCCGCGCTGCTGCTGGCCGGACTGGCCCAGCGGGCCGGGCTGCCGGACGGGGTGCTCAATGTGGTCAACGGCGACAAGGTGGCGGTGGACCGGCTGCTGGAGCACCCGGACGTGGCCGCCGTCTCCTTCGTCGGCTCCACTCCCATCGCCCGGCACATCCACCGCACCGCTTCCGCGCACGGCAAGCGGGTGCAGGCGCTGGGCGGCGCCAAGAACCACATGCTGGTGCTGCCGGACGCGGACCTGGACGTGGCCGCGGACGCCGCGGTGTCCGCGGCCTACGGGTCGGCGGGGGAGCGGTGCATGGCCGTCTCGGCGGTGGTCGCGGTGGGCGACACCGGCGACGCCCTGGTGGCGAAGATCCGGGACCGGGCCGAGAAGATCAAGATCGGGCCGGGGAACGACCCCACCTCGGAGATGGGCCCGCTGATCACCCGGGAACACCGGGACAAGGTCGCCTCCTATGTGGCCGGGGCCGCCGCCCAGGGCGCCGAAGTGGTGCTGGACGGCACCGGCTTCACGGTGGAGGGCCATGAGAACGGGCACTGGATCGGGCTCTCCCTGCTGGACCGGGTGTCCACCACCGCCGATGCCTACCGGGACGAGATCTTCGGGCCGGTGCTGTGTGTGCTGCGGGCCGAGAGCTATGAGGAGGGCGTGGCCCTGATCAACTCCTCGCCCTGGGGCAATGGCACCGCCATCTTCACCCGGGACGGCGGCGCGGCCCGGCGCTTCCAACTGGAGGTGCAGGCGGGCATGGTGGGGGTCAATGTGCCGATCCCGGTGCCGGTGGGCTACCACTCCTTCGGTGGCTGGAAGGACTCGCTCTTCGGGGACCACCACATCTACGGGAACGACGGCGTCCACTTCTACACCCGGGGCAAGGTGGTCACCACCCGCTGGCCCACGGAATCCATCAGCGCCTTCGGCGCGGGCTCGGACGGCGGCGTGGACCTGGGCTTCCCCAGCCATCGTTGAGGGCTCCTTGACGGGCGCTGGGAACCGACTAGAACAGGCCATTCCGTAAGCTCAGGCCATGACCTGGTCTTCCGCCCTGAAGGACACCGCCCGAGCGGGGCTGACGATCGAGCGGATCCCGCTCGAGCCGAAGCTCGCCCTGCGCAGTGCCTGTGGTGTGGCCCTGGTCATCGGCGTGCTGCTGGCCTTTGGCACGCCCGCCCTGGCCGTCTCCTCCGCCTTCGGCGCCTTCGCCGCCGGCCTGGCCAGCTTCCAGCGCAGCTGGCGGCCGCGTCCGGTGCTGGCGCTGGGGGTGGCGGTCGGGCTGGGCGTCAGCACCTTCCTGGGCTATCTGGCCGCCTTCAACCATGTGGTGTTTGTGGCGCTGCTGGTGGTGTGGACGCTGCTGGCCGGGATGGCCTGGGCGGTGGGCCCGGTCTCCGGGCTGATCGCCACCCAGACCGTCGCGGTGATGCTGGTGACCGTCACCCTGCCCACCTCGGTGTGGGGCGCGGTGCACCATGCCGCCCTGATCGTGGTGGGCGGTCTGGTGCAGGCGCTGCTGATCGTGGTGTTCCCGATCCGGCCCTGGGGGCTGCAACGGGACGCGCTGGCCGACGCGCTGGCCGCCGAGGCGGACTACGCCCGCCGGCTCCGGCACGACCCGATGGCCCCCTTCGACCCGCACCCGCTGATGGAGGCCCGCGAGGCCGCCGAGCTCACTCCCCGCCAGGCCCGCAACCGCCCGCGCCAGTTGGGCGGCCCGCGCGGTATCGCCGAGCGGCTGCGCCCGGTGCTGGCCGCGCTGGCCGACCCGGTGGTCGGCGCCCCCGCCGAGGGCCCGGAACGGGACCGGGTACGGGACCTGCTGGGCGCCACCGCCGTGGTGCTGGACGCGGTGGCCCGCGCCATCCGCTGGGGCAAGCCGGTGAAGCTGCCGCCGGAGGCGGTGGCGGTGCTGCGGGTGCCGGAGTCCGGTCCGATGCTCACCGGTCCGGCCCGCCGCTCCGCGTACCGCCTGATGGCCCTGCTGGGCGACGCGGTGGACCAGACCGACGAGCCGGGCACCCGGCGGGCACCCGCCCGGACACCGGGGGAGGAGCGCCGGCATCTGCCGCGCCCCACCATGCCCCGCCTGGTGCCGGTGGCGCTGCGCGCGCTGAGCCGGGAGGCCCGCTGGTCCTCACCCATCGGCCGGCACGCGGTACGGGTCTCCGCGGTGGCCTCGCTCGGCTATCTGCTGGGCACCGCGCTGCCGCTGGGCCATGGCTACTGGGCGCCGATGGCGTCCGTGATGATCATGCGGCCCGACTTCGGCCAGACCTACGCCCGAGGTGTGGCCCGCTTTGTCGGCACCGTCATCGGCGTGCTGATCGGCGCCGCGCTGGCCGCCCTGCTGCACCCCGGGGTGACGGTCTGCGCCGCGCTGGCGGTGGTCTGTGTGGGGCTGGGCTATCTGCTCACCGGCACCGGCTACATCGTGGTCTCCGCCTGTATCGGGGCCTATGTGATCTTCCTGCTGGGCATGGTGGGCGAGGGCTGGTCGCAGACCGTCCAGGCCCGGGTGGCGCTGACCCTGCTGGGCGGGCTGCTGGCGATGGCCGGGTACGCCCTGCTGCCGATCTGGGAGACCCCACGGCTGCGCGACCGGCTGGCCGACTGGCTGGCGGCCAACGGCCAGTACGCGCTGGCGGTGCTGGACGCCCACGCCCGGCCCGCCGACCGTAAGCCACGCCGGGTGCGCGAGGCGCTGCTGGACGCCCGGGCGGCCCGGGTGACCTGGGAGGACGCCGCCGAACGCGCCCTGAAGGAGCCGGTGCGGCACCGGGGCATCTCGCGCACCGCCGAGCGGGCGGCGGAGGCGGCGCTGGCCACGCTGGGCCGGGTCACCATGCTGATGGAGGCCCATCTGCCCGACCGGGAGGCCCAGCCCTCGCCCGCCGCCGGGCAGTTCGCGTCGGCGCTGCGCGAGGCCCTGCCGGAGGCGGTGGCCGCGGTCCGCGAACGCCGGGCCCTGGACTGTGTGGCGCTGCGCCGGGCACTGGAGGAGTGGCACGCCGCCGAGGGCGACGAGGGGGTGGCGGTACGCGGCTCCGAGCTGCTGGTGGACGCCCTGGAGGAGCTCGCCTCCGCGCTCTCCCCGGGGCCGGGCGGGCGCAACCGGGCGGCTCGGCGGGTGTAGTTCGTCCGCGGGGGGCGCCCCGTCAGGGGCGCGGGGCCGTTTCCCCTGCGGCTCCGCCGCGTGGGCGCGACCGGCCACAGGCGGCCCGCAGCCGAAAGACGGCCCCCGAGTGATCAGCCCGCACCGCTGAACAACCGCCCAAGGTGGGCGTCCACCAAGTCCATGGCTCGCTCCGGGTCGAGGACATCCAGCAGCACCGCGTTCGCCAGCCCGTCCGTCAGGGCGAGCAGCAGCACCGCCTCCCGCTCCGGATCGGCACCGGCCACCAACTCGCCGCGCCCGGCGGCCAGTCGCAGCTGATCGACGAGCACCCCGCGCAGCGCCAGCGCCCCCTCCCGGGCGTAGGGCCGCAGCGCCTCGTCGTGCAACACCCGGACGAAATAGCCCAATTGCACCCGAAGTCCTATCCGCTGCTCCTCCGACAGCGGCAGCAACTCCGCGGCGATCTCCCGCAGTACGGCCCGGGGTGTCGGCTCGGGATAGCCGGCCGCCAGCCGGGCCTGGATCCGTTGCTCGGACACGGCGCCGAAGTGCTCCAGGGTGAAGCGCAGCATCTCCTCCCGGCCGGCGAAGTAGTGCTGCAACTGCCCCAGTGAGATGCCCGCTTCGGCGGCCACCTCGCGCAGGCTGGCGCGCTCCAGTCCCCGGGTGCTGGCGATGCGCCACAGCGCTCCGGCGATCCGCCGCCGCCGTTCCTCGTGGTCCACGCGCCTGGGCACCGGTGATGCCGCCTTCCCTTTTTCAAGTCAGCTGTATTGCTATACCTTACCGGCAGCGCCGAAAAGGGGGATCCACCATGTCCGAGACACGGCTCAGGCTCCGTCCGCCCCGCAACCGGGTCGATCCCCGGGCGCGGCGCTGGTGGACCGTACGGGCGCTGCTGATACCCGGCGGCCCGCTGCTGCTGGCCGCCACCGCCCTGCTGGTGCTCTGCGTCCTGTTCTTCCCCGGTGCTCTGCCCTGGCTGGCCCCGCTGACCGTGGTCGTCCTGGTGCTGCCCGCCCTGGCCGTCATCCTGCTGATGCCCGGCCTGCGTTACCGGGTGCACGCCTGGGAGGTGGGGGAGTCGGCCGTCTACACCGCCGACGGCTGGTTCTGGCAGCGCCGCCGGATCGCCCCGCTGAGCCGGGTGCAGACCGTGGACACCGTGCGCGGGCCGCTGCAACGCCGGTACGGGCTGGCCACCGTGACCGTCACCACCGCCTCCACGGCCGGCGCGGTGCGCATCTCCGGCCTGCTCGACGACGATGCCCGGCAGATGGCCGAGCGGATCGCCGAGGCCGCCCGACTGGTACGGGAGGACGCGGCGTGACCGCCACCGGCCAGCAGTCCTGGCGCCGGCTGGACGCGCGCACCCTGCTCGCCCACTGCGCCTGGCTGGGGCCGCCGTTGGGGTCGCTGGCGCTGGCCGCCCTGGCCACCGGCGGTCACCTCACCACCCGTGAGTGGGTCACCCTCGGCATCATCGCGCTGGTCTTCACCACCCTCACCACCTCCCGCTTCATCACCTGGCGTCGCACCAGATTCCGGATCACCGCCGACTCGCTGGAGCTGCGTACCGGCCTGCTCACCCGGCAGTCCCGCTCCATACCCCTGCACCGGATCCGCAATGTCGACCTGACCGCCACTCCGGTCCAGCGCGCCCTGAGCCTGGTGGTGCTGCGCGCCGGAACCGGCGGCCATCAGGGCCGGATCGCCCTGGAGGCGCTCTCCCGCACCGAGGCCGAGCGGCTGAGGGCCGAACTGCTCAGCCACACCAGACCGTCCGACGACGCGGTGCTCGCCACCGCCGACGCCCGCTGGCTGCGCTACGCCCCGCTGACCTTCTGGGTGTTCGGCGGAGTGCTGACCGCCGGCGGCGGCCTATGGCGGGCGCTGGACGGCATGGGCATCAAACCCTGGCGGATCGGCTGGGTACGGCACAGCTTCACCGAACTCGGCCACCGCGCCCTGTGGCTGACCGTTCCGATCGCCCTGCTGGCCGTCCTCGCCCTGGGCACCCTGGGCGCCGTGGTCCTCTACATCAAGGACTGGTGGCGCTACCGGCTGGAGTGGTCCGACCCCGCCACCCTGCGGGTCAGCCGGGGCCTGTTCACCACCCACTCGGTGTCCATCGAGCGCGCCCGGCTGCGCGGCGTCAGCATCGAGGAACCGCTGCTGCTGCGCTCCGGCGGCGGGGCCACCGTGCATGCCGTGGCGGGCGGCCTGGGCAACCGCGAGGAGAACCAGAAGCGCAGCGTTCTGATGCCGCCCGGCCCCCGGGCCGAAGCCCTGCGGGTACGGGCCGGGGTGCTGGGCGAGGAGATCGACACCGACCGCCTCAGGGCCCACCCCCTGGTCGCCCGGCGCCGCCGGGTCACCAGGGTCCTGACCTGGGTGGTCCTTCCGCCGGCCGTCGCCCTGACCGTGCTCGGCGCCCTGCTCACCCCGGTCCTGCTCTGGTGCGCCCTGGGCTGGCTCCTGCTCTCCGTCCCGCTCGCCCGCGCCCTGGCGCACAGCGCCTACCGCGCCCTGGGTCATGAACGGCGCGGCCGCTGGCTGGTCATCCGCTCGGGCACCCTGTGGCGCCGGACGGTGGCCCTGGACCGTGATGCCGTGATCGCCTGGACCTTCACCGACTCCCCGTTCTCCCGCCGGGCCGGGGTGGTCACCGCCACCGCCGCGCTGGCCGTCGCCCGTGGCTCGGACGGCCACCACATCCGCGACCTGGCGGCGGACGAGGCCGTCGCCTTTGTCGAGGAGGTGTCACCCGGCCTGCTCCGCGAGTTCCTGGTGTGACGTTCCCTGTAACGCATCCTCGATGTGACGCGCGCCACTCTCCTCGGCTCGAATTTCTGTTATCCAGTCCTCCCCGAGCCGTCTCCTCTATGTCGGCCGTAAACCAACGAGAGGGGTGTGTGGGGCGTGCACATGGAGAATGTGGCCCTGATAGAGGCGGCCCGGGCGGGGGACACCGCCGCGCAGGACGAGCTGGTCGCCGCCTGCATGCCGCTCGTCTACAACATCGTCGGACGGGCCCTGAACGGGCACGCGGACGTGGACGACGTGGTGCAGGAGACCATGCTCCGCGTGGTCAACGGCCTCCAGGAACTGCGCGATCCGGCCAGCTTCCGCTCCTGGCTGGTGGCCATCACCACCAACCAGATACGCGGCCACTGGCGCAACCAGCGGCCGGAGACCCCGGTCAGCGAACTGCCCGAGACCGTGGCCCAGGTCGCCGACCCCGCCGGGGACTTTGTCTCCCTGACCATCGTCCGCCTCGGCCTGCAGGGCCAGCGCCGCGAGGTGGTGGAGGCCACCCGCTGGCTGGACCCGGGCGAGCGGGAGGCCCTCTCCCTGTGGTGGCTGGAGGCCGCGGGCGAGCTGACCCGCGCCGAGGTGGCGGCCGCACTGGAACTCACCCCGCAGCACACCGCCGTCCGCGTCCAGCGCACCAAGGCCCAGCTGGACACCGCGCGCGGGGTGGTACGGGCGCTGTCCGCGAGCCCCCGCTGCCCCGAACTCGCCGCCCTGCTCGCACCCTGGGACGGCACCCCCTCCGCCCTGTGGCGCAAGCGCATCGCCCGCCACGCCCGTACCTGCGCCCAGTGCGGCGGCGCCTGGTCCGCCCTGGTGCCGGCCGAGGGCCTGCTGGTGGGCTTCGGCCTGGTGCCGGTGACGGCGGCCCTGCTGGACTGGTGGCGCGGCGCGACGGTGCTGCGGACCGAGTCGATGGCGGCCACCCAGTCCATACCGGCCACCTCCGCCTCCCCCTCCGTCTCGCACAGCTCACACGCCTCGCACGCGTCGCATGCCTCGCACGTCAAGGGCCGGGGACACCGGCGGGCCGCCCGCCCCGGCAGCCGCAAGGGCGTCCTGGCCGCCGGTACGGCCGCCGTGCTGGCCGCGGTGGCCGGTGGTGTCTACCTCTTCACCGACTCCTCGGACCGGGAGGTACGCGGCCAGTCCGCCAGTGAGCCCAGCCAGGTGCGCGCCCTCAACGACCGTACACAGTCGGTGGTTTCCCCCAGCCCCTCCGCCAGCGCGCGACCCAGCGCCTCGCCCTCCCCCAAGGCCAAGCCCTCCGCCTCGGCCTCCCACACCGCCAAGCCCTCGGCCCGGCCCAGCACCGAGGCCCCCGAGCCCAGCGCCACCTCCGAGCGCCCGGTCCCCAAGCCGGTGTCGCCCACCGTGGACGATGCCTCCGGCTCGCTGGCGCAGCAGGTGATAGCCCTGGTCAACGCCGAGCGCGGCAAGGTCGGCTGCTCCCCGGTGCGCAACAACTCCCAGCTGGCCGCCGCCGCGCAGCGCCACTCCGACGACATGGCGGCCCGTAACTTCTTCGACCACACCAACCCGGACGGCCAGGGCCCCGGTGAGCGGATCACCGCCGCCGGCTACCAGTGGAGCACCTACGGCGAGAACATCGCCTATGGCCAGGCCACCCCCGCCTCCGTCATGGACTCCTGGATGCACAGCCCCGGCCACCGGGCCAACATCCTCAACTGCTCCTTCAAGGACCTCGGCGTAGGCATCAACCAGGCCCCGGGCGGCCCGCGCTGGACCCAGGACTTCGGGGCCCGCTGAGCCGGCTCGTGCCAGGGTGGGGAAACCATCGGCCCAAGGGCTGATTCATAAGGGTTTCCCCACCCCGCAGGCTCCCGGCGGAGGCGGGGTGTGATCCATTTCTCTCCCGGGCCGGCAGAGGTGTTATGCCATACCGCTGGGCAACTGGCCAGTAGCTGGCCACACTTGGGGCATTGACGAGGCGGTCGCCCGGGGGAGTCGCGCCGCCTCCAGAGCTTCATGGAGCCTCGGTGCCGATAGAAGTCCCGTTAACGCTGACCCCGCAACAGGCGGCTCAGGGTGTCATCCAGATCGTTCAGCTGCCGACCGGCCCGGTCACCGTGCGCATTCCGCCGGTGCAGAACGGTGCGGTCATCACGGTGCCCACCGCAGAGGGCGAGGTGCTGATCCGGATCCAGGTGGCAGGGGCCCGGCCGCCTGCCAGCAAAGGCCCGGTGGTGGGGCTGTTCGCCGTCCTCGGCCTGGCCGCCGTGCTGGCCCTGGTCTTCGCGCTGAACCACCACAGCGATTCCACGTCCTCGGCGTCCAGCGACAGCTCGCCCTCGGGGTATGCCAGACCCACCGACACCTACTCCCCGCCGGCCGCCCCGACCTACCACTACGTACCTCCCGTTCCACGGTTCAGCCTGCCGCCCATCACGCTGGCACCGCCGCCGGTGCTGCCGCACATCACCGGGACCTGCCTCAACGGCAAGATCCCGGACTCCACGACGCCGGTGAGCGTCAGCGGTGTGCATGAGGTCTCCTGCACGGCCGCCGACGCCCACTACAAGGTCATCCATGTCTTCTACGCGACCAGCGACATGGAGCGGTGCCGCAGCATCGACGGTACGCAGTACACCTTCTCGGAGCGGTCCACGCGGGGCGGGCTGACGATCAATCAGTACGTCTACTGCCTGGAGGGCATCGGCTCCTACGCCCGCTGAGGCCGGGCCCCGCCTCCACCGGGCGGGGGATGCGGCTCATGCCATGGCCCGATCCCGGGCCGCCGGGGCCGCGAGAGGCTCATGGCATGGCGATCAACATGGTGGCACGCCCGGACGTGCCGGTCAGGAGTACGGAGCGGCCCGTGCCGCGCTGGGCGGAGCGGGTCGCCCACCTCATCCCGTTGCTGGGACTGCCGGTGTGCTTCTGGCGGCTGCCGATCGGCTTCGGTTACGGCATGGGTGGCGCGGTGATGCCGCCGTCGGTCTGGAACGTGCCCTATGTGGTCAGCCTCAGCGTGCTGTCCGAGTGCCTGGCGCTGTTCTGCTTCGGGCTGGTGCGGTGGTGGGGCGAGACCGTGCCGGAGTGGGTGCCGAGGATAGGTGGCAGGCGAGTGCCACCGATGGCGGTCATCGCGCCGGCCGGGCTCGCCGGGCTGGCGTTCACCGGGCTGCTGGGGTACTGGCTGCTGACCGCGTTCCAGCTGTCCGGTCTGCGCTATCCCTATGCGCCGGGCTGGGATGTGCTGGCGCTGACGGTCAGCGGTCTGTTCTCCCTGTGGGGGCCGTTGTTGCTGGCGCAGACCTATGGCTATTACCGGCGCCGGGTGCCCCGTAAGGGGCGCTAGGCGGCTCTCCCATGCGGCTCCGCCGCGTGGGCGCGACCAGCCACTGACGGCCCGCGGGTGAAACGCGATGCACAAGGGCAGAATGCGCAACCCCTGTACCCCGTACGGTCATCGACCCCCCGAAGGCGTCCCCTTCACCATCGCCCGCAGATACTCGCGGTTCATCCGCCCGATCGAGGACAACGGAATCCCCTTGGGACAGGCCACCGCGCACTCACCCGTATTCGTGCAGCCGCCGAAGCCCTCGGCGTCCATCGAGTCGACCATCCCCCGCACCCGGGACTCCCGCTCCGGTGCCCCCTGCGGCAGCACATTCAGATGCACCACCTTCGCCGAAGTGAACAGCATCGCCGAGCCGTTGGGGCAGGCGGCCACACATGCCCCGCACCCAATGCACTCCGCGTGCTCGAACGCGAGGTCCGCCACCGGCTTCGGTACCGGCGTGGCATGCGCCTCCGGCGCGGAGCCGGTTGGCACCGAGACATATCCACCCGCGCCGATCACCCGGTCAAAGGCCGACCGGTCGACGACCAGGTCCTTCACCACCGGGAATGCCGCCGCCCGCCATGGCTCCACATCAATCGTGTCGCCGTCGGTGAAGTGCCGCATATGCAGCTGGCAGGTGGTCGTCCGCTCGGGGCCGTGCGCCTGGCCGTTGATGACCATCCCGCAGGCGCCGCAGATGCCCTCCCGGCAGTCATGGTCAAAGGCGACCGGCTCCTCGCCCTCCAGGATCAGCCGCTCATTGAGCTGGTCGAGCATCTCCAGGAAGGACATGTCCTCGCTGATGCCGGTGACCTCATATGTGGTCATGGCGCCGGCCTCATCCGCCTGGCGCTGCCGCCAGATACGCAGGGTCAGATTCACGCGTAACTCCGTTGCGTCGGCTGGACGTACTCGAAGACCAGCTCTTCCTTGTGCAGCACGGGCGCGCCGCCCGTACCGGTGAACTCCCAGGCGGCCGCGTACCCGAACTCCTCGTCCCGGCGGGCCGCCTCCCCGTCGCCGGTCTGGCTCTCCTCCCGGAAGTGGCCGCCGCAAGACTCGGCGCGGTGCAGAGCGTCCAGACACATCAGCTCGGCGAGCTCCAGATAGTCCACGATCCGGTTGGCCTTCTCCAGGGACTGGTTGAGCTCCTCGCCGCTCCCCGGCACCTTGATCCGGCGCCAGAACTCCTCCCGCAGCGCGGGAATCCGGTCCAGCGCCTTGCGCAGCCCATGCTCGGTACGGGCCATTCCGCACTCGTCCCAGAGCAGTTCGCCGAGCTCGCGGTGGAAGGAGTCGGGGGTGCGGTCGCCGTTCACGGCCAGCAGACGGTCCAGGCGGCCGGTGACTTCGGACACCGCCGCCCGTACCACCGGGTGGTCGTCCGGCACCTCGTCGTGCGGGTGCCGCGCCAGATAGTCGTTGATGGTGGCCGGCAGGACGAAGTAGCCGTCGGCCAGGCCCTGCATCAGCGCCGAGGCGCCCAGCCGGTTGGCGCCATGGTCCGAGAAGTTGGCCTCGCCGATGGCGAACAGGCCGGGGGCGGTGGTCTGGAGGTCGTAGTCCACCCACAGCCCGCCCATGGTGTAGTGGATCGCGGGATAGATGCGCATCGGCACCTGGTACGGGTCCTCGGCGGTGATGCGCTCGTACATCTCAAACAGGTTGCCGTACTTGGCCTCCACCGCCGCCCGCCCCATCCTGCGGATCGCGTCCGCGAAGTCGAGGTAGACGCCCTGGCCGCCGGGGCCGACGCCGCGTCCCTCGTCACAGACGTTCTTCGCGGCGCGGGAGGCGATGTCGCGCGGCACCAGATTGCCGAAGGAGGGGTAGATCCGCTCCAGGTAGTAGTCGCGCTCGGACTCGGGGATCTCTCCGGGCGGCCGGCGGTCCCCCTTCGCCCTGGGCACCCAGATGCGGCCGTCGTTGCGCAGCGATTCGCTCATCAGCGTCAGCTTGGACTGGTGGTCGCCGGAGCGCGGGATGCAGGTGGGATGGATCTGGGTGAAGCAGGGGTTGGCGAAGTAGGCGCCGCGCCGGTGCGCCCGCCAGATCGCGGTGGCATTGGAGTTCTTGGCGTTGGTGGAGAGGTAGAAGACATTGCCGTAGCCGCCGCTGGCGAGCACCACGGCGTCCGCGAAGTGGGTGGAGACGGCACCCGTGATGAGGTCGCGGGCGACGATGCCCCGCGCCCGTCCGTCGATCACGATCAGGTCCAGCATCTCGGTGCGCGGATGCATCTCCACCTGTCCGGCCGCGATCTGCCGGGAGAGCGCCTGGTAGGCGCCCAGCAGCAGCTGCTGGCCGGTCTGGCCACGGGCGTAGAAGGTGCGGGAGACCTGGACGCCGCCGAAGGAGCGGGTGTCCAGCAGGCCGCCGTACTCGCGGGCGAAGGGAACTCCCTGGGCCACGCACTGGTCGATGATCTCGACCGAGATCTGGGCGAGGCGGTGCACATTGGACTCACGGGCGCGGAAGTCGCCGCCCTTGACGGTGTCATAGAAGAGGCGGTGGATGGAGTCGCCGTCGTTGCGGTAGTTCTTGGCCGCGTTGATGCCGCCCTGGGCGGCGATGGAGTGGGCCCGGCGCGGGGAGTCCTGGTAGCAGAACTGGACGACGTGGTAGCCCTGTTCGGCCAGGGTGGCCCCGGCGGCGCCGCCGGCCAGCCCGGTGCCCACCACGATCACCGTGTGCTTGCGGCGGTTGGCGGGGTTGACCAGCTTGGCGGTGAAGCGGCGCCGGTCCCAGCGTTCGGCTATCGGGCCCTCGGGGGACTTGGTGTCGGCCACCGGATCGCCGGTGGTGTAGCGCGGGTACGAGGACATGGTCAGCTCACGACTCCGGTCAGGACGCCCACGGGGACGGCGATAAAGCCACAGGTCAGTACGGCCGCCAGCAGATTGGCCAGGGCCTTGAACACTCGGTCGCGGCGCGGGGAGTTGGCGCCCAGGGTCTGGGCGGCGCTCCAGAAGCCATGCCGGATGTGCAGGCCCAGGGCGAGCATCGCGGCGATATAGAAGGCGGAGACATACCAGCGGTCGAAGGAGGCGACCAGGTTCTGGTACGGGTGGCCCTCCTGGTGGTTGGGGTTCACGGTGAGCGTGGTGAGGTCCAGGATGTGCCAGACGATGAACAGGGCGAGGATCACCCCGCCCCAGCGCATGGTGCGGGTGGCATAGCTGGTGCGCTGCCGGGTGTGCTGGTACTTCGCCGGGCGCGCCGCCCGGTCGCGGCGGCTGAGCTGGTACGCGGCCACGCCGTGCAGCAGCACCGAGGCGGTCAGCACCACCCGCGCCAGCCAGAGGAACCACATATGGTGCAGGAAGGGTTCGCCGATGGTGCGGATCCAGTGCCCGTAGTGGTTGAACTCCCCGGCGCCGAAGAACACTTTGAGGTTGCCCAGCATATGGGCGACCAGATACGCCAGCATGATCAGGCCGGTGACGGCCATGACCGCCTTCTTGCCCACGGTCGAGCGCCACAGGGATCGGGGGAGGGACGGGGGGCGTGCCGTCCGGGTCGTCGCCAGTGCCATGGAGCCGACGCTAGGCCGGGAACCGGCGATGCGTCCAAGACATGGTCCGGCTGGTTTCCATAGGCAATGCCTATCTAAGCTGGTGAGGTGCAACTCCAGCAGCTCCGCTATTTCACGGCCATCGCCGAAGTCCGCCACTTCACCCGGGCCGCCGAGGCGCTGCATGTCGCCCAGCCCTCGCTGTCCCAGCAGATCCGCTCGCTGGAACGGGAGTTGGGGGCCGCCCTGTTCCACCGGGCGCGCGGCAACATCACCCTCACCGACGCCGGGGAGGCGCTGCTGCCGCTGGCCCGCCGCATCCTGGCCGATGCGGAGACCGCCCACCGGGAGGTGCAGGAGGTGGCCCAGCTGCGGCGCGGCCGGGTACGGCTGGGCGCCCCGCCCAGCCTCTGCGCCAGCCTGGTGCCCGATGTGCTGCGCGCCTACCACGCCCGTTTCCCCGGCATCGAGCTGCTGATCGACGAGGGCGGCTCCCAGGACCTGGTACGCACCCTGGCCTCGGGCGGCCTGGACCTGGCGCTGATCATCACCCCGCTGGGGGTGGGCGCCCCGGCGTTGACCACCACCGAACTGCTCCATGAGGAGCTGGTGGTGGTCACCTCGCCGTCCGTCCCGCCACCGTCCCGGCGGAAGCGGATCGGGGTCGAGGAACTGCGCGGGCAGCCCATGGTGATGTTCCGGCGCGGCTATGACCTGCGGGAAATGACCATCGGCGCCTGCCGGACGGCCGGCTTCGAGCCCTCCTTCACCGTGGAGGGCGGGGAGATGGACGCCGTACTGGGCTTTGTCCGGGCCGGGTTGGGCCTGGCCGTGGTGCCCGGCATGGTGGCGGCCCGGTCGGGGCTGCGGGTCACCCCGTTCGAGGGCGAGCGGATGCGGCGCACCGTGGCGGTGGCCCACCGCACGGACGCCCCACCGCCGCGCGCGGCACGGGAGTTGCGGGCGGTGCTGATGGAACAGGTACTGCGGTAGCCATCGTCCGATGGGGACGCTGCCTACCGCAGGGCCTGGCCCAGGGCCGCGCCCGCGTACGCCGCACCCAGCCCGCACACCACACTGGCCAGGACATTGGCGGCGGCGTAGCCACGGGCGCCGTCCTGGGCCAGCCGCAGGGTCTCATAGGAGAAGGTCGAATAGGTGGTCAGACCACCGCACAGGCCGGTGCCCAGCAGCAGCCGCAGCTTCTCCGGGGCCATGGCGGTGATCACGCCCAGGATCAGGCAGCCCACGACATTGACGACAAAGGTGCCCCAGGGGAAGACCGAGTCATGCCGGGACTGCACGGCCCGGTCGGTGAGGTAACGCAGTGGGGCGCCGGCCATGGCGCCGGCGATGACCAGGAGCCAGTTCACGCGGGGGCCGACCCCCGGTAGTGCAGGACCTCGACCTGTTCCAGGGTCACCAGGCAACTGTCACCGGCCAGTTGGCCGATTTCCGGCAGGAAGGCCCGTACCCGCTCCTCGGTGTCCACGATCACCACGGCCACCGGCAGGTCCTCGCTGAGCGACAGCAGCCGGGTGGTGTGGATCAGCGAGGAGACGCCAAAGCCCTCGATGCCGCGGAAGACGCTGGCCCCGGCCAGCCCGGCGGCATGGGCGCGGTGCACCAGCTCGGAGTAGAGCGGCCTGCCATGGGCGTGGTCCGACTCGCCGAGCAGCACCGTCAGCCGGAGCGCCTGGCCCCGCAGCTCTCTCATCCCTGCCTCCCCGGTCCGGGTGCCAGCAGCCGGCGGGTGGCGGTGGCCGCCAGCCAGACCGCCGCCAGCGAGGCGGCCAGGGTACCGGCCAGGTAGCCGAGCGCCGCGGCCGGGTGGCCGCCGGCCAGCCGCTGCTGGATGTCCACCGCATAGGTGGAGAAGGTGGTGAACCCGCCGAGCACCCCGGTGCCCAGGAAGGGCCGGGCCAGCGGATGGGGGGTGCCACGCTCGGCGATGGTCACCAGCAGCACGCCGATCAGCGCGCAGCCCACGGCATTGATCCCCAGGGTGGTCCAGGGGAAGGCATGGCCGGGGGTGGGCCACCACAGCCCGGCCGCATAGCGGGCGGCCGCGCCCAGGCCGCCGCCGACCGAGACCGCGCACACCACCGGTCCCTGGCCCCGCGCTCTTGCCACCGCTCCCGGATCCGCCCTGTTCACCGGGTCACGCTAACTCATGGCCCCGGCGGCCGCCCCGTCACGGCCGCCAGATAGGCAGCCGCCCGCTCGGGCTCCAGCAGCCACTCCCGGTAGTCGGCCGGGTCGGCGAAGCCATTGACATAGCGGTGGGCGATCTCGGGATGTCCGGCGGCCGCCCGGAGCGTCTGCCGCATATGCTCCGGGGCGCCGTCCAGCAGCAGATTGGTGAAGGCGGTGGAGTGCCGGGCGCGCTCCTCCCACCAGCCGGCGAAGGTCTGCTGCTGCCAGGCCCGGTCGAAGGGGCGCTCGCCACGGTCCAGGATGCGGCGCAGGGTGTGGTCGGCGCAGTGCGCGGCCGTGTTGCAGCCCTGCCCGGCCAGCGGGTCATTGAGCACCACCGCGTCGGCCAGGCCCAGGACATGGGAGCCGGGGGCGACCTCGGCGACCGGATGGCGCACCACCGGGGTGACGGCCCCCACCAGCGAGGCCCCGGCGTCGGTGGGTTCCGCGCCGGCGCACCGCTCGTACTCCCAGGGTGCGTGGTGGCGCATCAGCTCCAGTGAGCGTGCCAACACGGCCTCCGGTGTGGCCAGTTGGTGCCAGCGGTCCAGGGGCCCGCCGGGCACGGCCTCCCACAGCAGCATGTCGCAGGGCCCGGAGAGGGTCAGGCCGGGGATGAGGAACAGCTCGCCCGCCCCCGGGGTGGCGATCAGCCGGAGATGGCCGGGCAGCCGGGGCTGCGGGGCCACCCCGTGCAGATAGACCACGGCCAGGGTGCGGCGCGGACCGTCATAGGGGCTGTGCCGCTTGTCCCGGCCGAAGAGTTCGCCCAGCGGGCCGCGCCCGGTGGCCACCAAGGTCAGGTCCTGGGCGGCGGCCAGCGCGGGCAGCTCCCCGGCGGTGAGCGAGCGGTACTCCACCCGGCCGCCGCGCTCCTCGAACAGCTCCAGCCAGCGGGCGGTCTTCAGCCGCAGGTCCACGGACTGCGCGGGTGCCCGAAGGGTCCCGGTGACGGTCAGGGCGCGGGTGCCCGGCGGGTCGGCGGTGACCAGCTCGGCGCCGGTGATCCGGGGCGCGACGGCATCCCAGAGTCCGAGCCCCAGCGCCCGCTCCAGGGCCAGCGCCGGTTCGAACATCTGCTGGGTGGACTGCACCCGCCCGGCCCGGATCTCCGCCGGCCGCCGCGCGGACACCACCAGCACCTCATAGTCGTCCGGGGCCAGGGTCCGCAGCCCCAGCGCCAGTTGCAGCCCGGCCTGTCCCGCCCCGACGATCGCGATCCTGCGCATCACTGCCTCCCCTGGGCCCGTCCCTCCTCTTTTTTGTAAGGGGCGCGGTGGCGCGCTGTACAGACGGCCCGGGACGCCGGGGCGAACCGGTATGTTTCCGGACGCATCCCTTCTGGTGACAGACCGTCACCCGTCCGCTTCACCGACGAAACCTTTGTGTCTGGCAGGCGTTTATCCGGGCTGCGACCGGTCACCGGCCGTGAGCTCGTTCCGTCAGACCGAACAAAGGTGTCACCACATGTCACGATTCGCCAAGGCAGCTGTACTGACCGCCTCCGTGGGCGTCGCTCTTGCCGGCGTTACCGGCACCGCCGTAGCCGACGCGGACGCGAGGGGCGTGGCCGCTCACTCGCCGGGTGTTCTCTCGGGTGATGTCATTCAGATCCCGATCCATGTGCCGATCAACCTCTGCGGCAACTCCATCGACATCATCGCCCTGCTGAACGCGGCGAGCGGTAACACCTGCATCAACGCCTGACGCGCGGAACACCCTCCGCGAACCGGACGGCCGCCACAAGCGGAACGTCCGCCGGTGTGGCGCCCCCGACCTGGTCGGCGGGCGCCACACCCGTGTCCGTCACCGGACCCGCTTCACCGGACCCGGAGCTCCTCGGCCGGCTCCCGGCCCGCCTCGCCGGCGGGCGCGGGCAAAGCGATGGCGGTGACCACCAGTCCCTGGTCGGCCAGCCAGCGGCCGGTGAACCCGTCCAGCCGCTCACCGCCCACCACCGGCCCCGGCACCAGCAGCCGGGCCTGGAACGTCCCGGCCCCCGGATCGATGCTCAACTCAGCCTCGCTGAAGTCCAGTTCCCGCTGGGTGAGCGGATACCAGGTCTTGAAGACGCTCTCCTTGGCGCTGAACAGCAGCCGGTCCCAGTGCACCTCCGGCCGCTCGGCGGCCAGCCGCGCCAGCAGGGCGCGCTCGCTCTCCAGCGAGACCATGCGCAGCACCCCGTCCGGCAGCGGGCCGTTGGGCTCGGCGTCTATGCCCAGCGAGGCCGCGTCCGCCGCACCGGCCACCACGGCCGCCCGGTAGCCGTCGCAGTGGGTCATGCTGCCGACCACCCCGTCCGGCCAGCGCGGCGCACCGCGCCGGCTGGACAGCAGCGGTGCCGGGGCGTGGCCCAGCCGTCCGAGCGCCGCCCGGGCGCAGACCCGTACGGTGGCGAACTCCCGCTGCCGGCGCGGCACGGCGCGCGCCACCGCGGCGGCCTCCTCCGGGAACAGCACGCTTGTCACATCCTGTGCCGCGTCCTCGAACGCCTCCTCGGCGACCGCCCAGGACGGCACCAGCCGCTCGATCACCGGATGAACCCCTCCCGGTCGTCCGCCGGCACCGGCAGGATCTGCCGGGGCAGCCGCCGCGGTCCGCGTGGCCGCCACTCGCGCGGATAGCCGACCGAGACCTCCTCGAACCGCACGCCGTCGTGCCGGGTCACCCGGGGGATGTGCAGATGCCCGTACACCGCGGCGGCGGCCCGGAACCGTACATGCCAGTCGGCGGTCAGCTCGGTGCCGCACCACTGGGCGAAGTCGGGATAGCGCAGGATCCGGGTGGGTTCGCGCACCAGCGGCCAGTGGTTGACCAGCACCGTGCGCAGGGCGGGGTCGACGGCCGCCAGCCGCTGCTCGCTGTAGGCGACCCGGGCCCGGCACCAGTCCTCCCGGCCCGGGTAGGGGTCCGGGTGCAGGAAGTACTCATCACTGCACACCACCCCGGCCTCCCGGGCCCGCAGCAGCGACTCCTCCTTGCTGTGGGCCTCCGGCACCCGGAACGAGTAGTCGTAGAGCACAAACAGCGGCGCCACCGCCACCGGCCCGCCCGGCCCGTCCCACACCGGGTACGGGTCCTCGGGGGTGTCGATGCCCAGGCTCCGGCACAGCTCCACCAGGTGCAGATAGCGCTTCTCGCCGCGCAGGTCGCAGGGGTCCTTGGGGACGGTCCACAGCTCATGGTTGCCCGGCGCCCAGATCACCCGGGCAAACCGCCGCGCCAGCAGCCCCAGCGCCCACTCGATGTCCGCGTACCGCTCGCCGACATCGCCCGCGACGATCAGCCAGTCCTGGTCGGTGTCCGGTCGCAGGGACTCCACGACAGCCCGGTTCTCCTGGTAGGCGACATGCAGATCACTGATGGCCAGCAGATTCCCGGTGGGCACGGTGACGTCCTTCGCTGTTCTTCTCGGCTTCTCACGACGGAACTCAACCCGCTGCCTGCCGAGTTGACCCCCGGGCCCGCCTCTCGCGCCCGGATTGAGGCTATACGGGCAGGGGGGAGAGAGGGAAGGGCGAGCCGCCGTGATCAAGGGGTGCCGGCCGGCAAAAGGGCCCGTGGGCAGCCGAGTTCGGGAGGGCGATGCCAAGCGTGGGACGCGTTGCCGTGCGATGCGAAATGGCCGGTTCACCACTGTCGCCGGCGGAAGACCGATGGCGCCCCCGGCAGGACTCGAACCTGCGGCCAAGCGCTTAGAAGAGGCCCACTCTGCCGTGGCTCTTGCCTCTCTGACCTGCACCTTTCGGCAGACATGACGCGGCGTCAGACGTTTTGTGGGACGTATAGGGGACGATCTTGGTTGATCGAGTCGTCGGTCATGCCTGCCATGTGGCCATCCGTGTCGCCCTGAGGGCGGGGGACGAACAGCGCATCGGCGGCGGTCAGCGGCAGCGGCATCGAGACTCCGTGTGGCATCACACGGCCATGGGCTCGGCCGCCGAGATGAGAGCTTGCCGTGTTCAGGGCAAGGTGCCCCAGCGCTGCGGTGGTGGGGCCTGGCGCCGGTGGGATCGTGCAGGTGAGGGGGAGAGCGTCGTCGGTGCTCCGGTACGTGCTGCGACCCGGCATCGAGGGCGATGCTTGATGGAGGTGCGGACTGATGGAGACTACCTATGACGTCCGGGTGTGGCAGATCGAACCCGGCTCGGGGTGCCAGCGTGTGTCGTACGGGGTGCGCTGGTCGGTTGCAGGGGAGCGTCACCGCAAGACGTTCCAGACACTCGCACTCGCGGACGGGTTCCGCGCGGAACTGGTGACCGCGACGCACCGCGGTGATCCGTTCAACGTATCCACCGGCTTGCCGGTGGGGCACGAGCCCAGGGCATCGTCGGTCGGCTGGTACGACTTCGCCCTTCAATTCGTCGATGCCCAGTGGCCGTATGTCTCGGCGAACCACCGCAAGAACACCGCCCGGACACTCATGATCACTACGACTGCTTTGCTGAGCCGGGTCCCGCCCGGCGTCAGCTCCCGCAGACTCCGCACGGCGCTCTCGGAATGGGCCTTCAACACCGACCGCCGTGCCAGCGCGCCGGACGACGTCGCGGCAGCCCTTGGCTGGGTGCAGCGGCACACCCCGACCATGAAAGCCTGGAACGACCCCGCTGTCATCGATAACGTGATGCTCGTCCTCGGCACGCTGCTGGACGGTTCGGCAGCGGCCGCCTCCTCGGTGAAGCGCCATCGCCGAGTGCTGAACCTGGTCATGGGATACGCCATTGACCACGGCGTCCTGTTGGTCAATCCCCTTCCCAAGGAGAGGGGCTGCGTGCCGCGGACGGCCAGCGCCATTGACCGCCGCTGTCTGCTCAATCCGCGACAAGCGGCCGGGCTGCTCGCCTGGATACGGAGCCGGCCGCGCAGCGGCTGCCGACTCCACGCATTCTTCGCCGCGCTCTATTACACGGGAACGCGGCCAGAGGAGGCCATCGCCCTGACAGTTGCGGATGCCACACTGCCTGAGGTGGGGGCCTCGGATCAGTGGGGTGAACTGACCGTCCATGCTGCGGAGCCCGAGGTCGGACGGCACTGGACCGGCACCGGTACTGCCCACGAGCGTCGACCGCTCAAGGCCCGGGCCGTAGGCGAGACACGAGTCGTACCCTGCCACCCCGCCCTCACCCGCACCCTGCGTCAACACATACGCGCTGAACGTCTGAGGCCCAACGACCGCCTGTTTCAGGGTGAGAGAGGTGACGTCCTTGCAGGATCTGTCTACCGACGCGCCTGGGACCGCGCCCGACACGCGACATTGCCACCCCACGTGTACGCGTCCCCGACCGGAAAGCGCATTTACGACCTGCGGCACACGTGCCTGACGACGTGGCTGAATAACGGCATTCCACCGGCCCAGGTCGCGGAGTGGGCCGGTACCAGCGTGGCGATGCTCTTTGCCGCATATGCGCACTGCATCAGCGGCCAGGTCAAGGAGTTGGAGCGGCGCATCGAGGCTGCGCAGGACATCTCGTCCCTGTACGCGGCGACGTAGGTCGCCGGTGACGTCACGGCCAGGACACGTGCGATGTCCGGAACTCTGCCGACGCCGACTCGAGTGCGGAGAATCGGACGCGTTCCTGTTCCAGTCGAACTGGGTACCCGAACTCGTCGTTCGCCAGAGCCTGTACGCCACTGGACACACCCACCAACTCCTGAGACCTCACATCACACCAGCCTGTTCATTTCGCGAGCACGCGTTCGGAGGCGGGGAGAGGGGCACCGCTCCCGGCGGTAAGGATCGATGTACGGCTCCAGGGACTGGCGGATCTCTTCCCGGACGGGGTTCATGAGAGGGCCGGGGGCGTAGTAGCGGGCGCGAGCATTGCCGTGGGGGACGAGCCAGCCACGGGTTACGAGCTCCCGAATGTCGCGGATTGCCTGCTGATCGCTGAGGTCGGCGTCATGCTGGTAGACAGTGCGGCGGACCTTGGCGTCAGAGAAGGCGGGTAGCAGCGCGTAGACGACCCGCTCGTCCAAACCGGTCTCCTCCACGGCCTCGACAAGGCGGACCCAGGCACGGGACATGAGATCGAAGCGCCGCTGGGCTTGCTGAGCTTGGCGGTGGTGGGCGGTGAGGCAGAAGCGGATCCAGGGGTAGGTGTCGCGTTTCGGACTCCAGCGTGGGCCGCCGACCTCTTCCAGGACTTGGTAGTACGCGTAGGTGTTCTGGCCCCGGCCCAGCCATTCCTCGATGGAGGAGAACTCGGGCGGCATCAGGGCCTCACGGGAGAAGACCAGCGTAGAGAGGGCCCGGGACATGCGCCCGTTCCCGTCCTTCCATGGGTGGATCTTGACGAGGTTGAGGTGGGCCATGGAGGCCCGGACGTGGACCGGGACGTCAAGGTCGCCTTCGTTGAGCCAGTCGATGAACTCACGCATCAGCCCAGGGACGTCTTCGTGGTCCGGAGCGGTGTAGGCGGGAACAACCGGATCGTCGGGGCTGGTGACGTAGACCGGGCCGTCGCGCCATCGGCCGGGACGCTTGTCGAGATGGTGGCCCTGCAGCATGAAGTGCAGGCCATTGAGGAGCCCGGCGTCGTACCGGAAGTCCTCGTCGGCGTCGGCCAGGGCCTGAATGTAGGTCACACCCCGCTGGTAGCCCTCGAGTTCGGCCCGTGTCTTCTCACCGGTCTCCAGTGGCTCCTCACCGGTGATGAGGGCTTCCACGTCGTCCACCGTCGCGGCGTATCCCTCGATGGTGTTCGAGCCGGCGATCGCCCTCGCGGTGAGGTTGCGCCGCAGCTGCCGGGTCCAGTGCGGAGTAGCTCGCAGCATGTGCCGCAGGCCATGGCGCATCGCCTGAATCTCATCGAGGACTCGCAGGTCATCAGCGTCTAGGGAGGGTGTCACGTATAGCACCCTGTAATGACACAATGATTGTGTCATTAAGTCAAGCGTGATCTGCGGTGGGATTGGGAGATGCTCTACCGATCGTGACGCGGGCTCTCAGGCCCGTGGTGGGATGGGTTCGGATTGGTCGATCCACCGCTTGGCCCGGATGAGCCGGTTGACAAAAAGGAGACAGCCCAACAAGACGCCGGTCAGCGGCCGAGCCACAACCACCGGAACCTGCCTGGCAATATCAACGTCAGTGGTGGCCGCTACGTTTGTCTCAGACCACACGATTCGATGACATCAAACATGCAAGCGCCGAGGGGAGGGGCGAGTGCAGCCAGCCGTGGCCTTACAGTACGAGTTTGCCGTGCCAGGAGACGAAAGGCGCCATCGGCACCCGCGCCGGCTGCCCCAGCCCGCTGCGGGCAGCGATCCGCTAACTGCCCTTCCCGGAGATCGCCACCACCTGACCGGACGTCCGAGGGCCATGAACGCATTCCACCTCTGGTACGAGCAGCTCACCAGCCTCGATCGGGACATCGTCCTGCAGCACTTCTGTGCCGACGCCCCGCTCCCACTTGAGGAGCTCGCCCGGCGGCACGCCCTCGATTGGGAGCACGTCCGCTTCCGCCGCAACGTCGTCGCGCTCAGCCTCGACGGTGTCCTTGCCCGGGACCGGGCCGTTGGTGAGGCCATAGCTCAGGCGGAACGTGACCTGCAGACGCCCTGCGAGACCAGTGCGCTCCTGCGGCGCCACCCGTTGCTCGCTGACCGCCTTGGGGAACGCCTTACCGTCCTCCAGCTGCTCACGGGTTTGCGCTGGCAAGGTGCCGCCGATGACCCCACCGGCCAGTGGTCCTATGACGGTGACCTTGGCGAATGCGCAATTGCCACCGCCCGCGCTCTCGATCTAGCCCCCGGCGAATCCATCAGCCTGCCCGCCGCCTGCCGCCTCCTCGACCAGCGCGCCGTCCCCATCCCAGAGGCCCCGGACACTCTCCGCAGCTGGCTCACTCACTGTGGCTTCACCTGCGACGACCGCCAGGTCTCGGCTCCTCTGCCCGCCTCCGGCGAGGGAGCCCCCGCCGCCCCGGCTGACCTCGCCCAGCACCTCCAGCGTCTGGCTAACCTCCTTCAAATAAACGAAAATCTCCGACTTCCGATGACCCTCGGTGAGGTCCTCCAGAAGGCTAACGAGTTTCATGACGACCTCGGAGCGACCGCCCGCTCCATCCGCGACAGCCTCCTGGGAGCGACAGGAGGCTGGATGCCCCCTGCGCCAGGACTCTCCAGCCAGTTGGAACCGACAGAGTGTCATGCTGAGCCGGGACCGGAGCTGGTCACGGGACGTAGCAGGAGCTTCGAGGAGGCTGAGGAAGCCGAGGTCGTGGAGGACAATGCCGAACTCCTAGCCGACGACAGCGAGTCGGCCCTACTCGATGCAGCCGGCCTAGTTGAACGGGGCGAAGTACCGACTGCGGAGGACGTCGGCGCGTTCCCATCCATTGTTGACCGCATCGTCGCGGTCCTCGACGCCGAGCCCAAGGGCCTAACCACCTCGCGCATCAAGGGTGCCCTCGGCCCCTCCGTCTCCCAAACTCAGGTAGCCAAGGTCCTCTTCGCCAACGACTGCTTCGCCATCACCCTGGCCGGCACTTGGTACCTACTGCGTGAGCCCGCTGAGAGCCCGGCAGAGGCACCCGCGCCCGCCGCCGAGCTGGATTTGATCGCCGAGGCACCCGCCGCCGCGACTGTCCAGGAGGAGCTGGAAGCCCTGGGATCCGCCCACGCTTTCCAACTCGCGGTACAGCCCACCGATCCTGTCGAAGGGGCCCGCATAGTCGACGCCCCGTCAGCCGAGCCGACGGCAGCTGCTCCCGTCCCCATCTTGCTCGACGCCAGCGCCGCTACCCAGGACGATGACATAGACGAAACTGAGGACTTCTTCCTCGCCTCACCTGGCAGTCCTTCCAGCACCCGGGAGGCGCAGCGCGCAGCCTGGCTGAAACAGCTGATCGACGAGGCTCATGGCATCCTCGCCCGCAGCGCCGCACCGCTGAGTTCGCGCGAGATCCTTGCAACCCTAGGTCGGGAGGGTCAACTGCGGACGTTGCGTCAGGGGCTGGTGAGCGACCGACGCTTCGTCTCGGCGGGCTGGGACACCTGGACCATTGATGTACGCGGGACGGGTACGAGCAGGCGTGCCTGCGGTGATGCCAACCTGTACGGCGGAACCCGCCGCGACGACGACCGCCTCGACGCGGTTGAGGCCGTACTCCGCAAAGCTGACCACTCTCTGACCCTCGATGAGTTGAAAACCCGAGCTGGTGTCTCGATTGGTGCCAGCTACCTAAAGCAGCAGATCGACGCCGACCCGCGCTTTAGCCGCAGTCAGAAGGACCAGTGGGCACTAACCGAGTGGGGCCTGCCGATGTACAAGCCGATCAAGGAACTGGTGTCTGACATGGTCGATGAGCACGGTGGTGCAGTCGACGCGGACGAGGTGGTGCGCGTGCTCTGCCGCGACTTCGGGGTCAAGGAGTCGAGCCTGCGCCAGACCATGTCCTCCCCGCCCTTCACCGCTCGCGGTGGCGTAGTCCGCCGCCTTACGGACGGCCTTGCCACGGAGCCATCCGTCACGCCCACCCACGCTTCCCAGCCCCGGTCCAACGACAGCGCGCCTGACGTGGACGACCTTATGAACAAGATGGGGCTGATCTGATGACCGGTATCCGTCCCCTGCGCGCTTGCGGCGTGGCGTCCGACTACCGCAGCGACCGAAGCAGCATGGTCAAGGATTTCTACCTCCCGGCCTTGGCCTCGTCCACCAGCTATGACCGGGCCGTCGGCTACTTCACCGCGTCCGTGCTCGCCGTGCTCGGGGAGGGCATCGACATGTTCGCCGCGCGTGGTGGCACGATGCGAGTCGTCGCGTCCCCCTATCTCGATCAGGAGGACATCAACGACATCGAAGCCGGCTACGAGGTGCGCGCGGTGATGAAACGTGCTGCCCTGCGAGATCTAGAGCAGGCGACGGAGGATCTTCGAGGTGCGCGCGGACTGGGCAAGCTCGGGCGGCTGGTTGCCGAGGGCCAGATCGACTTCAAGCTGGCCTACGTCGAGGAGCGCGGCCGCGTTGGGATGTATCACGAGAAGATGGGCGTCTTTCGCGACGGGCGCGATGTCGTTGCCTTCAAGGGGAGTGCGAACGAGACTCGCTCGGGGCTCGTGGGCAATTTCGAGGCGATCGAGGTCTTCCGTAGCTGGGATCCGCGTGACGCCGATCGCGCCGCTCGCATCAGCGAGAACTTCGATGACCTGTGGAACGACCGCACGCCCACGCTACGCGTCGTCCCGTTCACCGAGGCTGCGAAGAGAGTCGTCCAACGCAGCGCACAAGCGACGGCTGGCCGGGACGATCTGGATGAGTTGCTGCCGGTCGGCGCCCCCATTGCTACCACCGTCCAGGCACCGACCGGCGTGCTCGGCATCCCGCACAGTCTGGCCGTACGTGATTACCAGAAGGAGGCCGTGCAGAACTGGTTCCGCAACCAGGGCCGCGGAATCTTGCGCATGGCCACCGGCACCGGAAAGACCTTGACTGCACTGTCGGCCGCAGCCCAGCTCAGCTCTTTTCTTCGCGAAAAGGAAGACGCCTCTCTGCTCACGGTCGTCGTAGCGCCGTACCAGCACCTCGTCGACCAGTGGGCGAAAGACATCGAGCGGTTTGGCGTCACACCTATCCGTGCGTACGAATCCATCAGCAGTTGGTCTCTGCGGGCCCACGATCTGCTTCATGCACTCGCCCTCGGTGCCGCGAGTGGGGGCGTCATGGTGACAACCAACGCCACCTTCGGTGGCGAGACCTTCCAGAACCTCCTTGACTCCTATGCTGGTCAGCTACTGCTCATCGCCGACGAGGTGCACAATCTCGGCGCCCGCTACCTACGCACCCAGCTGCCGGAGAAGGCCCAGTACCGGCTTGGCCTGTCCGCCACTCCGGAGCGCTGGTTCGACGAGGAGGGCACGGACGCCCTCAAGTGCTACTTCGACGAGATCGTCTTCGAGATGGGCATTGGCGAGGCTATCCGCCGCGATGCCCTGTGCCGTTACACATACACGCCCGTCCTCGTCGAGCTGGACGACGAGGAGGCAGAGCTGTACGCCCAGGTCAGTGCCAAGATCGCGCGATTGATCGCGGCGGGCACGGACTTGAAGGAGTCCGCCGACAAGGACAGCCCGCTTGGAAAACTGCTGAAGAAGCGCGCAGATATCATCGGCCATGCCCGCGGCAAGCTGGAAGCCCTGTACGTGGAGATCGAGAAGAGGCACAAGGGCAGGCACCAGCTGATCTACTGCGCGGAGGGTAAGCATCCGCTCCTGCATGAGCAGGGCATCGACGGGCCGCGCCAGCTCGACCAGGTGATGCGCATGGTCGGCAACGATCTCCGCATGGCCGTTGCCCGCTATACCTCCGAGACAAAGCGGCTCGTGCGCCAGGACATTCTGTGGCGCTTCGAACGCGACGAATTGCAGGCCATCGTCTCTATGCGTTGCTTGGACGAAGGCGTCGACGTCCCCGCCTCACATACCGCTTACCTGCTGGCGAGCTCTTCCAATCCCCGCCAATTCATCCAGCGTCGCGGCCGCGTGCTGCGTAAGGCGCCTGGCAAGGACCGCGCCGACATCGTCGACTTCGTCGTCGTCCCACCCTCAGGCGACGACGCGATCCAGCTCGAGACGGAGCGCAACCTGCTGCGCCGCGAGCTTGCGCGCGTCGAGGAGTTCGCCCACCTCGCTGACAACGAAGCGACCACTCTTGATGTGCTGCGTCCGGTCCGAGAGCGGTACGGCCTCTTCGATACCTGAGTCCCCAGACCACCGAGAACTTCAGACCCCTCATGCCCCATCCACCCGCCTCCGAAATCAACACAGGAGTAACCGTGAGTGACGAAGCCGCCGGCCAGCCCCCGGTCCGGACGGTGCGCGACGTGCTAAGCGAGCTGTCGCCCGAAGCCTTCGAACTCGTTCAGAAAGTCATCGATCTGGAGAACGAGAATATTCACATCCGGAACTCGACGAAGGTCGTCCCCGGTATCGTGGAGGCTGCTAGGGGGCTCATCAAGTGAAGCTGCTCAAACTTACTCTGAAGAACTTCCGCGCCTTTTACGGTGAACAGGCCCTCGATCTCTCCGTCGACGACGACAGGCCCGCCGTGCTCATCTTCGGGGAGAATGGCGCAGGGAAGACCACTTTGCTCAACGCCTTCGCCTGGGCGCTGTACGGTACTTTCTCGGATGACGTCGAGCAGCAGCAGCGGGTCATCCACGACAAGAAGTGGACCGATACGCCATTCGGCGAGGCGGTCTCCTCCTCGGTACGCCTCGATTTCGAGCATGAGGGCATCCGGTTTTCTGTCACCCGAGATGTCACCGTTACCAAGCAGTCGGACGACCAACAGCTGGTTGCTCCCACACTCACCGTCACCGAGATCGGCCCAGACGGGGAGGCCCGGACCGTCGCCAACGGCCAGGATCGGATTGAGAAGATCCTGCCACAAGGTCTACGCCGGTTCTTTTTCTTCAACGGTGAGCGTATGGAGAAGATGTTTTCTGGCGATGGGAACAACGAGGAGGTCAAGAAGGCTATCAAGACCCTCCTCAATCTGGAGGCCATCGAGTGCGCCATCGAGGACCTACCAAAGGCGGCCCGTAAGCTTGCTCGCGAGATTGACTCCAAGGGTGACAGCCGTCTTAAGCAGCTCACCGACCGCACGGAGGAGTTGGAAACGCGGCAACGAGCCGAAGAAAAAGAGATGCTTCGCCTGTCCGCCGAGATTAGTGCCTTCCAGCAGGAGATCGTTTCTATCGGCCGTGCGCTGCGCCAGAACGAGCAGGCAGAGCCACTGCAGAAGGAGCGCGAGCGCCTGACCCGCCGCATCGGTCAGGAGCGAGAGAAGCTCGCGGGCTTTAAGAGCCGCAAGCGCGATCTGCTGTCTAAGCACGGCTTCCTGGCCTTCACCGGCGGTCTCGATGACAAAGTCATCGAACTCGCAGATAGGATGCGGGAACGCCGCCAGCTCCCGGCTGGGATTCAGCGCAGCTTCATTGAGGAGCTACTCGAAGACCATCTGTGTATGTGCGGCCGCCCAGTCAAGGAGGGCACCCCTGAGTACGAGGAGCTCAGTCAACGCCGATATAACGCCGGCCTTGCTGACGTCGAATCTCGATGGCTCTTTGTCAATGGTCAGATGCGAAACATGCGAGACAAGCGGCAGGAGCTCCTTGACCAGCTCACCACCAACGCCAGCGATATCCAGCAGTCGGATACGGCGATTAGCCAGCTAGAGGCTGAGCGCACTGAGGTCGACCGCCAGCTGGAAGGTGTGAACATCCAGGACGTAAAGCGCCTGGTCGATCGCCGCAAACAGCTTGGTGAGAAGGAGACCGAGGCTCGCGTTGCGCACCGCGAGGCCGAGAACCGGGTTGTCGCGATCAAGCAGGAGTTGGAGGGCGTTGCCCGCCATTACAAATCTGCAGAGGCTAAGAATGAAGATTCTCGCAAGATCCAAAGACAGGTCAACCTGGTCAACGAGGTTTGTGACGCTCTCACCGAGATTCTCGTGATCAAGACGGAGGAGGTCCGTAATCAGCTCGATAGAAAGGTCAAGGAGGTCTTCTCTCGGATCTTCATTAAGACCTATGTGCCCGAGCTGAGCGACTCCTTCGAGCTGGAGCTGCGCTCGCCGAATGGGGTTGCGATCCGCTCCACTGGCGAGAACCAGATCCTCGGCCTCAGTTTCGTCGGAGCTGTCTCCGAGGTCGCTAAGAACTTCAACGACCGCAAGAACCGCACGGACGAGAGCGCACTGAGGGGCGGTGGTGGCATCTACCCGATCGTCATGGACGCTCCCTTTGGCAGCCTTGACCTCACCTATCAGGATGAGATCTCGAAGGCATTGCCTGCCTTGACCTCGCAGATCATCACACTGCTTTCGCAGTCGCAGGCGCGCGGCAAGGTCATGGAGAACTTGCAGCAGGCAGCCAGCCGCATGTATGTGCTGCGCACCTATACGTCGAAACCGTCGGCGGAGGAGAAGACGATCGAGATCAACAACCGCGCCGTACCGTACGTCTCCCGTGGTGACTTCGAGCACACCGTCCTGGAGAAGGTGATCGTCTGATGGCTGCTGCAGACCGCTTCCGGCGCCCCCACACTCACGACGCACTGCTCGCCGAGCTCACCGACAAGAAGACCGGGCCGTTCGGCACCATGGTCGAGGCGATGATGTTCGCCGCGATGCTGGGGCGCCGCAAGGGTCGCCGAGAGCCCTTTGAGCAGCACGGCGAACCTATCCGCCTAGCTCTCATGGAGGGCCGTCTCTATGGTGACGTCCTCCTCGATATGCTCGCGGCGGTCGAGCAGGAGGACGATCCGAAGATCCTCGCCGATGATCGGCTCCCCGAACGCATCCTCATCTTCGAGGAGTACGCCAACGGTGGCCTCGGCTATCTGAAGGTCGAAATCAATCGCCAGCCCACTCAGAACCTCGACACCGTCGTAGCCAAACTTGTCCTCGAAGCCCTCAAGGCTTCGCCGGCGGAAAAGAAGGACGACATTGGAGAATTGATGTCGAGCGCTGCGCTGGATTGGTAGTGGTGGCGGACCAGGGGCGGTGCTCGGATAAGGGTCCGAGCACCCCTCTGGATCTTTACGCTGCTACTCCGAGTGATGACTGCCCTTCTCAGGGTACGACCTTTCGGTAGGAGGACGTGAGCCCTTACTCTTGGGTCGCGAACGGGTAGCGTTGTCAGGCGGAAGACTGTACGCGGATAGCCCTCCCTGGCTCGTGCGCTAGCTCCGGAACAGGCCCATCCTCGTTATCTCACATCTACAGTGCGGCTCGGAGCAGGTAGCTATGTCACCGCGGCCAGGTGTGCACTGCCAGTGCTGCCAGGCGCTCTTGCCGTGCCTGGATCGCCTCCGGAGTCCAGGTGGGGCTTTCGCCGACCTCGCGGGTCAAAGCGAGCTGCGAATGCTGGAAGATCTCGGCCTTGTCCTTGAACGGTCTATTGCCGAGGCGGGAGTTGGAACCAGCGGGCAGCAGCACCATGTTGCCGAGGCGGTAGACCCAGCTGTCGGCGTCCTCACGGTTGCCGCTCTCGCTGATGAATTCTGACCAGTCCTCAGCTGCCGCGTTCTGCGGGTATACGTGCTCCAGATTGACTTCGCTGGGGTTGTCGTTGGGGACGAACTCCGGCTGACCGTCCTTCTTGTAGCTTTTTTCCAGAGCGCTCAGGTAGTAGCGAGCAATCTTGCTGGCGTCGCCTCGCCCCAGGGTGGCGAGGGTGAACTGCGCCTTAAAGTCGCTGTCGGAGGGAATGAGGTCGTTCAAGCGCTCGCGAATCTGGGAGACGTTCGTGATTTTGCCTCGGCGGATGTCTACGGCGACCTGTGAGTAGAGGTCCTCGTAGCGGCCCCGGTTCATGGCTCCCATGATCATGCCGCGCACAGACCAGTTGACCATGGCCTTGAGTAGCTTTTCGATCTGCGCGGGCGGTAGGTGCTCAACGGCCGCGAGTAGAAGGATCCTGTTGGGGGCGAGGTTGAACAGGGCAAGGGTGTCGAGCGCCGGGCGGCGGCCCGAACACTTCTCGGCCCAGATCTCGTGACTGGGGTCGGACACCGCGGCGTAGATACGCGCGGCCGTCAGGAGCTCCTCTGAGAAGGCCAGCGCATCCTGACTTTGCGCCACCCGCTTCCGCATCTGCGCGTACAGGTCCCGTTCGGTGACCTTGCCAACCTGCGAGCTCCAGTAGTGCCGCAGGAACTTGGTGAACTTATCGTTGGCTGCTGTCAGCGACAGGGCGCCGATCGCTTTGTGCCAGTTGTTGCGCACGGAGTCGAGGTGCAGCTTGGCTGCGCCGAAGAGGTGGTTCTTCAGCAGGTCGGCGGTAGTCAGGTCGGCGCCACGGTTATTGAGGGTCTCGAAGATGACGTAGGCATCGGCCTCGGAGGGGGTCTCGACCACGGCGAGCTGCGCGCGCTGCTGGACATACTTGACCCACTTCAGGAGCTCGTGCGTGGCCTCCGCACCGTACCGCGCCGTAAGCTCTGCGAGCTGCTCGCGAAAGAAACCGTACGCTTTGACGACCTCAGAGTCCGAGCGCTTGGCCGGATAAGCGGGCAGCGTGCTGCGGGTCACGATGCCATGGAAGGGCGGGTTGTCGTCCTCATTGAGCTTGAGGTGCGGCTCGGTCCCTTCGGCATCCCAAGCCTGACTGGCCAGGAACTCATCGCCGATGAGGTGAGCGCGGGAGTGGCCCAGGCGATGTAGCTCGTCGCGGATGGCAGCGATCAGAAGAGAGGACGTGACGAGCCGCTGCTGGCCGTCGATGATCTTCTTGCGGCTCTCCGGGCCGTCCTGGGTGAGGACAATCGTGCCGAAGAAATACTCTTCGTCTACCCCCGTGCGGATCGCGCGGCTCAGGTCTGTCCAGTAGTCCCGGACCTCTCGGTCCACGTTCCAGCAGTACGCGCGCTGGAACTGAGGGACGACCAGCCGGTCGTTGCGCAGGATCTCGCCGATGCCGACGAGGTTGAGCTGGAGGGTGGTACTGCCGTGCCCCGATGCCATACGCTGCAGTCTAGCCGCAGGAATGAGTGTTCGGGTGACTTAATGCTGATGCCATACAGGGGCGTGCCAACCCGAACTCCCGGAAGTGATTGCTTAGTTCAGGAAGCTACTGACCCGATCAACCCTTCAATCGTAGTCAGTTCCTTCTGACCGCCCAAGTAGCCGATGCCGCGGTGCAGATGGACCGTGAGGATCTTCGCGGCGTTCTCATCCGTCGGGACCTCGCCGTCCTCGATGCAGCGCTGCTTGAGGAGGGCGAGGTAGATGTCGCCGTGGGCGCCGGCGAAGGTCTTCCAGCTCATCTCGACGTTGGAGTCGGTGACGATGTCTCGGACGAGCGGGGTGGACGGGTCCTTCAAGGAGAGGATGAGGGCCCAGCGGCACAGGACGTTCCACTGCGTGATGCCGGTGGTGCGCTTGAGGCGGATGAGGCGATCCTTGGCCGGTTGGGAGAGGCGGACGTTCTCAAGCGACATGGCTGGCTCCTCGGTTCCACCAGTAGCCCTCGACGACCTTGGTGGTGAGCTCGGTGTCGTCGTGGGTGAGGGTGTAGGTCTGGGCGATGGACTTGTTGAGGCGGCCCAGAAGGTGCTCGTCGATCTCCTCGTCAGTGGAGAGGAGCAGGACCTGATCGCTGGCGTAGGGGAAGTAGCGGTCGACGAGGTGCTCGCGGTGGCGGCTGTCGAGGCGGCCGAGTGGGGTGTCGATGACACTGGGCAGCCGGTTGCCGGCAACCTTCATCAGACCCCACAGCAGGGAGACGGCGAGTAGCTGGCGCTCACCGGCGCTGAGCCGTCCCGGGCTGATTTCTTCGCCCGCGGCATCGGAGAGAGTGAGCGTGAACTTGTTCGTATCGATGCGGACGTCCTTCACCAGTCCCTGCTTGCGCATGAGGGTTTGGAAGCTCTGCAACATCGCGACTTCGAGGCGGCTGATGTGCCGCGCTAGCAGCGCGTCGGAGAAGCGGGCGAGGGTCTCGCGAGCCTTCTCGGAGAAGCGGATGATGCGCTCGACTTCCTCTGCTTTGACCTTGGTGCGGATGTAGTCGTTGTGGGCGCGCTCCAGGTCGGCAGCGACGTTGGCCCGGTCCCGCTTGGCCGCTTCAAGGCGCTCGGCAGCCCGTTCGACAGCGTTGGCCGCGGCGGCGACGGCATGCATTCGTTCGGCACGCTCTTCCTGCAGCGCGTACACCTTATCTTTCTCGGGGACGCCGGCCAGCTGGCGGTCCAGCTGGGCGAGTTCTTCGCTCACGGCTTCGGCGTCGGCGAGAAGCTTGCGGGAGCGGTCACGCTCGACGTTCATGGACCGGGTGAGTGCCTCCAGCTGTGATGGCATGTTGGCGGGCAGCTGAAAGTCGACGTCGAGTTCAGCGGCGGCGGCTCGATCGGCCCGGTCAGCCTCCATGGCCTTGAGCGCTTCCTCGCGGGCCTGTTCGGGCAGCTGCTCCAGCAGCCAGACGTCGCGCTCGGCGAGGACGTCGAGGACTTCGCGGGACTGGGCGGCCACGCGCTCACGGCGAGCCTGCTTGATGACGGCGTTGAGCTGGTCAGCGGCCATTAGCAGCGGCAGGGAACCGCTGGCGCTCGCGATGAGCGTGGCGCGCGTTTCCGCTAGCCGGGCTGCGGCGGCCTTGCGGGCGCTCTCCAGATCGACGCGTTGTTCGAAGAGGGCACCGCCTTCCTTCTTGTACACCTGCTCGACGGTTTTGAGAGTGCGCTTGGCGGTGTCGTGTTCAACACGCAGCTGGGCGAGCTTCTGGAGGGCCTCATCGACCTCCTGCTGAGCGCGCTCACGCTTCTGCTCCTGTTCCCGGATCCCGTCCAGCAAGTGCTGCTCCTCGTCGGAGAGCTTCTGCCGACGCTGCAGAGCTTGGAGGTCGGTGCGGAGCTGTTCGACGGTGCTGACGCCGAGGAGGGAGCGGACCGCGGATTCGATGACGGAGGCGGCCCGGTCGGGGTCGGCCAACGACTCGATCTTCTCGCCGTCGAAGAAGGAGAGGGAGGCGACCTCCAGGGGCAGCAGGTCCTCGACGTGGTCGGCCCAGCCTTCGCTGAGTAGCCGGTTGAACTTGAGCACGGGTTGCTTGCGCGAGCTCTTGGCGTGCTCGCCGTACTGCTCGTCGACGAGGACGTTCAGGAATTCCTTGACTGACTTGCCATAGACGCGCCAGCTCCGAACGACCGAGTAATACTGCTCGCGGCCCTCGACCGTGACCGTGAAGTCGAGCGTGACAGCGGCGCCGCGGGTGGGGTCGGCTTGGCGGTTGATGGACTCACGCAGGTAAGTCTCGTACGACTTGCCGCCGCGGCCGGAGCAGCGGGCGCGCGGGCCGTACAGGGCGAGCTGGATGGCATCGAGCAGGGTGGTCTTGCCGCAGCCGTTGAGGCCGCCGACGAGGATGATCGGCTTGTTCTTCTTCGGCGTGAGGTCGAGGGACTGCTCACCCCGGTAGGCCCCGAACTCGGAGAGGGTGATCTTACGCAGGAGCATCGAGTTCGTTGTCCTCGTCGAAGGTCAGGGTCTGGACGGCTTCGTTACGCCACTTTTTCTTGCGCTGGGCGAATGCGACGGCGTCCCCGTCGTCCTCGTAGTAGCCCTTCTCCACGGCCTTCTGCAGCGCTTCGAAAAGGCCGGCGCGGCGGGTCATGGTGCGGTACTGACGCTCGACAGAGAGCAACTCGCGGACCATACCGTAGTGCAGCGGGTCGTCGCCGCAGATCTCCTTGAGGATCTCCATGGCATCGGCACCCATGATCAGCTGCTCGTCCAGTGGGCCGCCAGGGAATTCCTCGAGGGTCGCTTCCCGATAGATGCGCGGGAGCGTGTCCTCAATCTCATGCTTGTCGAAGACCCAGATGCGGCGGATCTCGCGTAGCTCGTCGAGAGTGATCAGCTCGATGTTGCGAACGTGCTCGGGAGCGTTGGCACGAATCCAGGTCTGCGCTTCCAGCAGCTCCCGCAGCCACCGCTCGCGATAGTCCTGCTTATACGGACCGTGGATGGCGTCGTCATTGAAGAGCATGACCTTGCCGTTCATGCGGCGAAAGTCGCGGGCTGGCTTGTCTGGGCGGGGGAAGGGCGCTTTGCGGCCCGGGGGCAGGTCCGGGTCGCCGTCAGTGTAGTAGCCGAAGGGCGCGTCCAGCTTGTCGCGGAGAGTAAGGAGTGGAAGCATCCACTCCTTCTCCTCGTCGTTTTGGATCATCGCGGACATCGACTTGTCCTGCTCGACCAGGGTGCAGGTCCAACAGCCGAAGCGGGAGGAGCCGCAGGACGGGGTGGTGGAGTCGACAACAAGCGGGCACTCACCGTCAGCGGAGGCACCCTGGTACATGGTGAGAAGGTCCTCGTTGTTGTAGCCCCAGGGGTTTGGGCGCTGCATGAGAAACTCCCACACATCGTCGTCAGTCCAGTCCTCGACAGGGCTGTAGATGAGCGAGTTGGGCAGGTTGGCGTTGGGGGAGAGACGGTCGCGCACCCGGCGCTTCTCGTGCTTCTCCATGGCACGGGCGCGCGCTTGGCTCTCGGCCTTGCGGATCCCCAGCACCATGATTGCCTCGCCGTGGGCGGCGACGACGTTGCGGATGAACGAGTTCGACGGCTTGATCTTGAGACGCTCGGTGCACCAACGGAACTTGGGGCGCGGCGCCGGATAGCCGCGGCCGATTAGGTTGACCCAGAAGGTGTCCTTGAGTTCTGGCGTGAGTCGGTGCGGCTTGATGGGCAGGCCCTGCTCATCGGCGGCCTTTGCCATGGTCTCCAGTGAGGTGGTGACCCAGGCAGCGACGACGGGGTTCTCGACCAGAGTGTCGGTCGAGATCACGTGGACCTGCTTGGTGAGCTGGTCGGCTGGCAGCTCTTTCAAGGCGGTCCAGACGAGCTGGAGGACGGCGGTGGAGTCCTTGCCGCCGCTGTAGCCGATCACCCACGGGACCTGGTCAGCGGAGTAGAGCTCGCGGATCTCGTCGGTGAGCTCGGCGGTCACCTCATCCAGGGAGCGGCCGTTGAATGCGCGTCGGCGCTGGCTTGGCAAACCGAGCGGGATGGGGATGGTGGAGCTCATTCCTCGCCTCGCAGGTAGGCGTCTTCCACTCGCCGCTCTTCGGGGCTCAGGCCCAGACCGAGGTGGTGACGCAGGTAGTTGACGGTCAGAGTGACATTCTGGTGGCTCTTGGAGACGCGGCCGCCGACGATGGCTCGGCCCTCCCAGTCGCTGTTGGCGCGCGACCAGTCCACCTTCTCCAGCGGCGCGAGCTGCTTCTTCCAGCGACTCGCGACCGTCGACTCGCGTAGCAGCGAGTTCCCGATGCGGCCGAGGGCGTGCAGGGCAATGCCATGGCTGTGGATGTAGTCACGGCGCATCTCGGCAGCGGAGAGCTGCCGCTCGCGCACCATGCCCCATTCCGGCAGCACCTTGTCAATCGTTTCCCAGTACGTCTGGGCGAGATCGGTGGCCTCGTCGGGCTTGAGTTGCAGGCCCTGCAATAGCGCCTGCGTGCCGTAGTAGAGGGCGCTGAGGGTGAACATCTTTCGGGAACGTGCGGAGAGGTTGCTTTTCTCCATCTCTACGTAGCCCTTGAAGATGGTCGAGTGACCGGCGATGGTGCGGGCGACCTGGGCCTCGGCGTCACGGTGGTCGTAAAGAACGCCGATGGAGCGGGCCGGGCGCACGGCATGCCGGTTGAGGTCGGCGAATATCTGCTGGGAACGAGCGAGCCCCGCGTCGTGGAAGAAGACGACGGCGATGGTTTCCTCACCGAGATCGGGATTCTCGCGCAGCGCGAGCTCGATGGCGGCACGCCGGTGCTGCCCATCGTTGATCAGGAACCGGGCGCCCATGGGGATGCGGAGCTGACCGGTGCGGAAGCCCACGCCATCGGTATCGAGGGCGTCGAACTTCATGTCGCCGTCGACGGAGCCGGTCAGCGCACTGAAGACGTAGTCATCCGGGTTGTCCAGGATGTACTTGGCTAGGGCGGGCAGTCGCCCCTTGTTCAGTACGCGCTGGGCGCGCAACTCGGGGGTGAGATCTTCGTCATCGAAGAGGAAGATCTTCGGGATCAGGCGCAACGGGCACATCGTGACGTAATACTCGCGCCCTGCCTGGATGCCTCGGATCGCAGGGAACGAATACTCGAACCCGGCCCAAGCGCGAGGCGTCACCACGCGTGGCGTAGACGCCGCTGCTTCAGTCTCCACCCGCAAACCGTAGCGTACGTCACTAGGGAAACGTACGCACCCCCTAGGTTTTACGTAAGTGACGCAACAGGGAGACGTACCGGCCCTGTTGTGCGCCTCCATGGCAGGCGGGGAACAAGTGGCAGATGCTGCGTGCTGTCTTGGTGCGGCAGCGCGGGCTGAGATGTGTGCGGCATCTCTGAGCGTGTACGTTAACCGTTTGACGTACGCGGGAGCATCTGAGCACTGGGAAGCGGGAGAGGCGGGTGAGCGCCGTGGTGGCGTATCTGGATGCGGCGGCGACGACACGGGTGGAGTCGAACGTTGCCGACGTGGTGTTGCACTGGATGACGGAAGAGTTCGGCAACGCCGGAAGCCGCACCCACGAGTACGGGCTGCGTGCCAAAAAGGCAGTCGCCGAAGCCCGCGCCTACCTCGCTTCCACCCTCGGCGCCCAGACCGAGGAGGTCATTTTTACCAGCGGCGCCACTGAATCCAACAACATCGCTCTGTTGGGGCTCGCTGCTCACGGAGAGAAGACCGGGCGCAAACACATTGTGACTTCGGCCATCGAGCACAAAGCGGTCCTGGAGCCGTTGGAGCATCTACGCGATGCCCGTGACTTTGAGGTCGACTTCATCCAGCCTGGCCCCAGCGGTCGACTCACCGTCGAGGACGTCCTCGCCCGCGTCCGCCCGGACACCCTGCTCGTCTCCCTCATGCATGTGAACAACGAAACAGGTGTCATCCAGCCCGTCGCCGAACTTGCCCAGGCGCTGGTGATGACCCCCACCCTCTTGCACGTCGACGCCGCCCAGGGATACGGCAAGCGCACCGAAGATCTCGCCGCACCCATCGACCTGATCAGCATCTCTGGCCACAAGGTCGGCGCCCCCAAGGGCATCGGTGCACTCCTCACCCGCCGCCGCGGCTGGAACAAGGCTCCTCTGGAGCCGATCATGTACGGCGGAGGACAGGAGCGAAAGCTCCGGCCGGGGACGCTTCCAGTAGCTCTGATCATGGGGCTGTACGAAGCGGCTCGGAGCTTCCACGCGCAGCGTGACCGCTGGGAGAGTGACGCCTACGCTTTGCGTGAGCGCCTGCTCACGGCGCTGGAGAAGACTCGCTACACGATCAACGGTGACCCGGAGCACTCCGTCCCCCATATCCTCAATCTCAGCTTCGACAAGCTGAGCGCTGAGGCGCTGATCGTAAGGATCAAGGACCAGGCGGCCATCGCCACGGGTTCGGCATGCACCAGCGCGTCGTATGCGCCCAGTCATGTGCTCACGGCCATGGGGCTGCCGAAGGAGCAGGCGTCGAACGGGCTGCGGTTTTCGTGGTTTCCAGCACAGGTGGGGGAGTTCGACGCCGAGGCATTTGCGAAGACTGTGGCCTACATGCAACCCGATGCGTGAAGTAATCGCATGCTTCACTTCTTAGCCGGCTGTACGACGCCTCACGAGGCGGTGGCCACGCAGCTCGCGCCCGCAGCGGACCAGCTCCGCCTCCCAACCCTGCTCCGTTCCGATCAGATGCGGATACTCGTACAGTCCGGCTTTCACCTCTGAAGCGGTAAGCCGCTGGTAACGAGGTCTGTCTGGGTCGTCCGGGGCGAGGAACTCATGCTTGCGATGGAGTAGCGGGCGGTTCTGCGACGCTGCGTAGGTGATGTGGGAGGACTCCAGTGTGCGCAAGTCGACCGTATAGGAGGAGTGGATGCGGGGATGTGGGTCGGTGTCGAACTCCGGGTAATCCAGCCACGATACTGCTCGCCCCTGGTGCCTGAGCTTCACGACCGTCCATGTGTCGGGCCGCCCGACCGCGATCGACGCGCAGTGCTCGTAGAGCCGGAGTACCACCGGAATGCGGTCCACTGCCCGACGGTGCGCGTACAGCGCCGTCGGAGTCAGCTTCCCGGCCACTGAGCCGTTCATCGCGCTGCGCACGTACGCGTCGTCGCGCAGTTTGAGTAGCAGCCGGTCAGCTCGTTGGCACGCCTCTTTGTACGAGTCGAAGAATGCCCGCACGTCCAATTGAACGGCGTGCGGGAGACTGGAGAAGGGACCCCGTCCGTTGAAAAGCTCCACTGCGAGATACAGCAGTGTGTTGAGAGTTGAGCGCCTGGTGCCCTCGGAGACTTTGACCGCGTCTGCACTGTCGCGTGTGAGCTGCTGCAGCTTGCCGGGAGCGAACTGGGCCAGCAACTCGGCGGTCAGTCTTGGTACTTCGTCAATGCACGGGTGCCGCCCGCGCCGTTCGAGGTAGTCGACGACCGAGGCGAGTGCGGATGCGGTGTCTGCGGATGCCAGCCAATCCGCGTCCGGGACGATCCGTTGCGCCAGATATTGCATCCGCGCCGCGTTGTCCTTGAACGCGTAAACGACGCCGGGTGCTGCCGACACTGCCGGCGCTCTTGTTGCATCGGCTACGTAGGCGCGCAGCTCGCCCGCTCCATACAGGTACTGGAATGTGCGGCGGCTGGTCAGGATTCCGTCGCCGAACTCCTCGCCTTTAACCTTGCGCCGCTCCCACGTCAGCCGCGCCGACACCACGAGCAGATCTTGAGCGAGGTCCCATGCACGTCGCAGCGTCTCGCGCCGCTCACCTGGATCTTCGACGACGTTGAGGACATATGTCAGCAGCACCACGTCGGCCGGCCGGGCCGGGGCGTCACTGAGGTAGTACGGGTCCCAGCCTGTAACAGCGCACCCCAGCCGTTCCAGCGCCGCGACATCGTCGCCGCGCCCACACCCGTAGTCGAGAACCGTCCGCCCTGCGCCAAGCTGTCGATCACTGAGGGCCTGGCGGGCGGGCACGGAAAGGTTGAGCCGGGCGATGGCGGTGCGGCGGCGATCGCTGGACCAGGAGCGATCGGTGGGGAGCGGCGGGGGCGTGCCCGGCAAAGCATCCGTAGACAGGTGAAATGCTGTTCCCGACGTGGTGCGGTCGGAGGGCGCGGTTGACATCAGTGGCTCCACGCTGGCGATCCGGTCGGTGCGTGCCCTGCCGCAGGGGCCGTGAAGTAGCGGAACTGTGGGCAGCGTAGGGGAAGATCCCGCCAAGCGGGGTGGGATTGCCTGGGTGCGGTGTCCGGTGAGGTGCGGACGATGCAGTAACCAGTAGCTCGCCATGGCTTTCGAGCCGTTGAGTCCGCCCAGTGGCGGTGGCGGGCTGTGAACATACCCCACCTCGTCGCCTTCGTTCGCACCGGAACGCAGCGGGTGCCGCTTTGGCGCCTGCTCCATGTTTTTCCGATGAGCCGTCAGGATGGCTCTGACCAGGCATTACTCACTCGCGAGTGATGGTGGACCGTGGGAGGATGCTCGAACTGGGGGACGTATATGGGACGGCGCGTCCGAGGTAGGGATGCAAAACGGGGCAAACTGCACTCCTGGGTGATGAAAAAGCCCCCCGCAAGTGATCTTGCGAAGGGCTCGGGATGGCCTCTGGCCTGCATAAACGTGCGCCCCCGGCAGGACTCGAACCTGCGGCCAAGCGCTTAGAAGGCGCCTGCTCTATCCACTGAGCTACGGGGGCCGGTGTGCGGCGGTTGCGGACGGCTGAAGCCCCGGGCTCGGTGGTGCCGTGACCTTGCCGGGGACAAGGATAGGGCTCCGCGTACCTCGTCCCGGTTGCTTCACCTCCGTAACACGTTGTGGAGGTTCGGTGAAGCGGTCCTGATAATCGCAGGCGGGTGCGAATCATGCACCGTTTTTCACGCCCCACGGGGCGGGTGTTGTGTACTCGTTATGCCAGGGTCTCACTCGCCACGCCTTGCGCCCCAGGAGCTATACGCTTCAAAAACACACCAGAATTGGGCATTCTGCGCGTGTGGCGACCTTGGATGTACGGCCCAGACTGCTCGACGCGCTGTCCGCACTGCGGGAGCGCGTTGACGCCTCGCGCTTTCCGCTCCCCCTTCCCGGCGCCGCCCGAGCCCGTCGTAACCGGGCCGAGCTGCTCGCCCAGCTCGACGACTACTTGGTGCCCCGCCTGTGCGCCCCCGAAGCGCCCTTGCTCGCGGTGGTCGGCGGGTCCACCGGGGCCGGCAAGTCCACGCTGGTCAACTCCCTGGTGGGGCGCCGGGTTACCGAGGCGGGGGTGCTGCGGCCGACGACCCGTACGCCGGTGCTGGTCTGTCATCCGGACGACCACCACTGGTTCGCCGGCCCCCGGGTGCTGCCCGAGCTGCGCCGGGTCTGGGTGCCCGCCCAGGACGGGAGCGGCCCCTTCGAACCGCCGGAGAGCGAGCCGGCCGCGGCGGACACCGGCCCCTACCCGCAGGCACCGGACGAGGACGAGCCCGGGCTGCGCCTGGAGACCGACCGGGCGCTGCCCCGCGGCCTGGCCCTGCTGGACGCGCCCGACATCGACTCCCTGGTCACCCGCAACCGCGAACTCGCCGCCGAACTGATCTGCGCCGCCGACATCTGGGTGCTGGTCACCACCGCGACCCGGTACGCGGACGCGGTGCCCTGGCACTTGCTGCGGGCGGCCAAGGAGTACGACGTCACGCTGGTCACCGTGGTGGACCGGGTGCCGCACCAGGTGGCCGGCGAGGTCTCCCGGCAGTTCGGGGCGCTGCTGGAGGCCGCGGGGCTGGGCGATGTGCCCCGCTTCACCATCCCCGAGCTGCCGGAGTCGGTGGCCGGCGGCAGCGGGCTGCTGCCCGGCACCGCCGTCGCCGGGCTGCGGGCCTGGCTGACCCAGCGGGCCCAGGACCCGGCCGCCCGGACCGTGGCCCGGGCCCGCACCGCCGACGGTGTGCTGTCCTCGCTCAGCGGCCGGCTGTCCGGGCTGGCCGGCGCGGCGGCCCTGCAGCACGCCGCGGCGGTACGGCTGTTGCAGTGCGCCGAGGACGCCTACGCCCGGGCGGTGGCCCGGATCCGGCGGGAGGCCGCCGCGGGCGAGGCGCTGGCCGGGGACGCGCTCACCCACTGGCGCGGCTACCCGGACCACAGCACCTCCGATGAGCTGCTCAGCGCGCTCTGCCATGCCCTGGCCGCCCTGCTGAACTGCGCGGTGAACACCGCCGACGAGGAGATCGCCCGGGTCGGCGCCGGCGACCCGGCCGCCGACGCGGCGCTGGAGCCCAGGGACGCGCCGGGCGTCAGCGCCCGTATCGGCGTGGCCGTACGGCACTGGCGGCGCTGTCTGGAGGAGCTGGCGGAGGAATCGGTACGCACCCTGGAACGCCCGGCGGGCAGCGACCCGGACCGGGTCGCCGCCCTGCTCGCCGCCGCGCTGCTGGGCGGCCGCCGGGCCCATCTCGCCGGGGAGAACCTCGCCGAACTGCTGGGCGCCCAGAGCGCGCTGCGGCTGCGCGACCGGGGCGCCCAGCTGCTGACGGAGTGTCTGGAACGCGTCCTGGAGGCCGAACGTGACCGCAGGACCGCGCCGCTGGACGCCCTGGACGTCACTCCGGACCCCCAAGTCGAGCTGATCGCCGCCCTGTCCGTACTGAAGAAGGAGAGATAGCCCGGTGACCGTCGCCAACGGCCGTGGTGAGCGCGGCAGACCAGCGGCCCCGCGGCGGGCCGACCGCTCCTGGGACGACGGCCTGATCGCGCGCCGGGCGCGGCCCGAGGGCGAGGGCCGGGCCCGGCCGCAGGGCGCGGAGCGCGCCGACGGCGGCCGGGAGTGGCCGGCGGCCGGCCTGGGCGGCGTGCTGCTGCAGCGCCTGGACGCCCTGCGGGAGCTGGTCGGGCTCTCCCGGGCACGGCTGGACGCGGGCACCCTCGCCGAGGCCGGCCGGGTGCTGGACGAGGCGTCGGCCCGGCAGCGGCATGCGCTGGACGTCACGGTGGTGGCCATCGCCGGGTCCACCGGCAGCGGCAAGTCCACCCTCTTCAACGCCCTGGCCCGCTCCCAGCTCTCCGAGGCCGGGGTACGGCGGCCGACCACCGCCGCGGCCATCTCCTGCGCCTGGACCGACCGGGCCGACGGGCTGCTGGACTGGATGGGCATCCCGGCCCGCTGCCGCCGCCAGCCGCCGCGCCCCTATGACCCCGCGCTCGGTGGCCTGGTCCTGCTCGACCTGCCCGACCACGACTCGGCGGCGCCCGGCCACCGGGAGCAGGTCGACCGGCTGCTCGGCCTGGTGGACGCGGTGATCTGGGTGGTGGACCCGGAGAAGTACGCGGACGCGGTGCTGCACGAGCGGTATCTGCGGCCGCTCGCCGGGTACGCCGAGGTCACCTTTGTGGTGCTCAACCAGACCGACCGGCTGTCCCCGGACGCGGTGGACCAGGTGCTGGACGATCTGCGGCGGCTGCTCGACGAGGACGGGCTGGCGCTGGGCGAGCACGGTGAGCCGGGGGCGGCGGTGCTGGCGCTGTCCGCGCTGACCGGCGAGGGGGTGGGCGAACTGCGCGAGACGCTGGGCCAGTTCACGGACCGGCGGTGCGCCGCCGAGCTGCGTCTGGCGGCGGATGTGGACGGCGTCTCGGCCCGGCTGCGCTCGGCCTATGTGGCCGAGGGCCGGCCGGGGCTGACCGACCGGGCCCGCCGGGACTTCGAGGACCGGCTGGCGGAGGCGGTGGGCGCCCGGGCGTCCGGCCTGGCGGCGGAGCGGATGTGGCGGCGCGACGCGGAGCGGGCCTGTGGCACTCCCTTCGGCCGGGTGCGGGGCTGGTACCGGCGGGTGCGGGGCAGAGAGGCGCCGGGGGCGGCCGCCCTGACCGGGGCGGAGGGCGCGCAGCGCCGGACGGCGTCCCGGCCGCTGGTGGAGCAGGCGGTGCGGGTGCTGGCCCGGGAGGCGTCGGCGGGCCTGCCCGGGCCCTGGGCGCAGGCGGTGCACCAGGCGGCGGTGCGCGGCGCGCGCGGGCTGGCGGAGGCCCTGGACGAGGTGGGCGCGGCGGGTGCCCCGGTGCCGCCGGCCAGGGGCCGGCGCGCCGGTGCGGGGCGTACCCGTGGGGGAGCGGCCGTGCGGCCGGTGCGGCCCCGGTGGTGGGCGCTGGCGGCGGCCGGGCAGGTGGTGCTGCTGCTGACCCAACTGCTGGGGGTGGCCTGGCTGTTCGGCATGCTGCTGGGGCAGTCGGCCGGCCCGTGGTGGCTGCCGCCGGCGGTGGCGGCCGGGGCCGGGGCGGGGGCTCCGCTGCTGGCCTGGTGCTGCCGGGTGGCCGCGCGGGGGCCGGCCAGGGGGTATGGGCTGGAGACCGAGCGGCGGCTGCGCGCCGGTGCGGGCGGGTGCGGGCGGGAGCGGGTCCTGGAGCCGGTGGCGGCGGAGCTGCTGCGCTACCGGGAGGTCCGGGCCCAGTATGTGATCGCGACGGGTGAGGCATAAGGGGCGGACGGGCGTTGCGCGCCACGTGTGGGTGACGGGTTTTTCCCCAGCGGCCCGGTGGTCCACAGGGCCCAGCGGGCTCTGGTGATCAAGGGCAGCATGGGTGTCATCGGCCGGGCGCCAGCCCGGCGTCCAGTGGGGGAGGCGATGACGGTGAACGAGACCTTGGTGACGGTCGTGGGCAATGTGGCGACCCAGCCGGACTTCCGGGAGACGGCCAACGGTGCGGCGGTGTCCCGGTTCCGGCTGGCGGCGACGGTCCGGCGGTGGGACAAAGGGCGGCAGGAGTGGGCGGATGCCTACACCAGCTTCTACACGGTGTGGGCCTGGCGGACGCTGGCGTCCAATGTGGTGGCCTCGGTCACCCTGGGTGAACCGCTCATGGTGCGCGGCAAGTTGAGGATCACCAGCCAGGAGCGGGAGGGAAAGCACTGGCTGTCGGCGGATATTGACGCGGTGTCGGTCGGGCACGATCTGGCGCGCGGCACCTCGGTGTTCCGCAGGGTGAGCCAGGCCCGGCCGCTGCCGGCGGAGCCGGTGGAGGTGGTTGAGGTGGTGGAGGAAGGGGCGCGGGTGGCCGAACCCGCGGTTACGGCACCCTTCTGAGTGCGGGGGGATTCGGAGGGTTTGTCCCGGGGATTTATCGATAATCCCAAGCGGAACACCATCATCCGATAACGATTCCGATTCGGATCACCGCTCGATCAGCCTGCGCAGCCTCCGGGTTGCGCACGCTCCCTAGGATCCGGTGCGTACAACGGGGGCTGCTGCTCTTCGAGTTGCCCGGCGAGACGAGACGCGGCAGGCCAGTGTGCGCACACCGCGCTCGCCCGAAAGGAAATCCATGAAGTCTGTGCAGAGACGGGGTGCCGCCCGTCCTGGCGCGGCCGCCCTCGCGGCCGGTCTGCTCGCCATGGGCGCGATAGCCACCGCCGGCCCGGCCGCGGCGGATGACGTTCCGCAGAACGCGGGCGGCGCCTCGGCCGCGCTCGGCAAGCTGACCGTCAGCGACTGGGCGACCGTCGACAGCACCCAGAAGGGCCCGGTCCGGGCGGGCCTGTTCACCATGGACGTGGACAAGGGCGGCTCTCTGCAGACCTACTGCATAGACATCAACACCAACACCGTGGAAGGCGCCCGCTACAAGGAGGCCGGCTGGCGGGAGTCCTCGCTGCAGGGCAACGCCGACGCGGGCAGGATCCGCTGGATCCTGCAGAACTCCTACCCGCAGGTCAACGACCTCAGCGCGCTGGCCCAGAAGGCCGGAGTGGGCTCGCTGGACGACCACCAGGCCGCGGCCGGCACCCAGGTGGCCATCTGGCGCTACTCCGACCACGCCCGGGTCAAGGCCCTCAGCCCCGCGGCCCAGAAGCTGGCCGACTACCTCTACGACCACGCCGAGAACCTGGACGATCCGGGGGCCTCGCTGAGCCTGACCCCGTCTGCGGTCTCCGGCCGGCCCGGCCGCCGGCTGGGTCCGGTCACGGTGCACACCAAGGCGGACCGCGTCACCCTCACCCCGTCCATCGAGGCCGCCGCCAAGGGTGTGAAGATCACCGACAAGGCCGGCAAACCGGTGAAGACGCTGGCCGACGGAGGGCAGCTGTTCTTCGATGTGCCGGCCCGGGCCGGCGACGGCGCCGCCTCGGTCATCGCCTCCGCCACCACCAAGGTCCCGGTCGGCCGGGCCTTCATAGGCGACGGCATCCGGACCCAGACCATGATCCTGGCCGGGTCCAGCGACAGCAGTGTGACCGCCGGTGCCACCGTGAACTGGGCGAAGCAGGGCGCGGTACCCGCGGTGAGCGCCAGACGGGACTGCGCCAAGGGCGGCCTGGAGATCACCGTCGACAACCGGGGCGACCGGCCCTACGCCTACCGGATCGACGGCCGCAAGCACACCGTGGCCCCCGGCCGGTCCGAGACCACCCTGGTCAAGGCGGGCGAGGACCGGGCCTACCGGATCGGCGTCACCGGGCCCGGCGGTCTGGCCAGGACCTTCACCGGCGTCCTGGACTGCAGGACCGGCGTCAGCAGCCCCGGCGGTCCCGCCGGGGACACCATCGTCACCCATGCCGGCACCGGCTCCACCGGTGCCCCCGGCGGCTCCGGGAACCTCGGCCGCCCGCTGGCCCAGACCGGCGGCAGCAGCGCCACCCCGAAGATCGCCGGAGCGGGGATCGCGCTGATCGTCCTCGGCGGCGGGGCGGTGTTCCTGCTGCGCCGGAGGAAGAACACGGCCGGCGAGTAGGGGCCGGGCCCGGTGGGCGGCGCGCCCGTGCCGTCCACCACGCCGGGGCACGGCCCTATCGCGTTTCCGCCCAGGGCGGCCGGTACGGCAAGATGGGATGTGTCTGCCCTCATGCGGCGGAGCCGCACATTGGCCCTTCTCGATTGCCGGACGGTTTCTCTTGGCTGAGTACATCTACACCATGCGCAAGACGCGCAAGGCGCACGGCGACAAGGTCATCCTCGATGACGTGACGCTGAGCTTCCTGCCCGGCGCGAAGATCGGTGTGGTCGGCCCGAACGGCGCCGGTAAGTCCACCGTCCTCAAGATCATGGCCGGGCTGGAGCAGCCCTCCAACGGTGACGCCTTCCTCTCCCCGGGCTACAGCGTCGGCATCCTGATGCAGGAGCCCAAGCTCGACGAGAGCAAGACGGTCCTGGAGAACGTCCAGGACGGCGTCGCGGAGGTCAAGGGCCAGCTCGACCGGTTCAACGAGATCGCCGAGCTGATGGCCACCGACTACTCCGACGAGCTGCTGGAGGAGATGGGCAAGCTCCAGGAGAAGCTGGACCACGCCAACGCCTGGGACCTGGACGCCCAGCTGGAGCAGGCCATGGACGCCCTGGGCTGCCCGCCCGGCGACTGGCCGGTCACCACCCTCTCCGGTGGTGAGAAGCGCCGCGTGGCCCTGTGCAAGCTGCTGCTGGAGGCCCCCGACCTGCTGCTGCTCGACGAGCCCACCAACCACCTGGACGCCGAGTCGGTGAACTGGCTGGAGCAGCACCTGGCCAAGTACGCCGGCACCGTGGTGGCCATCACCCACGACCGCTACTTCCTGGACAACGTGGCCGAGTGGATCCTGGAGCTGGACCGCGGCCGCGCCCTCCCCTACGAGGGCAACTACTCCACCTACCTGGAGAACAAGGCCTCCCGCCTCAAGGTCGAGGGCCAGAAGGACGCCAAGCGCCAGAAGCGCCTCAAGGAAGAGCTGGAGTGGGTCCGCTCCAACGCCAAGGGCCGCCAGGCCAAGTCCAAGGCGCGACTGGCCCGTTACGAGGAGATGGCCGCCGAGGCCGAGAAGATGCGGAAGCTGGACTTCGAGGAGATCCAGATCCCGCCGGGTCCGCGCCTGGGCAATGTGGTGGTCGAGGTCAGCAACCTCTCCAAGGCCTTCGGTGACAAGGTCCTCATCGACGACCTGTCCTTCACCCTGCCCCGCAACGGCATCGTCGGCGTCATCGGGCCCAACGGCGCCGGCAAGACCACGCTGTTCAAGATGATCCAGGGCCTGGAGACCCCGGACTCCGGTGACATCAGGGTCGGCGAGACGGTCAAGATCTCCTACGTCGACCAGACCCGCGCCAACATCGACCCCAAGAAGACGCTGTGGGCCGTCGTCTCCGACGAGCTGGACTACATCAACGTCGGCCAGGTCGAGATGCCCTCGCGCGCCTATGTCTCGGCGTTCGGCTTCAAGGGCCCGGACCAGCAGAAGCCGGCCGGGGTGCTCTCCGGCGGTGAGCGCAACCGCCTCAACCTGGCGCTCACCCTCAAGCAGGGCGGCAACCTGCTGCTCCTCGACGAGCCCACCAACGACCTGGACGTGGAGACCCTCTCCTCGCTGGAGAACGCGCTGCTGGACTTCCCCGGCTGCGCCGTGGTCGTCTCCCACGACCGCTGGTTCCTGGACCGAGTCGCCACCCACATCCTGGCGTACGAGGGCGAGTCCAAGTGGTTCTGGTTCGAGGGCAACTTCGAGTCCTACGAGAAGAACAAGATCGAGCGCCTTGGCCCGGACGCCGCGCGTCCGCACCGTGCCAGCTACAAGAAGCTGACCCGGGGCTGAGCATGGCCCGTCATGTCTACCCCTGTCCGGTGCGCTGGTCCGACATGGACGCGTTCGGCCATGTGAACAATGTGGTCTTCCTGCGCTATCTGGAAGAGGCGCGGATCGACTTCATGTTCAGGATGGCGCCCCGGGCGGGCGAGGGGTCCTTCGCGGGCGGGTCCGTGGTGGCCCGCCATGAGATCGACTATGTGTATCCGCTGGTGCACCGGCATGCCCCGGTGACGGTGGAGACCTGGGTGACCAAGGTGGGCGGTTCCTCGCTGACCGTCGCCTATGAGGTCAAGGACGAGCAGCATGTCTACGCCCGGGCGACCACCGTGGTGGTCCCCTTCGACCTGGAGAAGGGCCGCCCGCGCCGGCTCACCGACCAGGAGCGGGTGTTCCTGGAGGAGTTCCGGGACGACGCGCCGGAGGAGGCCGTCGCGGCATGACGCCGTCCTCGCTCGTACCAGGGCAGCGGCTGCGACTGGCCGATGCCGGGGAGGCGGCCGACCTGGCCGCCTTCCTGGCCCGGCTGATCCACTACGACCGGGCCGCGGCGGTCCGCCTCCAGGCGGGCTCCGGTGTGCTCGGTGTCTTCGGCCGTCCGCCGTCCTTCGAGGTGCTGGCCATCCGCACCGCCCGGCTGGCGGCGGCGGACAGCTTTGATCTGACCGTCTCCGCCGGGCAGTTGACGGACGCGCTGGACGCCGGGGGCGCCGAGACCGCCCTGCCGCCGGCGGTCACCGGCCCGCCCTGGGCCGGGGTGCTGCCGCCGCGCGGCGGCTGGCGTCCGGTGCCCGGGCTGCCCGGGCCGGCGGCGGTCCACGGTGCCCTGGCCGCGGCGGTGGCCGAGTTCCGCTCCCGGGACGCGGCCCTGCCCGAGCAGCGCCGTACCCGGGGGGAGCGCGACCGCATCGGCCGGGAGATCTGGTCCCGCACGCTGGGCGACACCGGTCTGCCGCTGCGCGCGGTGCACGCCGCCCAGTCGCTGGGCTTTCTGCGTCCGGCCGGCGGTCCGGCCCCGGACGCCGCCGGGCTGGCGCTGTACGCCGCCGGGGGCTGGCTGCGGCTGCGCACCCCGTATGGCTCCATCGCGGTACGCACCGGCGGCCTGACCGGCCTGACCGTCACTCCGGCCTGATACCCGCCGGTCAGTCCGCCGAGTTGATCATGGTGGCGGCGGCATAGGTCAGATAGCGCCACAGCTCCCCGGCCTCGGCCGGGGGCAGCTCCAGTTCGTCCACCGCCTCCCGCATATGGCGCAGCCAGGCATCGTGCGCCGCCCGGTCGACGGTGAACGGAACGTGACGCATCCGCAGCCGGGGGTGGCCGCGCTGCTCGCTGTAGGTCCGCGGCCCGCCCCAGTACTGCATCAGGAACAGCGCCAGGCGCTCCTCGGCCGGGCCGAGGTCCTCCTCCGGGTACATCGGGCGCAGCAGCGGGTCCTCCGCGACGCCCTGGTAGAAGCGGTGGACCAGGCGCCGGAAGGTCTGCTCGCCGCCGACCCGCTCATAGAAGGTCCGCTCCTGAAGCGTGTCGCGTCGAATCTCATTCACCCTTCCATGGTCGCAGACGCCCCGGCGGAAGACTCCCGGCTCAGGACCGCTCAGGACCGGTGCACGGTGATGGTGGTCCAGGCGCCCACATGCACCCGGTCGCCGTCCCGCAGTGGCACCGGCACATAGGGCTGGATGGCGTCCTCCGAGCCGTTGATGGTGGTGCCATTGGTGGAGTCCTGGTCGACCACCGCCCAGCTGCCGTCCGGCTGCTCCACCAGCATCGCGTGCTGATGGGAGACGCCGGGGTCCTCCGGCGGGCGGGAGAGGTCGATATCGGGGGACTCCCCGGTGCTGTGCCGGCGGCGGCCGATGGTGATCTGGGGCCCGGTGAGGGTGAGCCGCTGCTCCGGGGAGTAGGCGGGCAGGTTCAGCCCGGCGGCCTCCGGGCCGCTGCGGTTCATCATCGACCGGAAGTACTCCCGGTCCGGGGCGATCACCGCGTACCAGCCGGTGGGCCGGGTCTGCGGCGGGGGCAGCATCCAGTCCCCGCTGCCCTCCACCGGGTGCTCCGCCGGGTCCGGCCCAAGTGGCTCGGCCTCCCGGTGCAGTTGGGAGGAGCTGGAGTCGTAGTAGCTGAACGCCTGGGAGGGGGCGGGCTGTTGGTAGGGGTTGGGCGGCGGAGGCGGCGGGGGAGCGAAGGAAGAGGCCGTCTGGTTGAGGAAGTTGTAGCGGCACTCCTCACAGAACGGCGCCTGGGCCTCACGGGGCGTACGGCACTGCGGGCACAGCTCGGTGGCCATGGTGGGCCCGGGCTGGGTGCCCAAGTAGGGCGGCGGTGGGGGAGGGACGTTTCCGGCGGGCGCCGCGGCCCCGGACATCCGGTGGCCGCACACCTCGCACCAGTCGTCGGCCGCCGACTGGTGGCCGTTCGGGCAGGTCGGCATGTCGGTCGTCTCCCCCTTGTGAACCGTGCTCGTGAGCCGTGCTTTGAGCCGTGCTGAACGTCGTTGTGCGCGTCGTTACTTCTTGACGCGCACCGTTTTGGTGGACCGCGTCTCCAGCGTCATCTCCGCCTCCGCGGTGACCTTCGCCTTCAGCCGCACAGTACCGGTCGCCGCGTCCACCACATCCACCACCTTCGCCAGCAGCCGGGCGGTGTCCTCGTGGCCCGAGCGGCTGGCCAGCTGCACGGCCCGGCCCAGCTTGGCGGTGGCCCCGTCGATGTCCCCCGACTTGCGCAGATCCAGTCCCTGCTGGATGACCTGGGCCAGCTCGGCCTGCCCGGTGTAGTGGGCGACCTGCGGGTTGATGGCGGTGGAGGCTGCCAGGTCGTCCGTCCACACCGCGCGGACCAGGGCCTGCGCCAGTACCTGCGGGGTGCCGCCGTCGGGGGCGGGCAGCACCAGGGAAGCCCGGGCGGCCAGCATCTCCTGGCCTACCGCGGCCTGGGGCACCCGTACGCAGACGTGGTAGTCGCGGGACTCGTCGCCCCAGGCGCCGGTGGGGTAGTCGCCGGCCCGCGGCCCGGCCTCCACCCGCCGGGTGGTCAGCTCCTCCATGGCCGGGGCGACCTGCTTGACGAAAGTCACCTCGGCGCCCATCGGGGTCCACAGCCGCAGCGCGACATCGGCCACCTCCTTTCCCATGGCGCCCTCCATCATCTGGGTGAAGTCCGCCGCCAGGCCCGCCGGGTCGGCCACGATGTCGGCGGTGCCCAGCAGCGCCGAGGCGATCCCGGTGACCTCCTTGACCACCCAGTCCGTCCCCACCCCACGGGCGTCACAGGTGAACCGTCCGGCACAGGAGTCCAGCGCGGCGCGCAGCGCCTGGGGCTCCTCGTGCTCATTGCGGCCGTCGGTGAGCAGGATGCCGTGGCGTATGGAGCGGCCGGAGCCGGACAGCAGCTGGTCGGCCAGGCGCAGCCAGGTGCCGATGGCGGTGCCGCCGCCCGGGCTGAGCTTGCGCAGCGCCTCCTTGGCCTGGGCCCGGGTGGTGCCGTCGGCGACGGCCAGCCGGCCGCCGCCGGGGTAGACCTCCCTGGCCTGGTGGGTGCCGGCCACCACGGCGAAGGAGACCCCGTCGCGCAGCGCGTCCACCGCGGCGGCGGTGGCGTCCCGGGCGTTGCGCATCTTGACCGGCGGATAGTCCATCGACCCGGAGCAGTCGACCATGATGACCACGGCCGCGTCCGGGGCGGCCCCGGACAGCGTGGTGGTGCCTCCGGTGGAAGTGACCGTGACGATGGCGTTGACCTCGCGGCCGCCCTCCGGGAGGTAGGTGTTCTGGTACACCTCCATGGAGAACTGCGGCACTTGAGGCTTGGCGAAGTTGGACATCCGTTCCGCTCCTTTGTGCTGCTTAGCGTCAACAGGGCTGTGAAACGGGTGGATTGACCGGCGGTGCCCCTGCCGGGACACCGCGTGACTCCCCCCGTGGACGCCTGGTCGACGTCAGGCCTTCGCTGCCCCCTCGGCCCTTGCCGGGAACGGTAGTACGGCGACCGTCACATTGTCGTGGCCTCCGCCGGCGATGGCGTAATCCACCAAGTGGCGGGCGCTGCGCAGCGGGTGGGCGCGGGCGTCGGCGGGGACCACGGCGGCCATCTGCTCGGCGGTCTCGGCGTAGTTCCACAGGCCGTCGGTGCAGACCACCACCACCCCGGGGCGGTCGGGGTGGTAGGCCGCGGTGTGCGGCTCCACCTCATAGGCGTCCGCGCCCAGCCAGCCGGTGATGGCGTGCGCCCGCTCGTCCGCGTACGCCTCGGCCTCCGACAGCAGCCCGGCGGCCACCATCTGGGCCGCCCAGGAGTCGTCCTCGGTGAGCCGGGCGGGCTGGGTGCTCCGGTCGTCGGGCACCCAGTAGGCGCGGCTGTCGCCGACCCAGCCGATGGTCAGCAGGTCGCCGATGACCACCGCGCTGACGATGGTGCAGGCGGGGGCGTTCTCCTGCTGGTAGTGGCTGTGCTCGCGGGGCTGGTGGCCGGGCCCGGCCAGCGAGCTGACCTGCCCGGCGGCCGTGAGAATGGCCTGGTGGATGGCCTCGCGCGGGGGTACGCCCCGGGCCAGCGCCTCCTCGATGGCGGCCAGCGCCCCGGCGCTGGCGGCGGCCGAGGCCTCGTCCGGCCGGGACGCGGATGACACCCCGTCACAGACCACGGCGGTCACCGCGGTGGTGCCGTCGGGCAGGGCTGTGGTGGACACCGCGTAGGCGTCCTCGTTGCGGTGGTGGCGCAGTCCCCGGTCGCTGACCGCGGCGACGCCGGCCGTCTCGTGCTCCATGTGATCCCGTTCGCGCGGCTGTGCATGCCCGCAGTGTTCGCAGTACCCGTCGTTGTCGATCATGCCGGACCGGCAGGCGGCGCAGCGGCGTCCGGCACCGGAATGCGCGTCGTGCGCCGACTGCGCCGGCAGGCCGGGCGGGGCCGCCCGGCCGTTCCCCGGCGTCCCGCCCCCGGCCGGATGCGGCTGCCGCGCCCGCGCGGGGCCGTCCGCCCACGGCGCCGAGAGGTCCGCGCCGCACCCGCCGCAGTAGTTGTCGGCCGGGTCGAGCGGCTCACGGCAGGCGGGACACACCGTCAGCTGAGCGGGTTGCGGCAGTTGCGACATCGATCACACCCATGTCCTGGGGCGGAAACGGTTGGCCGTCTCCACCAGTTCGATCCTTTCCTCGCCGCGCTGGGCGAGGCGCGCGAGCACCCGGTACGAGCGCTCCAGCCCGAAGCGCAGGTCGCGCTCGTGCGCGGCGCTGCCCAGCAGGCTCGGCGTGCCCGGTCCGGCGTTACCGCCCGGGCTGCCGGAGAGTACCCAGTCCAGCGCGGTGCCGAGTACCTCGGTGACCAGGTGTTCCCGGCGCATGGGGTCCAGGCCGAAGTCGGCCAGCCGCTCCACCTGCCCGGCGGCGGCCTCCAGATCCTCCCGCAGCCGGTCGGCCGGCCGGCGTTCGCGCAGCCGGGCCCGTACCGCCGCCACCCGGGCCGCGGTGAAGTGGATGGACGCCTCCGGGACCGACTCCAGGGCGCTGACCGCGCCCGGCCGGTCCCCGCCGGCCAGCCGCACCCGGGCCAGCCCGAAGGCGGCGCTGACAAAGCTGGGGTCGGTGGTCCACACCAGACGGTAGTACTCGGCGGCGTTGTCCAGCTGGCCCAGCACCTCGGCACACACGCCCAGCGCCAGCTTGGGCGCCGGCTCGCCCGGGAAGGCGTCGTAGACCGCGTCGAAGGACAGCGCGGCCGTCTCATGATCGCCGGTGACCAGCGAGTGCAGCCCGCGGTACCAGATGATCCGCCAGTCGTCCGGATGCTCGGCCTCCAGCGAGGCCAGCGCCTTGGCGGCCTGGCTCTCCTCGCCCAGTTCCAGCTGCGCCCGGTAGCGCCGCAGCCGCAGCTCCAGCGAGTTCACCGGCGCGGCCTGCAGCGCCGCGTAGAGCTCGGCGGGCCGGGAGGCCGACAGCCCCGAAAGCCCGGCCAGAAAACCGGCGTTGGGGTCGGCCGCGTCGGCCAGCGGAACCGGCAGCGCCAGGGCCGCGGCCCTGGCGTCCAGCGGGGCGGTGCGCACCGCCCCGCCGGCCGGGAGGGCGGCCCGGTCCGGCACGGCGCCGCCGCCCGAACGGGCGCCCAGCAGCGAGGCGTCCCCGGTGCGCTCGGCGAACAGCGTGGTGTCCACCACCCGGGTCTCCGGCCCGAACAGGGTGGACAGCGCCGGCCGCGGCTTGCCGGTCTGCAGGGCCACCACCTCGCGCAGCACCCCGGTCAGCTGGTCGGCCATCTCGGTGGCCGAGGCGAACCGGCGCCCCGGATCCGGGTCGGTGGCCCGCACCAGCAGCCGGTAGAAGGACTCATAGCGGGCGAAGACCTCGATGTGCTCCGGGTCCGGCAGGCTGTCCACGAAGACATTGGTGTAGCCCTGGAAGTCAAAGGTGAGCACGGCCAGGGTGCGGGCCACGGTGTAGAGGTCGGAGGCTACCGACGGGCCGAGCTCGGCGACCTCCGGAGCCTGGTAGCCGACGGTGCCGTAGATATTGCTCTTGCGGTCGTCCATCCGCCGGACCGCGCCCATGTCGATCAGCTTGAGCTGGTCGTGCTGCTGGATGGCGTTGTCCACCTTGAAGTCGCAGTACAGCAGGTTGCGGCTGTGCAGGTGGCCCAGCGCCTCCAGGGCCTCGATGCCATAGGCGCAGGCCTGTTCCACCGGCAGCGGGTCGCGCCGGCCCTCCGGGGTGCGCCGCTCGTTGGCGATCTCCTTGAGGGACTTGCCGCCGACGTACTCCATCACGATGTAGCCGTCGAGGCTGCCGGTGCGCTGGTCCAGGTGCTCGACGAAGTTGTAGATGCGCACGATGTTGGAGTGCTCGATCTCGGCCAGGAAGCGGCGCTCGGACAGCGCCACCTCCAGGGCGTCCTCGTCACCGGTGTCCAGCAGGCCCTTGAGCACCACCCAGCGGTCCGAGACCGCCCGGTCCATGGCCAGGTAGATCCAGCCCAGTCCGCCGTGCGCCAGGCAGCCCGCCACCTCGTACTGGCCGTGCACCACATCGCCCGGGCCCAGCTTGGGGACGAAGGAGTAGGGGTGGCCGCACTTGGTGCAGAAGCCCTCGGTGCGCCCGGGGCGGTCGCCGCGGGAGCGCCCCACCGGGGCGCCGCACTCGCTGCGGCTGCAGAACCGCTTGCGCTCCGGCACCTCGGGATCGGCCAGCACCGCCGCCCGTGGGTCCGGGCGCGGCACCGGCGGCATGCTCACCAGACCGGCGCCCAGCTTGCCCCGGGTCGGGCCGGAGGTGCCGGTGCTGGAGGTGCGCACCGACACCGAGCGGGCGGTGCCCTCGGTGCCGCCCGACAGCGACCGGGACAGCCGCCCGGAGACCGAGCGGCGGGAGGAGGCGGAGCCGGCCGTGCGCGAGGACGGTGCCGAACCCCGGCCGCTGTGCTGGGCGCCCAGCGCGGCGGCGGCCATCCCGGTGGGCGGGGAGGAGATCATTCCGGAGGGGGAGACCACCGGTGCCAACCCACAGGAGTCGCAGTAGAGTTCACCGCCGCCCATGTCCTCGTACGATCCCGGGCAGCCGGATCGCTGGCACCCCTTGCTCATCATGTCCCCCTACGGTCGTTGACGCCCGGTGCGGGCGGTGTCAGGGCCTCGGCCATGGCCTGCTGGTAGCGCAGCACGGCCCCTTCGGCGGCCAGCAGATCACAGGGCGCGCTCCACAGCATCCGCCGGGCGGCGTCATAGCGCTCGATCAGGCAGGGGTCCTCCGCCAGCCCGTGCCGGGCCGCCTTGGCCTTGTAGGCGTCCAGCCGGCCGCGCAGCTCGGCCCGTACCGCCAGCGGCGCCGTGACGGCCGTCAACTGTTCGCGAGCGCGCAGCAGTTCGTCCTCGGCGCGCTGTTCCAGCTCCTCCAGCAGTGGGGAGAGCCGGTGCCACTGGGCCCGTCTGCGGTGTTCGGCGGCGGCCGACAGCCGCTCATAGAGCGCGGTCGGCGGGCCGGAGACGGCCGGCACCACCGAGGCGGCGATCTTGGAGAGCACCTCCACCCGGGCCTGGCGGGCCTCCTGGAGCGTACGGTCCGCGCGGGAGAGCACATCGCGTACCCGCATCAGCCGCTGCTCCGCGTCCTGCCGCACGGTCAGCACCGCCTCGATCTCGCGCCGCACCTCCTCCAGGGCGCGGGCGGCCCGGTCGTAGCGGCCGGTGTCGGGGCGGCCGCCGCCCGGGGCGGCGCTGGGCGAGCCCCCGGTCCAGAAGGCCAGCGGATCCCCTATCACCTCGGCGCGCAGCGCGGTCAGTTCGGCGGTGATCCGCTCCAGGTCGTCGCCGGAGGGGTGTTCGCCGGGCCGTACGCCCACCGAGTGGGCCAGCGAGCGGGTGCGCTGGAGCTCGGCGGCCAGCAGGTCGATCCGGGCGGGCAGCGCGGACCAGACCGTGTCCGCGATCACCACCACATCGAGTGCCTCGGCGTACCACTGGTTCATCCGGTCCACCAGCTCCTGAAGGCTCAGCTGTTCGCTGAGTCTGGCGGTGCTGCCCGGCCCGGCCAGGGCGGCGGTGGCGCCGGGCAGGGTGAGCCGGTCCCCGCACAGCAGGTCGGTCAGTTCGCTCAACTCGCCCTGGGTGGGCCAGCGGCGGCGCCCGCGCAGCTCTCGGGCCCGGGCCAGGGCGCCGGTATAGGCGTCGAAGCACGCCCACAGCCGGACGATCAGTGCCTCGGCCCGCTCCCACCGGCTCCGGGTGAGGCCGGTGAGCTCCGCGCCCTCCAGCAGCCGGCGGCCGGCGTGGTCCTGCAGGGCGAGCAGGGAGGACTCGACGGCCTCGTGTTCCGCGCCGAGCCGCGCCAGCGCACGGTCCACCTCCTCACGGCTCAGGGCCGGCCCGGTGGATCCCGCGACCGCCATCGATCCCCTCTCCTGGCGCGGCCGGTGCCGCGTCGTTTCGGTGCCGCGCCAACGGCCTTGCGGCCGCCCGGCGTTCAGCGTCCAGGTCCGTCGCTACCAGTCTGCGGCAGACCGCGTCAGTCCTTGTACTTGGGTTCCGGTGGGGCGGTGATCCCGAGATCGGCGGACGCCAGCCACTTGCGGTAGGCGACCATCCAGGGGCTGTCGGGTCCGCCGCGGCGATAGTCCTCCAGAACCGCGTTGACCCGGCGTACCAGGTCCGTGGCGCCCAGGTTCATCGCCACGCCGTAGAACTCGGTGGTGAACGGTTTGCCGACCAGTCCCACGGACGGGTCCTGGGCCGCCTGTCCGGCGGCCAGGGCGTTGTCGGTGAGCACTGCATCGACCTGGCCCAGTTGCAGCCGCACCAGACAGTCGAGCTGGTTGGGCACATGCAGCACGGTGGAGCCGTGGCTGTTGGCGGCCAGTTCGGACTCGGCGGTGGAACCGCTGGCCGCGCACACCCGGCGGCCGCTCAGCGAGGCGTCGTCGAATCCCTTGACCGGGCTGCCCTTGGGGGCCAGCAGCTGCTGGCCGGCCTCGAAGTAGGCGGTGGAGAAGGCGACTTCCCGGATCCGGGTGCAGTTGACGGTCATGGTACGGGCGACAATGTCCACCTTGCCGGACTTCAGGGCGGGGATGCGCTGGTTGGTGGGGATGGCAAGGAAGATCACCTTGTCGGGGTCGCCCAGCAGGGACTTGGCGATGGCCCGCACCAGGTCGATGTCGAATCCGCTCAACTCGCCGGTGGACGGGTCGCGGTAGCCCCAGCGGTAACTGTTCTGGTCGATGCCGGCGATCAGTTTGCCGCGTTCCTTGATCCGCCGCACCGCCGGCCCGTCCTCGGTGGACGGGCGCAGGCTGGCCTCCGGGCCGACGCAGGTGTCGGCGGGGGCCTGGGCGTGGTGCGCGGCCCTGGGGGCCGGCGTACGGCCGAGGCCGCCGGCCGAGGTGGGCACCAGCGCCGCGGCCGTGGTGGCCAGCGCGCACACCACCGCGGCGGCCGCCCCCGCGGTGGAGGACCTCATGCCGCTGCGTCCGCTCATGCGCTCTCCCCTGGTCATCCATCCCCTGGTCATCGCTGCCCTGGCCCTGGACGCCCTGGTCTTGGCCGCCCTGGTCACCGGTGCCCTGGTCATCGGTACTCCGACAGCCGGCGGCCGATGCCGAGCACCACACCCAGCGCCCCCAGCAGGGCCAGCGCGGCGGCGCCCACGGCCAGCCCGGTCAGCGCCCCCCGGCCGTCGTCGGCCGAGTGCCGGAACTCACCCTGCTCATGGTCCAGGGCCTGCTGCAGCTGTGCGTCCACCCGGTCGAAGGACTCGCCGGTGCTGTCCCGGTCGCCGATCACCATGGGCAGCGCCTTGGCGTAGTCGCCGCCGTCGTCCACCGCCCGTTCCTGCTGGTGCCGTTGGCGCCACTGCTGGGCGAAGCCGACGGCCCGGGACACCGGGTCCCGCCCGCCCCGGCCGTCGGCCAGCGTCCGGGCGCGCTCCAGCAGGCCGCCGACCGGGGCGGAGGCGGCCGGGTCACCGGCCAGCTGGCGCATATTCAGGCGGTAACTCTCCTCGTAGGCATCGTGGTTGTCGCCGGTGACCACGGCGCCACGGGCGACCAGGGTGAGGTTCTCCGCACCGCGGGCCTGGAGCGAGGCGATCCGGGCGGTGTGCAGCACATCCATGGACTTGGCCCCGTGCGCGTAGGAGCCGCTCAGGTCGGCGCAGGCCACGCCATGGCCCGCGGTCAGCCACAGCAGGGCCACCGTGGTGGCGGCGGTGGCGGCCAGCAGGCCCTGGCTGAACACCCGGTTGGTACGGCGGTATTCACGGTGCTGCGCCCAGCCCAGGGCGCCCAGCGTCAGCACCCCGGCGGCCAGGGCGAACCAGGGCCAGGACTCGGCGTCGCGGTAGTCGGCGCGCAGCCGGCCGGTCTCCGCCTCATAGAGCTTGCGGGCGGCGGGCAGCAGCTCCAGGCGCATCTGGTCGCTGGCGTAGCGCAGATAGGCGCCGCCCAGCGGCAGGCCCTGCCGGTTGTTGGCCCGGGCGGACTCCACCAGTCCGGTGTAGGCGGGCAGTTGCTGGTTGAGCCTGGTGATCTGGGTGTGCTCGAAGGACGCCCGGTCGGCGTTGGCGGCCGCCTTCACCAGCAGTTCGGAGGCGGTGGCGATGTCCTTCTCATAGCGTTCGCGAACGGCCCGCGGCTCCTTGCCGCCGGCCAGGAAGCCGCTGGCGGCGGTGGTGTCGGCGTCGGCGAGCGAACGGTAGATATCGGCGGCCGCGGCGCTCAGCGGCTGGCTGTGGCCCACCACCGCGTCGGCGGCCGCCGAGCGGTCGCTGACCTGCCAGGCGGTGATGGCGCCGAAGGCGAGCAGCAGCGCGGCCAGGCCGGCGCCGATGACGCGCAGCCGGCCCGGCTCGGTTGTGGTCGCCGCCGTCCGGACGCGTCTGAGCCCCTCACGCGCTGCGGCGAGCCCGGAGCGCGCGGCCGAAGCGCGCCCCGGGGCCGCGCCGGATCGCTGCGGGTGTGACACGTGACCCCCCCTTGGTCGCTGGTGGCACCCCTTCGCCCCGGGCGGCGGGGAACGGGTGCCTGGCCAGCAGTATGGCCGCCGGGGCTGACAAAGACACCGGTTATGCGGTGATCTTGTTCAGATCGCGACGCTGGGGAGGGTCCGGGGCGGTTTCCGGGCGGTTCTCGGGTTAGTTGAGGTCCGCGCCGTCCAGGGCGTCGACCGCGGCCCGGGTGGCCGCCAGCGGGGTGGCGAAGGACTGGTAGGCGTTGATGACGCTGCTCCAGGTGCCGTCGGCGTTGGGGATCAGGTGCAGCTCGCGGCCGTCGATGGAGGCGGTGTACGAGCCGTCGCCGTGCGGGGCGCCGGTGATGTGGCGGTCGTGGTAGATCTCGTCGAAGGCGGGCGGGCAGTGCCGGGTCGCGGTGGCGGCCCGCCCAACCGCTGTCGGGCCGTGGGCGGTTGCGGCGGACGCGGCCGGTATGGCGAGGGCGGTGATGGCTGCGGCGGTGAGGGTGGTGAGGGTCAGGCGGCGGGTGGGCTTCATGTGTGGTCCCCCTTGCGGTGTTTGCGTGCTTGCTTGCTTGCCAACGCGTGTTCGGGCACGCGAATTCCTTGATCGATTCGCTGACGGGAATGCGGGGGCCTGCGGCGGGCGGGTGGGTTTGTTCGGCTCGCCGCCGGTGCGCGGAATTTTTCGTTCCGGGGGGCGAAGTTGCCGTTCCGGCGGGAGGGTTACCGCTTGTGCGGGGCTGGTGCCGTGGATTTTGCGGATGCCGCCGTTGTGCGGTGAGTTGCCTCACGCGGTGCGAATTGGCTAGTGGGGTGGGGGGATTGGGTGTCGTGTTGTCGGGTGCGGGTTGTTGGTGGCTGGTCGCGCAGTTCCCCGCGCCCCTGAGGGGCGCCCTGGGGGGCGCGGCTTACGGGTGATCTTGCGTGAAAGCCCCGGTGTTCACGCCGGGGATGAAACGCATCTCAAGACTGCTCTGACCCGCAGGCCAGAGCGGATGCTTTTGCTGCTCGATGTACTGGCGGACGATCGCCAACGGCGCCCTGCCGCATGAGGCTGAGAAGTACGAGGGCGACCACAAGTGCCCATGCATGACGGCGCGGTTGATCCGGCCGGTGAACTCCTGCCGTATCCGGCGAGCGGAGACTGTCTTGAGGCTGTTGACCAGCTTGAGACGGCAGCCTTCGGCGGGTAGTTGATCAGCAGGTGGACATGATCGCGTTCGCCGTTGAACTCCTTCAGCTCCGCCTCGAAGTCCTCGCACACCTTGCGCATGATCTCCTCGCAGCGCGTCAGTTTCTCATCGGTGAACATTTGGCGCCGGTACTTCGGCATGAAGACCAAGTGCACATGCATCGCTGAAACCACGTGTCTTCCACGCCTGTAGTCGTTCTCCTCTCCCATGACGCCAACCCTGGATAGGATCCTGGGTGTGCAGCTGCGCTACAACTACCGGGCCTACCCGGACGCTTGCCAGCGCCGTGCGCTGGCCCAGGCGTTCGGGTGCGCCAGAGTGGTGTGGAACGACTGCCTGCGCGACCGGAAGGAAGCACACGCGGCAGGGCTGCCGTATGTGACGTCGGCCGAGTTGTCGCGGCTTCGTATCACCCAGGCCAAGCGCACCGCCGAACGGGCCTGGCTCGCCGAGGTGTCGGCGGTCGTCCTGCAACAGTCCCTGCGGGACCTGGACACGGCCTACAAGAACTTCTTCGACAGCCTCAAGGGCAAGCGGCAGGGCCAGAAGGCCGGTCCGCCCCGCTACAAGTCGAAGAAGGACACCCGGCAGTCGGTCCGCCTCAACACCAACGCCTTCTCCGTCCAGGACGATGGCACGGTGTACGTGGCCAAGGTCGGCAACCTCAAGGTGACGTGGTCCCGCCGGCTTCCGGCCGCGCCCACGTCCCTGACCGTCACCAAGGACAGCTGTGGCCGGTACTTCCTCAGCTTCGTCGTGGACACCGAGGCAGACATCCTCCCCGAGCTGGACACCGAGGCCGGTATTGACCTCGGCCTGTCCGCGTTCGCGGTCCTCTCCGACGGGACGAAGATCAGCGCCCCGCGTTTCCTGCGCCGGGCCGAGAAGAAACTCAAGCGCCTCCAACGGGAGTTGTCCCGCAAAGCCAAGGGATCGAAGAACCGGGCCAAGGCCCGTATCAAGGTCGCACGCCAGCACGCCAAAGTGGCCGACCGACGCCGGGACTGGCACCACAAGGAATCCACGAAGATCATTCGCGACAACCAAGCGGTGTATGTGGAGGACCTCGCGGTGTCCGGCCTCGGCCGCACCCGGCTCGCCAAGTCCGTGCACGACGCGGGATGGTCCGCGTTCGTCCGGATGCTGGCGTACAAGGCGGTCAAGCACGGCCGCGCCTTCGTCAAAGTGGGCCGGGCCTTCCCGTCCTCGCAGATCTGCTCGGCCTGCGGATTTAGGGACGGCCCCAAACCCCTGCACATCCGCGAGTGGACGTGCAGCGCATGCGGCACCGTGCACGACCGCGACCACAACGCAGCCCGCAACGTCCTCTTCGAAGGACGCCGAATCGTCGCCGTCGGACGGGCGGAGACTCTAAACGCCTCGTGGAGCGCGGGTAAGACCAGGACGAAAGTCCCGGCACAGCGCGGTGAAGCAGGAAGCCCCCGGAAGGGTCAGACGACCCAGGCCGGAATCCCTGGCCTTTAGGCCAGGGAGCATGTCAAGGGGTGTCGCTGGAGAAGTGGGTGCGCAAGTGGTGGTACGCGGTGGCGGGAGCCCTGGCGTGGTCCAGGGAGAGGAGGGCGGCGCCCAGGAGTGGTGGTGCGTGGGTCAGTCGCGGTACGGCCTTGGGGGCGTGCTCGGCCAGGAGTTCAAGGACCCGGCCGGTCAGCAGGGGCTGGCCGGAGGCCAGGATGCCACCGCCGAGCACCACCGGAACCTCCGCTTCCAGGAGGTCCAGGCGGCGTAGCGCCACGGTCGCCATGGTGACGATCTCCGCCGCCTGCCGGGCGATCAGCGCCCGGGCCACCGCGTCCCCGGAGTTCGCCACCGCGAAGAGCACCGGCACCAAGTCATAGCGGCAGGCGGGTGGCAGCGCACCCAGGTGCAGCGCCTGGATGAGGGCGGGCATGTCCGGCAGGCCGAAGTGGGCGGGCAGGGCGCGGGCCAGTTCGCTGGGTTCGCCCCGGCCGTCGTCCGCCCGGGCCGCCGACCACAGGGCCTCCTCCGCCAGGCAACCGCCGCCGCCCCAGTCGCCGGAAAGCCGCCCCAGCGCGGGGAACCGGGCGCTGCGCCCGGGCGGTGCCAGGCCCGCGCAGTTGATGCCCGCGCCGCACACCACCGCCACGCCCCGGGGCGGGACGCCGTCGGGCAGTCCGGTGCGCAGCAGGGCGAAGGTGTCATTGGCGACGGTGACCGTGCGGCCCCAGTTCCGGCGGCCGATCTCGGCGGTGAACTCCGCCTCCTCGACCGGGAAATCGGCGTTGGCCAGGCAGGCCTGGACATGGTCCACCGGGGCGGTACGGGGGAGTTGGGCCAGCAGCCGGGCCAGGGCGTCCAGCGCGGCGCCGGTGCCGGTGGTCTGTGGCCGGAAGCCGAGGCCGCGCACCGTGCCCAGCACCGTGCCGTCGCGGTCCAGCAGTGCCATGTCCGTTTTGCTGTTGCCCGCGTCAATGGCCAGCAGGGTCCCGGTCACGCCCATGGCAAGTGCTCCCGGTTGTGGGCGATCAGCGCGTCGGTGAGCCGCTCCGCGTACTCGATCTGTCCGACCAGGGGGTGGGCCAGCAGCGTCTGGAAGACCCGGTCCCGGCCGCCGTGCAGGGCGGCGTCCAGGGCCAGCCGTTCATAGGCGGTGACCTGGGCGACCAGCCCGGCGTAGAGCGGCTCCAGGGGGCGTACGGGCAGAGGGTGCGCGCCCTGGCCGTCCACCGTGGCGGGCACCTCCACCACCGCGTCGTCCGGCAGGAAGGGCAGGGTGCCACGGTTGAGGGTGTTGACCACCTGGACCTGGCCGGTGTCGCGCAGCAGTGCGGCGGTGAGCGCCACGGCCGCCTCCGAGTAGAAGGCGCCGCCGCGGCGGGTCAGCAGCTCCGGCTTCTCGTCCAGCGCCGGGTCGCGGTACATCCGGAGCAACTCGCGCTCCAGCGCGGCGACTTCCTCGGCCCGGGTGGGCTTGCCATGTGATTCCCGGACCACCGCGTCATGCTGGTAGAAGTAGCGCAGATAGTACGAGGGCACCACGCCCAGCCGGTCCAGCAGCGTCCGCGGCAGCTTCAGGTCGGCGGCGATCTCCGCACCGTGTTCGGCCAGCAGCCGGGGCAGCACATCCCGGCCGTCGACGCGCACCGCCCGTTCCCAGGTGAGGTGGTTGAGGCCGATGTGCTCCAGCTCCACCTGATGTGGCTGGACACCCAGCAGGCCGGCGAACTTCCGCTGGAAGCCGATGGCGACATTGCACAGCCCCACCGCGCGGTGTCCGGCGGTCAGCAGGGCGCGGGTGACGATGCCCACCGGATTGGTGAAGTCCACCAGCCAGGCGGCCGGGTTGCGGCGCCGTACCCGCTCCGCGATGTCCAGCACCACCGGCACCGTGCGCAGCGCCTTGGCCAGCCCGCCCGCGCCGGTGGTCTCCTGCCCCACGCAGCCGCACTCCAGCGGCCAGGTCTCGTCCCGTTGTCTGGCCGCCTGGCCGCCCACCCGCAGTTGCAGCAGCACCGCGTCCGCGCCGTCCACGCCCGCGTCCAGGTCGGCGGTCCAGGTGATCCGGCCGGGGTGGCCCTGCCGGGCGAAGATCCGCCGGGCCAGCCGGCCGACCGGCTCCAGCCGGCCGGCGGCCGGGTCGACCAGCACCAGCTCGGTCAGCGGCAGCTCCGCGCGCAACCGGGCGAAGCCGTCGATGAGTTCGGGGGTGTAGGTGGAACCTCCGCCGATCACGGCGAGCTTCATCGGTCATCAGCCCCTTGTGTCGAAGACGGTGTCACGGGTCAGGGCGAGCGCGGTGCGCAGGGCGCCGGTGAGGACCGGCGAGTCGGTCACCGCGCCCAGGCGCACCAGCGGTCTGGGCAGCGCGAGTCCGGTCAGCTCCTGCTCGACCGCGGCCCGCAGCCGTTCGCCGCCCGCCCGGCACACCGCTCCGGAGAGCACCACCAGTTCCGGGTCCACCACGGCGATGACCGCGGCCAGGCCGGTGGCCAGCCGCCGGCCCAGCTCGGTGAGCACGGCGTCCCCGGCGCCCGGGGTGGCGGCGACCGCCAGGGCCAGTGCCTCGGTGGCGGTGGCGGCCGGCAGGCCGTGTTCGCGGGCGAGTTCCACCACGGCGGGGGAGCCGGCCAGCATCTGGAAGCCGCCGCCGGCATCCGGCCGGGCGGTGGCCTGGGGGCCGCCGCGCGCCAGCGGGGCGCCGGGCAGCGGCATATAGCCGATCTCGCCGGCGCCCCCGGTGGCCCCGCGCAGCGGGCTGCCGCCCAGCACAATGGCGGCGCCCACGCCCTGGTCGGCCCAGAGCAGCACAAAGTCGGTGAAGTCCTGGGCGGCGCCCAGGTGTTGCTCGGCGGTCGCGGCCAGGTTGACGTCGTTCTCGATGACCACCGGGGAGCCCAGCAGCGCGGCGAGGTCCTCGAGCAGGGAACGAGAGTGCCAGGCCGGCAGATGGGGCGCGTAGCGCAGCCGTCCGGTGCGCGGGTCCAGGGCGCCGGGGGTGCCGATGACGGTGTGGCGCGGCGCGTCCCGGGGGACCCCGGTGGCGGCCAGCGCGCCGGCGAGGGCCTCGGCGGCCGGCTTCAGGGTGTGCCGGGAGCCCAAGTCGCCGGTGGGCACCCGGTGTTGGCCGACCACCCGGCCGGTGAGGTCGGCGATGGCCGCGGTGATGCCCTGCGGGTCCACGGCCAGGGCGGCCGCATGGCCGGCGGCCGGATTCACCTCGTACAGCTGGGCGTTGGGGCCCGGCCGGCCGGTGAGGCTGCCGGTCCGGCGGACCAGCCCGGCCTGCTCCAGCCGGGCCAGCAGCTGGGAGGCGGTGGGCTTGGACAACCCGGTGAGCTCGCCCAGCCGGGGGCGGGTCAGCGGGCCGTGGGCGAGCAGCAGTTCCAGTGCGGCCCGGTCGTTGATGGCCCGCAGCAGGCTGGGGGTGCCGGTGACCGGGGGCATGGCCGCCTCGTCGACTGTTAGGAAACTTTCCTATCGGCGAGGACGCTAAGGCGGTGCCCGACGCCCCGTCAAGAACCGCGTCACCGCCGGGTGCGGACCGCCTGTGGCTGATCGCGCAGTTCCCCGCGCCCCTGCGGGGGCGCGGCGGTCACTTGCCCAGCGTCGGTCCCGGCGGGATCGGCGCCGTGGCCAGCGACTGCGGCGAGGAGGGGTTGCCCAGCGCGGAGGGGGCGGCCATGGCGGCGGTGGGGTCGGGGGCTGCGCCCTGGTCGGCGGTCGCGGACGGGGCGGCGCCCAGCCGGATGCCGGCCGCGTCCAGCGCGCCCTTGATCCGCCAGCGCAGCTCCCGCTCCACGCCCGCCGCCTCGCCGGGCGCGGTCTTGGCCTGGATGCGGACCACCACCGAGTCCAGCGCCAGCGAGTCCAGGCCCATCACCTCGACCGGCTCCCAGAGCTTCTCGTCCCAGGGAGCGCTCTTGGCCATCTCCTCGCCCACCGCGGCTATCACCTCGCGGGCCCGCTCCAGGTCCTCGTCATAGCGGAGGGTGACATCCACCTCGGCCTGGGACCAGCCCTGGCTGAGGTTGCCGATCCGCTTGACCTCGCCGTTGCGCACGTACCAGATGGCCCCATTGGCCCCGCGCAGCTTGGTCACCCGCAGTCCGACCTCCACCACGGTGCCCTTGGCCACGCCCGCGTCGATCTCGTCGCCGACGCCGTACTGGTCCTCAAGGATCATGAACACGCCGGACAGGAAGTCGGTGACCAGGTTGCGCGCGCCAAAACCGATGGCCACACCCGCCACACCGGCACTGGCCAGCAGCGGAGCCAGGTTGATCTTGAGCACCGAGAGCACCGTCAGGGCCGCTGTGCCCATGATCACAAAGGAGGCCACGCTGCGCAGCACCGATCCAATGGCCTCCGAGCGCTGCCGCCGCCGTTCGGCGTTGACCAGCAGGCCGCCCAGGGCCGTGTGGTCCACCGCCTCCACGGTGCGGTTCATCCGGGCTATCAGCTTGGTGATGGCACGCCGGATCAGCGACCGCATCACGACCGCTATCACCACGATCAGAATGATGCGCAGGCTGTTGGTGAGCCAGACGGACCAGTTCTGCTCGACCCAGCCGGCGGCGTTGTTGGCCGTGCGCTGGGCTTCGTCGATGGAATTGGGACGGGGAGTCGGAATAGGACGGGGAGTCGAGTCTGCGGCGACCAAGGCAGCGGACCGAAACACAGCGGGAACCCTTCGTCATGTCTTTCACCGGTCCGCGAGCGGACGGACCGGCCGACCCACCACACTAACGGGGCAGGGCCAGTGATCCGTTGCTGTGTTCGAAGTGAGGCAGGTCCTGTGCGGGGATGACCGAGGTGTGTCACAAAACACCTGTGACCCGTTACCCGCCGATGGTGGCGCCATGACCAGCGGCCAGGGGACACTTGCAGGAGATCGTCCCGGCGCGAGCCACGCGCCGCCGGCGTACAGGGAGGCACCCGTGCCGCATGTTCTGGTCCTCAACGCGTCGTACGAGCCGCTCGGCGTCGTACCGCTCCGCCGCGCGCTCATACTCGTCCTCAACGAGAAGGCGATCAGCCTTGAGGACACCGGCGCCTATCTGCACAGCGCGTCCTGCACCATCCCCGCACCCAGTGTCGTAAGGCTCAAGCGCTTTGTGCGGATCCCCTTTCGGGGCCCGGTTCCGCTCACCCGCCGCGCGCTCTTCGCCCGCGACGGCGGCCGTTGCGCATACTGCGGTGGCGTCGCAACCAGCGTCGATCACGTCGTCCCGCGCAGCCGTGGCGGTCAGCACTCCTGGGAGAACGTGGTGGCCGCCTGCCGGCGCTGCAACCATGTCAAGGCCGACCGCCATGTCTCCGAGCTGGGCTGGCGGCTACGTCATCAGCCCGCCCCGCCCACCGGCCTGGCCTGGCGCATCATCGGCACAGGACATAGGGATCCGCGCTGGCTGCCTTACTTGGAGGCATACGGCGCGGAGGACGCGATGGCCCGGATCGACGGCATCTCTGCCTGAGAGGACCGGGCCATCGTCGTATCGGCGATGGCCCGGTCCATGGGCCGGCACGCCGGCACCGGTTTGCGGTTCGTTTGCAGATCGTTGATTGTCCATTGATCGCCGCCCACGAGAGTCGGACCGACCCGGTTTCCGGCAATCGAGAGGTTTGCGATGAACTTCAGCCGCCCCACCAGACACACCGCCCGGCGCACTGCGCGACGCGCGGCCGCCACCGCCGCGGCCTCCGCACTGCTCGCCGTGACCGGCCTGCTCACCGCCGGGGGCACCGCCCAGGCCGAGGGGACGCTGCCCCAGGACGCGCTGGGCAATGGTGCGACGCTCGGGCCCGGCCAGCACTTCGACGTCGGCGACACCAGCCTGACCATGCGGGAGGACGGCGACCTCGCCCTGGTCACCACCTCGGGCGGGGTGGAGCAGCAGAAGTGGCACACGGACACCGCCGGGCGCGGCCACCAGGCCGTGATGCGGTCCGATGGCGAGCTGGTGGTCTCCGACGGGAACCAGAATGTGGTGTGGCAGAGCGGGACCGCGAACTGTATGCACATGGAGTACAAGCGGCTCGCGGTGTCCCCCGGCGGCAACATGATGATCTACGAGACCCGGCCCGACACCGACAAGCCCGACAGCGAGGCCCCGTACCGCGTCGCCGCCTGGTCGACGCTGTTCGGCTACGGGCCGCAGTGCGCCACCCGGTGACGTCCCCGCTCCGGTTCGCCCTGCTGGGCCCGGTCCGTGCCTGGCACGGCGACACCGAGGTGGACCTGGGCCGCCCCCAGCAGCGCGAGGTGCTCTCGGTGCTGCTGGCGGCCGCCGGGCGGACGGTGTCGGTACCGCTGATCATCGACGCGGTATGGGACGAGGGCGACCGCCCGGCCCGGCCGGAGCACGCGGTGCGCACCCATATCTGGCGGCTGCGCCGCGCCCTGGCCCGGCACACCGGCGAGCCGCCGCTGGACACCGTGGGCGACGGCTATGCGCTGCGGGTACCCCACCAGGCCGTGGACGCCTGGTCCTTTGTACGGGCCCTGTCCCGGGCCGAGCGGTTACGGGCCGCGGGCGGCACCCCCGGCCGGGCCCGCGAGGTGATCACCGAGGCGCTGGCCTGCTGGTCCGCCGAGCCGCTGGCCGGGCTGTACGGGCCGCACGCCCGGGCGCTGCGCACCCGGCTGTCCGGGGTGCGGCAGTCCCTGCTGGAAGCCCGCCTGGAACTGGACGGCGAGCTGGGCGACCGGCCCCACCTGGCCGCCGAGGCCGGCGCCCTGGTGGTGGAGTACCCGGCCAGCCAGCGGCTGCGCGCGGTGCAGATGCTGGCGCTGTACCGGGCCGGCCGGCAGGCCGAGGCGCTGGGCGTCTACGAGGACACCCGGCGTTTCCTGGGCCCGGCGACCGCCCCCGGCGAGCCGTTGCGCCAACTGCACGCCCGGATCCTGCGCTCCGACCCGGCACTGCGGCCGGCCGCCCCGTCCGCTGTCCCGGCCGGCACCCTGCCGCCCGCCCTCGGCGACTTCACCGGCCGTACGGCGGAGGTGGCGCACCTCGCCCGGCTGCTGACCGACCCGGACGCCCCCGCCGTGGTGGTCTCCGCGGTCAATGGCATGGCCGGCGTGGGCAAGACGACCCTGGCCGTGCACACCGCCCATGGCCTGGCCGACCGCTTCCCGGACGGGCAGCTCTACGCCGACCTGCGCGGGGCCGACCCCGAGCCGCTGGACCCGCAGTCCGTACTGGCCCGCTTCCTCAGGGAGCTGGGCACCGCGGAAGGGGACGTCCCCGAAGACCGCGAGGAACGCGTCACGCTCTACCGCTCGCTGCTGGCCGACCGCCGGCAGCTGCTGATCCTGGACAACGCCGCCTCCCATGAGCAGGTACGGCCGCTGATCCCCGGCACCGCGGGCTGCGCGGTCCTGGTGACCAGCCGCGCCCGGCTGTCCGGTCTGGCCGGGGCGCACCAGATGCGCCTCGATGTGCTCGCCGCGGACCAGGCGCTGGCCCTGTTGCGCCGTGTCGTCGGCGACCGTCGGGTGGACGCCGAGCCCGAGGCGGCCGCCACCCTGACCGCCGCCTGTGGCCTGCTGCCACTGGCCCTGCGGATCGCCGCCTCCCGGCTGGCCGCCGAACCGGCCCGCACCCTGGCCGAGATGGCCCGCCGGCTGGCCGATCAACGCCGCCGGCTGGACGAACTGCGCTCCGGTGACGTCGCCGTGGAAGCCGCCTTTGAACTCTCCTACTCCCGGCTGGACCCCCAACAGGCCGATGCCTTCCGTCTGTTGTCCCTGCTGGAGGCGGACGACATCGCCCTGCCCTGCGCCGCCGCCCTGCTGGGCGACGACCCGGCCGACCCCGACCACACCGAGGAGCTCCTGGAATCCCTGGTCGACCTCAACCTGCTGGAGTCGCGCAGCCTGGGCCGCTACCACTTCCATGACCTGGTACGGGACTTCGCCCGGGCCAGGAGCGCCCAGGAGGACCAGGCCGCCGCCACCGGCGCCGCCTTCGTCCGGCTGCTGGACTTCCTGCTGGCCACCGCGCGCACCGCGGACGCGGTCGCGCACTCCGCGGACCCCGCCGAACGCGGGCTGATCGAGGCGCCGGTGGCCTCGCCCGGCCTGGACTTCGCCGACGCCCGGGAGGCCACCGGCTGGATGCGCCGGGAAACCCAGGTCCAGCGCGCGGTGCTCGTCCGGGCCTGCGCCGACCCCGCCCTGCCGCTGGCCCAGGCGGTGGACCTGGTCGACCGGCTGAATACGGTGCTCCCCGGCCGCACCCATGTCACCGCGATGGCCGAACTGGCCGGAAAACTGGCCCGGGTGGCCGCCCGCCGGGGCGACCGCCCCGCCGAGGCGCTGGCCCGCTATGTACGCGGCAACGCCCTCTGGCACGCCAACTCCTACCCCATGGCCGAGTTCGAACTCACCCGCTCCCTGGAACTGAGCACCGGCCCGGCCGGCGCACGCCTCCGCGCCTCCGCCCACCTCACCCTGTGCGCCAACGCCCGGGTCAACGGACGCTTTACCGAGGCCGTCGAACACGGGGAGTCCTCCGTGGAGCTCTTCCGCTCTCTCCATGCCCCGGTCGCCGAGGGCACCGCCCTGGGCGAACTGGCCTTCAACTACGCCCGCCTGGGCCGCCTCGCCGAGGCCCGCGCGGCGGCCGAACGCGGCGCCCGGCTGGTCGGCGGCCAGGAGTCGGTCTCCAAGGCCATCGGGCTGTACTACCTGGCCCGGGTGCTGCGCCAGTGCGGGGCCATGGACGAGGCCCTGACCGCCGCCGAGGAAGCGCTGCCCCTCTTTCGCTCCCTGAAGGTGACCGCCTTCGAAGCCGCCACCGGCAATCTGCTGGCCGAACTCCACCTGGCCGAGGGCCGGTTCGCGCTCGCCGCCGAAACCGCCGAGACCTTTCTGCCGCTGGCCCGCCGCACCAGCGGCATGCTGGAGGGCGGCCTGCTCCGGACCCTGGGCCACAGCCTGGCCCACCTGGACCAGCCGGCCCGGGCCCGGGCCTGCCTGGAGGCCGCCCTCGCTCTCTTCGACCACCTTCAGGCGAGGAGCGAGGCGGAACAGACCCGGGAACTGCTGACCGCACTCGCCTGAGGGCGCCCTTGGGCTCAGCCCGGGGCGCCAGCGGTGAGCCCTCTCAGCCGTTCGATCGCCAGCCGGTCGGTGGTCCGGTGCCGGCCACCGAGCCGGTGCACCAGGACCCAGCGGCCGTCGGGGAAGGCCCCGGCGAACACCGAGGCCGTGCCGGTCGCCCCGTTGTGCCAGGTCAGGGCGCCGGCCCGCTGCCAGCTGGGGGCCGGGTCGCCGAGGGCGCGGTCCAGCAGCAGACCGGTCAGCAGCCGGGCGGCGGCACGGGGCGTGGCCCATAGTCCGCCGGCGGGCAGGATGGCGCCGTCCATGGTCCAGGGCGTACGGGGACGTCCGAAAAGGCCGCGAGCCAGCAGCCGGCGGCCGGCGGGCGGGGCGGCGGTGACCAGGCCCGTCAGGCCCAGCGGTGCCAGGACCAGCTCGTCGAGCAACTCGGGGTACGGACGCCCGCCGGCCACGGCCAGCGCGTAACCCAGCACCGAATAGCCGAAGTTGGAGTACAGCTCCCGGCTTCCCGGCGGTGCCGTGCACAGGGAGCCCAGGCGGGGTAGCAGCTCTCGCAGCGCCTGCCCGGTGAAGGCGCGATAGGGGTCGAAGGGGCAGATCCCCGGGGGGAGACGGGGCAGTCCGGAGGTGTGGTCGGCCAGTTGACCGAGGGTGATACCGGTGGCGGGCACGGTGTCCAGCCAGCGATCCAGAGGATCGTCGGGGGAGAGAACGCCCTGCGCGGCGAGGCGGGTCAGCAGGGTGCCGGTCAGCACCTTGGTGAGGGAGCCGATCTCCACAAAGGCGTCGGGGTCATGGCCGTGCCGGACCTCGGTGCCGGACGGGGTCAGGACACAGGTGGGGGTACGTGAAGTCATCGGGATTCCTGGCGGGCTCGGGCTGGCTGATGATCTTGCGCCAGGGCGTCCGGATCCGCAACCGGCTCCTCTCAGACGCCCGAGCCCGGCCGTCGGGCGGGACGGCCGGGAGGCGAGGACCGAGGTCCGTTGAACTCAACTCGTAGTGATCTTCCAATGCTGGTTGTCGGCACCCGTGCACTTCCACACCCCGAGCGCCGAGCCCAGCTGCTCGCCGGTCAGGCAGCCGCCGTCCTGTGCCACGACCTCATAGCCGCCCGAACCGGCGGGCCGCAGCGTCCACTTCTGGTTGTCGCCGCCGCCATAGCCCCAGATCTGGGCGAAGTAGCTGGTGCCGTCCACGGTGCGGCCACGGTCGTTGTTGGCGTCCAGCGCCTTGCCGGTGTCGATCACCGGCCGGATGAGGTAGCGGCCGTCGTCCAGCCGCTGGAGGTTCCAGCGCTCGGCGGCGTCATCGGTCCTGCGCAGCTCCGACTTCACCTTGGTTCCGTCGGCGGTCCACGCCATGTCCACATCCATCGCCCACCCATTGCGCACATTGGTGAACAGGGCGTTGGACGACGGAAGGGAGCTGCTGCCCCGGTCCCGGATCAGGAACTCAATGTCGGCGACATTGAGATGACCGCTCGCCAGATAACCACCCGGCCGGGGATTCGGGTTGAAGTACGAGTCATGGGTGCAGTCGATCCAGCCGCCGCCCGGGTGGCAGTCCGGGTCCAGGTCGATCAGCCGGCCTGGCGGCTTGGGTATCCCGCCGTCGTCGTAGCACATCAGGTCGCCGTTGAGGTAGCAGTGACCGTTGCTGGTCGCGTACGGAGCCGAGCTCTGCACCGCGCCGAAGGTGTGCAGCAGCTCATGGACGTCGGCGTCCTTGCTGTCGAAGAAGCACTGGTTGAGGCCGACCATCGCCCACCGGCCGTTCCAGGAAAGCCCGCACAGTGTCTGGGCGTTGGGGATCTCGGCGTAGGTGAGGTACTTGCGGTTGTCGTCCCGGTAGCCGCGCTGCTCCAGCGCGTCCCCGACCTGCATCGGACCCTGGTCGATCACGCTCTGCGGCACCACCTCCTCCTTGAGGACGGGCGCGCAGTTCGACGGATCCTGGAGGAACCGCACCTCCCGGTGCCCGCCCAGCGCCTCCGAGCTCTGCACAAACCTGCCGTTCACATGCGCGGCATGGGCCTGCAAGTTGCCCTGCAACTGCCCGAAGCGGCTGGCCGTGCGGTCGCCCCGGACGTAGAGGATCTGCACCCGCTTGCCGCTGGTGCCGTCGCCGTCGCAGGACGGCGGTACGGACACGTCGTCCGGTAACGCCCGCTTGGCCGACAGCCCATGGCGCGGGGCGTTCCCCTTGTTGCCCTTGGCGAACTGGGTCTCGTTCTTGGGCGCGGGCACGTCATGCCCTGCCGAGGCGACAGCCGCTCCCGGCTGGGCCGCCGCCACCAGCCACATTCCCAGCGCGGCGCCGGTCAGGGCACGGCGCAGGGCGGTCGGTCTCTGCATGGGTCCTCCACTGTCCGTCGGGCCGGGGATCCCGGTTCGCCGGACAGTGCAGACCCGTTCGTTCAACAGGGGATAAATGCGGGGCGGTTCGCGGGCGGGGTTTCCGTACCGGTGGGCCGGTGGCGGTACGTGCCGTTGTCAGTGGGGGCTGGGATGGTGGACGCATGGACTGGAAACTGGAAGTCGTGGTGCTGCCCGTCTCCGATGTGGACCGGGCCAAGCGGTTCTACAGCGAGCAGTGCGGGTTCCGCGTGGACGTGGACCGCGAAGTGAGCGAGGCCATGCGCGTGGTCCAGCTGACCCCTCCGGGGTCGGGCTGCTCGGTCACCATCGGCAAGGGGCTGACGCAGGTGCCGCCCGGCACGTACCAGGGCCTGCAGCTGTGTGTGACCGACATCGAGGCGGCACGCGGGCAACTGGCCGACCGGGGGGTCGACGTGAGCAAGGTGTTCCACTTCGACGAGACGGGGCGGGTGGACGGGCCCGGGGGCGCCTGGAACTCGTTTCTGACCTTCAGCGATCCGGATGGGAATGGGTGGACGGTGCAGGAGGTTCCGGCTGATCGGTAGGGCCGCGGGGACTCAGGCGAGGTCGATGGCGGCCTGGGCCTTGATGGTGTCCACGGTGTCACCGGTGAGCCACCGGAGCGGTACGACGGTCCACCGGTCGCCCTTGCGCATGATCATGGCGTTGCCGTCCTTGGTGCGGCCGATGTGGACGAAGCCGTGGTCGCGCCGGAGGGACTTCGCCAGGTCCTCGCCGTGGATCATGCGCCACTTCGCCTCGGCAGGGACAACACGGGTAGCTGCGGGTGCCGCAGGTGCTGCCCGCCGTTGTCCACGCGCAGCGTGAACGTCTCCGGCCTCGGCCGGCCGGCCGCGTCGTAGGCGTCCAGGACGTGCTCGATCCGCTCCCATAGCCGCACTGGACCGCCCTCACGCACTGCCCAGCCGTCCCCGTCGGTGGTGAGGGTGGCGGCGGAGCCGGTGACGACGTCGACCAGGTGCACCACTTCGCCGACGGTGGTCATCTGGGCGTCGGGAACGGCACTTTGGGCGAGGAATCGCACATGAAACGCCTCCTCCGTCGCGGCGGTGATCCGCTCCGGACTGTGCCGCGCCGCACGGGGCTTCCCGGAAAGGTCCGTGGCCCAGTGGAAGGGGTTGCCGAATGCCGGTGCCGCGTGCGTCCGGGCCGACATGAACGACACGGTGCCAGGCAGCAACGAGCCCTCGGCGGTGCCGTCTTCGGCAACTGTCAGCAGCACCCGCGCGTACCCGTAGAGCCAGCCCGACAAGGTGAGCAGGATCTTGCCGCCCGGCAGGGTCTGCGCGAGCAGCGCGGGCGGGACGGCCCGGAAGGAGCAGGCGGCGACGATTCGGTCGAACCGGGCCTCGGGCCAGTACCCGTACAGCCCGTCGGCCACCGCCAGGGTCGGTGTGTAGCCGCACTGGTGCAGGGCGGCGGCGGCCGTCTCCAGCCGGTGTGGGTCGACCTCGATCGATGTGACGGCGGCGGAGCCAAGACGCTCGCAGGCGAGCGCGGTCGAGTACCCGGTCCCGGTGCCGATCTCCAGCACCCGGTGCCCCTCGGCCATCTCGGCATCCGCCCACATCCGCACCACCAGCGACGGGAGTGTGGAGGACGAGGTCGGGGCACCGCCGTGCCGTACGGTGGGCTGCTTCCAGTCGGGTTCGTCGCCATCCAACTGGGTGATGAGGGTGGTGTCGGAGTAGGCGGCGGCCAGCCAGCGGTCGTGGTCGAGCTCGGCGGAGACCGGCTCCCACACGGTCAGCCCGCGCCCATCGCGCTCGTCTGAGGGCAAGTAGAAGCCCGGAACGAACCGATGCCGTGGCACCGTCTCCAGCGCCTGGCACCAGGCCGGTTGGGCAAGAGCGCTGTCCTCGGTGATGGCCTTCGCCATCGCCAGGCGCAGCCGTACCGCGTCCGTCTCGGGGTCGGTGGGCAGCGTCATGGACTGCTGCCTCCTTTCACATTCAGGATGTCGGCGAATGCCTCGGTGATGGCGGGCGCGTCAGGGAGCCAGCCCCACTGGCCATTGGGATTGCATTCGATCGCCGTCCAGTGCTCGGGGTCGTCCCCTTGACCGGTCAGGGCGAAGTCGAAGCAGCCGAAGACCAGGCCGAACGAGGCGAGGTAGGTGTGCAGTGCTGTTTCGATGCGGGGCGGGACGGTGATCGGGGTGTGGACCAGTTTGTCCCAGTCGCCCCGACGCCAGTCCAGCGCGCCGTCCGGGGCTGCGACCTGCTGGGCGAACACGCGGCGGCCGATCACGGTCACTCGCACGTCGCCGGTCTTGGGAATCTCGGCCTGGAACAGGTGCGCGGTCACCGTGAGGGAGTCGTCGAAGGTGTCGGCGTGGACGCGCTGGGCCCAGATGGCCCCGGTGTGCCCGTCTTCGCTGCGGGGCAGGCCACGGAATGTTTTGCAGATCAGGGGTTTGTGGGCGGCGGCGAACTGCCGTGCCCGCGCGGCATCGTTGGTGACCAGGGTCGGCGGGATCGTCAGGCCGAGTTCGGCGAACCGCTGGAGCTGAGCGGGTTTGAAGTCGGCGCGGGCCACGGCAGAAGGGTGGTTGACGTACAGAGCGCCGTGCAGGTGGTTCAGGACGCCGCCGAGCCCCTGCCTGGCTTCGGCGGCGGCGAACTCACGCTGCTGCCGGGGCCAGTTCTCGAAGCGGACGGCGTAGGGCGTGGGGCGGCGGTAGTAGACCGCCGCCACATCCGCCAGCTCCACCGTCCGGCTCGCCGTACGCAACTGCCCTGCCCAGGAGGGGGATTCCGCACCGATGTGGAAGCCGAAGGCCAGACCGGGGCCGATGTCGGCGGGATCGAGGCGTACGACGGGCACCTCGCGCTCGTTCAGCGCGGTGATGACCCAGTCCGCGGTGATGTCTTCCAACGCGGTGACGACCAGGACGGTGGACGCCATCAATCAGTCCGACTCGTAGTCGGTGGTGTGGTCGTCCTGGGTCTGGGGCTGTGGCCCCTGCCCATCGCCGCCCCCGGATACCGATGCGGTGCCGGTCGTCTTTGAGGTGCCGTGTTTACCCATCTCGACCGGTTGGCCGACGGCGTCGGTGTAGTGGGCGGTCTGGGTGGACGGGTCCAGGGTCACCCTCGCGTAGGGCGGCGGGCCGACCGGAAGCCGGTCGGTGACCAGGCGCATTGCCCAAGGAACGGTGAGTGCGATTGTCGCCATGCGTGGCCCCTTTCGGGTACGGAACCGGCTCAGCAGTCGTGGCCGAGGGCGCGCCAGTCGCGCTTGTGCTGCTCGGAGCGGGCGTAGATCAGGGTGTCGATCAACTTGCGGATGGTGGGGAGGGGGACGGTGCCGAGGAACACGGCGGGTTCGCCGGAGACCGAGGCGCGACCGGTGAGTTGGGGCCAGGAGCCCGGGTCGCCGACCGTGATGCCCATCTCCGTCAGAACGCGTTCGAGCATGAATGCGACGTCGTCGGATTTGCGCTTGCCGGCGATGAGGGTGGCGGCCGCGGCTGCCTGTGCGGCGGTGTCGGTTTCCGTGGTCATGGGCGGCACGGTAGGGAAGGCGAGCCCCAAGAAACCATCGCCTTGCAGGCGATTGCAGAGGATCATCCCAGGGACTCGATCGCCCGGGTAACGCATGCACGTGCCTGCACACCGTAGACCGCAGCCTTCTGGAGTTGCGTAAATGCTCTGCTGTAAAGGGATATTTCGCTCGGAGACGTGATGTTCACGAAGGCTGACAGCGTCTCCACTGAGACCAGGGCGTCGTCGAACATGTAGAACGCTTCCAGTGGCCATACCGGGCGCACCGACGTGAAGGGGATGATCCCCAGCGATACCGACGGCAAGGGCATTATGGTCAACAGATAGCCGAGTTGCCCGGCCATCGTCGCCGAATCGCCGATGCGGGCCCGTAGGACCCACTCTTCGATCAGTACTGAAAAGCGGTGGTTTCCCTCGATGAGTAAGCGTGAGCGCGCCAAGCGTGCGGCGACGGCTTCATCCACATCGTCGGGAGTGCCTTGGAGCTCGGTGATGGAGGACATCAGTGCCCGTGCGTACGCCTCGGTCTGGAAAAATCCGGCAACGACATTGGACGCGTAGACGCGGCACAGGCGGGTCCGCTCGTAGAGCGGAAGAACGTCTTCCTGTGACTTGCGCATGCCCGTGCGGTGCACACGTTTCCACTCCATGTACATCGTCTCGGCGGAGCGGGATGCGGCAATGAGGTCGTCGATCTGCTCTTCGGCGCCGCAAGCCGTGCACCACAAGCGGATGTCCGCGTCAGACGGCCAAGTCTTCCCGTTTGCGATGCGGGAAGACTTGGCGGGGTGCCATCCGCAAAGCGTAGCCAGTTCCTGCCCATTGAGCCCGGCGTCTCTCCTGAGCTCGGCCAGCCGTTGAGCTACGGCCTGCCGTGCTGCCTGAGCGCTGGAGGATGGCGAGGGCATGGACTGGTTGACTCCGTTTGGTTCTAGAGCGCGAAGCTGGAGTGATCCGTCGCCCTGGCCCATGCCGAATCGAAGGCCGAGGCACAAAACTTGATGACGGAAGGATCCTCCGAGAAGTCCGTGTGCGCCCAGTGGCCGTTCCCTGCAAAGATGTTGAACTGTACGAGGCGATCATCGAAGAGCCAGAAGTCATTGCCGGGCAGGTGCAGGTCGGATGCCTGGCGGCGTGGCAGCCAGCGGACTTGTTCCCCGGCGGCGATATTCACCGCCGTCGTCGCATGTTCAAACCGAATGTACTCACTTGGCGGGGCGGAGAAGATGCGCACCCTGCGCATGACCACTCCACGGGCCACGGCCTCCCGTACCAACGTGGCCCATGGCTGCCAGTACTCGGAGTTGGGGTCGGCGTCGAAGGTGCCGGATTGCTTCCATGTCGCGAAGTCTGCTGACTCCCCGTCGACGCCGTAGAAGTCCCGCATTTCTAGGTGAAGTGCGGAAGAACGGGTAATGGCCAGAAGCTCAGCGAAGCTCTCCACGCTCTGCGACATCGCACGCCTCCCTTAGGGCCCGAGCCATACGGGCTGGAATCCGGATTACTGCCTCGTGCGCCGGGATGGGGCCTACGCGCAAGACTTCGGCTTGCGTCTGGTCGTCGACATTCCAGCCTTGAAGGATGAAGTCAGAGGTCTCCTCGTCGACGAACACGGAGGGGGACCCGTTGACTCCTGACTTGTCGTCCTTCGCAATGAACCGTAGAGCCATGGAAGCCTCCTGTGTCGAAGGATTGCGCTGACTTGCAGACGATCGCGCTGCTGGCGAAGACGCGTCAAGGGCGCACGTAGGTACTGTAGGAGCGGGTATCTGACGGGGGCGCCCCGCGTTCAACTTCCCATCCCCCGCCACCGACAATCCCGCACCACCGCCCGCAACCCCTCCACCCGCTCCCGCACCTCCGCCGCCAGGGCCGGATCGGGTTCGGTGGGGCGGTCGCCGTGGCAGGGGCGGCAGAGGCCGCCGGGGAGGGCTTCTGGGAGGCCGGGGGTGCCGCAGAGGGTGCATTCCATGAGGTGGAGGGGGATGGAAAGCGGTGGCAGGTCGGCTGGCAACTCGGGCGGCATTTTGTCGAGCAGGCGTTTGCGGGTGAAGGCGCCGGGTGAGTGGACCAGAGCGGGCAGTCCGGCGGTGAGGATGCGGAGGAAGTCGGGTTCGGTGGTGCCTCGTTGGAGCCACTCGGCGGCCAGCGGCTCCAGGGCCGCGCACTCGGTGGCCGAGAGGGAGAGGCGAGGGTCGGCGCGGCCCAGGCGGGCCAGGGCCGTGTAGGCGGGGGTGCGGGCGGGGCGCGGCCGCGGGGGCGGTGGGCACTCGTTCGGGGTGTGGCCCGAGAGGTACGTTGACCACCAGGCGTCATCGCGGGGGGTACGGCTGAAGTGTGTGCGCCAGACCCATTGGGTGCGGCCCTCGGCTAGCGGCTGGCGTACCCGGCGCAGGTGCCCGGCGGCCGAGAGGTTGGCCAGGGCGGTTCGGATGGCCTGCTGGCCGTAGGCGGGCAGCTCTCTGGCCAGGGTTTTCACATCCATGGCGGCGCCGTCGGGCAAGCGGTCGATATGCGCGGCGATGGATGCCTCGCGGGCCGGGAGGTGGGCGAAGTCGCGGGCGCTGCGGGGGGCTTGGGCGGGCGCGGAGCGCTTGCCGTAGCCGGGGGCGGCCATGGGGGGAGTAGTGTTGGTGACAGCCATGGGATCGGCCTCTTCGATCTTGATGGTGAGGCCCTCGTCGAGTGATAGCGCACCGGCGGGGGCCGTTTGTTTGCAGACGATACGCATGGCGGAGGGCAGCGGGAGCCCCGCCGAGGAAATGTCATCCGCACGAGTGGCGTGACGGAGAAGGGCAGTTGGGAGGGTGGGTGGGTTGAGCCCACCGGCCATTCCTTATAAAAGGAGCTCGAATCTCGTCGTCCGAGTCCCGACGCTCGGCGTCCCCCGATCCGGTGGAGTCATCCCCGATGCCGATGACCGGAGGCCAACTTCGGCGCATCATCGCGGACATGGGCCAGACGACCGGACAGAAGCGATCCCCCAGAACCCTGTGCGAGGGCGTGCGCTGTACGCGCTGTATGGACCGGACCATGGTGCGTGAGATCCAGCTGGCTCACGACGGGACGATCCTGCGCTATGACGACTGGATCTGTAACTGCGGCTATCGCAGGCCGAGTAGGGAGGAGCGCAGGCAGGGCGAGGAGCGGCTGCCTGCGCAGCGTGGCGGCTAGAGGGACAGGGTGCGCAGGTGGCGGGGTTCCAGGACGGTGGCGCCCAGGGGTTCGACGATGCGGCGGAGGCCGGTCACGGCCGCCTGGTTGACGGTCTTGCCGATGCCGGGTGAGGTGAGCTCGGTGAGCATGGTGTCGTGGTGGCTGGGCACCACGACCGGCGGATTGCCCAGGGCCGCCATCACTCGCTCCACATAGCGGTGGACTCCGGTGTGGCCGCTGACGCCGAGCACCAGGACGTCCGGGCGGGCCCCGGCCACCTCGCGTTCGGCGAAGTTGGCGGTGCCGCTGAGGAACATCACCCGGGGGCCGTCGCCGCCCACAGTGACCTGGTAGCCGAACGAGCCGCCTTCGAGCAGGTGTTGCAGGGTGGTGGGGCGCGCGGGCGGTGCCACCAGGTGGCCGGGGGCGAAGAAGCCATAGCCGGACAGCTGGCTGTGCAGGCTGCGGAAGACCTCCACGGTGTAGGCGGGCGCCTGGTCGGACCCGCCCTCGGGGAAGCGCAGGTGTTCGCCGCCGGAGACGGTGATGCAGTGCTTCAGCCGGACCGGGTCGGTGTCCATGGCGGTCAGCAGATGGCGGTGGGTCTCCGAGCAGAGGGTGCGTATGGTGGCGTCCTTCCACCCTTCGCGGCCCAGGAGTTGGGGCACATCGAGGAGGTGGTCGAAGTGGCCATGGGTGATCAGGACCAGGCCGGGGGCCTTGGTGAGATGGTCGCGGGCCACCGTCTCGACGATGCGGGCGGCGGGCCTGAGCGGCATCTCGGGGTCGATCTCCCCGCTGTTCGGCTTGGTGTACGGCTGCCGGGAGAGGTACGGGTCCACCAGGATGCTGTGGTCGTCGAAGGTCAGCTCCCAGCCGGCCACGCCCAGCCAGCGGAGCTTCAGTCCGTCCGGGGAGCGGCGCTCGTTCGCCGGGGCCGCCTCCGCCCGGGTCGCGGCCAGGCCGGTGGTCAGGGCCGCGCCGGCCATCGCACCACGCAGCAGGCCGCGCCGCCCCATGGCGGGGGTGGGGGAGGTCCGCCGGTTTTCGCCCGTTACACAGGTTCCGCACATCGCACTGCCTCCGGATGATCGGTGTGATCGGTTGATCAATTCGTCGATCATGGACGCAGGGTGTACGGGGGTCAGTTGCGGGGTGCGTCAGCGGGCGATGCCGATGATCTGTTTGATCGTCTCGGGCTGCTCGAGCACACGAAGCATGTGATGGGCTACGTCGGCCCGTGGAATGGACCAGCCGCCCCGGAGATTTTGCCCGTATGCCACCCGATAAGTAGCGGTCAGTTGCTTATCAGTCAGTTTGGGTGGCCGAGAGATTGTCCAGTCCAGGCCGCTTTCATGGAGGATGTCCTCCATCAGCGCGAGGTCGGCGTAGTGCTTGCGGAGCGCGGCTTTCGTCAGTGGAGCGCCCAGGTGTCGCATGAAGAACCCGTCGCCTGGGTCGTGCTTCGGCGGCGTCGGACGCCCAGGCGAGGGCACGGTGCCGATCGGCGCGGCGCTGACAACGACTATGCGCCGTACGTCGGTTGCCTGCATCGCGGCCACGATGGCCCGCGTGCCCCGCGCGGCGACTCCGGCCTCGGAATTCGACCGTGGACCAAGGCCGGAGAGGATCGCGTCGGCTCCGTCGACGGCGGACTCGAGTGCTGCCGGGTCCGCGGCCGCCAGGTCGGCCGCGACGATGCGCACCGCTTCTCCGGACAGCTTCTGTGGGTTTCGTACGACTGCTGTGACGTCGTGTCCCGCGGCGATTGCCTGCTCAAGAAGATGCCGGCCGATACCGCCGGTCGCCGCGAAGATGGTGAGCTTCATCTGCTGCTTCCGCCTTTCTCGCTAGTTCCGGAAGGCGACGGCGTGGTCGGCGACCCACTCGGCGTAGGTGCGCGCGGGGCGGCCAAGGATCTTTCCCACCTCGTCGGTGAGGCGCGCCGTTTGCCCGGCCTCCCTGGCATATCTGGCCAACAAGGCTTCGACGAATGGCTCGGGGAAACCGTGCTGGAGCATGCTCTGCGCAGCCGCCTCGGGAGGGATCTCCAGGTAGCGCAGTGGCCTGCCGATCACGTCGCCGATGGTGGCGACCATTTCCTCGTGGGTGAGGGGCTGAGGGCCGGTCAACTCCATTTTCCGGCCGATCAGTTCATCGGTGAGCAGTGCGCGGGCGGCCACCCCGGCCAGATCCCGTTCGTGGACCGGCGCTTCGCTGAAGGTCGCGTACGGGCCGCGGACGACATCACCAGCACGGATTTGGGAACCCCAGGAGTGAAGGGTGTTGATGGCGAAAGGGCCTGACCGCAGGCTCACCCACTCAAGGCCGCTGCCGACGGCGGCCTCCTCGACTTCCTTGTTGCGGTCTCCGCGATAGCGGGACGGCTGAACGGCGAGGTCGTCATCGACGTTGACGGCCGACAGCACCACCACCCGCTTCACCCCCCGTTCCCGGGCGAGTGCCAGCAGTTCGGCGGCGCCGTCCCCGGCCGCGCGCGGGTGCAGGAACAGGCTGGTGACGCCTTCCAGAGAAGAGGCCACGGTGCCGGGCAGTGACGGGTCGCCCTCGGTGACTTCGACGTCGGCGGGCAGACCGGCGGCCTGTGGGTCGCGGGTCAAGGCCCGGACATTGGCGCCCTCCGCGTGGAGGATGTCGACGAGGGGGCGTCCGATGGTGCCGGTCGCTCCGGTTACCAGGATCATTTTGGGGCCTTCCGATCCGTCTTTTATGTCTTCCACGTTCACCTGCGATGTTCAGTTGATTCGGGAGAGCTTGTCGGGATTGGTGATGGAGTAGATCCCGCACACCTGGCCGCCTTGTGGGGTGAGGTCGACGGCGAGTACGGCGAATGGTGAGTCGCCCGTGAACAACAGCACGGAGGGGTCTCCGTTGACACGCCGGTAGCGGATGTCCAGGTCCTTGAGCGGGCGGGCGGCGCGGGTGACGAGCAGTCGGGCGACCTTGTCGCGGCCGTGGACGGGTCGTGGGCCCGCTGCCGGCGCCTTGCCGCCGCCATCGGCCCACAAAGTCACATCCGGCGCCAGAAGTTGCAGGAGGGCGTCGAGGTCGCCGCCGAGTGTGGCGGCCACGAACCGCTCGGTCACCTGCTGGCGCAGCCCGGGTTCTGCCTGATAGCGGGGGCGTCGGGCATGGACGTGCTCACGGGCGCGGTGGGCGAGCTGGCGTATCGCCGCGGGAGTGCGGCCGAGGATGTCCGCGGTCTCTGCGTGGGCATAGCCGAACACCTCGTGCAGGACGAACACGGCACGTTCCAGCGGAGTGAGGGTTTCCAGGACGACCAGTAGCGCCATTGACACCGACTCGGTGCACTCGGCCGAATCGGCGGCACTGCCGGGCGCGGGGATGTCGTAGCGGGATGCGACGAGCGGTTCGGGCAGCCATGGGCCGACGTACATCTCGCGACGGCGGCTGATGGCCACCTGGCGGGCAAGGGCTTTGTTCACCGCGATTCGCACGAGGTACGCGCGTGGGCTGTCAATTCGCTCCGCGCCCGGCACCTCGTTTCTGGACGCCCACGCCAGCCAGGTCTCCTGAAGTACGTCCTCGGTGTCGGCGATGCTGCTGAGCATGTTGTAGACGATGGAGAACAGCAGCTCCCGGTGGTCGACGAACACCTGAGTCGCCCTGTCCGCCACCATTTCCGGGGCGCCGCCGGCCGGCGAAGTATCGGACATCATGGGCCTCCTGTCGTAGTTGCATCCTGAGAGCACCGCAGGGGCCCGGAGTGTGACACCCACGCGAAGAATGTGAGCCGCGCCACGAGGCGCTCCACTACGGCAATCAGAACCGGGGCCGGTCAACGACAAAGGTCCGGACCGTCGAACGGTCCGGACCTTGATAACTGAAGACAGTCCCTAACGGCCGCCCTCCCGGGTCGCATATGCCTCGACCTCCCAGAGGGAGTAGCCGAAGGGAGTGGCCCGCTTCTCGCCCTGCACCCGGATGTAGCGGGTGCCCGGCGCGTCCATCCGGACCGTCTCCACGCCCCCCTTGCCGTCGGTGACCGAGGCGGCGTCGCGCCAGGTGCGGCCGTCGGCGGAGACCTGGACCCGGTAGCGGGCGGCATAGGCGTCCTGCCAGTGCAGGACCAGGCTGCCCAGCCGTACCGGGCGCGGGAGTTGGAGCTGCCACCAGGCGTGGTCGTCGGGCGGGGAGGACCAGCGGGATCCGGGGTCGCCGTCCACGGCCGCCGAGGCGGGGAAGTCGGCGGCCTCGCTGCCGGAGGCGTCCGCCTTGGCGCCGCGCGCCAGGTCGGGGCCGCCGGAGGCGGGGTAGGCGCGCACCGTCAGGGTGCGCTCCTGGCCGGCCAGCTGGATGGGCACGGTGAAGGTACGGGCGGTGCCGCCGGCCGGTACCTTCAGCTCGATCCGGACCGTGGAGACGCCGCCGCGTACCACCGTGACCTGGGAGGGGGCGCTGACGGAGACGTCCTTGGGGGCCCTCACCACCAGCGGTTCGCTGATGCTCTGGGGGCGCTGGTTGACCACGGTCAGTTCGGCCACCGCCGGGTCGCCGCCGGCCTCCGCGGTGGCCTCGGGCTGGGTGAGCCGGACATCGGCGGTGGGCCCGTCGGCGGCCCAGGGGGCGATCTCGTGCAGGTCGGGCGGGACGGTGTCGCCCTGCCACACCACGCGCAGCGCGTCGGCCCGTACGCCCCGGGCGGACAGCTGGGTCCAGCCGCTGTCCGCCACCGGGCCCAGTGGCTGCCAGCCCCGGTCGGTGTGCGCCTGGACCTGGCCGTGTACCTCGGAGGACGGGTCGGTGAGCACGGTGACGGAGGCCAGCGCCATGGGCTCGCGAAGGGGGACGTTCACGGTCGCGCCCGGCCGTGCGGAGACCGTCGAGGCGGGATCGCCGTCGGTGGCCGGGCCCGCGGTGCGGGTGGGACGGTCCACGCCCAGCCAGCCGTTGGCGCGGGCCAGCGCCTGGGTGAGGAAGGGGGCCAGCACCCCGTCGCCGACCACGGCCGGGTCCCGGTCGATGCCCTGGCGCAGCCGCAGCACCTCCAGTTCGGCCCGCCAGACCGCGGCGCCGTCGCCCCGGGCGGTGGCGGTGAGCATGTCCACCGCATGACCGCCGGCCTCGCCATAGCGGCCCAACTGGTCCAGCCAGGGCTGGATTTCGCCGCCGAGCGCCGGCCGGAGCAGCCGCGGGGCGCCGGCCATCACACGGAACGCGGCCCGCAGCTTGTCGGCGGCGGCGTCCAGGCGGCCCTGGTCGGTGCCGGACAGCGCGGACCAGAAGTCGTCCAGCAGTGGCCGCAGATAGGCCGATTCGGTGCCGCCCAGTACGGAGGAGGCGTCATTGCCGGCCAGGGCGCGCAGCGCGTCCTGGCTGCGGTCGTCCTCGCCGGCGAGCGCTTCCACGGCCGCCTGCCAGGACTCCTGAGGGCGGTAACCGCGGGGATTCCAGGCGTAGTCGGCGGTGGTGAACAGCGGGACGCGGGAGGCGGTGGGCTGGGCCGAGGCGTTGGCGAGCAGGGCGGAGGAGCCCACCGCCACCGCCGGGTCGCGGCCGGTGTACGGGCCCAGGAAGATCCGGTTCTGGGTGAAGTCATTGACCGGGTAGTTGTCCATGGTGACCAGCCCATGGCGGCCGAACGCGGCCTGGGCGTCGGCCAGTTCGCGGCCGGTGATGGTCCTGGGCACCACGCCCACCCCGGTCCAGGCCACCTCCACCCGGGAGTCCAGCCGCTCGGCCAGGGCGTGCCGGAAGGTGGTGCGGCCGTCCTGGAAGAACTCGGTGGGCAGCAGGGAGAGCGGCGCGGTTCCGTCGCCCTTGGCGGCCAGGTGCCCGGCCAGCGCGCCGGCCACCTTGGCCTGCGCCTTGGCGGCGGCCTCGGGGCCGCGGCCGAAGGTGTCGCGGTCCGCGCCACAGTGCCACTCGCTGTAGCTGACATTGGGGAACTGGAGCTGGAAGGCGCGTACGCCCAGCGCCCACATGGCGTCCACCTTGCGCTTGAGCGCCCGCAGGTCCGCCTGGGAGGAGAAGCACATGGCCTGGCCGGGGCTGACCGCCCAGCCGAGCGTCACATGGTTGCGGCGGGCCCGTTCGGCCAGTTCGCGGAAGGCGGCGCGCTGGCCGGCGGGGTAGGGGTCGCGCCAGCGGGCCTGGCGGTAGGGGTCGTCGCCGGGCGCGTAGAGATAGCGGTTGAGCTTGTTGGCGCCCATGAAGTCCAGCTGGGCCAGCCGCTGGGACTGTGACCAGGGCTGTCCATAGAAGCCCTCGGTCAGCCCGCGCACCGCGGTGCCCGGCCAGTCCCGGATCAGCGCGCCGGTGAAGGCGTGCCCGCTGTCCCGCTCCACCGCCAGCTGACGCAGCGTCTGGACGGCGTGGAACAGCCCGTCCTCGCCCTCGCCGGCCAGCGCCACCGTGGGCCGGCCGTCCCGTACCCCGGTGGCCAGCCGGTAGCCGCCCCGGGGCAGGTCGCCGACGGCCTGGGCGCCCAGCGCGCGCAGCGCGTCCTCGGCGCCCCGGCCCCCGGCGTAGACGATCAGGCCGCGCGGTGGTGGGGTGCCGCCGGGCTGGGCGTCCACCACGGTGCGGGCGCCCAGTTGACGCAGCAGCGCGCGCAGCGCGTCCAGGGCATAGGGGTCGGTGTCCGGGCCGGACATCAGGGTGACCTCGGTGCCGACCGGGGCGTACGCCCCCTGCGCGCGGCCCGACTGGGGGCGCGGCCAGATGGGCGGCAGGCCGCCGGTGCTCTCCTGTTCGCCGCCGTCGGGGGCGGTGGCCGCCGGATCCTCCGGGCGGGGCGCGGCCAGCGCCTCGGGAGTGCCCGTCAGCAGCCCGCCCAGCAGCGCCGCGGCCAGCACCGTCACCCCGGCGCGCCGGGGGCGGGGAGGGAAGCAGCCGAGGCCAAGGGAGCGGCGCGGCCGCGGCCCGTCCGTACGGCTGTCGTCCGAGAGGTCGTTGCCCATGGTGCGCACGGCCTTCTACTCGCCCTCCTGTGGTGAATGAGCGATGAGCCCATCACCAGCCGCCGGGTGTCGTCAACGCAGCTGACCGAAGTGCCGGTATTGCCCTGGGGAGTCGGGTGGGTGCGGGGATTGCCCGGGGTCCGCTGCCGGGTAGGGCAGGGGTGACCCCTGCCGCTGCCCTGGGAGGCTTCGCATGGACCGGGCCCGCCTGGCCGAACTGCACGGTGTCGCCACCTCTTACCAGCCCGCGCCAGGCCAGAGCGTCCCGGTGCCCGAGGACACCGTGGTCGCGGTGCTGGCCGCGCTCGGTGTGGACGCCTCCACGCCCCGGGCGGTGCGGGACGCGCTGGATGCCCATCAACAGGCCCATGGCGGGCGGCTGTTGCCGCCGATGGTGGTGCTGGAGGCGACGGACGGGACCGGGCCGGAGCTGCCGGCTCCGCCGGAGCTGCCGGAGGGCACCGCGCTGCGGGTGGAGACCGAGGACGGCCGGGTGCTGCCCGGCGACGGCCCGCTGCCGCTGGGCAGCCATCTGCTGCGGGCGCGCACCCCCGACGGCCGCTCCGGCAGCGCGCCGCTGATCGTCGCGCCCCGCCGGCTGCCCCAGCCGCCCGGGCGCGGGCATGGCTTTCTGGTGCAGCTCTACTCCCTGCTGTCCCAGCGCTCCTGGGGGATGGGCGACCTGGGCGACCTGGCCGAGCTGGCGGCCTGGGCCGGACGGGTGTTCGGCTCGGACTTCCTCCAGGTGAACCCGCTGCACGCGGCCCTGCCCACCGCCCCCACCGATCCCTCGCCCTACCGCCCGTCCTCGCGCCGCTTCCCCGACCCGGTCCATCTGCGGATCGAGGAGATCCCGGAGTACGGCTACCTGGGCGGCGCGGAGCGCGCGGCGGCCGGCGAACTGCTGGTCCGGGCCGCCGGGCTGCGCCAAGCGGTGCTGCACAAAGGGGAGTTGATCGACCGGGACGCGGTATGGGCGCTCAAACTACGGGCGTTGGAACTGGTGCACACGGTGCCGCTGAGCCCGGGCCGGCGGGCCGCCTACTGCGCGTTCCTCGCCGACCGGGGCCAGGCCCTGGACGACCACGCCACCTTCAACGCGCTCGCCGAGGTCTACGGCGGCGACTGGCGCCGCTGGCCCGGCGCCCTGAAGGACCCCCGCTCGGCGCGCACCGCCCGGGCCCGGGGCGAACTGCTGGACCGGGTGGACTTCCACTGCCGGCTCGCCTGGCTCACCGACGCCCAGCTGGCCGCCGCCCAGCGCGCCGCCCGGGACGCCGGGATGCGCACCGGCCTGGTCCATGACCTGGCGGTGGGGGTGCACCCGGGCGGCGCGGACGCCTGGGCCCAGCAGGACGCGCTGGCCGCCGGGATGTCCGTGGGCGCGCCGCCGGACGCCTTCAACTCCCGGGGCCAGGACTGGGGGCTGCCGCCCTGGCGGCCGGACGCGCTGCGGGCCACCGGCTACGCCCCCTACCGCGACCTGCTGCGGTCGCTGTTCCGGCACGCCGGGGCGCTGCGCATCGACCATGTGATGGGCCTGTTCCGGCTGTGGTGGGTGCCCGAGGGCCGCGAGCCGGGGCAGGGGACCTATGTCCGCTATGACGCCCAGGCGATGCTGGGCGTGCTGGCCCTGGAGGCGCACCGGGCGGGCGCGGCGGTGATCGGCGAGGACCTGGGGACGGTGGAGCCCGGGGTGCGGGAGACGCTGGCCGAGCGGGGGGTGCTGGGCACCTCGGTGCTGTGGTTCGAGCGCGACTACGCCGCGAACGGCTCCGGGCGCCATGCGGCACCGCTGGAGCCGCACCGCTGGCGGGAGGGCTGCCTGGCCACCGCCACCACCCATGACCTGCCCAGCACCGCCGCCCGGCTCACCGGCGACCATGTGGAGCTGCGCCACCGGCTGGGGCTGCTGAAGCGGCCGCTGGCCGTGGAGCAGCGGGAGGACGCCAAGGCGGTGGCCGAGTGGCTGGCCCTGTTCGGCCGGCTGGGGCTGCTGCCGGAGGGGCCGGGGGACGAGGAGGCGGCGGTGCGGGCGGTGCACCGGTTCCTGCTGAGCACGCCCGCGCGGATGGTGGGCGTCTGGCTGCCGGACGCGGTCGGCGACCGGCGGCCGCAGAACCTGCCCGGCACCTGGGACCAGTACCCCAACTGGCGGCTGCCGGTCGCGGACGCCGGGGGACGGCCGCTGTCCCTGGAGGAGCTGGCCGCCTCGCCCCGGCTGCACACCCTGATGGAGGAGGTGCGGCGGCCGGCCGGGGCGGCCGGTTCCGCTGGGGCCACCCCGGACGCGCGGGGTCCGGAAGGGTCGGTTAATTTAAGGCCGTGAGCAATAAGAAGATGAACGCCGTGCGGGCCGGAGCGGTCTCCGCCGGCACGCTGATGCTGCTGCTGATGTCGTCCCCCGCGTTCGCGCTCACCCGCGACGACGGTGACGACCCGGGTCCGGGCCTGAGCCTGATCAACACCCTGGGCCTCTACGTCGCCGCGCCGATTGTGCTGTTCCTGGCGATCGCCGGGCTGGTGATGGTGCTGTCCCGCAAGTCGGACAACGTCATGACCCATGACACCCACTACCCGCGCAGCTCGCGCTGACGTAGCCGAACGACTGCCGTAAGGGCCGGGGCGCAGCCGCCCCGGCCCTTATGTGCGTCCCGGTGTTGTTACGCCGCCGCGTCGGCCGCCTGCGCCTTGAGCGCGCGCTCCACGCCCGCCCGGGCCTCGGTCACCAGCCGGCGCAGACCGGCGGCCGGCTCGGCGGTCGCCAGCCAGGCGTCGGTGGCGTCCAGCGTGGCCTGGGAGATCTGCAGCGCCGGGTAGAGACCCGTGACGATCTGCTGGGCGACCTCATGGTCCCGGGTCTCCCAGATCCGCTTGATCACCGAGAAGTAGGTGGTGGTGTACGGGGCCAGCAGATCCCGCTGGTCGGCCTGGACAAAGCCGCCGATCACCGACTCCTGGACCGCGTTGGGCAGCTTGCCCTGCCCGACCACCAGCTCCCAGGCGTCCGTCTTGGCCTCGGCCGTCGGCCGGGAGGCCCGCGCCCAGGCCGCGTGCTGCTCGCCCGCCGAGGTGCGGTCCCGCGCCAGCTCGGCGTCGATCGCCTGCTGGTCGGCCCGTCCGGTGGACGCCAGCCGGATCAGCAGGTCCCAGCGCAGATCGGTGTCCACCACCAGGCCCTCGACCGTCTCACTACCGTCCAGCAGGGCGGCCAGCAGGTCCAGCTGGGGGGCGGTACGGGCGGTGGCGGCGAAGGCCCGGGCCCAGGACAGCTGGTGGTCGCTGCCCGGCTGGGCCGCCCGCAGGTGCTCCAGGGTGGCCTCGGTCCACCGGGCCAGGCCGGTCTCCCGCCAGTCGGGCGCCGCGTACAGGTCCAGGGCCAGCTTCACCTGGCGCTGCAGCGACTGCACCACGCCGATGTCCGACTCCTTGGCGATCCCGGAGAGCACCAGCTCCAGGTAGTCCCGGGTGGCCAGCTCGCCGTCCCGGGTCATGTCCCAGGCCGAGGCCCAGCACAGGGCGCGCGGCAGCGACTCGGCGAAGTCGCCCAGGTGCGCGGTGACCGTCTTCAGCGACTCCTCGTCCAGGCGCACCTTGGCGTAGGACAGGTCGTCGTCGTTGAGCAGCACCACCGCCGGGCGGCTCTTGCCCGCCAGCTGCGGAACCTCGGTCAGCTCGCCGTCGATGTCCAGCTCGATCCGCTCGGTGCGCACCAGGCTGCCGTCCACCAGCTCATAGCAGCCGATGGCGATCCGGTGCGGCCGCAGGGTGGGCTCGCCCTTGGCGCCCTCGGGCAGCGGATTGGCCTCCTGGCGCACCGCGAAGGAGGTGATCACGCCCGTGCCGTCGGTGACGATCTCCGGCCGCAGGGTGTTGATCCCGGCCGTCTCCAGCCAGGCCCGCGACCAGGTCCGCAGGTCCCGCCCGGAGGTCTTCTCCAGGGCGCCCAGCAGATCGCCCAACTGCGTGTTGCCATAGGCGTGTTCCTTGAAATACGCCTGCACCCCGCGGAAGAACTCGTCCTGGCCGACGTACGCCACCAGCTGCTTGAGCACCGAGGCGCCCTTGGCATAGGTGATGCCGTCAAAGTTGACCAGCACATCCTCCAGGTCGTTGATCTCCGCCATGATCGGGTGGGTGGAGGGCAGCTGGTCCTGCCGGTAGGCCCAGGTCTTCATGGAGTTGGCGAAGGTGGTCCAGGAGTGCGGCCACCTGGAGCCGGGCGCGGCGGCCTGGCAGGCGATGGAGGTGTAGGTGGCGAACGACTCGTTCAGCCACAGGTCGTTCCACCACTTCATGGTGACCAGGTCGCCGAACCACATATGGGCCAGCTCATGCAGGATGGTCTCGGCCCGCAGCTCATACGACGCGTCCGTCACCTTGGAGCGGAAGACATACTGGTCGCGAATGGTCACCGCGCCCGCGTTCTCCATGGCGCCCGCGTTGAACTCCGGCACGAACAGCTGGTCGTACTTGGCGAAGGGGTAGGCGTAGTCGAACTTCTCCTGGAACCAGTCGAAGCCCTGCCGGGTCACCTCGAAGATGGCGTCCGCGTCCAGGAACTCGGCCAGCGACGGACGGCAGTAGATGCCCAGCGGGACGGTCCGCCCGTCCTTCTCATAGCTGCTGTGCACGCTGTGGTACGGGCCCGCGATCAGCGCGGTGATGTAGGTGGAGATCCGGGGCGTGGGCTCGAACCGCCAGATGCCGTCCGCCGGACGCTCCGGGGTGGGCGAGTTGGAGATCACCGTCCAGCCCTCGGGGGCCCGCACGGTGAAGGTGAAGGTGGCCTTCAGGTCCGGCTGTTCGAAGGAGGCGAAGACCCGGCGGGCGTCCGGCACCTCGAACTGGGTGTACAGATAAGCCTGGTTGTCGACGGGGTCGACGAAACGGTGCAGTCCCTCACCGGTGTTGGTGTACGCGCAGTCCGCCACCACCCGCAGCTCATTGCGCCCCGCGCGCAGCCCGCGCAGCACGATCCGGCTGTCCGCGAACACCTCGGAGGGCTGGTGCGCCTCACCATTGAGCACCACCTGGTGCACCTCGGGCGCCACCAGATCGATAAAGCTGTCCGCCCCGGCCTCGGCCGAGTCGAACCGCACGGTGGTCACCGAGCGGAACCGGCCGCCCTGCTGCGCCCCGGAGAGGTCGAGCTCGATCTCATAGGAGTCCACGGTGAGCAGCCGCGCCCGCCGCTCGGCCTCTTCCCGCGTCAGATTCGTGCCAGGCACCTGGGCTTCTCCTTCACTTCCCGCTCAACTGGACTTTCCGGGTCATCCTTCCACGGAGGGGTGCGGGGGTGCAGTGTTGGATTCCGGGCGAGGGGGCGCCTCTACCGGCCTTGCGGCCACGGTGGGGCTGGAACGGCGGTGGGCCACTCGATAGGGGGTCACGCGCTGCGACCGGAGCCCGGCCGCGTCCGTACGGTGGGTGTCGGCCCCCGACCGAGAGCACATGACGAGGACCGTATGCGAGCCAAGCCGGACCACGAGCTGATGCGCTTTCTGGACCAGATCCCCGAACTCGATGGTTCCCGGCAGACCGGGTCGCGATGGTCGTCGAAGTCCTGTCCAACGGGCGGTGCGGTGACTACCTGGCCAAGCGCCGCTGGTACGCCATGAGCCGCATTCCGCAGCACCTGCTCGTCGATATCGCCGATGGCGTGTGCGAGCTGCACTCGCATCCGCTGGGGGCGGCTTACCGAACGGTGGAAACCCACCGGTTCGGTGAGCGGGTCAAGCTGTCGGAGCCCTTTGGCTTCGCCGTGGACACCGCCGGGCTGCGGTGGGCCGGGCCCCCGGACGGGAGCCCGGCCCCGCCGGTCAGGCGGAGCGCAGCTCCTCCGCCACCAGCTCCGCGATCTGCACCGCGTTGAGCGCCGCGCCCTTGCGGAGGTTGTCGTTGGAGACGAACAGGGCCAGGCCGTGCTCCACGGTCTCGTCGGCGCGGATGCGGCCCACATAGGAGGCATCCCGGCCGGCCGCCTGGAGCGGGGTGGGGATCTCGGAGAGCTCCACGCCGGGGGCGTCCTTGAGCAGCTCATAGGCGCGCTCCACGGACAGCGGGCGCTCAAAGCGGGCGTTGACCTGGAGGGAGTGGCCGGTGAAGACCGGGACCCGGACGCAGGTGCCGGAGACCTTGAGCTCCGGGATCTCCAGGATCTTGCGGGACTCGTTGCGGAGCTTCTGCTCCTCGTCGGTCTCGAAGCTGCCGTCGTCCACGAGGGAGCCGGCCAGCGGCAGCACATTGAAGGCGATGGTGCGCTGGTAGACGCCCGGCTCGGGGAAGTCCACGGCCCGGCCGTCGTGCACCAGCTCGGGGCCGTGCTCGGCCGCCTTGCGGACCTGGCCGTCCAGCTCGGCCACGCCGGCCAGGCCGGAGCCGGAGACCGCCTGGTAGGTGGTGGCGACGAGGGAGGTCAGCCCCGCCTCCAGGTGCAGCGGCTTGAGCACCGGCATCGCGGCCATGGTGGTGCAGTTGGGGTTGGCGATGATGCCCTTGGGGCGGTCGGCGATGGCGTGCGGGTTGACCTCGGAGACCACCAGCGGGACCTCGGGGTCGCGGCGCCAGGCCGAGGAGTTGTCGATCACCACGGCGCCCTGGGCGGCGACCTTCTCCGCCAGCGCCCTGGAGGTGGCGCCGCCCGCGGAGAACAGCACGATGTCCAGGCCGGAGTAGTCGGCGGTGGCCGCGTCCTCGACCGTGATCTCCTGGTCCAGCCAGGGCAGCGTGGAGCCGGCGGAACGGGCCGAGGCGAACAGGCGCAGCTGCGTGACCGGGAATTTCCGCTCGGCGAGGATCTTGCGCATGACCGCGCCGACCTGACCGGTGGCTCCGACGATTCCGATCCGCATAAGGGCTCCCTACTGAGGTAGCAGTACGTTCCCATCATGCGGGGGGACCGGTACCAAAAGTCCAATCCGTTGTCCGAGGGGCGGGACGGGCGGCGCCGGCCGGGATCAGAGGTCCAGCGTGGAGCGCACGGCGTTCTCGACGCGCGCCATGGTGTCCGCGGGCACCTGCCCCAGCAGCTTTCCGTCCTCGAAACGCTGGGCCGCGTACTGGGTCATGTTCACCGGTACCGCCACCGCCTGTACCGGGGCGCTGATGGGGACGGACAGCAGAGTGTCGGGGTAGGCCCCGGCGGGGTGCAGGAGCAGGCACACCGCGGCCCGGTAGCTGGCGTTTGCTTCGTCGATGGACAGCACCAGCACGGTGCGCGTGGCGTTGGGCAGGGACAGTTCCCAGACGGTGCCACGCTTCACCGGATGTCTCCGGCCGGGTCGTCGTCCTGGGTGTCGACGAGGAGGACGCCGCCGATGGCGGCCTGGGCCTCTGCGGCTTCCTTGACCATCTGGCGACGCAAGGTGCGGATCATGTAGGCGTTCAGGGAGAGACCTGAATCGGCGGCCGCCTTGCGCACTTCGGCGTCCAGTTCATCGGGGATGCGAAGTGTGAATACAGACATGCCACCACCATAGTCACCGTCACCGGCGCCGCGCAGGCTGCTCGGCGACCTCGCGCGTGGCCTCGTCCAGGAGCGCGGCGATTTCTGAGGAAGCGGCGCGGGCCGCCTCATGAGTGGCGGCCTCGGCGACGGCGGCTTCGAGTTCGGCGAGCCTGGCGGCCCGGGCGGGCGGGCGGCGCAGGGCCACGAACACCGCCCACCGGTAGCGGAAGGTCTGTATGGGCACGGTGCTGTCCGTCCGCACCGCTTCCTGCCGGGCCGCGTGGAACTCCCGCTCGAAGCGGACGGCGGCAGAGGGATCGAGCCGTGTGACGGCTACGCGCAGCGCCGCCTCGGTCCGCAGAGGCATGGGAAACAGTGTGCCGTACCGGGGGCCGATGGGGCGGGCGCCCGCCATGGACGCCCGCCCCGGAACCGAAGGACCGCCTACTCGATGATCACTGCGCGCCCAGCGCGGTGGCGGTCAGCGTGTAGGGGTTGTCCAGCAGCGGCGAGGTACGGCGCGACTCGACCTCGATCTCCCAGACGCCGGGGATCGGATCGGCGTAGGTGCGCAGGTCGGGGCGGCAGGTGTTCTTGGGGTTGGGGTAGTTGGGGTAGCAGTTGGGCGTGCTGGTGGGGTCCATCGTCATGCCACGGGAGTCGATGGCGATGAACCGGGTCTGGCTGCCCTGGCGCAGGCCGCCCAGCTGGAGCTGGAGGGTCTTGGTGCCCTGGGGCACGCTGATGAAGTACGAGCGGGTGGCGTTGCGCTGCACCGAGCCGGACCGCTTGACCTCGAGGGACGGCTTGGCCAGCGGCTCGGCGACCACCACGGTGGTCATCATCTGGAGGTCGATGCCCTCGGTGCGCGGGTCGTCCACGGCCAGGATGGCGGTGTGGATGCCGGCCGCGCGGGGCTTGGCCTTGACCTTGACGGTGACCGGCTTGTTCAGCGGCAGCCGCACCCGGCCGGGGCCGGACAGGCTGAACGTTCCGTCGTTGTTGCGCCACTTCAGGTCGTGCCACACAGGCCGGGCGGGGCCGGAGGTGCGGGTGACGGTGACCTCATAGGTCTTGCTCTGCCCGGCCTTGAGGCCGCCCTCGCGGTCGTAGATGCCGGTGCCGAAGTTGGGGGTCCGCAGCCTGCCGGAAAGCACCGTGGAGACCGGGGCCTTGACCTGGTAGTCATGGGCGGACGCGCCATGCCGCAGCGACTTCCAGGCGTCCCGGATGTCGATCAGGCCGGCGCCCTGCTCATAGGCCTGGAAGCCCTTGATCTGGTGGGCGGTGCTGGTGAGCGCGGTGCGCAGGGCGGCCGGGGTGAGCTTCATCCGCTGCTGCTTGGCGGCCGAGATCAGCAGCGCCGAGGCGCCGGTGGCCTGCGGGGAGGCCATCGAGGTGCCCTGCAACATCCCGTAGCCGGCGGGCAGTTGGTAGCCGGACTCGGCGACCGGAGCACCCGGCTCCCAGGTGGGTGTGGTGTTGATGGAGGCGCCGGGGGCGGTGAGGGTGGGCGTGAAGCCGCCGTCCTCGCGCGGGCCGCGGGAGGAGAAGGGCATCATCGCGTAGGGAGTCTTCACCTCCGAGCCGTAGTTGGCGGCCCAGGTCTCCTTGGAGATGGCCGCGCCCACGCTGATCACCTTGTCGGCCAGCCCGGGGTTGCCGATGGTGTTGGCGCCGGGGCCGTCATTGCCCGCGGAGATCACCAGCTGCACCCCGTACTGGTCGATCAGCCGGGTGTAGAGCTTGTCGCGGTCGTCATTGCCGTCGTTGAGGGCGCGCAGCCCGCCGATGGACATATTGATGATGTCCACGCCGTGGTTGACGACGAGGTCGATCATGCCTTCCTTGAGCGCGACATTGGTGCAGCCGCCGCTCCAGGTGCAGGCCCGGGAGGAGACTATCTTCGCGCCGGGGGCGGCGCCGCTCATCCTGCCGCCGAACAGGCCGTTGGCCGCGGTGATGCCGGCGACATGGGTGCCGTGCTCGGACTCGACCACACCGATGTTGACGAAGTCGGCCTTCTTGCCGATCCAGTCACCGCCCTTGGGGTCCATCGGCACGTCCTTGCGGATCTGCACGGTGAACGGAATCCGGGTGGCCAGCTGGGACTTGGGGTCCTGCTTGCCGAAGTACCCCACCTGGAAGCCGTCCTTGTAGGGCTTCATCTCGGTGGCGTGGCGGAAGTCCCCGTCGTTGTCCAGGTCGACGCGGACGGTGCCCTTCTTCGGGTCGTAGAGGACCGCCCAGGAGTCGGTGGTGTCACCGTCCCGGTTGAGGTCGCCCTGCATATCGCCGCCGATGGTGGCGCTCTCCTTGAACAGCGCCACCTGGTAGTCGCCTTCGGGGGCGGTGTAGGTGCGGCCGTTGAAGGCGAAGGAGGGCCCGTGCACCTCGGTGGTCATCGGCAGCCAGGTGCCGTCGCCGTCCAGCAGCGGGTCGGTGGCGGTGACCCAGTCGACGATCTTGCGCTCGCCGGTGGTGGTCCGCTGCAGCGCGGGGTGGGCCAGATCGACGCCGGAGTCCAGGATGCCGATGGTCACGCCCCGGCCGTCGGCCTTGGGGTGCTCCTTGACGAAGTCCACCGCACCGGTCTCGAAGGCGGGCTGGTAGGGGTTCCTGGCCGGGGTGTCCTTGCCGGGGGCCGGGTACTTGCCCTTGGCCGCCTTGGCGCCCGGGGCGGCGTCGCCGTGCGGGGTCGGGTCCGGCAGCCTGATCTGTTCCTTGAGGTCGATGCTCTCCACCGAGGACAGCCGCTCGGCCTGCGCGATGGCGGCGTCCGCCTTGGCGGTGGGCACCGTGACCCGGAGGTAGCCCAGCTGGTCGTAGCTCTTGCCCACCGAGGCGCCCTTGATGGCACCGAGCTTTCCGGCGAGTTGTCCGGTCTGCCCCGGAGTGGTGGAGAACATCATGGTGACCGTCCGGTCACCATCGGCCTTGGCCTTGGCCAGCAGGCCCGCGCCCTGTGAACCCAGCTTGTCCATGGCCGGGTTGGCGGTCTTCACCGCGCCCGGCGCCGGCTGCGGCTCGTCGGCGAGGGCGGGCAGGGTGCCCGCCGCGGTGAGCGCGGCCGCCACGGCGGCCGCGAGGGCTATTCGTCCGGTACGTCTCGCGCCGCCGAGGGCAGCGGCGCGGGAGGCGGGGGTGGTCATAAAGGTCCCTGTGCCTTGAGTGAGTGGTGGTTGACCGCTCACTTTTATGTAACTGACGGCGATTTGGGGAGAGTTGCCGGGCCAGGAACATAAAGATGGCGTAAACCCGCCAGCGGGAGAGCGGGATGAAGCGGGACGGAGAGCGATGAATCGCCCGAACCTCGGCCGACACGCCACCGGGTGTGTGGGGCAAACGGACTACAGCGCCGCCTGACGGCCTTTAAGGTTTCGCCACAGGCGTTCCCACCTGGGTGAACGCTGAGTGAGCGTCAGCACTCCAGGGGACGAGTGATATATGTCGGTTCGCGGTCGCCAAGATCGATGTGAGGTGATCGGCGGCGGCCGTTGCTGCCGTGTTCACGCCGAGGTCACTCGCGCTGCCAACGATCCTCACTGACAGCGGCCGCGGCCCACCCGCCCACCGCACGCCATCGCCTTCGCACTCGGGGAGACCGCCATGCACCGCAGATCCAGCAGATCCGCCGCCTCTCACCTCGACCGTCGTGGGTTCCTGGCGGCGGCCGGCGCCGTCGGCACCGCCGGCGGGCTGGGGCTGGCCCTCGGTGGCCCGGCCGCCGCGGATACCCCGGACCCTGGCCGGCGCCCGGCCGCCGGAACTCCCGCCGCGTCCCCGGCGGACACCGTGGCCGACGCTGCCCCGACCGGCGCCGGCACCACCCTGGCCTCGGTGGCCACCCCGCGCGGCAGCGGCGGCTACCGACGCCTGGGCGACGGCCCCGGCTGGCCCCGCCAGGTGCGCACCGAACTGGCCGCCGCTCACCCCGCCCGGGAGGCCCGCCGCACCACCCTGGCCTCCTTCGTCCAGTTCACCGACCTGCACCTGACGGATGTGCAGCACCCGCTGCGCTATGAGTTCTTCCGCTCCGGCGGCCAGGGCGCCTGGCGCCCGCATGAGGCGCTCACCCTGCCCGGAGTGGTCTCACTGATCGAGCGCGTCAACAAGCTGCGCCACGGTCCGGCCACCGGCTCCCCGCTGCGCTTTGTCATCACCACCGGCGACAACGGCGACGAGAACGCCAAGATCGAGGCCGAGTGGTTCCTCACCGCCATGAGCGGCGGCCGGATGAGCCCCAACACCGGTGACCCCAAGCACTACGAGGGCGTCCAGAACAGCGGCCTCAAGCTCTACTGGCATCCGGACAGTTCACTGCGCGACCAGGACAAGGCGGTCGGCTATCCGCGGATCCACGGCTACCTGGACGCCGCCATGCGCCGCGTCAACAGCCCTGGCCTGAACATCCCCTGGTACTCCACCTTCGGCAACCATGACCTGCTGTCCGGAGGTTGCTACCCGGCCGTCAACTCCTTCATCGCCGAGGTGGCGGTGGGCGGCAAGAAGCTCTACAACATCCCGGCCGACGAGGCCAAGTGGCTGATGGACGGCGAACTGCACGGCGTCGACCCGCGCGGCAAGCGCATAGAGGACCTGCTGCGCCGGCACAAGAAGCAACTGCGCCGGGTCACCCCCGACCCGCACCGGGTGCCGCTGACGCAGCATCAGTACATGGCCATGCACCTGGACCGGAAGTACACCGGCAAGGGACCGGCCGGCCATGGCTACACCCAGGCCAACCTGGACTCCGGGAACCTCTACTACACCTTCCGGGTCTCCGACCGGGTGCTGGGCGTCAGCCTGGACTCCACCTCCCCGGGCGGCCACTACCAGGGCTCCCTGGGCAGTGCCCAGTTCGCCTGGCTGGAGCAGGTGCTCAAGGACCACCGGGACGACTATGTCCTGGTCTTCAGCCACCACCCCAGCTGGAGCATGGACAACACCACCCCCGACCCCTCCCACCCCCAGGACGAGCGGCACGGGGGCGACGAGATGATCGCCCTGCTGCAGAGCCACAAGAACGTGCTGGCCTGGATCAACGGCCACAGCCACCGCAACCGGATCCGGCCGCGCGGCACCTTCTGGGAGATCTCCACCGCCTCCCATGTCGACTATCCGCAGCTCGCCCGCGTCATCGAGGTCACCGACAACCACGACGGCACGGTCTCGCTGTTCACCACCCTGATCGAGTCCGCGGCCCCGCACCGCACCGACTTCCATGACCTCTCGCAGACCGGTCTGGCCTCGCTCTACCGCGAACTGGCCTTCAACGCACCGGGGTCGGACCCCACCCTGGTCGGCGACGCCGCCGACCGCAACACCGAACTGCTCCTCAAGCGCTGATCACCTGGGCAGGATCACCAGGTAGGCGGCGCGGTCGCGGTCGGCCGAGGCCGCCAGCGCGGTCCGGACCACCGCGGCCTGCCGCTCCGTCTGATCGGTGAGCTGCTGCGGGGTGAGGTGCACCACCGCCAGCCCCAGCCGCTCCAGCCGTTCGCGGCGCAGGGCCGGATCGGACCAGTGCTGGCACTCCTCGGTGTGCGGTACCCGGGTGTCGATCTCCACCACCACGCCATGGTCCGGCCAGAAGGCGTCCACCGCGCCCAGGCAGGGGCCGCCCGGCAGCCACAGCTCCACATTCCACAGCGGGGCGGGCAGCGCATGGCCGGCCACCATGGCATACAGCCGGCCCTCGGCGGCCGCCCGGCTCTCGGCCAGCAGGCCGTCCACCGCGGACTGCACCGCCGGCCGGTGCAGCAGCCGGGCCCGGGACAGCTCGCGCACCAGGCGGGACGGCTCGCAGTGTCCGCCACGCACCGCCTCCGTCAACAGCGCCCGGACCGCGGCGGGTTGGCTGAGCTGGGCCACCGCGTCGGCGACCGCGCGGGCCACCGGGGCCACCGGCACCCCGGCCAGCAGCCGGGGGCGGGGCACGGTGTGTGCCCGCACCGGGCGGACGAACCCGGCCGGGCGCAGCCGGCGGGTGCTGGGCACCAGGACGTCGATCCGCTCCAGGGCGGTCACCGGGGGAGCGGAGCCGAAGCCGTGCAGGGCCAGTGCGGCCGGGCCGGTGATCATGGCCTGCCCGTAGGGGGCGGACTCGTCCTCCGGGCCGGGCTGGCGGGGGACGCCCTGGGTGCGCGCCAGGGTGTACATCAGGGCGGCGTGCAGCCGCTCCTCGGCGCTCGCCGGGCCGGAGTGCAGCAGATAGACCCCGGGCAGCAGCGGCTGCCAGGGGCCGCCGGCCCGGCAACGGTCATTGACCGTCGCCGAGGTGACACCGTGCTCGCGGAGCTGACGCGAGGTCATCACCCGGTGCCGGATGTCGGTGAGCTGGTGCAGCGGACGGGGGGAGAGCGGGGTGTCGTAGTTCATGTCCGGGCCATTCCCGCCGTCCGCCGGTCCCTTAACCGTTGTTACAGGCCCGTAGACAAACGCGGACAACACCGGACTAATGCAGGGGCGTTCGATCGTCGAAAGGCCCAACGCCCCTGCCATGGACGGCTATCCGGCCGCCTGGGCGTCCCGGACCTGGGCGCGCAGCGCACGGGCCAGGTCGTCGCGGGACTCCAGCACCACCCGGCGCAGGGCGGGCGCGGCATCGGGGTGGGCGGCCAGCCAGGCGTCGGTGGCCTCCAGCGTCGGCCGGTCGCCCTGGGTCATCGGGAACAGGCCCCGGACGATGTCCAGCGCGATCTCGATGGTGCGGTCCCGCCAGACGTCCTCGAGCACCTCGAAGTAGCGCGGGGCGTAGGGCGCCAGCAGCTCGCGCTGGTCCGGCTGGTCGAAGCCGGAGATGGTGGCCTCGGCCAGGGCGTTGGAGAGGTGGTCGGACTCCACCACCTCCGCCCAGGCCCGGGCCTTGACCTCGGGGTCGGGGCGGGCGGCCAGGCAGCGGACGTGGTGGCGCTTGCCGGAGGCGGTGTTGTCGCGGGCCAGTTCGGCGTCCAGCTCCGCCTGGCCGGCCACGCCCCGGGCGGCCAGGGTGGCCAGGAAGGCCCAGCGCAGCTCCTGGTCCATCTCCAGTCCGTCGATCCGGGCGGTGCCCGCCAACAGGCCCTGGAGCAGGTGCAGTTCATGGTCGGCGGTGGCCAGCTGGGCGAAGGAACGGGCCCAGGCCAGCTGGTGGCCGCTGCCCGGTTCGGCCTGCCGTAGCTCGCTGAACGCGCTCTCGGCCAGCAGCCGCCCGGCCTCCTCGCGGACCTCCGGCACGGTGTAGTGGGTGAGTGCGGTGGCGGCCTGGGCCTGGACGGTCTGGAGCACGCCGATGTCGCTCTCGTCGCCCGCGAAGCGGCGCACCAGCTCCAGGAAGTCACGGGCGGGCAGCAGCGCGTCCCGGGTGAGGTTCCACAGCGCGGACCAGCACAGGGCGCGGGCCAGCGGGTCGGTGAGGTCGCCCAGGTGCCCGCGCAGGGTGGCCAGCGAGCGCTCATTGAAGCGGACCTTGCAGTAGGTCAGGTCGTCGTCGTTGACCAGGACCAGGTCCGGGCGCTCGGCACCGGCCAGCTCGGGCACCACGGTGCGCGCCCCGGCGACATCGGCCTCGGCGCGGGCGTAGCGGAGCAGTTCGGCGCCCTCGCGGCGGTAGAGGCCGACGGCCACCCGGTGCGGGCGCAGTGGCTGGTCGCCGTCCGCCTCCTGGAGCACGGCCAGTTCGGTGATCCGGTCCTGTGCGTCACAAGTGACCTGCGGGGTCAGCGAGTTGACGCCGGAGCTCTGCAGCCAGGACCGGGACCAGGCGGTCATGTCCCGGCCGGAGGTCTCCTCCAGCACCGAGAGCAGGTCGGTGAGGCGGGTGTTGCCATAGGCGTGCCGGGCGAAGTAGCGGCGGGCGCCCTCCAGGAAGGCGTCCCGGCCGGCGTAGGCCACCAGCTGCTTGAGCACCGAGGCGCCCTTGGCATAGGTGATGCCGTCGAAGTTGAGCTTGGCGTCCTGCAGGTCGCGGATGTCGGCGGTGACCGGGTGGGTGGAGGGCAGCTGGTCGGCGCGGTAGGCCCAGGCCTTGCGCCGGTTGGCGAAGGTGACCCAGGCGTTGGTGAAGCGGGTGGCCTCCACCTGGGAGAAGGAGCCCATGAAGTCGGCGAAGGACTCCTTGAGCCACAGGTCGTCCCACCACTCCATGGTGACCAGGTCGCCGAACCACATATGGGCCATCTCATGCAGGATGACATTGGCCCGGCCCTCGTAGGCGGCCCGGGTCACCTTGCCGCGGAAGACGAACTCCTCGCGGAAGGTGACACAGCCCGGGTTCTCCATGGCCCCCAGGTTGTACTCCGGGACAAATGCCTGGTCGTACTTGCCGAAGGGGTACGGGAAGCCGAAGTGCTCATGGAAGAAGTCGAAGCCCTGCTTGGTGACGGTGAAGATGTCATCGGCGTCGAAGTGCTTGGCCAGGCCCTTGCGGCAGAGCGCGCCCAGCGGGATCTCCAGGGTGCCGCCGTCGGGGAGCTCTCGCCGGTAGTGGTCGCGGACCACGTGGTACGGGCCGGCCACCACAGCGGTGATGTAGGTGGAGATGGGGCGGGTGGGCTGGAAGCGCCAGGCAGCGGAGGTGGTGTCCACGGGGGCGCACTCGCCGTCCTGCGCGCCGTTGCTGAGCACGGTCCAGCCGGTGGGGGCGGTGACCGCGAAGGTGAACGGGGCCTTGAGGTCGGGCTGTTCGAAGTTGGCGAAAACCCGGCGGGCGTCGGCCGGTTCGTACTGGGTGTAGAGGTAGACCTCGCCGTCCTCCGGGTCCACAAAGCGGTGCATGCCCTCGCCGGTGCGGCTGTAGGCGCACTGGGCGTCCACCACCAGGACGTTGTCGGCCTCCAGGTCCGTCAGCGCGATCCGGGAGCCGTCGAAGACGGCGGCCGGGTCCAGCTCGCGGCCGTTGAGGGTGGCCGAGGTGACGGAGGGTGCCAGCAGATCGGCGAAGCTCGCGGCACCGGGCTCGGCGCAGCGGAAGCGGATCGTGGTCACCGAGCGGAAGGTGCGGGGCTCGCCCTTCGCCTCACCCACCGCGGAACGCAGGTCCAGCGCCACGTCATAGGCGTCCACGGTCAGCAGCGCGGCCCGCTGCCGGGCCTCCTCGCGGGTCAGATTCTCGCCGGGCACGTGCGGGCTCCCTCGGATCGGCTGGACTTTCGAGCTTGAGGAATCATGGCATGGGGGCGGTTGTTGAATTGCTGACCGTTCATTGCGTACGAGGAGCCAAGGGTGACCGCACACAAGAAGACCACGGCCGACTTCTGGTTCGACCCGCTGTGCCCGTGGGCGTGGATGACCTCCCGCTGGATGCTGGAGGTGGAGAAGCTGCGCCCGGTGCGGGTGCGCTGGCATGTGATGAGCCTGGCGGTGCTCAATGAGAACCGGCTGGACGAGCTGCCGGAGGACTACGCCGAGGCCATGCGCAATGCCTGGGGCCCGGTGCGGGTGTGCGTCGCCGCGGCGCAGGAGCATGGCGAGGAGGTGCTGGGCCGCCTCTACACCGCGCTGGGCACCCGCTTCCACAACCAGGGGCTGCCGCGGGAGCGGGAGACCATCATCGCCGCCCTGGAGGAGGCCGGGCTCCCGGCGTCCCTGGCGGACGCGGCCGGCTCCGACGCCTATGACGAGGCGCTGCGCAAGTCGCACGCCGAGGGCATCGAGAAGGTGGGCACGGAGGTGGGCACTCCGGTGATCGCGGTGCCGGGCCCCGAGGGGCGTGAGGTGGCCTTCTTCGGGCCGGTGGTGACCCCCGCCCCCAAGGGCGAGGCCGCGGCCAGATTGTGGGACGGCACGCTGCTGGTGGCGTCCACGCCGGGCTTCTACGAGATCAAGCGGACGCGGACCGAGGGCCCCGTCTTCGACTGAGGGTGCGCCCCTCACGGGCACCGTGTCCCCCGGGGGAACCCGGTGGGCGGGCGTGGGGCGGGCCCGCATCGTAAGGTCGCGCCATGGGCCAGACCGACCTCACCGAGCCCCTGGGCCGTGACGGCGGCTGGGCGGAGGCGGAGCCGCCGTGCGCCAACGCCGCCTTCGCGGAGCTGCCGGTGCGGCCCTATGACCTGCTGACGCTCGCCGTCTGCTGGGTGCTGTGGCCACTGTGGTGGCTGCTGGGCCTGCGCCGGGCGGCCGGCATGCTGCGGCACTACATCGGCGCCACCGGCACCCCCCGCCGGGTGGACGCCGAGGCGCTGCTCGCGCTGCCGGCCGTCCGGGCCGCGGCCGAGGAGCAGCTGGCGCGATGGCGGACGGAGGCCCTGGCCCGCTGGAACGCCGGGCCGGCGCCGCGCGCCCCCGCCGCGTACCCCGCCGACAGCGGATGGCGGGACGCCCTGATCACCTGGCGGGTGCACACCGACTGGTGGCTGGCGCTGCGCTGTGTGGAGTTCCGGCTGACCGGCACCGTCCGGGTGGCCCCCGATGGCTCCACCGCCGTCGACTACCGCTTCGCGGTGGCCAAGAGCTGGAACTTCGACCGGGGCAAGTCGGAGTGCGGGGTGCCGTTCGCCCCCTTCGCCCGGCTGCATGAAACCGGGCTCGCCCGCCAATTCACCGTAACCGGCGAGGCGTTCGGGCACGCCTGAGACCATGGGCACGGTAAAAGGCCCATGAGGAAGGCCCCCGCGCGAGTCGACCGCGCGGGGGCCTCCGCCGTGCCTGCCGCGTGACACGGGTGAGAAGACGATCACGAGCAGGCAGCCCGGGAAGGCGGAGGATCAGGGCGCCAGCAGCAGCGCGTTGCCGCGCTCCTTCGCGGCCGCGTAACGCCTGGCCACGTCCTGCCAGTTGACGACCCGCCACATCGCCTCGATGAAGTCCACCTTCTGGTTCTTGTACTGGAGGTAGAAGGCGTGCTCCCAGGCGTCGAAGACCAGGATCGGGGTGGAGCCCTGGCCCACGTTGCCCTGGTGGTCGTAGACCTGCTCCACGATCAGCTTGCCGCTGAGCGGCTCGTAGGCGAGCACGCCCCAGCCCGAACCCTGTGTGGTGGCCGAGGCCTTGGACAGCTGGGCCTTGAACTTGGCGAAGGAGCCGAAGGATTCGGCGATGGCGTCGGCCAGTTCGCCCACGCCGTCCTTCTCCAGCGGCTCGCCGCCGCCGTCGCCGGTCATGTTCTGCCAGTAGATGCTGTGCAGGATGTGGCCGGAGAGGTGGAAGGCGAGGTTCTTCTCCAGGCCGTTGACGGCGCCCCACTGGTCCTTGTCGCGGGCCTCGGCCAGCTGCTCCAGGGTGTCGTTGGCGCCCTTGACGTAAGCCGCGTGGTGCTTGTCGTGGTGCAGCTCAATGATCTTCGCGTCGATGACGGGCTGGAGAGCCGCGTAGTCGTACGGGAGTTCAGGAAGTGTGTAGATGGCCATGCCGAGCCCTCCGACTGCTTATTGCAATTAACTTGCAGGTAGACGCTATCAGCAAGTGCTTTGCTGTGGCGGGTTCAGGGCGGGTTCAGGGCGGGATCGGGGGCGTTCTCGGGCCAAAGACGGAGGCGGGGTGGGTCCTGGGATTCAGGACCCACCCCGCCCGGGTGGTTCGGTTGAGCTGTTGGAGCGTCAGCCGCGCCTGGCGGCGGCCGAACGCTGGCGCAGATAGCCGGTGAGCGCCAGGACCACGGTGAGCCCGGCGGTGGCGTACAGCTGCTCGGCGGTGTCCTGCTCGCGCAGCATCAGGCCCAGGGTGGCCACAACCCCGGCCAGCGCCACCCAGGTCAGATAGGGGAAGGCCCACATCCGCACCACCAGGCGCTCCGGCTCCTCACGCTCCAGCTTGCGCCGCAGCATCAGCTGGGTGGCGGCGATAAAGCCCCAGACCACCAGCACGGCGGCGCCGGTCATATAGAGCAGCCACTTGAAGACGGTGGTGGGCCACCAGTAGCTGAACAGCACCGCCAGGAAGCCGAAGGCCGAGGAGGCCAGCACGGTCAGGCGCGGCACCCCGCCGCTGACCTTGGCCAGGAAGCGCGGGCCCTCGCCACGCTGGACCAGCGAGTGGGACATCCGGGAGGCGCCGTAGATATTGGCGTTCATCGCCGAGAGCAGGGCGGCCAGCACAATCACATCCATGATCCGGCCGGCCGCGGGGATGTCGAGGTAGTTGAGCACCGCGACATAGGGGCCGTCGGTGACCACCGACTTGTCGGTCCACGGCAGCAGGGTGACCACCACCAGCATGGAGCCCACATAGAACAGCGCGATCCGCCACATCGCGGTGCGCACCGCCTTGGCGACGCCCTTGACCGGCTGCTCCGACTCGGCCGCTGCGATGGTCACCGTCTCCAGGCCGCCGTAGGCGAACACCGAGGCCAGCAGTCCGGCCACCAGACCGTCGGTGCCATGGGGCAGGAAGCCGCCGCGTCCGGTGAGGTTGTCGGTGCCCGGGGCGGAAGTGCCCGGCAGCAGGCCCAGGATGGCCAGTACGCCGATGACCAGGAAGGCGCCGATGGCCGCCACCTTGAGCGCGGCGAACCAGAACTCGAACTCGCCGAAGTTGCCGACCGCCGCCAGGTTGGTCCCGCAGAACACGGCCATAAACAGCAGCACCCACATCCACGAGGGAGTGGACGGGAACCACTTCACCATGATGGACGCGGCGCCGATGGCCTCCACCGCGATGCCCACACACAGCTCTATCCAGAACATCCAGCCGGCGGTGAAGCCCGCCCAGGGGCCTATGGCGCGCTCGGCGTGCACGGAGAAGGTGCCGGAGGCGGGGTTGGCCGCGGCCATCTCACCCAGCATCCGCATCACCAGCATCACCAGCAGTCCGGACACCGCATAGGCGAGCACAATCCCGGGGCCGGCGGCCGCGATACCGGTGCCCGAGCCCACGAACAGACCGGCGCCGATCACCCCGCCGAGGGCGATCATCGACAGATGGCGTTGCTTGAGACCGTGTGACAGGGCGCCGTCGGCCGCGTGCGGCACTGAGTCGGTGACTTCACGCTCGGTCGCGGAGGGCGCGTTGATGCGAGTCATGTGGTGTCCGTCCCCGTGACAAGAGTTATGGAAGGTGAAACAGCGCTGAAAAGTTGCCTCAGTGTGGGGGCGATGTTCGCTCAGGACAACACTTCTGACAGAGGTGTCCGATATTCAGACATCGAGGTGACGCTCCGTGTCTGATGTATCGCCAGAATCCAGGCCTTTTCGGCTCGGTGAGGGCCGGCCTCCTCACCCAGGGAGAGGCCGGACCGGCAATCAGGGATCAGGGCTTGCGGCGCAGCCGCAGCTCCCGCAGCCCCGCCACCGCCAGCACCGCGCCGGTGGCCGCCGCCGACCACAGCAGCTGCGGCCGGGAGTCGGCATCGGTGAGCATCAGCACCAGCACCCCGCCCATGGCGGCCAGCGCCACCCAGGTGAGATAGGGGAAGGCCCACATCCGCAGCGTCAGCCGCTCCGGCATCTCCCGCTCGATCCGCCGCCGCAGCCGCAGCTGGGAGGCGGCGATCAGGCCCCAGACGAAGAGCAGGACCGCGCCCACCGCGTTGAGCAGATAGTGGAAGATCGAGTCCGGCCATTCCAGGTTGAGGACGACCGAGGCGAAGCCGAAGGCCACCGAGGCCAGCACGGCGCGCCGGGGCACCCCGCCGCCGGAGACGGTCAGCAGCGAGCGCGGCGCCTCGCCCCGCTCGGCCAGCGAGAACACCATCCGCGAGGCGCCATAGAGGTTGGCGTTGAGCGCCGACAGCAGTGCCACAAAGATCACGACCTGCATGATCTGGCCGGCCGCGGGCACCCCGATATGGTCCAGCACCGCCACATACGGGCTCTGGCCCGGCTTCATCGAGGACCAGGGCAGCAGGGTGACGATGACCAGCATCGAGCCCACATAGAAGAAGAGGATGCGCCACACCGCGCTGCGCACCGCCCGGCCCACCGCCCGGGCCGGGTCCTCGGACTCGGCGGCGGCGATGGTGACCACTTCCAGGCCGCCGAAGGAGAAGACCACGGCCAGCACGCCGGAGATCACTCCGCTCCAGCCCCGGGGCAGGAAGCCGCCCTGGCCGGTGAGGTTGGTGAAGCCCACCGCGTGGGTGTCCGGCAGCAGACCGAAGACGGCCAGCAGGCTCAGGCCCAGGAAGAGGAGGATGGCGCCGACCTTGAGCGCGGCGAACCAGAACTCGAACTCACCGAAGTTCTTCACCGCGGAGAGGTTGGCGGCGGTGAACACCACCATGAACACCAGCACCCAGGCCCACTGAGGCATCCCCGGCACCCAGCCATGGGCGATCTGCGCGGCGGCGGTGGCCTCCACGGCCAGCACGATCACCAGCAGGAACCAGTAGAGCCAGCCCACCGTGAACCCGGCCCAGCGGCCCAGCGCCCGCTCGGCGTGCACCGAGAACGCGCCGGAGGCGGGCATGGCGGAGGAGAGCTCGCCGAGCATCCGCATCACCAGCATGGCCAGCGCGCCGGCGATCAGATACGAGACGATGATCCCCGGCCCGGCGACCGCGATCCCGGCGCCCGAGCCCACAAACAGCCCGGCGCCGATCACTCCGCCCAGGCCCAGCATCGTCAGATGCCGCTGCTTGAGTCCCGCGGACAGGGGTTCCTGCTCGCCGGCGAGCGGTTCGGCGGCCGGAGGTGCGTCGTGCATGCGGTTCGTACTCTCGGGTCGTGCGGGGTGCGCGGGGCTTGCGACGGGGCGCAAGGTATGCGCGCGTCCACAATCTCCCGAGCAGGGCGTTCCGGCCAAGCCATGCCGGGTGGCAGGTGACCAGCATCACTCGGGCGAAACCCACCAAATGCGGTGGGGCGGGCTTTGTCAAAGATGACTACGTGCCGAATGGATCGGTCTGGACTAACGTCGCTCTGTCCTCTTATCCATGCGCTATCCATGCATCTCTCGGGGAGTTCCGATGGCCACCGCCGCAAACGCAGTCCCTGGGACCGGTACGGTCCTCGCCGATCTCCTGCCCGCCTCCTCGGCCGCCCGGGCCCGGGTCCGGGACGCCGCCCTGATCCTGGGCGGCGCGGCACTGACCGGGGTCACCGCACAGATCGCGGTGCCGGTGCCCGGCTCGCCGGTGCCGGTCAGCGGGCAGACCTTCGCCGCCCTGCTGGTGGGCACCGCCCTGGGCGCCCGCCGCGGCTTCCTCTCCCTGGCCCTGTACGCGGTGGCCGGCATGGCGGGCATGCCGTGGTTCGCCGAGGCCCGCTCCGGTGCCGCCTTCCCGTCCTTCGGCTATGTCCTGGGCATGCTGCTGGCCGCCACCGTGGTCGGCGCCCTGGCCCGCCGCGGCGGTGACCGCTCGGCCCTGCGCACCGCGGGCACCATGGTCCTGGGCTCGGCCATCATCTACGCGGTGGGCGTCCCCTACCTGGCACTGGCCGCCCACCTCTCGCTGACCGACGCGATCGCGGCCGGCCTCACCCCGTTCCTCATCGGTGACGCCCTCAAGGCCGCCCTGGCCATGGGCGCCCTTCCGGCGGCCTGGCGACTGCTGGGGCGGCGGGGCTGAGCCTCTTCCGTACGACGACGGGCCCGTGTCCCCGGAAGGGGGGCACGGGCCCGTCGCCTTGGGTATCGGCAGCCGACTACTCGGCCGGCTCCGCCTTCTTGTGGCGGCGGCCCAGCGCCACGCCCAGAGCCAGCACCAGGATGCCGATCAGGCTGGAGGCCAGCACCTGGTCACGGTTGTCGCCGCCGTCCACGACCATGTAGCCCAGGACGAAGATGATCATGCCGATGGTCGCCCAGGTGAGATAGGGGAAGAGCCACATCTTCACCGAGTGCTTCTCCGGCATCTCGCGCTGGATGATGCCGCGGAACTTCAGCTGGGTGAAGCAGATGACCAGCCACACAAACAGGGCGATGGCACCGGAGGAGTTCAGCAGGAACTTGAACACGGTGTCCGGCCACCAGTAGTTGAAGGCCACCGCGAGGAAGCCGAAGACCACCGAGGCGAGGATGGCGGTCTGCGGGACGCCCCGCTTGTTGACCACCGCGAACGCCTTGGGCGCGTCACCGCGCTGGCCCAGCGAGAAGGCCATCCGGGAGGCCGTGTAGAGGCCGGAGTTGAGGCAGGACAGCACGGCGGTGAGCACGATCACGTTCATGATCTGGCCGGCGTGCGGAATGCCGATCGAGTCCAGCGCCGCCACATAGCTGCCCTTGGCCGCGATGGCCTTGGAGTTCCACGGCAGCAGCGAGACCACGACCAGGATCGAGCCCAGGTAGAAGACGCCGATCCGCCAGATCACGCTGTTGGTGGCCTGCCGGACCGCGCGCTGCGGGTCCTCCGACTCACCGGCGGCCAGGGTGACGATCTCGCTGCCCATGAAGGAGAAGACGACCATCAGCACACCGGTGAGGATCGCCCCGGGACCGTTGGGCAGGAAGCCGCCGTGCGAGGTCAGGTTGGACAGCCCGGCGGAGTCGCTGTGCGAGCCCGGCAGCACACCGAACACGGCCAGCCCGCCGACGACGATGAACGCGGCGATCGCGACGACCTTGATGCCCGCGAACCAGAACTCGAACTCACCGTAGGAGCTGACCGAGGCCAGGTTGGTCGCGGTCAGGACCAGCATGACGATCAAGGCCCAGCCCCACTGCGGCACGGCCGGCATCCAGCCCTCCAGGATCTTGGCACCGGCGGTCGCCTCGACCGCCAGCACCACGACCCAGAAGAACCAGTAGAGCCAGCCGATGGTGAAGCCCGCCCAGCGGCCCAGCGCCCGGTCCGCGTAGGCGGAGAAGGAGCCGGAGGTCGGCTGCGCCGCGGCCATCTCGCCCAGCATCCGCATCACAAAGACGACCATGGCGCCGACCAGCGCATAGGAGATCAGGATGCCGGGACCCGCGGCGGCGATACCGGACGCGGAGCCCACGAAGAGGCCGGCGCCGATGACGCCACCGATGGCGATCATGGACAGGTGCCGGTTCTTGAGCCCGGCCTTGAGGCCGTCCTGGGTGCCCGCGGCGGCGGCCGCGTCTGCGGGATCGCCGGACGAGGACGCCTTTGTCATGGTCGGCGGTATCGCGCTCATGGACAGGATTCCTTTGGTTCTGGGATTACTCGGAGTACGAGTCCTCGGCATTAGAACTTTCCCGGACGGTATTTCGGAAGACCTGAATCCGTATCGTTGTCTTCACTCCCGGTGTGTGTTCGCCCGAGGAGAGTGACGGCTTCCCCGGCATGTCAGACTGCACGCATGCGCGTGTACCTCGGCTCCGACCATGCCGGTTACGAACTCAAGAACCACCTCGTCGAATGGCTGAAGGCCCAGGGCCATGAGCCCGTCGACTGCGGGCCCCACATCTATGACGCCCAGGACGACTACCCCCCCTTCTGCCTCCGCGCCGCGGAGAAGACCGCGGCCGACCCGGACAGCCTGGGCATCGTGATCGGCGGCTCCGGGAACGGCGAGCAGATCGCCGCCAACAAGGTCAAGGGCGTACGGGCCGCCCTGGCCTGGAGCGAGCAGACGGCGGCGCTGGGCCGCGAGCACAACGACGCCAATGTGATCTCGGTCGGCGCCCGGATGCACTCCGAGGAGGAGGCGGTCAAGTTCGTCGAGATCTTCCTCGCCACTCCGTACTCCGGTGAGGAGCGTCACAGCCGCCGGATCGAGATGCTCAGCCGGTACGAGACCACCGGCGAACTCCCCGAGATCCCGGCCCACCACCCGCAGCAGGGCTGACCCGCCCCAGACGGCGTGCGGCCGGCGGTACAGCGCCGCCGGCCGCAGGGCCGACGCATCCGGAGGACTCCTTGCCCGAAGGGCACACCATCCACCGCCTGGCGGCGGACCACCGCGCCCTCTTCCCGGCACGGCGACCCCTGCGCGTCACCAGCCCCCAGGGCAAGTTCGCCGACAGCGCCGCCCTCGTCGACGGCCGGCCGCTGGCCGGGGCCCAGGCCCATGGCAAGCATCTGTTCCTGGACTTCCGGCCGACCGGCTGGATCCATGTCCACCTGGGCCTGTTCGGCAAGTACACGCTGGGACGCGGCCCCGTCCCGCCGCCCACCGACACCGTGCGGCTGCGGCTGGCCACCCCGGACGCCCATGCCGACCTCCGCGGCCCCACCGCCTGTGCGCTGATCACCGATGCGGAGAAGCAGGCGATACACGACCGGCTGGGACCGGACCCGCTTCGCCCCGGCACCGATCCCGCCCCCGCCTTCGCCCGGATATCCCGCAGCCGCAGCAGCATTGCCGCGCTGCTGATGGATCAGAAGGTGATCGCCGGAGTGGGCAATGTCTATCGCGCGGAGGTCCTCTTCCGGCATGGGATCGATCCCTACCGGCCGGGCCGTGATCTCACCCGGTCCGAATGGGACGCGATCTGGGCCGACTTGGGGGAGCTGATGCGCGAGGGCGTACGCAACAACCGCATTGACACGGTGCGGCCCGAACATACCCCCGAGGTCATGGGCCGCCCGCCCCGGGTGGACGACCACGGCGGCGAGGTGTACGTCTACCGCCGCGCCGGACAGTCCTGCCATATCTGCGGCGGCGAGATCCGCACCGCCGGCCTGGCCGCCCGCAACCTCTTCTGGTGCCCCGGCTGCCAACACCGTTGAAACCAGGGTCCCGTGGCACCGCGACGGGCGGCCGCCGGCGCGCATACCCCGCCACCGATCACCGAGCGCCGCCCCGGGCTTCCATACGCGCCCCCGCGCGCTCTCCATGCGGTTCACGCCCTGTACGGCGCGCCGTTGACACGCCGACCACCCGTTGAAACCCATGCCCCGCGCTGTATACCCGTGCGGGCGAACGACTTTCGCATAGGGTTGCTTCCGGGGCGTCCGCTCGGTCGCGCCCAGGCTGTCGTGTCGGCGCGGCGTGAATCGACGCACCGCCGAATGGGTGGATAAGGTCCCGAAGCAATGACTGGCGGTGCGGAGACCCCGACGGCCCGGATGCGCAAAGCACTGCACCGGGTCCGCACCAGCGTGCGCAAGTCCGGAGTCGACTACTTCCGCGGCGACGGCTCCGACTGGCTGGCCCTCACCGCCCTGCTGCTCTCCGTACCCGCCCTGGCCATCGGCACCATCGCCCAGCCCGAGTGGTGCGCCCCCGCCGCCCTGGTGCTGCCCATCGTGGCCGGCGGACTGCTGCTGCGTCCCGCCAGTCTGCTCGGCCTCTACGCCACCGCCGCCACCGCGCTGATCGTCGAGTCCGCCGTACTGGACCCCTACGCCTACGGCGCCGACCGGGTCACCCCCGGCACCATCCTGGTGGTGGCCGCCGTGGGCTTCTTCGGGCTGCTGATCGCCCAGTTCCGCAGCCGGGTCGGAGTGCCCTGGCGGCGCGGCGGCACCATGCTCTTCGACCTGCGCGAACGCATCCGCGTCCAGAGCAAGCTGCCCAAGCTGCCACGCGGCTGGCACCGGGAGATGGCGCTGCGCCCGGCCGGCGGCCAGTCCTTCTCCGGCGACTTCGTGGTCGGTGCCCGCACCAACGCCGGCCGCACCCTGGAGGTCGTCCTCACCGATGTCTCCGGCAAAGGCATGGACGCCGCCTCCCGCGCCCTGCTGCTCTCCGGCGCCTTCGGCGGACTCCTCGGCTCCCTGCCGCCGCACGCCTTCCTGCCCGCCGCCAACGGCTATCTGCTCCGCCAGGACTGGGACGAGGGCTTCGCCACCTCCGTCCACCTGGTGCTGGACCTGGAGAGCGGCGACTACGAGCTCTTCTCGGCCGGCCATGTCCCCGGCCTGCATCTGTGCGCCGGCACCGGCCGCTGGGAGGAGAAGTCCGCCGAGGGCCCGCTGCTGGGCGTCTACGACGGCGCCCAGTTCGACTCGGTCAAGGGCAGGCTGCGCAGCGGCGATGTGCTGATGCTGTTCACCGACGGCCTGGTGGAGACCGCCGAACGCGAACTCACCGAGGGCATCGACCGGCTCACCGGAGCCGCCGACCGCTATGTGGCCTCCGGGTTCGCCGGCGCGGCCTGGCATCTGATCGAGGCGGTGGCCAAGGACGTCAACGACGACCGGGCACTGCTGCTGATCTGCCGCCACTAGGTTCGGTCCGGTAGGTGCTGTCCGGCCGGCGGGGCTCAGATCGCCTTGGCGACCCGGTGGACGAGATCGCGGGAGGGCTCCGGATCCAGCGCCACCCGCTGCATCCGGTCCAGCATCAGCCGGTAGGTGTTCAGCCGCACCGGCTCGTCGATCACCACGGCGTTGCAGGCGACGTCCAGCACCACCGTGTCCAGCTGCGGCACCGGCCCCCGGCAGAAGTCGACGCCCAGCCCGGTACTGGGGAAACCGGTGCGGAACGGGATCACCAGCACCGTGATCCCCGGGCGTTCGCTCAGCGCCACCAGCTGCTCCAGCTGCGCCCTGGCCACCCTGGGACCGCCGAACTGCATATGGAGCACGGCCTCATGGACGATCGCGGTGTACGGCGGTGACGACTCCCGGTAGAGCAGCGCCTGGCGTTTGAGCCGGTGCGAGACCCGGTCCTCGATCTCATGCGGCAGCAGCGGCGGCACCGCCTCGCGGAAGACCGCCCGGGCGCAGTCCGCGGTCTGCAACAGCCCCGGGATGTTGACCACTTGGGTGACCCGCAGCGCGGTGGCGTGGTGCTCCAGCTCGGCCAGGTCGCTCAGACCGGACGGCACCCGGTCCCGGTACCCCTCCCACCAGCCGTGGCCCTGGTCGCCGGTCATCCTGGCGAGCGCCTCGACCAGCGGCCCGTCCGCCCCGCCACAGGCGCCGGCCAGCGTCCGCACCTGCTCCGCGCTGAGCCGCTGGCCCCCGGCCTCCATATCGCTCAGCCGCGCCGGGGATATGCCGATCCGGCCACCGGCCTCCGCGGCGGAGAGGCCGGCCCGCTCCCGGAGTCTGCGCAGCTCCGTGCCGAGGCGTCGGCACCGGGCGGCCGGCAGGGGGATGGTCGGTGGCATACCGCTCCTCTCGCGGTCGGCAGGGCCGGTCAGATCGCGCGGCCCGACCGTACTAGGGCCGCCGTGGTGCGCACATGAGATCGCGGCAGGAGCCACCGGTTCGCGTGAGCACGGGCGCGTGCGCCCACGCGCCGGGGGCCTGGGGTATCCGCCCGGCTGCGGCTCTCCGCCGGGTGGTGCGGAATGCGACGCCCGGCCCGGCGGCCCGGGCAGCCCTGCGAGCCGCCCGGCGGCGCGGCAGGCGTCCCGGGTCACGCCCGTAACCACCGGCAACGAGGGGAGTTGGCCGGCCGGGGGACTGGGCTGCGGCCAACATCCGCCGGATCCTACCGATATGGCGGACATGGGGGGAAACTGCGGCCGGTGCGCCGCCGGCAGCGAAACCGGCAACGACACCGTCCGGCACCGGGCTTGGCCCTGGCAGGGCCTGCTGTGCCCCGACTGCTGGACGGACTGGGAACGGCTGAACACCGCGCCCTGCCCCGAGTGCGGAGCCGGCAAACCGCGGTACCGCACGGCGGACGGCCAGCTGATACTGCTCGAGGGCCACAGCCCGCTGCCCGCCGCCCAGGTGCCCGCCGATGAGCGGTGGTGCGTCGGCCCGGACGGCCGGGCCGCCCGGCACCGGGGCGAGGCGGAGTGCTGTGTCGAACACCGCATCGTCTGCCGGCTGCGCGCCCGGCCGGACGATCGCTACCCGGCGCTGGTCACCCTCTGGCGGGCCAACTCCATACCGTCGCCGCCCCGGTAACCCCTTCCGCTCAGGCAACTGCCTCCGCCTTGAAGAAGGTGTAGTGGAAGGTCCCCCCGGCCTCCGCCGTACGGCGCAGGTCCGCGATCCCCCGCTCCCAGTCGGCGGCCGTGGTCAGGCCCGCCGCCAGGGCCTCCGCCCCGATGGACTCGACCATGGCGGTAAAGGTGTTCCGGGTGAAGCCCTCGGCCAGCGCGGGATGCCCGTCGTCCGCGTAGACCGTACGCGGGGTGACCACCACCTCCCGGAAGCCGGCCGCCCCGAGCAGCGGGCGCAGCCGGCGGCCGATCAGGGCGTCCCCGCCGTGCGCGGACTGCAGCCGGATCTGGTGGCCGATGGCCGCCCGGGCGTAGTGGCTGTCGGGGTGGAAGAACGCCGAGCCATGGTCGCCCTCGATCACGGTGACCGAGCCGCCGGGGCGCAGCAGCGGCCGCAGCGCGGTCAGCGCCGCCAGGGGGTCGGGCAGATGCTCCAGGACAAAGCAGATGAACAGGTGGTCGAAGCTGCCCTCGGGGAAGGGGAGCCGGTGCAGATCGGCCTGGAGCCACTCCACCCGGGCCCCGGGCAGTTGGGCCGCCACCCGCTCCCGGGCCAGGGCCAGGGAGTCGGCCGAGGAGTCCACGGCGACGATCCGCACCCCCGGACGGGCCCCGGCCAGCCGCACCGTCTGGGCGCCGACCCCACAGCCCACCTCCAACACCCGGCTGCCCGGCGCGAACTCGGTGCCCGAGTGCAGCAACTCGGCCAGCACATCCGCCTGATCGTCCAGCCGCCGCGCCTCGGCGGCCGAATACCCATGTACATAACCCGTGTTCATGATCCGACCCTCTCGCCACAATGGCCCCATGGACAGGTCCAATGGAGCAGACATCGACAGGTCCACAACGGCCGGTGCCGACTTCCTCCAGCTGGACATCGGCCAGGCACCGCCCGGCGGCCGGGCCGACTGGCTGGCCGGACGGCTGCGCCAGGCGATCGGTGACGGCCGGCTGCCGGTGGGCAGCAGGCTGCCTGCCACCCGGGTGCTCGCCGCCGAACTGCGGGTCTCCCGGGGCCTGGTCACCGAGGCATACCGGCGGCTGGGCGAGGACGGACATATCGCCGGACGGGGCCGCGCCGGTACGGTCGTGGTCGCCGCCCCGCTGACCGCGGCCGTACCGTCCACCGGGACCGCGCCGGGGCCGTCCAACAGCCGGTCCGCCGAGGCCGGTTCACCGTTCACCGCCGCCCCCGGCACGGACGCCTTCGATGTGCTGCGCACCGCACCGGCCCGGATCGACCTCTCACCCGGGCTGCCGGACCTGGCCGCGTTCCCCAGGGCCGCCTGGCTGCGTGCCGAACGCGCGGTGCTGGCCGGGCTCACCCCGGCCGCCTTCGGCTACACCGACCCCCGGGGCACCCCGGAGCTGCGCCGGGCGGTCGCCGACCGGCTGGCCCGCTACCGCGGCTTCCGGGCCGGCCCCGACCAGGTGCTGATCACCGCCGGTACCGCCCAGGCGCTGGGACTGCTGGCCCAGGCGCTCTCGGCGGACGGCATCCGGCGGGTGGCCGTGGAGGACCCGGGCTCCCTGGGCGCCCGCCAGCACCTGGCGCACTGGGGAATGGACACCCCGCCGGTGGCGGTGGACGAACAGGGCGTGGATGTGGCGGCGCTGGACCGCTGCGGTGCCCCGGCCGTGCTGCTCACCCCGGCCCACCAGTTCCCCACCGGGGTGGTGCTCGGCGGCGAGCGGCGCCGGGCCCTGCTGCGCTGGGCCGCCGCGGGCGGACTGGTGATCGAGGACGACTATGACGCCGAGCACCGCTACGACCGGCCGCCGGTGCCCGCGCTGCGGTCGATGCTGGCGGAGCGGGTCTGGTACACGGGCAGCGTGTCCAAGCTGCTGGCCCCCGCGCTGCGGATCGGCTGGCTGCTGGTGCCCACCGCCCACCGGGACGCCGTCATCGAGGCCAAGCGCTGCACCGACCTGGGCAATGCCGCGCTGCCCCAGCTGGTCCTCGCCCACCTGATGGAATCCGGCGAGCTGGAGCGGCACTCGCGCCTGCTGCGCCGCCGGCACCGCGCGCGGCGGGACGCCATGGTGCGGGCGGTACGGGAACTGCTGCCCGGCGCGACGGTGCGGGGCGCCGCCGCCGGGCTGCATCTGACGATCACCTTCGCGGCCGGGTTCGCCGACACCGAGCTGGCCGCCGCCGCGCTGGCCCGGGGAGTGAAGGCCCAACCGCTGTCCTGGCACCGGCAGCGCCCCGGAGAGCCGGGACTGGTGCTGGGCTATGCCGCCAGTCCCTCGTCCGCCATCGCCGAGGGCGTGGCCCAACTCGCCGGTGCCCTGCGGGGACTGTGAGGGGCGGTCAGTCCGTCCGGCGGAACGCCCAGTCCATCCGCGGCTCCATCAGCGGACGCAGCACCCGCCGCACCGGCGCGCTGCACAGCGCCGTGACCATCGCGATGCCCAGCACGGTCACCACCAGCTCGCCCACCGGGCGGCGGATCCAGGCGGCCGCGTCGTACCACTCGTACCAGCGCGAGGCCTTGATCAGAAAGCCGTGCAGCAGATAGCCGTAGAGCGTGCCCCCGCCCAGCGCGGTGAACCAGGTGCGGCGGCGGGGCACCCAGGCCAGGAAGGCGATGGTGAGCACCGCGGCGGTCAGGAACAGCGCCAGGGTGCTGAACGGGGCGACCCAGGCCGGCTGGTGGAGGTCCTGGACGCTGGAGTTGTGGTACAGCCAGCCGCTGTCCAGGCGGGGCGCCAGCCAGTACGCGGCCCCCACCGCGGCGGCGAACACCGGCACCGCCGCGATCCGCACCCAGCCCCGGCGGACCAGTGCGAAGTGCTCCGGCCGCAGCCGCAGTCCGATCACAAAGAAGGGCAGGAACTGCAGCACCCGCATGAGATCGAAATCACTGCCCACATCCCGGGTGCACGCGGCCACCACCGCGATGGCAAAGGACACCGCGACCGGCCACCGGACGAGTTGCCAGATCGGAGTGGTCAGCCGCCATAGGAACAGCGCCGCCAGGAACCAGTTGAGGTACCAGGGGTTGACCAGGGAGAAGGCGTCCGGCCGGGCGTCGGGTTCCAGCCAGCGCTGGAAAGCGACATAGAGCACCTGGAAGATCAAATACGGCACCAGCACCCCGCTGACCAAGCGCTTGAGCTTGGCCGGGCCGAGGTCGAAGCCACGCGAGAAGTAGCCGGAGATCAGGATGAAGGCCGGCATATGGAAGGCGTAGACGGTGAGGTACAGCGCCATCGCCGCCCGGCTGCTGTCGGTCAGCGGCTCCCAGGAGTGGCCGAGCGCGACCAGCACGATCGCCAGGTACTTCGCGTTGTCGAAGAAGGGGTCGCGCTGTCCGGCGGCGCCTGTGTCCCGGGGCCGGCCGGTGCCGGGGTCCTGGGCGGGCACGGACGCCGCGGCTTGCGCCATGGTGGTGGAGGACACACCGGGCACCTTAGTCGCGCGCCCCACACCGCCCAAACCGCCCGCATCGCAACGGACTTCCGCCCCAACGGCCGAAATCGATCCTTTGTCGACCGGAGCACCTGCTCGATGAATCGTCACTGCGCCCCTACGCAGCGCCAGTTGGTGGCACCATAAGTGCGGAGGGGGCCCGCGGTGGGCCGGGCAGGTGCTTTTGACCGAGGGTGTGATCAGTTGTGGCCATCTCACTGTCCACGGTGTTGCTGCTGGGGATCATCCTCGTGGTGATGACCCGCAACGGGAAGATCAAGGGCTTCCCGGCGCTCATCGCGATGCTCTTCGGCTTCTTCCTGGCCTCCAGCGGCCTGGCGCCGTCGATCCACACCTTCCTGGACTCGATCGCCCGGACCATCCAGAACGTCAAGATCTGAGGCCGCCCGCCGGGGCGGCACGACGGAGAAACGAAACGCCTCGGGAAAGCACAACGCCTCCGGCCCGGGGGCCGGAGGCGTACTGGAGCGGGCGACGGGAATCGAACCCGCGTAGCCAGTTTGGAAGACTGGGGCTCTACCATTGAGCTACGCCCGCGCGCACCGTTCGAACCCCTGTGGGGGTGCGTGGCACTGACGTGCATCGTAGCGGGTTCTCCGGGGTCCTCGCACACCCCCCATGGTCCGGCCCGGTTCCTGGGTTATTCCGGCGTCCGAGCACGCCGCGGACATGTACCCTACGTCTCGCACCGACGGGGTGTGGCGCAGCTTGGTAGCGCGTCCGCTTTGGGAGCGGAAGGTCGTCGGTTCGAATCCGGCCACCCCGACCAGCAAGATCACCTTGTGGGCTCCATCCTGCGTACGGTTACTATGCAAGCTGCGCGTCTGTGTGTCTCTACCGGGCGCGGCCAGCTGAGGACCTCAGCGGAATTCCAGAAGTCAGCCCCAAGGAGACCGAACCGTGAAGAGCGCCGTGGAGACCCTGAACCCGACCCGGGTTCGGCTCACTGTCGAGGTGCCCTTCGAGGAGCTCAAGCCCAGCCTCGACGCGGCGTACAAGAAGATCAACCAGCAGGTCACGGTGAAGGGCTTCCGTAAGGGCAAGATCCCCGCCCGCGTGATCGACCAGCGCTTCGGCCGTGGCGCCGTGCTGGAGGAGGCCGTCAACGACGCGCTCCCGAAGTTCTACACCGAGGCCGTCAACGAGGGTGAGCTCAACCCGCTGGGCCAGCCCGAGGTGGACATCACCGAGCTGAAGGACGGCGAGCTGCTGGCCTTCACCGCCGAGGTGGACATCCGCCCGGCCCTGGAGATCCCGGACTACTCCGGTATCGAGGTCACCGTCGACGCCGTCGAGGTCACCGACGAGGACATCGAGAAGTCCGTCGAGCAGCTGCGTGAGCGCTTCGCCACCACCAGCCCGGTCGAGCGCGCCGCCGCCGAGGGTGACATCGTCACCGTGGACCTGGAGGCCAAGGTCGACGGCGAGGTGCTGGCCGACGGCGTCGCCACCGGCATCGACTACACCATCGGCTCCGGCCAGCTCCTGGACGGCATCGACGAGGCCGTCACCGGCCTGGAGGCCGGCGGCTCCGCCACCTTCACCTCCGAGCTCAAGGGCGGCTCCGCCGAGGGCAAGGAGGCCGAGGTCAAGGTTGACGTCACCGCCGTCAAGGCCCGCGAACTGCCCGCGCTGGACGACGAGTTCGCGCAGCTGGCGAGCGAGTTCGACACCCTGGACGAGCTCAAGGCCGACAGCCGTGAGCGCCTCGGCCGGATGAAGAAGTTCGACCAGGCCACCCAGGCCCAGGAGAAGGTCCTGGACGAGCTGCTGAAGCTGGTCGAGGTCCCGATGCCGGAGAAGCTGCTCGAGGACGAGGTGAACACCCGCAAGCACAACCTCGAGCACCACCAGCTCGGCCAGATGGGCCTGACCCTGGACAAGTACCTGGAGATCCAGGGCAAGTCCGCCGAGGAGTTCGAGGCCGAGCTCAAGGAGCAGGCCGAGAAGGGCATCAAGACCCAGTTCATCCTGGACGAGATCGTCAACAAGGAGAAGCTGTCGGTCGCCCAGGACGAGCTCACCGAGCACCTGATGCGCCGCGCTCAGTCCTCCGGCATGTCCCCCGACCAGTTCGCCCAGGCGGTCGTCGAGGGCGGCCAGGTCCCGATGCTGGTCGGCGAGGTCGCCCGCGGCAAGGCGCTGGCCACCGTGGTCGAGGCCGCCACCGTCAAGGACAGCAACGGCGAGGTCGTCAACCTGGACGACGAGGAGGACGAGGCCACCGAGGCCGAGACCTCCACCGAGGCCTGAGCCTCAGCCCGGTAGTCGCTGGTACGGGCCCGGTCGCACCCTCCCGAGGGGTGGCGGCCGGGCCCGTACGCACACTGCGGCCGCAAGCCAACCTGCGCTCAGAGCGAACAGTTCCGAATGCGGGATGGCGCCCGCCGACCAGCGCGTTAGGGTCCGTAGATACGAGGGCAGGGGAAGACTTGGAGCGCGCCGGAACCGTACCGGTCCATGCGAACCCCGGCCCGCGAGTGAAGACGCGGAGACGGCCCGTTGCCGTCAGAGACGAGCAGGTGGATCACGTGACGAATCTGATGCCTTCCGCCGCCGGCGGACCTTCCATCGGTGGTGGCCTCGGCGACCAGGTCTACAGCCGACTGCTCGACGAGCGGATCATCTTCCTCGGCCAGCAGGTGGACGACGACATCGCCAACAAGATCACGGCGCAGATGCTCCTCCTGGCCGCGGACCCGGACAAGGACATCTACCTCTACATCAACAGCCCCGGCGGCTCGGTGACGGCCGGCATGGCGGTCTACGACACCATGCAGTACATCCCGAACGACGTGGTCACCATCGGCATGGGCCTCGCGGCCTCGATGGGCCAGTTCCTGCTGACCGGCGGCACCGCGGGCAAGCGCTTCGCGCTCCCGAACACCGACATCCTCATGCACCAGGGCTCCGCGGGCCTGGGTGGTACGGCGACGGACATCAAGATCCAGGCCGAGCAGCTGCTCCGCACCAAGAAGCGGATGGCGGAGATCACCGCCGAGCACACCGGCCAGACCGTGGAGACGATCATCCGCGACGGTGACCGTGACCGCTGGTTCACCGCGGAGGAGGCCAAGGCGTACGGGATCATCGACGAGATCATCACCCACGCCGCCGGCGTTCCGGGCGGCGGCGGCACCGGGGCCTGAGCCCCGGCACACCGCTCGACAGCCGTCATCCCAGCCCACCGATCGCCATCAGGATGGTGAACACCCGCATGAACAACTTCTCCGCAGCGAGCGGCCTCAGCGGCCTCTACACCGGCCCGCAGGCCGAAGCGCGCTATGTGGTCCCGCGCTTCGTGGAGCGCACCTCCCAGGGCGTCCGTGAGTACGACCCGTACGCCAAGCTCTTCGAAGAGCGCGTGATCTTCCTCGGGGTCCAGATCGACGACGCCTCCGCCAATGACGTCATGGCGCAGCTGCTGTGCCTGGAGTCGATGGACCCGGACCGGGACATCTCGATCTACATCAACTCGCCGGGCGGCTCGTTCACCGCGCTGACCGCGATCTACGACACGATGCAGTTTGTGAAGCCCGACATCCAGACGGTCTGCATGGGCCAGGCGGCCTCCGCCGCGGCCATCCTGCTGGCCGCCGGCACCCCCGGCAAGCGGATGGCACTGCCCAACGCCCGGGTGCTGATCCACCAGCCGTCCAGTCAGACCGGCCGCGAGCAGCTCTCCGACCTGGAGATCGCCGCGCAGGAGATCCTGCGGATGCGCACCCAGCTGGAGGAGATGCTGGCCAAGCACTCCACCCAGCCGATCGAGAAGATTCGCGACGACATCGAGCGCGACAAGATCCTCACCGCCGAGGACGCGCTCGCCTATGGTCTGGTGGACCAGATCGTGTCCACGCGAAAGTCGTCCGTGTCGGTCTGAGTTCCGCTGGGGATTCATTCTCGGACACAGTGCCGCCGGTACCCCCCTTGGCCCGAGTAGGTACAAGGGGGGCCCGCACGGGGGGCCCGGCAAGGTACCGTCGATAGACAAGCACTCGGGTTCGCAGAACAAGGCGGATCCCAGGCGAAGGGGAAGCACCTCGTGGCACGCATCGGTGACGGCGGCGATCTGCTCAAGTGCTCGTTCTGCGGCAAGAGCCAGAAGCAGGTGAAGAAGCTCATCGCGGGTCCTGGTGTGTACATCTGCGACGAGTGCATTGATCTCTGCAACGAGATCATCGAGGAAGAGCTCGCGGAGACCTCCGAGGTGCGCTGGGAGGAACTCCCCAAGCCCCGTGAGATCTATGAATTCCTCGAGGGCTATGTCGTCGGCCAGGAGGCCGCCAAGAAAGCCCTGTCCGTCGCCGTCTACAACCACTACAAGCGGGTCCAGGCCGGCGAGACCGGCGGTCACAACCGCGACGACGGCATTGAACTCGCCAAGTCCAACATCCTGTTGCTGGGCCCCACCGGCTCCGGCAAGACGCTGCTCGCGCAGACCCTGGCCAGGATGCTCAACGTCCCGTTCGCCATCGCGGACGCGACCGCGCTGACCGAGGCGGGTTATGTCGGCGAGGACGTCGAGAACATCCTGCTGAAGCTGATCCAGGCCGCCGACTATGACGTCAAGAAGGCCGAGACCGGCATCATCTACATCGACGAGATCGACAAGGTCGCCCGAAAGAGCGAAAATCCGTCGATCACCCGGGACGTCTCCGGTGAGGGCGTTCAGCAGGCCCTGCTGAAGATTCTGGAGGGCACCACCGCCTCCGTTCCGCCGCAGGGCGGCCGCAAGCACCCGCACCAGGAATTCATCCAAATCGACACCACCAACGTGCTGTTCATCGTGGGCGGTGCGTTCTCCGGCCTGGAGAAGATCATCGAGGCCCGGGCCGGCGCCAAGGGCATCGGTTTCGGCGCCACCATCCGCTCCAAGCGCGAGATCGAGGCCAGTGACCAGTTCCAGGAGGTCATGCCGGAGGACCTGGTCAAATTCGGGATGATTCCGGAGTTCATCGGCCGGCTGCCGGTGATCACCTCGGTGCACAACCTGGACCGCGCCGCGCTGCTCCAAATTCTGGTCGAGCCGCGTAATGCCCTGGTGAAGCAGTACCAGCGGCTCTTCGAACTCGACGGTGTGGAGCTGGACTTCGACCGCCCCGCCCTGGAGGCCATCGCCGACCAGGCGATCCTGCGCGGCACGGGGGCGCGAGGGCTGCGCGCCATCATGGAGGAGGTGCTGATGTCCGTGATGTACGAGGTGCCGTCCCGGAAGGATGTCGCCCGGGTGGTCATCACCGCGGATGTGGTGCAGTCCAACGTCAACCCCACCCTGGTGCCCAGGACTCGGGGCTCCGAGGCGGGGGAGCGGCACGAGAAGAGCGCGTAGCTCCGCTGGTTCACTTGGTTTGCCAGAGGGCGTCCGGTCGTTGTTCGGCCGGGCGCCTTTGTGCTGGCGCCATGGGGGACTCATGGCGGAATCGGCCATACCAGGAGCCGAACCGGCCAATCCGCCGTAGTTTTACCTCAGTTGATCGGTCTGCCGCCCTAGCTTCACCTCAGCTGTCGCCACGCCATGGGCAGGGGGCCCTGGCGGACGCGCGGCGGCGATTGGGAGAAGCCCATCGTGATGGGAACGATCAAGCGTGTCGTAATGGCCTCGGGGGCGGCGCTGGCGCTCCTGGTGTCCGGTACGGGGATGGCCCAGGCGGCGGCCAAGCCGGCACCGGGCCCGTACAGACTCACCGTCAAGTCCGAGCTCCAGCCCATCGAGAAGTCCGGCCTCCGCGGCTCTCGTGTGGCGGGGGCGACCTCGCGTATGGCGGGGGTGCCGGGTGACCCGCCCGGGTTCTGCACCGAGGTGCCCAATCCCATGACCAATGCCTTTCTCCGCACACACCTCTGTGAGCGGGGCCTGATCACCGTCAATGTGTGGAGCGACGCAAAACTGGTGGGGCAGGCGCAGTTCCACACCTACCACGAGACCAGCCTGGAACTCCGCTCCACCACCTGGACGGAGAAGGTCACCGTCGGCCCCGCCGTGACCTGGGGGCAGGGTGCCGGCATCCGTACCACGCTGCTGGCCGCCTGCGTTCCCGCCTGCCAGGCGACGCCGGGCGGGGCGCTGAAGGCACCGTTCGACCTCGGCGGCAACTCGGTCTCCGGCTCGTTCACTTACCGTGCCACGGTCATCAAGGGTCAGCAGTTCACCGGCCGCACCGCCTACAGCCTGACCTACTACAAGCCAGGGTTCTCCTTCAACCAGGGCGGGATGGCCTCGAAGATCTCCTGGCGCTGTGACTTTATGGGCAGCGCCGCCGGATGCGTCTACTCCGACCCCCGGCGTGTGGTGGTCGACTCCGACAAGGGCCAGTCCAAGATGGCCTCCCTGCCCGGCATCGGGGACAACATACGCAGTGTCCAGCGGGCCGGACTGAACATCGGCAAGCCGGGCTCCAGCATCCCGCTGACCCGCGCCACCGAGGCCCAGAAGGATGCCAACCGCAATGCCGTCTGCGGTCCCAACGTCAAGCCCGGGCCGGGCGACATCTGGTGGAAGGTGGACCCCAATGACAAGGGCACCCAGCCGTCCTGCGACGAGTACCCCTTCGCCTCGACCACCCAGGGCGGCACGGCCTACGCCCCGCCGAACCGGGCCATCAAGTGGGTGCCGCTGAGCGAGAACAACTCCCAGGGCGGCATCCTGAAGAACTTCTATGACACCTACCACATCCTCCCCGGCGACAACTTCTATGTGAACGTGGGCGCATAGCCGCCGCCGGGTGAGCCGGGGAGTCCGAGGGAGGGGAGGGCTCCCCGGCCCTGGGTCAGGAGATCTCGACCCGGGCGTCGTGCCGGACCTTCGAGGTCAGATCCGCTCCATGGTCCAGGGGAGCGTCCTGGCCCGCGAGCACGGCAGCCGCCTCGGTGAGCATGGTGACGCCGGTGGTGCTGTGGTCGGCCCAGACACAGAGGGGGACCTTGAGATTCTTGCTGGCGATCGGGAGGTTGTAGTACTGGCACTTGACGACAGCATCGTCGTCCAGCCCGCCAGGGGTGAACTGCTGGGGGCTGCCCTCCAGTTGGCCCTTCCCCGAGCCGAGCCGCCGCTGTAGCGAACCGAGCACATTGTCCACCACCTTGCCCGGATCCTTGATCTCGCCCCAGACGCCGATGAAGTGGAGCCGCTTCTGGGTGGCGGTGTCCGTCCCCGACTGATAGTCGGCGCTGGTCCCGTCCGGGTTGTGCACGCCCATCGACTCGAAGTCGGCCTTGTCCCCGGAGTCGAAGTCCTTGGCCCCACGGTCGTTGACCTTATGGAACTCCACGGCCAGGGTGTCGGGAGTGGTGAGCTTGTAGCGCTTGCCCGTGCCCATGCCGGTGTTGCTGTTGCTGCTGGGGGTGGCGGTGGGTGTGGCCTGCCCGCCACTGGCCGAGACATGCTTGTCCTGCTTGTCGCTCTTCGCGGACGAGCCGGAGTCCTTGCCGCCGGCGAGGAAGACCACACCGCCGATGATCGCCCCGACCAGGATCACCGCGCCGATTCCTATCGCCACCGCCTTACCGGTGTGCGAGCCGCTCGGCGGCTGGGGCTGCGGGGGCATCGGCGGGTAGTACGCAGGGGGTGCGGCCGGCTGCTGCCCGTACGGCCCGTAGGGGTTGGGCTGCTCGGGCGGCGGCCCGTATGGCGCCTGGGGAGGCTGTGGCGGCTGGGGAGGCTGGCCGCCCTGGGCGTAGGGGTTGGGCTGCTGGGGAGGCTGCGGCGGCACCGGCGGCTGCTGGCTGTACGGGCCCGGCTGGTTGAAGCCCATGTGTCTGGAGTCCCCCTTGGGTGTGTGGTGTTCGCGCGCCAGTGGACCCGGCGCGCGCGCATCGGACCATCCTCTCCGATGGCTTCTCCGGGGCCCCCGTAGCCCCCGAGGATGACCCCGATGCGACCGGGGGCTGATTACTCATGGCTTATGGGCACCTAGCTTTTCTTGGGTGAGCGAACGAGTGAAAGCGAAGCGGGTTCTGGCATTCGGCGCCGCCGTGGCCTTTGTGCTGGGGGCGGCCGGATCGGCTCAAGCGATGTCCGGGGGAACGCAGTTGCCCCGGCCGGGAGCGACGCCCTGGCTGGCGACGCTGGCCGTCAAGGGCGACGGGCCACTGCTGGGCCGGGCCTCCTGCGGGGGCGCGCTGATCGCGCCGGACCGGGTGCTGACGGCGGCGCACTGCCTGGACGGGGTGGACGCGGTCAAGGTGCTGGAGGTGCACCTGGGTTCCTCGGTGCTGTCCAGGGACCCGGGGGTGGTGCGCGGCATCCGCGAAGTGCGGCCGGACCCGCGCTACAAGCTGCTGCCCTCGCCGGTGGACCCCTCACACGTCGAACTCTCCTCTGCCGCCTATGACTTGGCCGAGATCCGGCTCAGCGCACCGGTACGGGGCGTCAAGCCACTCCCCTTGGCCAAGCACCGGCCGCGTCCCGGTACGCCCGTGTCCCTGTATGCGCACGGCATCACGGCCGCACCGGATCCGTCCCGGCCGGGGCAGGAGATCAGGGGCGATGTGCTGCGCCGGGGTGACCTGGTCGTCCGTACCCATGCCCAGTGCGCGGCACAGACCCCGGCCGTGGTGGATGATGCCTCGGTGTTCTGCGCCCGCGATCCGCGGGAGCGGACCACCATGTGCTTCGGCGACAGCGGCAGCCCGCTGGTGGTGCGGGGGCGCGGTGGACGGCCGGAGCTGGCCGGGGTGTTCAGCTTCGCGGGGGAGACGGCGGGGAAGGTGTGCGGGCAGCCGGCGGATGCGGCGTTCGCCGATGTGGGGGTGTGGGGACGGTAGTTGCTGGGCTGCGCCGAGGGCTCGTAACATCACTGATGTGACTGCCGGGTCGGCCATGGGCCATTCACGAGTAGGGCACCCGGCCTCGGCTTGAGCCCGAGGCGGGCCAGGGGCCCGCCATTCTTCTGCGTCTTTCCTCAGCGATCGGTTAGCGATCAGCAGACTTCAGAGAAGACCAGGAGAATCAGCGCAGATGTCGCAACAGCTGCAGCACGAGACCACGTCCGCCACGGTCGTACAGCTCGACCACACCGCCATCTATGCCACGGACCAGCAGGCTTCGGCCGAGTTCATCGCCGGGGTGCTGGGGCTGGAGGTCGGCAAGCGGTTCGGGCCGTTCCTCCCCGTTGAGTTGGGCAATGGCGTGACGCTGGACTACTACGAGAAGCGCGATGAGCCCATCCAGTCGCACCACTATGCGTTTCTGGTGCCGGAGGACCGGTTCGATGCGGGGATCGCGTGGCTGGAGGAGCGGGGGGTTACGTATTTCGCGGACCCCCGGCACATGGAGCCGGGGCGGATCAATGACCTCTTCGGCGGGCGGGGTGCGTATTTCTGTGACCCGGACGGGCACAACATGGAGATGATGACCCGGACTTACGTCCGGCCCTGACCCTGACCCTGACTCGGGGGTGATCGGCCGGCTGCCTGGACGCCATTGTCCAGGCAGCCGGCCGGGCTGCGGGGTGCGCTTGGGGTGCTACTTCACCTTGCGGACCTCATTGCGCACCTTGACGGTCGCATCGGACAGATCCTGCGCGGACATCACATCGGTGGTGACGTCGCTGTGACCGATGCCGACCGGGCTGTCGTTCTGGCTGACCGTGTTCTGGACGATGCCTATGGCGCTGGAGTCGCCCCATATGCACGTGGTGACTTCGACCTTGGCCGTGTTGCTGATGACCGTCGAAATGAGTTCCATGGCCCGGCACTTCATCACTGTTCCGTCGAACCCGCTGGGGTGGAACTCGGTGAGCGGGGTGACCGTTTCGGTCTTGACGTCGGCCGTCTTCTTGCTGATCTTGTCCGCGTCTGCCTGCTGTTGTTTGTCCAGGTGGGACGCGTAGTCGTCAACCGCCTTGCGAGGGTCGGCGATGGAGCCATAGGCGCCGGAGACGGTCAGTCCTTGTTTGGCGCTGCCATAGGCGGCGGCCACCGTGGTGCCATGCGGGATGCTGACGTCCGGGGCGGGGGTGGTCGCCGCCTTGGTGTACTGGCCGTCGAGCAGGGTGTCCGGGAGCGCGATGGTGTAGGGCTTCACCTTGCCGCCGCCGTTGAGGTACAGGTAGGCGCCGCCACCGAGGGCACCCACGAGGGCCAGGGTGCCGATCGTCAACCCGATCCGCTTGCCCTTGCCCTTGCCGCTGCTGCCCTGCTGCGGCAGCAGACTTTCGGCGCTGGCGGGCTGGGCCGGCGGGAGGTAGCCGTACTCCGGCTGTTCGGTGGTGATGCCTTGACCGTGCGGATGCGGCTGAGTGAAGCCCATGTGATCCCCTCTCGGGTCAACGGTGGTGCGGCTCTTGCACTCCTTTCAGCGAATGGGGGCGGTTTGGTGTTACTCCCGGTATCCCGATGTGCGCATTTCGGACATAAGTGAGCACTGGGTGGGGGGCTTGTGCGTAAGGTCCGGTTACCCCGTATTGCCTGGTCCCCTCGGGGTGTGGCCGAGGGTGGCCGCCCGCCCGAGCCTCACTCGTCCAGACAGTCGGCCAGGGTGCGGGCGTCGTGGGCGAGTACTTGCATATAGGCGCGCGCCGCGCAGCGGATGGGGCGTGCCTCGCCTGCGGCGAAGTCGAGGTCGGAGCGTACGTGCTCGATGAGGGCGTCCCAGCGGTCGCGTGCCACGGTGCCGGACGGTACGTCGGCGGCCCGTGATGCGGCTTCGGTGAGCATGCGCTCCAGGTGCTCGCGAAGGGTGCGGGTCAGTTCATCGACCTCGCGGGCGGGTGGGTGGATGATGCGCTCTTGCAGGGCGCGGCGGGTGGTGGCGCGGATCGTGACCAGGTCCAGGGGCGGGATGTCACCGGTCATGAGGGGCATGGGTGGCAGTGGTTGGGCATGGTGGTCGGGACGCATGGGCGGACTCCTGGCGCGAGAAGCGTTGCGGGGAATGCGGCACTCGAAGTGCTTCTGAGGCACTCCGAGGCGGCACGCCAAGTCAACGCCGACGGACGGAGGTGCGGTCAGGACGGAAAGTGGGCAGTTACCGACTGGCGACCGGACAGTTCTACCTTCGGGGCGGCTGGCACTGGGGCTACCGTCGCGCTGGGCTGGGAAACCCGGGGGCCGGATGGGCAGGCAGCGCAACATCGCTCTCGAGCAGCTTCTGGTGGCTCACGGGCTGAGCCATCAGGAACTCGCCAATGAGGTTAATCGCGCCATAGCCGACTTGTTCGGTTTGCCGGGGGACTGCACCGACCGGCATGTGAGGCGTTGGGTCTCCGGTGAGGTGCGCTGGCCCTGGACCCGGTATCTGCAGGCGCTCCAGCGGGTCTTTGGCGTACCCGCACAGGCGATGGGGTTCGTGCCGCGAGGGAAGAGCACCAGACTGCCTTCACCACCGCAGTCGTCTGACAAGGCAGGGGAGGAGGGGCCCGTGGAAAGGCGCACGTTCCTCAGTGGAGCACTGATCACGGCCTTGGGCGTAGATCAGCCCCCTCGCCGAGGGCGTATCGGCTCAAGCGACGTGAACCGGATCGAGCAGAGCGTTGCTCGCTTGGACGCTCATTTCAACGGACTCGGTGGTGGAGCGGTCATTGATGCTGCTACCGAGTATGTGCGCTGGCTTCAGCGCGCGTTGGATCACTGCTCGTACAGTCAGCGCGTCGAGAAGTCCCTCTACTTGGCCGTAGCTGCTGTCGCTGCTTGCGCAGGATGGTCTGCGCATGACTGTGGCCGTTGCGACGAGGCTCGCCATTGGCGCGATGAGGCGTTGCAGGCCACCCTTCTTTCGGGCGACCCTGTTGCTCAGGCTCGTGCCTGGTCTGACCTTGCAGCACAGGCCGAACTCGTTGGGCGGCCGGGTGAGGCCGCTCGAATCAATCGAACCGCCTTGGCTGACAGGCGCATTCGGCACCACGCTCTGATGGTAACGCTGCTGAACGCTCGTCTTGCCGACTACTTGGGTTCCACCGGAGACTTGGCTGGCATGGGACGCCATCTCGCGGCCGCTGAGCGCGCTTATGACCGTGCGGACATAACCACAGCGGTGAGCTGGCTTGCGTTCATCAGCCCAGCCGAGTTGAACGGGCTTTCTGCCATTGCTCACCAGAGCGTCGGGCGCTATGACCGTGCGGAGCGGCTTGTGAGCCAGACACTTGAGATACTCGGACCCCAGTTCGGCCGCAACCGGACGTACTACACGGTGTTGCTTTCTGAGTTACAGCTCGCGGGTGGTGACGTAGAACGTGCAGCGGCGACCATCTCGGAGGTCAGGATCGAGAAGGTGACCAGCAGCCGCATCAGTAGCCGGGTGGATCAGGTGGCGTCAGCTATCAGGCGGCACCGAGGAGGACAGTCATGACCGATGTGTGCGTTGAGCTGCGGCACTACGACGGCGGAGAAGTAGCCGTGATTCGGGGGCTCTTGCTTGATGTTCATGACGAGGTCTACCTGGGCAGCGAAGATCCGCTGGCAGGACGGGATAAGTTCGCGGAATTCCTCGACCACTGGGCGGATCGGCCCGGGTTTGATTGCGTGGTCGGTTATGAAGGCGGGGAAGCGGTTGGCTACGCGTACGGTGCCCCGCTGAGTGCGGAGACCAGTTGGTGGTCCACCATCGAGCCGTGTCTCGATAGCGTCTTCAGCCGCGAAACAGGCTCCAGAACCTTTGCATTGTCCGAACTCATGGTCCGTGCGCCGTGGCGCGGTACGGGCCTCGCGCGCCGGATCCACGATGAACTGGTTTGTGGGCGGCACGAGGAGCGAGCCACGCTCCTCGTGCATCAGGCGCACTCTAAAGTGCGGTCACTGTACGAAACATGGGGCTACCGGGTGGTCGGTGCGATGACGCCGTCTTTTCCAGGAGCTCCGGATCTGTACGCCATGGTGGGTAAGTTGGGTGCGCGACAGTGACCGCTTACATGAATGGGTAAAGTGTTTTACTTGGCGTAGCAGGCAAAATGTGCACGGTCCCCGGGAACCCCAAGGTCCCGCAGGTTATTTTCGCAAATGGGAGCGTTGGTGATGTTGTCCCATTCGCCGCCAGCGAATGAGCAGGCTATCTTCACCCTCGGGCCTACCTTGTAGCCGTAGTGCGCCAGGTAATCAGTGCATTGGCCTGGGCTTGCGCTGGCCGGAGCGGTTGCGACGAGCTGAAGCGTTCCTGCCGCCACAACTACGCCCACGGCCGTGGCTGCTCGGCGTATCGCCTTGCGCATGGAGGTCCCTCGTTCCTGTAGGTAGCTGCTAGTCCGCGGTATGGGCGGCCCAACAAGCATGATCAACTTTGGTGAGAGTACCAAGTGTTGACCATTGATTGCTAGGTGTTACCGCGTCAGCGAGTGCGCCATGGTGAGAGCGTCGGTCAGTATGCTGCGAGAGTGTGGTCGGGTACATGCGTCCGCGACTCGGACAGGTGCAACATGGCGTCATGACCCGGGGCTTGCCTCCTGCCCTCATCGGTGCGCCGGCCGGTTGGTTACCCAGTCGGTAGCGAGCCGGGGAGGGAACCGTCCCTCGGGCGTCACGCCAGCACCGTGCACCGGTACGGCCAATCCGGCTGGGAGGCCAGTTGGGAGAGCGGTCGTGCCTGTCAGAGCCTTCCCGTTCAGTGAATGGAATGCCGTCTCCTGCAGCCACGTCCGGGAGGGTGGTGAGCACAGGACAGTTGCTGCGGGGTTGTTGGTGGACCAGGCGCGGGGCGCCCGAGCAGAGGGCCGTCGGCTGCCGGGCCGCATGGGGCAGGTACGTCGGCCCGGCTTGAGTGCGTCGGTGACGCGCGCTACTTGATCTCGACGCGCACGTCGTGGTGAAGCTTGGCGGCCACGTCGGCGGCCTGGTCAATGGGGGTGTCCTTGCCGGCGAGCATCGTCGAGGCATCCACATACAACGTGATGCCCACGGTGCTGTGGTCGCCCCAGATACACATCGGCATCTTGGCGTTCTTCATGGCGGCCGGAGCGGAGGCATCGTTCGCCTGGATGAACTGGCACTTCATGACGGCGTTGTCGAGGCCGCTGGGCGAGACCTTCTGCGGGCTGCCCACCAGCTTTCCGTCCTTCTCCTTGTCCGCCATGGTCTTGAACATGCCGTCGACCACGGCCTCGGGGTCCTTGATGTCACCCCAGATCCCGCCGAAGTGCAACTGCTTCGTGGTGAGGCCCGCGCCCGACTTGTAAGTGGCGCTCACGTCCTGGGGGTTCTTGACGCCCAGCTTCTCGAAATCGGCTTTGTCCGAAGAGCTGAAGGGGGAGTCGTTGCTTTCGGAGGCGTCCTTGGTGAAGTCACCGGCCACCGTGTCCGGCGCGGTGAGCTTGTAGTGCTTGCCATCGTCCGCAACGGAGTTGGAGCCGCTGCCGCCCGTGAAATACAGGACGCCGCCGACGATGGCGCCCACGACCACCAGTGCGCCGACGGCTATGCCGATCGTCTTGCCGGTGCGCTTGCCGCCGGGCTGCGGGGGCATGGGCGGGGGCGGGTACATCCCGGGCGGCTGCTGGGGGTATGCCTCGTACGGGCCGGGCTGCTGCGGGGGCGGCGTCGGCTGCCCGTACGGGTTGTTGGGCTGAGGCGGGGGGTAGCCGTAGCCGGGGTTGCCGCCCTGGGCGTAGGGGTTGGGCTGGGGCGGCGGCGTCGGCTGCCCGTAGGGGTTGGGCTGGCCCGGCTGGGCGTAGGGGTTGGGCTGCTGGGGCGGCTGGCCCGGCTGGGCGTACGGGTTGGGCTGGTCCTGACTCATGGTGTCGTCGTCCCTCCGGGCCAATCGCCTTGTGGTGAGTGCTACTTGTCCTTGCGAATCTGGTTGCGGATCTTGGCGGTCGCATCGGCCATGTCCTTGGCCGGCATTGCGTCGCTGGTGGAGGAGGTGGTGCCGCCCATGGGCGAGTTGCTCTTCGAAGACCGCTGCTGGACCATCACGAAGGCGCTGGAGTCGGCCCAGATGCAAGTGCTCGTCTGGCTTTCAACAGTGGTGGTCATGACGCTGACGGTCGCCTTCTGCAGTCGGCACTTCATCACCGCGCCATCGAATCCGCTCGGGTGGAACTCGGTCCAGGGCGTGATGGTCTCGATCTTCGCCCCGCCCGGGGCAGTCTGCTGCTGCTTGTCGATCTCGGAGATCATGTCGTCGACCGTCTTCTTGGGGTCGGACAGCTCACCGTAGACGCCCATGACATTCAGCCCCAGATTGTCGCTGCTGGTGTAGCCGGCGCCGATGCTCGTACCGTTCTTGATGCCGTGCTTCACCGCGTTGGCGTTGTTCGCCTGGGACTGGGTCTTGTCGCCCCCGGGCGCCTTGGTGTACTTCCCGTCCATCAGCGTGTCCGGCAGCACGATGGTGTAAGGCTTCACCTTCCCGTCGCTGCCACCGCCCTTGAGGAACACAAACGCGCCGCCCGCGATCGCACCCACCAGTACCAAGGCGCCGATGACGATGCCGACGGTCTTGCCCTTGCCGCCACCCTGCGGCGGGACCGGCGGCGGGTAGGCGCCGGGCATGCCGGGCTGGCCGGGCATGCCGGGCTGGCCGGGCATGCCGGGCTGGCCGTAGGGGGCCGGCTGGGGCGGGGCGCCGTAGGGGGCCGCGGGGGGCTGGCCGTAGGGGGGCTGCTGGCCGTACGGGCCCGGCTGCGGGGGCTGGCCCACGGGCGGCGGGTAACCGTAGCCGGGCTGGCCGGGGGCGCCGCCCTGGCCGTACGGGTTGGGGCCCTGCGGCGGCTGCCCGTAGGGGTTGGGGCCCGGCTGGTTGAAGCTCATGGTGTGTGCTGTCTCTCTTCGACTGGCTGTGGGGGTGGCGTTATGCGTTGCGCCATATTCTCCGATGGCTTATTCCGGCTTTAGCTCGGGGCTGCAACGGTTCTGGAACAGTGGCCAACGGCCGGGCGTTAGGCCCTATTTGTCGCTGCTGTGCCGGGTCTCCTGGCGGATTTTCCCGGTGGCCGTGGCCAGTTGCCGCGCGGACATCGGGTCGCCGGTGGCGGAGTCCGCGTCCTGGGGGACCTCCTTCTCCACCGCCAGGTGGACGACGGCGGCGGTGTGGGCGTCGGCCCATACGCAGTCGCCGGTGTCGGAGAAGACCGTGGTGGACCCCATCGTGAAACGGCTCTTGGCGGTGCTGCACTTCAGCACGGCGTCACCGAGTCCGGCCGGGTGGAACTCGGTCCAGGGCGTGCGTGAGACGCCGTCCTTGCGGTCGTCCTTCTGTCTCGTTTCGGCCAGCGCGTCGAGCGTCTTGCGTGGCTGGGCGATCCGGCCGTACATGCCCATGACGGCCAGCTTCTGCTTGTGGTCGTCGACGAAGGTGCCGCCGACCTCCGTGGTCTCGTCGAGGCCCAGCTCCTTCGCCTGCCGGTCCTGGGACATGTCCGCCGTCCCCCGGACGAAGTGGTTGTTGCGGAAGCGGCCGTCCAGCAGGCGGTCGGGGATGGTGAGGGTGGCTCCCCCGGCCGCGTGCGGCCTGGAGTCGTCCTTGGCCGACCCGCAGCCGCTGGTGAGTGCACCGGTCAACGCCACCGCGGCGATCAGGACACCGGCGCGTCGGCCGGAGGAGCCGGTGGGAGAGATCATCCGGCCATCCTCGCGGACGGCACGGGAGGGGCCCCCTCCCGGGGTGCCTAATCGATTCGAGGGCTGTCAGTCCCGCCCCGTAGAATTCCGTGCGTGACCGATAACACTCAGCAGCAGCAGAACAGCGCCCCGGAACTGCCGACCCAGTACGCGCCGGCCGAAGTAGAGGGGCCGCTGTACGAGCGCTGGGTAGAGCGGGGCTACTTCGAGGCGGACGCCAAGAGCGAGAAGGAGCCGTACACGATCGTCATTCCGCCGCCGAATGTCACCGGCTCCCTGCACCTCGGACATGCGTTCGAGCACACGCTGATCGACGCCCTCACCCGCCGCAAGCGGATGCAGGGGTACGAGGTGCTGTGGCAGCCCGGCATGGACCACGCCGGCATCGCCACCCAGAACGTGGTGGAGCGGGAGCTGGCCAAGGAGGGCAAGTCCCGGCACGACCTGGGCCGCGAGGCGTTTGTGGAGCGGGTCTGGCAGTGGAAGGGCGAGTCCGGCGGGCAGATCTCCGGGCAGATGCGCCGCCTCGGTGACGGCGTGGACTGGAGCCGCGAGCGGTTCACCATGGACGAGGGCCTGTCCAAGGCCGTCCGCACCATTTTCAAGAAGCTCTATGACGACGAGCTGATCTACCGCGCCGAGCGCATCGTCAACTGGTGCCCGCGCTGTCTGACCGCCATCTCGGACATCGAGGTGGAGTACCAGGATGACGACGGCGAGCTTGTCTCCATCCGGTACGGGGAGGGCGATGCGGAGATCGTCGTCGCCACGACGCGCGCGGAGACCATGCTGGGTGACACGGCGGTGGCCGTCCACCCGGAGGATGAGCGCTACCGGCACCTGATCGGCACCGAGATCGAGCTGCCGCTGACCGGGCGGCGGATCCCGGTGGTCGCGGACGAGCATGTGGACCCGGAGTTCGGCACCGGCGCCGTGAAGGTGACCCCGGCGCATGACCCCAATGACTTCGAGATCGGGCGGCGGCACAACCTGCCCAGCCTGACCGTGCTGGATGACCACGGGGTCATCACGGCGCACGGCCCGTTCCTGGGGCTGGACCGGTTCGAGGCCCGGTCGGCGATCGTCGGCGCGCTGCGCGCCGAGGGCCGGATCGTGGCCGAGAAGCGGCCGTATGTCCACGCCGTGGGCCACTGCTCGCGCTGCAAGACCACCATCGAGCCGCGGCTGTCCATGCAGTGGTGGGTCAAGACCGCGCCGCTGGCGAAGGCGGCGAGCGATGCCGTCCGTGACGGTGAGGTGAAGATCCACCCGAAGGAGATGGAGTCCCGCTACTTCGGCTGGGTGGACAACCTGCATGACTGGTGCATCTCGCGGCAGTTGTGGTGGGGCCACCGGATTCCGGTCTGGTACGGGCCGAACGGCGAGATGGTCTGCGTCGGTCCGGACGAGGAGCCGCCGAGCGGCGAGGGCTGGCGCCAGGAGACGGACGTTCTGGACACCTGGTTCTCCAGCGGTCTGTGGCCGTTCTCCACGCTGGGCTGGCCGGAGAAGACCGAGAGCCTGGCGAAGTTCTATCCGAACTCGGTCCTGGTCACCGGCTACGACATTCTGTTCTTCTGGGTCGTCCGGATGATGATGTTCGGGCTCTATGCGATGGACGGCACCCCGCCGTTCCACACCATCGCCCTGCATGGCATGGTGCGCGACCAGTTCGGCAAGAAGATGTCCAAGTCCTTTGGCAACGCGGTCAATCCGCTGGACTGGATGGACAAGTACGGCTCGGATGCTGTTCGGTTCACGCTGGCGCGTGGCGCCAACCCTGGTGTGGATGTGCCGATCGGCGAGGACTGGGTCCAGGGTTCGCGCAACTTCGCCAACAAGATCTGGAACGCCACCCGCTTCGCGCTGATGAACGGTGCCACGGTGGAGGGCGAACTGCCGCCGGCGGAGCGGCTGTCGGCGACGGACCGGTGGATCCTGTCGCGGCTCAACAGCGTGGTCGCCGAGGTGGACGCGCTCTATGACGACTACCAGTTCGCCAAGCTGAGCGACACGCTGTTCCACTTCGCCTGGGACGAGGTCTTCGACTGGTACGTCGAGCTGTCCAAGACCACCTTTATGGCGGGCGGCGAGCCGGCGAAGGTCTCCGGCCGGGTGCTGGGCGAGGTGCTGGATGTGCTGCTGCGGCTGCTGCACCCGGTGGTCCCGTTTGTCACCGAGACGCTGTGGACCTCGCTCACGGGTAAGGAGTCGGTGGTCGTCGCCGAGTGGCCCAGCGACTCGGGCTTCCGGGACGCGGCCGCGGAGCGGGAGATCGAGGAGCTCCAGCGGGTGATCACCGAGGTGCGGCGGTTCCGGTCCGACCAGGGCCTGCAGCCGGGCCAGCGGGTTCCGGCCAGGCTGGACCTGGCGGGCACCTCGCTGGTCGCGCACGAGGACGCCATCCGGCAGCTGCTGCGCCTCCAGCCGGCCGAGGAGGGTTTCCACGCCACGGCCACCCTGCCGGTGGCGGGGGCCACGGTGTCGCTGGACCTCTCCGGGGCGATCGACTTCGCGGCGGAGCGGAAGCGGCTGACCAAGGATCTCGGCCTTGCCGAGAAGGAACTGGCGCAGGCCGATGCGAAGTTGGGGAACGAGAAGTTCCTGGGCAAGGCGCCGGAGAAGGTGGTCGAGGGGATCCGTCAGCGGAAGGCGGCCGCGGAGGCCGACATCGAGCGGATCACGGCTCAGCTGGCGGCGCTGCCGCAGGGCTGATCCTGGGGTCGAAGCCGCCGCCGTCATCGATGGTGGCGGCTTCGCCGTTTCCGGGCTCGTGGGGTTTTGGGCGCGGGCCGTAGGCGGCTGGTCGCGCCCACGCGGCGGAGCCGTATGACGCAGCTGCCCCGCGCCCCTGACGGGGCGCGGTTCGCCGACTTATAGTTCGCCCTTGTGAATGAGGGAAGCGGCGGGCGGCCGCGTGGCGCCAAGGCCGTACAGATTGTGCTGGGCCTGGCCGGATCCCTGGTGGGCGCCGGACTGCTGTGGCTGGTGCTGCGGTGGGGGATGGGGCGGCAGTCTCCCGGCTTCTGGTGGATCGCCGGGAAGCTGTCGATCAAGGGCGGAATCCTGGTGCTGGTGGGGTTGGCGGGGCTGATGGCGCTGGTCATGGCGCTGGTGGCCCGGATCGTCGCCTGGCTCCGGGGGCGGCCCCGCTGAGGCGGTGCCGCTACGTCTACGCGGAGCGGTGCGTCGGGCGGGCCTCCCAGGGGCGGCTGCGGCCCGGGTCCCACATCGGGCCCCAGGGGCCTTCCAGCGGTTCCTCCTGCACCCGGTCCACGGACCGGCGGCTGTTGCGGTCGCGGCGGTCGCGCTGCGGCCAGAACAGGACGTAGATGGTCGATACGGCCACAAAGGCCAGGCGGATCAGGCCCCGGGTGGGGTCATCATGGACCAGGAAGACACCGCCGTAGAGGACGGTGAGCGCCAGCCAGCTCCACAGCGGGACCAGGCGCCGCTGCCCGCACACATCCCACACCAGGGTGCCCAGCAGCACCGAGGCCGTGTAGTAGGTGTAGACGCTGGGGTCCAGCAGGATCCGGGCGTTGGCGCCCAGCAGGACCACCGCGGCCCAGCGGCCGCGCCAGACCGCCACGGCACCCAGGGTGAGACCCAGGGCGGCCTGGGCCGGGCGGGCCCAGTCGGGGGTCACGGGGGTGTTGCCGCCGAGCCAACGCAGCGCGGAGGCCGGACTGTTGGGGATGGTGAACTTCGCGGCGGCGAATGAGTGCACATCCACCACGAAGAACGGCAGCCAGGCCACGGCCACCAGGCCCACGCACCACAGTCCGGCGCGCAGCCAGCGCTCCTTGGGCAGGGCCAGGAGAAGTGGGAGGAAGGCCAGCGCGGTGGGCTTGGAGTCCAGGGCGAGGGCCATACAGATGCCGGTGGCGGCGGCGTTGCAGCGGGTCAGGGCGTAGACGGCGCAGGCGGTGAAGAAGAGCGCCAGCACATCGTCGAGGTGGGCGAAGCGGACCGCGACCTCGGTCCACATGGGGACAAAGGCCAGGCCCGCGACCAGCACCCGCTGGCGCAGTCGCTGGTGGTTGGTGCCGGTGCCCAGGAAGTGCATGGCGGCGCTGCGGCCGGCCAGGACCAGGATCACCAGGCCCAGGGCGGACATCAGGGCCTCGGCCAGCACCTGGCCCACCTCGGCGGGGAAGGGGTTGAACAGGCCGGCGACCAGGAAGCTGATCGGGCCCATCTGCAACTCGGGGTGGCGGGCATAGAGGTTGAGACCGCCGTCGCCCGAGGAGCCGCCCTGGTAGATGAGTTCGCCGCCGGTGCGCAGGTAGTGCCAGGAGAAACCGCCGCTGGGCTCGACCACCATGAACCAGAGCAGGGCCCATGAGGTGAGCAGCAACAAGTGCATCCGATTGCTGAGTACCGGTATCCGCACAACGCTCCTGTTCCGCCGCCCGAAGCCCCTGTTGACTCCGGGCACAACTGTCACCGGCGGTGAGAGGGGGGAACGTTAGCCGGGGTTGCCTCGATTGGCTGTGACTTACGCCTCAATCGCGGTCGGGCCGGAACCGGTGTGCTCCGCATTGCGGCGGGTCTTGGCCCAGCCATTGCGGCCGCGCAGCATACGGACGAAGCCACGGGCGGAGACCGGGAACAGGTGGTAGGCGTACAGCCACAGTGCCAGCCCCCACAGTAGGGCGGTGAGCAGCGAGTGGTCGGCGGCGCGGTCGCGGCGGTAGACCGGGCCCCACAGGACGAAGGGCAGCACCGAGACCACGGCGAGGACCAGGATCAGGGGCCACAGGGCGAGCATGCCGGAGAACGCCTCGCCGGGTCCGTTCTCGGCGGCGTGCAGGCCGAGCAGGACGAACATCACCGCGCACAGGGCCAGGGTGACCAGGTGGGCGACGGGCTGGAGGAAGGTGTAGAGGGTCTCCAGCACGCCCTTGCCGCTGTAGTGGCGGGAGCCGACGATGCGCGGCGCGTAGCGGACGCACTGCAGATTGCCCTGGGCCCAGCGGGTGCGCTGGGTGAGGAAGCGGCGGGCGTGCGGCAGGCCCTCCTGGGAGACCCAGGTGTCGGTGAGGTGGGTTATCCGGTCCCCGCCGAGGATCATGTGCAGGCCCAGCTCGTAGTCCTCCAGCAGCGCCCCGTGCTTCCAGGGGCGGCGCTCGTGCTCGGCTATCCGGTCCAGCGCGGAGAGCCGGGTGAACTGGCCGTTGCCGCCCAGGCCCACCGAGCCGGTGCGGCCGCGCAGCAGCTGCATGCCGGCGTTGGAGACGGAGAACTCCATGTCCTGCATGCGGACCAGCAGGCGGGCGAAGGCATTGCGCAGGCGGCCGTGCCCGGGCAGCGGGCGGGGGTCGCCGGTGTTGCGCATCTGGACGCTGACCTGGACGCCGCCGGTCTCGGGGGTGGCGAAGCCGGCCGGGCCGCTGACGATGTTGAGGGCGTTGGGGTCCAGTTGGCCGTCGGCGTCGATGACGCAGACGATCACGCGCTCGCGGTCGGTGTCCTTGGACAGGAACTGGTTGAGCTCGTCATAGGCGGCGTTGAGCGCGGCGCCCTTGCCCTGGCGGGCGTTGGGGCGGTGGCGGCGGACCAGGTGCACCCGCCGGTCGTCCTCGGCGAGTTCGGCGACAAGGGCGCCGGTGCGGTCGTCGCTGTCGTCGTCGATCACCCAGACATGGGCCCGCGGGTGGTCGGCGCGCAGCCGGCCGACGGTGGTGGCGACCACCGCCTCCTCATCGCGGCAGGGCACAAAGAAGTGCCAGTCGAAGTCGCCGGGGTCACCGGTGACGGCCGCCGGGCGCCGCAGATAGGCGTGGCGGGCGCCGGCCCAGTAGAGCAGGAAGCAGGCGAGGAGGAAGAAGGGGAAGACGAGCAGCAGGGGGTGGTTGAACATGGGGTACCTGGGGGTGGTGGGGGCTGGTGCGGGTGCGGTGCGTGGGCCGGTTACGCGGCCACCGGCACCCGTGCCGTGATGCCGGCGAGCAGGCCGGCGATGCGGTCGGAGGCGAGGCCGTCGCCGAACGGGCTGGGCAGCGCGGCCAGCCGGGCCAACCCGGCGCCGCCGGAGGCGAGTCGGCGGTGGGCGGCGCGGCCGATCTCCGGGCCGGGCCGGACCAGGTCGGCGAACTCGGCCATGGCCTCGGGGCGTTCGGTGGAGCGGCGCACCACCACCAGTGGGCGGCCCAGCACGGTGCACTCCTCCTGGATGCCGCCGGAGTCGGAGACCAGCAGCGCGGAGTGGCGGGCCAGCGCCAGGAACTCGGAGTAGCCCAGCGGGGCGCCGACCGTCAGCGGGGCGAGCAGATGGGTGAGCTCCGCCGCCTCGATACGGGCCCGGGTGCGCGGGTGCAGCGGCAGGACGACGGGCAACCGCTCGGCCAGCGCGGCCAGTTCGGTGAGGATGGCGCGCAGGGCGGCGGGGTCGTCGGTGTTCTCCGGGCGGTGCACGGTGGCCAGCACGTAGGAGTCGGCGGCCAGACCGTGCCGGGCGAGCAGGGCGGTGCGCTCGTCCTCCGTCGGCAGTTGGTTGTGGACGGCCTCGACCACGGTGTTGCCGGTGACCGCGATCCGGGCCTCGTCGATGCCCTCGGCCAGCAGATTGGCCCGGTTCTCCGGGGTGGCGGCGCACAGCACGTCGGCGATGCGGTCGATGAGCACGCGGTTGTGCTCCTCGGGCATGGCGCGGTCGTGGCTGCGCAGGCCGGCCTCGACATGCAGCAGCGGGATGCCGCGGGCGTTGGCGGCCAGCGCGCCGGACAGGGCGGCGTTGGTGTCGCCCTGCACCACCACGGCCAGCGGGGGCTCGGCGGTGAACAGCTCGTCGAGCTGGGCGAGCGCGGCGGATATCTGCACCGCGCGGGGCCGGCCGCCGACGCCGCTGAGGAAGGTGGGCTCCGGGAGACCGAGCTCGGTCAGGAAGCGGCCGGAGAGCTCCTCGTCATAGTGCTGCCCGGTGTGCACGAGGTGAGCGGCGGGGCCCAGGAGACGGACCAGATCGGTGAGCTTGACCAGCTCGGGGCGGGTGCCGAGGACGATGGCGACGCTGCGGGTGGGCATCTGCATGCGGGGCGCTCCTGGGGCCGTCGGTTTCGGGGACGGCTCCGAGAGTGCGGTTGGTTGGTTGCGGGGCTGGATGAGCGTCGGTTGCCCGACGGTTGCGGATCGCCCGGCGGGCGGGGCGTGGGACCTTTGGCCTGGTCGTGCGCCCCGCAAGGGGCCGCGGGGCCATCGCCGGGGGCGCCCCCTTGGGGGCGCGGGGAACTGTGCGATCAGCCGGCGACGGCCCGCCCCCGGCGTTGTGCCCACCCTCCCCCAGCTACCGCTGGGAGGTGCCCCCATCGCCCTGCGGAACGACTGCCCACAACGGGTCAGTCCACTCGGTACCGGTAGCCCAGGCCCCGGACCGCCTCCAAGGGGTCCGCCGCCTCGTCGCCCGCCGCCTGCCGCAGTTTTCTGCGGAGTCGCAGGACCGCGAACTTCACCCGTTCCCGCCCCGTCCCATCCGGGTCGTCCCACACCCGGTCCAGCAACTGCTCGGTGGTGAGGATCCGCCCCCGGTTGCGGACCAGCAACTGCAGCAGCCGGTACTCGATGTCGCTCAGCCGCGCCTCCTGGCCCTGCCAGATCGCCGAGCGCCGCTCCGGTACCAGCCGTAGCGCGTCGTCGAAGGGGTCGCCCGCGAAACGGCCGGGCGCGCTGCGCCGCAGCAGGGCCTCCACCCGGGCCAGCAGCTCATCGTTGCCGAAGGGCTTCGGCAGGTAGTCGTCGGCCCCGGAGCGCAGGCCCCGCACCCGGTCGGTCTCCGCGCCGCGCGCGGTCAGCAGCAGTACCGGCAGGTCGCTGAGGTCCCGGGTGCGTTCCAGGACCTCCCAGCCGTCCAGCTCCGGCAGTCCGATGTCCAGGATGAGCAGCCCGGGGCGCTCGGCGAACAGCAGCCGTAGCCCCTCCCGCCCGTTGTCGGCGTGCACCACCTCGTGCCCGGCGCGGTCCAGCAGGGTGCGCAGGGCGAGCGCGAGGTCGGGGTCGTCCTCGACCAGGAGGACGCGCGTCATGGCAGCTCCTCCGGTTCGGCCGGCGGGCCGGTCAGGGGCAGCCGGATGGTGAAGACGGCGCCCTCGCCCTCGGCCCCGCTCACGCCGAGCGTGCCGCCATGGGATTCGACGACCGTACGGCAGATGGCCAGCCCCAGGCCGGTGCCGGGGTAGCCGCCGGAGCGGGCGTTGGGGGCGCGGTAGAAGCCGTTGAAGATCTTGTCCCGGACGTTCTCGGGGATGCCGATGCCGGTGTCGGCGACCTCGATCAGCCAGTGCTCGGTCCCGGGCCGGGCGGTGACGGTGATCCGCCCGTCCGGCGGGGTGAACTTGGCGGCGTTCTCCAGCAGGTTGCCCAGTACATGGTGCAGGCGGTGGCGGTCGCCGCGCAGGGGCGGGCCGGGGGTGCAGTCCAGGACGGTGAAGACCGGGGAGGTGCACAGGGCGTCCAGCACCGCGTCCTGGAGCATGGCCGGGACGTCCACGGTGCCGAACTCCAGCTCCAGGCCGGTGGCCCGAGCCCGGGTGGTGAACAGCAGGTCGGAGATGACGCGCTGCATCCGCTCACCATTGCGCCGGATGGCGTCCACAAAGCCGCGCTGTTCGGCGGTGAGGGCGCCGAAGGCGGGATCGGTGAGCAGTTCGCCGAAGCTGATCACGGTGGTGAGCGGGGTGCGCAGCTCATGGGAGGCGGCGGCGGTGAAGGCGTTGCGCTGCCGGGCCAGCTCGGTGAGCGCCACATTGTCCCGTTCCAGGTCGTGCTCGTGCCGGCGCACCTCGGTGACATCGGTGAACAGCCAGAGCGCGCCCAGATAGGCGCCGTCGTCCCGCAGCGGCTCCACTTCGCGGCGGATGGTGCGGCCGTCGGTGAGCGGGATCTCGGCCACCCGGTGCACATGGCGGCGGGCCAGCACCTCCTCGGGGGAGTGCGGGCCGCCGGGGTCGGGCGGGAAGAAGGCGCGGACCAGGGGGACCAGCGGGCTCATGGGGGCGCCGGGGGACAGGTCGACCCGCCCGGCGAGGTCAAACATATGGATGAACCGGTCGTTGACCGCCAGTACCTCATCGGCGGGGCCCTGCAGCACCGCCCCGGCGGGCAGGGCCTGGACCACGGCCTGGAGCCGGTCCCGGTCCTGGTCCCGGCGCTCGGTCCCCATGGGCTCACCAGCTCTCCGGGTACTCAGGTGGCACCTTGGTCAGATGGCACTTTGTTGGAGATAACCCAACAAAACCGTATGCCAAAGCGGAACATACTGCTCCTGGTCGGCGCGGCCCGGACCGGCCCTCGCCCTGGCTGTCGGACCGGCTCCGTAGACTGGTCCGCGTGACCGAGCGCCCCCAGAACGACCACACCGACCAGAACGAATCCGGCGAAAACGATCAGTTCGAGGAGATCGTCGAAGCCGAGACCGACCGCGACGCCGACCTCGCCGTGATCGAGGCCGGCAGCCGTACGCTGCGCACCCAGGCGGCTCCGCCGCAGGCCGAGGTGCCCGGCCGCCCGGAGGACCCGGAGGTGGACCGGGCGCTGCGTGAGGTGGAGGCCGAGCTGGCCGGGCGCTGGGGCGAGACCAAGCTGGACCCTTCGCTGGTGCGCATCCAGAAGCTGATGGATGTGCTGGGCGAGCCCCAGCGGGCGTACCCCGCCATCCACATCACCGGCACCAATGGCAAGACCAGCACCGCCCGCATGATCGAGGCCCTGCTGGCCGCCTTCGATCTGCGCACCGGCCGCTACACCAGCCCCCATGTGCAGTCCGTCACCGAGCGGATCAGCCTGGACGGCGCCCCGATCAGCGCCGAGCGCTTTATCGAGACCTACCGCGACATCGAGCCCTATGTGCGGATGGTCGATGAGGGCGAGGAGTTCCGGCTGTCCTTCTTCGAGGTGCTCACCGGCATGGCCTTCGCGGCCTTCGCCGACGCCCCGGTGGATGTGGCCGTGGTCGAGGTCGGCATGGGCGGCACCTGGGACGCCACCAATGTGGTGGATGGCACGGTCGCCGTGGTCACCCCGATAGCGCTGGACCACACCGACCGGCTGGGCACCACCCCCGGCGAGATCGCGGGCGAGAAGGCCGGGATCATCAAGCCGGATGCCACCGTGGTGCTGGCCCAGCAGCCGGTGGACGCTGCCCAGGCGCTGCTCAAGCGCTCGGTCGAGGTGGATGCCACGGTCGCCCGGGAGGGCATGGAGTTCGGGGTGACCGGCCGCGAGGTGGCGGTCGGCGGCCAGCTGCTGACCCTGCGCGGCCTGGGCGGCGAATACCCGGAGGTCTTCCTTCCGCTCTATGGCGCGCACCAGGCGCACAACGCCGCGGTGGCGCTGGCCGCGGTGGAGGCGTTCTTCGGCATCGGCTCCCAGCACGCCCGCACCCTGGACATCGACACCGTCCGCCGGGCCTTCGCCTCGGTCACCTCGCCGGGCCGCCTGGAGGTGGTGCGCCGCAGCCCCACCGTGGTGCTGGACGCCGCGCACAACCCGGCCGGCGCGCGGGCCGCCGCCGAGGCGGTCAGCGAGGCATTCGGCTTCAGCCGGCTGATCGGCGTGGTCGGCGCCAGCGACGACAAGGACGTCCGCGGACTGCTGGAGGCGTTTGAGCCGGTCTTCGCCGAGCTGGTGGTGACCCGTAACTCCAGCCACCGGGCGATGGACGCGGATGAGCTGGCGGCGGTGGCGGTGGAGGTGTTCGGCGCCGAGCGGGTGCAGGTCGAGCCGCGGCTGGACGACGCCCTGGAGGCGGCCATCACCCTCGCCGAGGAGGAGGGCGAGTACTCGGGAGCCGGAGTGCTGGTGACCGGCTCGGTGATCACGGTCGGCGAGGCCCGGCTGCTGCTGAGGAGGAACTGACCATGCGGACCCTGTGCGCGAGCACTCTGATCGGTGAATTCTTTGTCATCGGATTTGCCGGGCTGGTGGCCATGCGGCTGTCGGATCTGTCCATGGGCACCGTCTGGACGGTCAGCGGCACCGCCATGGTGCTGAGCGTGCTGCTGTGCGGGATGCTCACCCGCCCCGGCGGGGTGGCGCTGGGCTGGGCGCTGCAGATCGGTCTGGTGCTCAGCGGGTTCGTGGTTCCGGTGATGTTCTTCCTCGGGCTGGTCTTCGGCGCTCTGTGGTGGGCCTCGGTGCACTTCGGCCGGAAGATCGACGCGGCCAAGGCCCGGTTCGCCGCTGAGGCGGCCGAGGCCGCCTGACCTCCGTCCAACCCCGTGGTACGGAGCTGTCGCCGGGCCCCTGTACCCTCTGGCCCACCACAGTCGATCGCCTTGCAAGGAGCCGCAGTATGAGCCAGCGCACCCTCGTCCTCCTCAAGCCGGACGCCGTCCGGCGCGGGCTGGTCGGCGAGATCATCGGCCGGATCGAGCGCAAGGCGGGCTGGACGATCGGCGCACTGGAGCTGCGCACCCTGGACCGGGCCACCCTGGAACAGCACTACGCCGAGCACGAAGGCCGGGATTTCTACGAGCCGTTGATGGGCTTTATGTCTTCCGGTCCGGTGGTGGCCATGGTGGTCGAGGGAGAGCGGGTCATCGAGGGCGTCCGCGCCCTGGCCGGCCCGACCGACCCGATTTCGGCCGCTCCCGGTTCCATCCGTGGTGACTTCGGCACCATCACGCGCGAGAACCTCATCCACGCCTCGGACTCCGAGGAGTCCGCTGAGCGAGAAATCAAGATTTTCTTTCCGGGCCTTGCCTGATACTGGATCAGGCGCCCACCTATTCTGATCAGGGGCGACCGATTTTCCTTTCGGTCGCCCTATGACATATGCGTGGCGAACGGGGGAACCTCTCACTCCGACACGACGTCACCATTACAGGGGAGGGCTTGCGTTCCGCCGACAATGGCGGAGCAACTGTCGCGCATGGGGGTCCCTCCCAGCGGTAGCTGGGGGAGTTCCGCCGGGCGAGACTACGATGAAGTTTCCGCGCCCCGCAGCGCAGCAGCACCACCTGCCGACCTCATGTAAGCAATCGCTCCAGCTGGGAAGGCCAGACGTATCCTCATGGGGAACAACATGTCGTTCATCGGCCGTGACATGGCTGTCGACCTCGGGACCGCCAACACGCTGGTGTACGTCAGAGGTCGCGGGATCGTCCTCAACGAACCGTCAGTGGTCGCGATCAATACCAACACCGGTGGCATCCTCGCGGTGGGCGCCGAGGCGAAGAAGATGATCGGGCGGACCCCCGGGAACATCGTCGCGGTGCGGCCGCTCAAGGACGGCGTGATCGCCGACTTCGAGATCACCGAGCGGATGCTCCGCTACTTCATCCTGAAAATCCACAAGCGGCGCTGGATGGCCCGCCCGCGCGTGGTGGTCTGTGTGCCCTCCGGAATCACCGGCGTTGAGCGCCGCGCGGTCATCGAGGCCTCCACCCAGGCCGGTGCCCGTCAGGTGCACATCATCGAGGAGCCCATGGCCGCGGCGATCGGCTCCGGCCTGCCGGTCCACGAGGCCACCGGCAACATGGTGGTGGACATCGGCGGCGGCACCACCGAGGTGGCCGTGATCTCGCTGGGCGGAATCGTCACCGCGCAGTCGATCCGGGTGGCCGGCGATGAGCTGGACAACGCGATCATCCAGCACATCAAGAAGGAGTACAGCCTGCTGCTGGGCGAGCGCACCGCCGAGCAGATCAAGATCACCATCGGCTCGGCATATGACCTGGAACAGGACGAGCACACCGAGATCCGCGGCCGCGACCTGGTCAGCGGCCTGCCCAAGACCGTGGTGATCTCGGCCGCCGAAGTCCGCAAGGCCATCGAGGAACCGGTCAACTCCATTGTGGACGCGGTCAAGACCACCCTCGACAAGTGCCCGCCCGAGCTCTCCGGCGATGTGATGGACCGTGGCATCGTGCTCACCGGCGGCGGCGCCCTGCTGCGCGGCCTGGACGAGCGGCTGCGCCGGGAGACCGGGATGCCCATCCATATCGCGGAGGACCCGCTGGACTCGGTGGCACTGGGCTCCGGCAAGTGCGTGGAGGAGTTCGAGGCGCTCCAGCAGGTGCTGGACGCCCAACCCCGCCGCTAGGGGCCCGGCCTGATATACAGGCACAACGCTGCCGATGACCGGTCCGGGCGCGCAGCACGGCCGGTCCGACGAGAAGGGCATGCCGCCGCACGTGAGGGACACACGAGAGAGCCGGCTGCTACTGGTACTGCTGGTCGCCGTCGCGTTCGCGCTGATCACCATCGACATCCGCGGCGGCGAGCAGTCCCCCCTGGACGGCGTGCGGCGCGCCGCAGCCTCCGCCTTCGGACCGGTGGAGGAGGGTGTCGCCGCGGTCGTGGACCCGGTGGCCGGCGCGGTGGCCGCGGTCCGGGACTCCGGTGACCGCAGCAGGAAGATCACCGAGCTGGAGCGCGAGAACACCGAGCTCAAGCAGCGCCTGGGCAGCGACGACCGCAACCGGGCCCGGGTCCGTGAGCTGGACACCATGCTCAAGACGGCCGGCCGGGGCCAGTACGGGATCAAGGGAGCCCAGGTCATCGCCATAGGAGCGGCCCAGGGCTTCTCCTGGACGGTCACCATCGACGCGGGCAGCCATGACGGCATCAAGCGGGACATGACCGTGCTCAACGGGGACGGCTTGGTGGGCCGGGTGACCACCGTCGGCCCGTCCACCGCCACCGTGCTGCTGGCCAGCGACCCCAAGTTCACCGTGGGCACCCGGCTGGAGAAGAGCAGCGAGATCGGCTTCGCCAACGGCCAGGGCGACAGCACGCTCAAGGTGGAACTGCTCAACGGCAAGGCCGCCGTGCAGCCCGGGGACCGGCTGGTCACCTTTGGCTCCGCCAAGGACAAGCCCTTCGTACCGGGCGTCCCGGTGGGCGAGGTGGTCCGGGTGGAGCCCTCCGGCGGCCGTCTGACCCGCACCCTTCAAGTCCGTCCCTTTGTCGGCTTCAGCAAGCTCGACCTGGTCGGCGTGGTCGTCCAGCCGCCCCGTGAGGAGCCCCGGGACACCGTGCTGCCGCCCAAGCCGGCCGCCCCCAAGCCGGCCCCCACGGTGACCGTCACCGTCACCCCCTCAGCCTCCGCGAGCGCCAACCCCAGGGACTGACCGATGCCCATGCGCCTCAACCGGATTCTGCTCTCCACCGCGCTGGTGGTGATCGCCCTGGTGCTGCAGGTGTGCGTGCTCGCGCGACTGCATCTGCCGGGGGCGGTGCCCGATCTGCTGCTGCTGGTGGTGGTCGCGCTGGGCCTGGTGTACGGGCACAGCGGCGGCGCCCTGGTCGGTTTCGGGGCCGGGCTGCTGGCCGATCTGGCGCCGCCGGCCGACCATGCCGCCGGGCGGTACGCCCTGGTGCTGTGCGTGGTGGGCTACGCGGTCGGGATGGCCCGGCCGGAGACCGGCCGGCTGCGCTCGGCCACGGTGCCGATGCTGGTGGTGGTGGGCGCGGCCATCGGCTCCACCCTGCTGTACGCGGGGGTGGGTTCGCTGGTCGGGGACACCGCCGCCCGTCATGTCGGCCTGACCGGGCTGGTGTTCACCGCCACCCTCTATGACCTGCTGCTGGCGCCGTTCACCGTGCCGCTGGTCATGGCGCTGGCCCGGCGCGGTGAGAGTGACCCGCTGGCCGAGGGCAGCGCGGTGGCGGGCGGCGACGGCCCGTACGGCTGGCTCACCAGCGTCAGCATGCGCGGCGGCCGGGGCGGCCGGCTGGGCGGCCAGCGCGGCGGGCTGCTGGTGAAGAGCGTTGCGCGCAACCGCGGTTGGGGCAAGGGGAGCAAGCGTCTATGAGCAACATCCCGGAGACCGGGCGTACTTCGCGGGTGAACATCCGGCTGGTGGTCATCCAGATCCTGGTGGTCTCGCTGCTGGTCACCCTGGGCGGCCGGCTGTGGTACCTGCAGATCCGCAATGGCGACCAGTACACCGCCGAGGCCGCCAACAACCACATCCAGCAGGTGATCGCGCCCGCCACCCGCGGCTCCATCCTGGATGCCCGCGGGGTGCCGCTGGCCGACAACCAGACCCGGCTGGTGGTCTCCGCCAACCGCACCGACCTGATGAAGATAAAGGACAAGGGCAGGAGCGTGCTGGCCCGGCTGGCCTCGGTGCTGGGCATGAAGCCCGAGGATGTGGCGGTCAAGGTGCGGCTGTGCGACGCCAAGACCCCCAAGCCCTGCTGGTCCGGCTCCCCGTACCAGCCCATCCCCATCACCGACGCCGCCACCCCGCAGCAGGCCCTGCAGATCCGCGAGCGCGCCGAGGACTTCCCCGGCATCACCGCCGAACCCCAGGCGGTGCGCCGCTATGGCGCCCCCGGCGGTGCCAACGCCGCCCAGGTGCTGGGCTATCTGTCGCCGGTCACCGACGAGGAGGTGCAGAAGGCCAAGCAGTCCGATTCCCGGCTGGTCCGCTCCGACCAGGTCGGCCGCTCCGGTCTGGAGCGGCAGTACGACGCCCAGCTGCGCGGCAAGGCCGGGGTCACCCGCTATGAGGTGGACAACCTGGGCCGGGTCATCGGCAAGGCCAAGAGCGACAAGGCCGAGCCCGGCTCCAACGTCGTCACCAGCATCGACGCCCGGGTGCAGGCCATAGCGGAACGCGAGCTGGACCAGGCGATGAAGGACGCCCGCCAGGAGCTCGACAAGAACACCGGCACCACCTACAAGGCCGACGCGGGTGCCGTGGTGGTGATGGAGTCCAAGACCGGCCGGGTGGTGGCCATGGCCTCCAATCCCAGCTATGACCCCAATGTCTGGGTGGGCGGTATCTCCGGCAAGGACTACCAGGCGCTCACCGGCGACAACTCCGACTACCCGCTGCTCAACCGGGCGATCCAGGGCCAGTCCGCGCCCGGCTCCATCTTCAAGGTCATCTCGGCCACCGCCTCGGTCAACGCCGGGTACTCCTTCACCGACAAATACAACTGCTCCAGCTCGTACAACATCGGCCGCCAGGTCTTCACCAACTTCGAGTCCAAGGGCTATGGCCCCATCGACCTGGGCCGGGCGCTGGAGGTCTCCTGCGACACCGTCTTCTACGACCTGGCCTACAAGCAGTGGCAGAAGGACGGCGGCAACAACCCCAAGAACCCCAAGGACTGGTTCTACCGGACCGCCCGCCAGTTCGGCCTGGGCAAGGAGACCGGCATCGACCTGCCGGGCGAGGTCCGCGGCCGGGTGCCGGACCGGGACTGGAAGAAGCGGTACTGGGACGCCAACAAGGACACCTGGTGCAAGCAGGGCGGCAAGGGCGGCGACTACGCGGCCCAGATCGCCAAGGAGAACTGCGAGTCCTTCTACCGGATGCGCGCCGGTGACTCGGTGAACTACTCCATCGGCCAGGGCGACACCCTGGTCACCCCCATCCAGATGGCCACCATCTACTCGGCCATCAGCAACGGCGGCACCCTCTACAACCCGACCGTGGGCAAGGCGATCGTCAGCGCCGACGGCAAGCACATCCAGGAGATCAAGCCCCGGGCGCACGGCCGGCTGCCGTTCGACGCCAAGACCCACAGCCAGCTGGACGCCGCGCTGGCCGGAGTGGCCACCGAGGGCAGCGCGGCCTGGCGGTTCACCGGCTGGCCGCAGAAGGAGATCCCGATGCACGCCAAGACCGGCACCGCCGAGGTGGCCGGCAAGCAGACGACCTCCTGGTTCGCCACCTACACCAAGGACTACACGGTCGTCATGACCATCTCCCAGGGCGGCACCGGCTCCGGCGCCTCCGGGCCCGCCGTCCGCAACATCTACAACGCCATCTATGGAGTCGACGGCAACGGCAAGATCGACCCCGCCAAGGCGCTGCTGCCCACGCCCCAGGCCGGACTGCCCAAGATCGACAAGGATGGCAGCATCGAGGCGGCGCACATCGACCCGGCGCCCTCCCCCTCCGCCTCCCGGCGGGAAGACGAGGAGCAGCCCCGGTGAGTGCCGCCCAGGGACTCGCGGTCCGCCGCTTCGCCCCGCCCCGCTCCGCCTGGGCCAGGCTGGCCGACCGCGACGGCCTGCTGCGCCGGCTGGACTGGCCGATGCTCCTCGCCGCCCTGGCGCTGTCCGCGCTCAGCTGTGTGCTGGTGTACTCGGCCACCCGGGGCCGCACCGGGCTCACCCATGGCGACCCGTACTACTTCCTGGAACGCGACATCCTCAACACCGTGATCGGCGTGGCCCTGGCCGCCGGGGCGGTATGGGCCGGCCACCGGGCGCTGCGCGGCGCGGTGCCGGTGATGTACGCGCTGTCCGTGCTGGCCACCGCCGCGGTGCTCACCCCGCTGGGCGCCACCATCAACGGCGCCCGGTCCTGGATCCAGCTGGGCGGCGGGTTCTCCGTCCAGCCCTCCGAGTTCACCAAGATCACCATCACCCTGGGCATGGCCATCCTGCTGGCCCGGCAGGTGGACACCGGGGAGCGGCCCCATCCCGGCCACCGCACCGTCGTCCAGGCGCTGGGCGTGGCCGCGCTGCCCGTACTGGTCATCCTGCTGATGCCGGACCTCGGCTCGATCATGGTGCTGGTGGTGATCGTGCTGGCCATCCTGCTGGCCTCCGGCGCCCCCCGGCGCTGGATCCTGGGCCTGCTCGGCGCGGGTGCGCTGGGCTGCGTACTGATCTGGCAGCTCGGCATCCTCGACACCTACCAGATCAATCGTTTCGCCGCCTTCGCCAACCCCGCCTTCGACCCCTCCGGCATCGGCTACAACACCAAGCAGGCCAGGATCGCCATCGGCTCCGGCGGCCTCACCGGCGCCGGGCTCTTCCACGGCCCGCAGACCACCGGACAGTTCGTCCCCGAGCAGCAGACCGACTTCGTCTTCACCGTGGCCGGCGAGGAGCTGGGATTCCTGGGCGCCGGCGCCATCATCCTGCTGCTGGGCGTGGTGCTCTGGCGTGCCTGCCGGATCGCCCGGGAGGCGACCGACCTCTATGGCACGGTGACGGCCGCCGGGATCATCGCCTGGTTCGCCTTCCAGTCCTTCGAGAACATCGGCATGACCCTGGGCATCATGCCGGTCACCGGGCTGCCGCTGCCCTTTGTCTCCTACGGCGGCTCCGCCACCTTCGCCGCCTGGATCGCCATTGGCCTGCTCCAGTCCATCAAGGCCCGGCGCCCACTGGCCCCCGCCTAGCGCCCGGCGCCCGCCGGTGGCGGCATTAGGACTGCCGCCCGCGCCCGGCGCGGACTAGATTCGGCGGCATGGCGGACACGCTGCGGGAGATCGAGCGGAAGTACGAAGCCGACGGCGGAACGCCGGCGCTCCCCGAGCTGAGCGGAGCCGGGCCGGTGACGGAGACCGTCCAGCGGGAGACCGTCGAACTGGACGCCGTCTACTACGACACCGCCGACCGCCGCCTGCACGCGGCCGGCATCACCCTGCGCCGCCGCACCGGCGGCTCCGACGCCGGCTGGCACCTCAAGCTGCCGGTCGCCCCCGGGGTACGGGACGAGATCCGCGCCCCGCTGACCACCGGCCGGGTGCCGCGCGCCCTGTCCGCCCTGGTCCGCTCCCGCACCAGGGACGCGGCCCTGGTGCCGCTGATGCTCATCGCCTCCCGGCGCCACCCGGCGCACCTGCTGGACGCGGACGGCGCCCTGCTCGCCGAGGCCACCCTGGACACCGTCATCGCCACCCGGCTGGACGGCACGCTGGGCACCGCCCGCTGGACCGAGGCCGAGCTGGAACTGGCCCCGGGCACCGACCCCGCCCTGCTGGACGAGCTGGAGCCCCGGCTGCTGGCCGCCGGGCTGCGCCCGTCCCGGTCACCGTCCAAACTCGCCCGCGCCATAGCCGAGTTGGAGCCCCGCCCGGCCACCGCCGACGGCCCGGACCGGCCCGCCGGACCCACCGCGGGCCGGGCCGTCCTGGACCACCTCCGGCAACAGGCCGCCGCCCTGGTGGAGCTGGACCCGGGCGCGCGGCTGGGCACCGAGGACGCCGTCCACCAGATGCGGGTCGCCACCCGGCGGCTGCGCAGCGCCTTCCGCTCCTACGGCAAGGTCCTGGACCGCCGGGCCACCGACCCGCTGGGCGCGGAACTGAAGTGGCTGGCCGGCGAACTGGGCGTGGACCGCGACCGGGAGGTGCTGGTGGAACGGCTGCGCGACCGGCTGGACGAACTGCCGCGCACCCTGGTCCGCGGCCCGGTCCGGGCCCGGGTGCGCTCCTGGTCCGGGGCCCGGCGCACCGGCTCCCGGCGGCAGCTGGCCGCCGTCCTCAACGGCGGGCGCTATCTCGCCCTGCTGGACCGCCTGGACGCCCTGCTCGCCGACCCCCCGCTGCGCAAGGCCGCCGCCCGCCCGCCGGAGGAGGTGCTGGCCAAGGCGGTGCTGCGCGACTACCGGCGGCTGGCCGGGCGGGTGGAGCAGGCGCTGGGCACCGATCCCGGGCCCGGCCGGGACACGGCGCTGCATGAGGCCCGTAAGGCGGCCAAGCGGGTCCGCTACTCCGCGGAGGTGCTGGGCGGGGACGCCGGCCGGTTCGCCAAGCGGATGAAGGCCGTCCAGACCCTGCTCGGCGACCACCAGGACAGCGTGATGGCCCGCTCCGCCCTGCGCGAGCTGGCGGACGCCGCCCAGGCGGCGGGCGAGCCTGGGTTCACCTATGGGCTGCTCTACGGGCGTGAGGAGCAGTGCGCGGCGCGGGACGAACGAGAGCTGCCCCAGGTGTGGGCCGCGGCCTCGGAGGAGCGGTGGCGCAAGGGGTGGGCGGTGTGAGCCAGGTCCCGTGAAACGGGCGGCCGGGGTGGGCTCGCGGGCACGTTACCCTTGAGGGTCACCCCTTGCCCGCTCACGAGAGACATCGTCGCGCATGCCTGTCGAATCGGTCTTCCCGCGCCTGGAAGCCCTTCTTCCGCACGTTCAGAAGCCGATCCAGTACGTCGGTGGCGAGCTGAACTCCACCGTTAAGAACTGGGACGAAACAGACGTCCGCTGGGCGCTGATGTACCCCGACGCCTATGAGGTCGGCCTGCCCAACCAGGGCGTCATGATCCTCTATGAGGTCCTCAACGAGCAGGAGGGTGTGCTCGCCGAGCGCACCTACAGCGTCTGGCCGGACCTGGAAGCGCTGATGCGCGAGCACGCCGTGCCGCAGTTCACGGTGGACGCGCACCGGCCGGTGTCCGCCTTCGATGTGTTCGGCCTGAGCTTCTCCACCGAGCTCGGCTACACCAATATGCTCACCGCCCTGGACCTGGCGGGCATCCCGCTGGATGCCAAGGACCGCACGATGGACCACCCGATCGTGATGGCGGGCGGTCATGCCGCGTTCAACCCCGAGCCGATCGCCGACTTCATCGACTGCGCCGTCATCGGTGACGGCGAGCAGGCCGTGCTGGAGGTCACCCGGATCATCCGGGAGTGGAAGAGCGAGGGCCGCCCGGGCGGCCGCGACGAGCTGCTGTTCCGCCTGGCGAGGACCGGCGGGGTCTACGTCCCCAGGTTCTACGACGTGGAGTACCTGGCCGACGGCCGGATCGGCCGGGTCGTCCCCAACCGCTCCGGTGTGCCGTGGCGGGTGTCCAAGCACACCGTGATGGACCTCGACGAGTGGCCCTACCCCAAGCAGCCGCTGGTCCCGCTGGCCGAGACCGTCCATGAGCGGATGTCCGTGGAGATCTTCCGCGGCTGCACCCGTGGCTGCCGGTTCTGCCAGGCGGGCATGATCACCCGCCCGGTCCGGGAGCGCTCCATCACGGGCATCGGCGAGATGGTCGACAAGGGCCTGAAGGCCACCGGCTTCGAGGAGGTCGGCCTGCTGTCGCTGTCCTCCGCCGACCACACCGAGATCGGTGACATCGCCAAGGGCCTGGCCGACCGGTACGAGGAAGACAAGATCGGCCTCTCCCTGCCGTCGACCCGGGTGGACGCCTTCAATGTCGACCTGGCCAACGAGCTGACCCGCAACGGCCGCCGCTCCGGTCTGACCTTCGCCCCCGAGGGCGGCTCCGAGCGGATGCGCAAGGTCATCAACAAGATGGTCTCGGAAGAGGACCTGATCCGTACCGTGGCCACCGCCTACGGCAACGGCTGGCGCCAGGTGAAGCTGTACTTCATGTGCGGCCTGCCCACCGAGACCGACGAGGATGTGCTGCAGATCGGCGACATGGCGGTCAATGTGATCGCCAAGGGCCGCGAGGTGTCGAAGTCCAACGACATCCGCTGCACGGTCTCCATCGGCGGTTTTGTGCCCAAGCCGCACACCCCCTTCCAGTGGGCGCCGCAGCTGTCCGCCGAGGAGACCGACGCTCGGCTGGCGAAGCTGCGCGACAAGATCCGCGGCGACAAGAAGTACGGCCGCTCCATCGGCTTCCGCTACCACGACGGCAAGCCGGGCATCGTCGAGGGCCTGCTCTCCCGCGGTGACCGCCGGGTGGGCGCGGTGATCCGGGCCGTCTACGAGTCCGGCGGCCGCTTCGACGGCTGGCGCGAGCACTTCAGCTACGACCAGTGGATGCGGTGCGCCGCCGAGACGCTCCCGCCGCAGGGCGTGGACGTCGACTGGTACACCACCCGCGAGCGCTCCTACGAGGAGGTCCTGCCCTGGGACCACCTGGACTCCGGCCTGGACAAGGACTGGCTCTGGGAGGACTGGCAGGACGCGCTGGACGAGACCGAGGTCGAGGACTGCCGGTGGACGCCGTGCTTCGACTGTGGGGTGTGTCCGCAGATGGACACCGCTATTCAAATCGGTCCGACCGGTAAGAAGCTGCTGCCGCTGACGGTCGTCAAGTAGCGTTGTAGCGAGATCGAGTGGATGTGACATAGCTCACTGAAGCGTTGGATGGCCCCTTGCCTGGTTCGGGTAGGGGGCCATCCGCGTATGGCGGGGGGAGTGCCGGCGAGCGTCGGCGGGTGGGGCGGCTACTGCTGGGCCCGGCGAGGACGTCAGCGTGCGCCTCGTCCGGCCGCCGTGTGCCGGTCGCGGGCGGCGGTGAACTCCCCGGCGGCGGCCCGTACAAACGGCCGCAACCGGCGGCGGCCTGTGGTGAACAGGGCGCGCCCGGCGGGTCCGTCACCCCGTCGGGCCAGGAAAGCGGCCGCCCGGGTGCGAGCGGGCCGGAGACGTGGCAGCGTCACGGGAACCGGTTCGTGAAGGGCAAACGGTGGTGCGTGTGGTCGTCGCCGCGGGGACACGGTTCGCTCAGCCCTGGGGGGAAGCCGGCCTCGGAGCGTATCTCGGACTGCTGCTGATCGTGGCGGGGACGCTGGCCGGCGCCTGGTCGGGGCGGCGGTGGTCGCATCGCTCGACGGTGCTGCTGGGGGCCGCGTCCGGGGTGCTGCTCGCGGTGGCCGGGGCCGACATCGTGCCGCACGCCCTGGACGAGGCGCACGCGGCGGGGCTTTCCGTCTGGGGCGTGCCCATTGCCGTGGTGACGTCCTTTGTCCTGGTCTCGGCCGGGCACCTGCTGCGTGGGCGGCGTGTGCCGGACCGGATCCCCAGCGCCGGAACGGCGGTCGCCCTGGTGCTGCACCGGCTGGTGGAGGGTATGACGGTGGCCCTGCTGGTCTCGGTTCCCGTTGTGGCCGCGCTGGTGGTGCATTCCGTCAGCGAGGGACTGGCGTTGACGGCGGTCCTTGACGCGCGGGGCCGGCGGCGCCTGGCCCCCTGGCTGGTCGTCATCTGCCTGAGTCCGCTGATCGGCGGCTGGGCCACCGGCGTGGCGTCGGTGCCGGAGTGGGTGCGTGTGCTGCTGCTGGCCGCGGTCGCGGGGGTGCTGCTGCGGGGTGCCGGCACGGTCATGGTCCTGGCCCGGCGTGGGCGGCCGTCCGGACCCGGACTCCGTACGGGGTCGCCCGCGCTGCTCGCGCTCGGCTCGGCCGTCGTCGTCACCGCGGCGGCCGTGCTGGTGCTGCGCTGACCTCGGTCCCGGCGGCTGAGTTGCGAGCCCGGGAGCCCATGCGACTCTGGAGCAAATACCCGCGTACCGGAATATCCGGAACATCCAGCCTGCCGTTGTCGCGTCCTCCCGGCGGGCAGAGCCGGCTGCCGGTTGCGATCACCCCCTCATCGGAAGGGCGGACCCATGGCCGGAACCGTTCGCGTGCGTCGTGACACCACAAAGATGACGGACCCCTGGGACGAAACGCTCCTGTGGTACGCCCGGGCGGTGGCGACGATGCGGAGCAAGCCGGACACCGACCCGACCAGCTGGCAGTTCCAGGCCAATATCCACGGTTCGCCCGACGGGCCCGGCAGCAACCCGGAATGGGACAACTGCCCGCATGGCGGCTGGTTCTTCCTGCCGTGGCACCGGGCCTATGTCTACTGCTTCGAGGAGATCGTGCGCAGTGTCATCAAGGACCAGCTGAACGGCCCCGACGACTGGGCACTGCCGTACTGGAACTACACCCGTGTGACGGACGGCAACCCGGACAGCCCGGGATCGCAGGAGTGCCGTCGGCTGCCGAAGTCCTTCCGGAGCCAGGACTGGCCCGACGGCAGCGGGAACAACCCGCTGTACCTGGCGCCGCCCGACGGCCGCAGCCAGGGTGCCGCCGACGGAAGACCCGTCGGCTGGACCGAGGTCGACCCCCGCGAGGCCATGGCGGCAGCGCTCTTCACCGGTGTGCAGTACTTCGGCAGCGCGGACACCGACAGCCAGCTGATCCATCTGAACGGCCAGTCGGGCCTGCTGGAGAACCGGCCCCACAATCTGCTGCACAACTACGTCGGCGGCGTCATGGGGCAGATGATCTCCCCACAGGACCCCATCTTCTGGCTGCATCACGCCAACATCGACCGTCTCTGGGCGGCCTGGCTCGCCGACTCCTCCCACACCAACCCGGCGGACACCAACTGGCTCGGCTTCGGCTATGCGTTCCGGGACGCGCAGGGCAATCCGGTGCGGTTCACCTCCCAGGACCTGCTCTCCGAGCAGGGGCTCGGATACTCCTATGAGTCGCTGACCGACGGGACCGGAGCGGAAGCCGCCGCCCGCGGAGCCACACTGCTGGCGGCCGCCGCCAACCCGCCGGAGCGTCCGGTGGCCACCACCGGCGCCTCCGGCCTGGGAACGGAGGCGCTCGCCGTCCGGCTGACCCCGGAGCCCGGCGACCCCGTCGCCGCCCTGGCGGAGGCCGCTCTCCCGGAGACCGAACCACGGGCCATCCTCACCATCGACGGCGTACGCGCCGACAACCCGCCGGGAACCAGCTACCGCGTCTTCGTCGGCGCCCCCGAGGACAGCAGGGGGGACCTCGACCCGGAAGGCCCCTACTTCATCGGTCACATCAACTTCTTCGGCGCGTCCGGCAAAGACGCCCGGCATCACGGCGGTACCGGGCTCACCTTCCGGTTCGACATCACCGACCACCTGTCCAGGCTGCGCGCACAAGGGCTGTGGAGCGGCGACGCCATCCCCCCGGTCCATATGACGCCCGCCCCGCTCGGCCCGCCGCCACCCGAGGCCCCCGAGGCCGCGGCCCCGCCGCTGATCCATCCCGAGTCACGGCCACGCTTCGGCAGCGTGTCCCTGACCACCACCTGAGGGGCCGGGGCCCGGCCGGCGGTGGCCGGGTGCGCGCCGGTCCGGGCCCACCCGCCGGGGCGCGCACCCTTCCGAGGCACGTAGTCTTGGTAGCAGTACGACCGCACTCACGAAGGACGAGACCACTGGGCAAGCGACAGCCCGAAGGCCCGCCGCCCGCACCGGCGGTGCAGCGCATCCGACTGCGCTACACCAAGCGCGGCCGCCTCCGGTTCACCAGCCACCGTGACTTCCAGCGCGCCTTTGAGCGGGCCCTGCGCCGCGCCGAGGTGCCGATGGCCTACTCGGCGGGCTTCACCCCGCACCCCAAGGTGTCGTACGCCAATGCCGCACCCACCGGCACCGGGAGCGAGGCCGAGTACCTGGAGATCCAGCTCGCGGAGGTGCGCGACCCCGCGCGGCTGCGCGAGCTGCTCGACGAGTCCCTGCCCGCCGGGCTGGATGTCGTCGACGCGGTGGAGGCCCGCACCACCTCATTCGCCGACCGGCTGGAAGCCTCCGTCTGGGAGCTGCTGCTGGAGGGCGTACCGCTCGCCGAGGCGGAGAAGGCCGTGGCGGCCTTCCTGGCGGCGGAGAGCGTGCAGGTGGAGCGCCGGACGAAAAACGGGTTGCGCAGCTTCGACGCACGGGGCGCGGTGCTCCGTCTCGAGGCCACCGCGGCTCCGGCCGATAGGCCCGGCGACGGACCCTGTGCGATACTGCGGCTGGTTGTTCGGCATGAGACACCCGCCGTTCGACCCGACGACGTCCTGTCCGGTCTCCGCGCTGTGGCCGACCTGGCGCCGCCGGTCCCCGCAGCGGTGACCAGGCTGGCGCAGGGGCTGCTCGATGAGGAGTCCGGAATGGTGACCGACCCGCTCGCGCCCGATCGCGACGCCACCGCAGCCGCCACATCAACGGCCGCCGGGGCAGCCACGGTCCCGGGAGGATCGGCGTAAGGACGGCCGTCGCCGCGCTGCCGCCGCGCCAGGGAGCCACCCGGGTCCGGCAGACGCACTGACCAGGAGACTTTCGCCGGTGCCGATGCAACGGACCCGGCGAGCGAGACGACAGCTCCCGTGCGGCGACCGCGCCCCGGACGACGGCCCGCGCATGACGCGGGACGGCGGACCGGAATCAGGCGCGGCGCCCGGGAGCGTGACGGGAGAACCGCCCGCATGCTCGAATCCATTGAGCCCAGCGAGCCCGGCACCGCCGGGAACCACAACGAGAACAGCCCGAGCGACACCCTGCCGCCGCGCCGCCGCCGTCGTGCGGCCTCGCGCCCGGCCGGACCGCCGGTGACCGCCGCCGCGGCCGAGACCCCGGCGAGCGACCCCAACCCCGCCGGTGAGCCGGCCGGGACCGCGGCGCCGGAGCCGGCCGCCGAGACCGCCGCCGAGACCCCGGCCCGCCCGCGGCGCCGTGCCACCCGCCGGGCGAGCGCTCCGACCGGTGCGCCCAAGGCCGCCGAGGCCGTCGCCGAGCAGCCTGCCGCCGAGGAGCCTGCCGCCGAGGAGCCCGCGGCCGAGGAGGCCGCGCCGGCCCGTTCGCGTCGCCGGGCCACCCGTGCTGTGTCGGCGCCGGAGAGCGCCCCGCAGGCCGAGGCCACCGCCGAGCAGCCCGCCGCCGAGGAAGCCCTTGCCGAGGAGGCCGCGCCGGCGCGCCCGCGTCGCCGGGCCACCCGCAAGGCCATGGCGCCCGAGGCCGTCGCCGGGGAAGCCGTTGCCGAGGAGGCCGCGCCGGCCCGTACCCGCCGTCGGGCGGTCCGTGCGGCCGAGGCGCCGGTGAGCGAGCCGGAGGCCGTGGAAGAGGCGGCCCCCGCCCGTCCGCGTCGCCGGGCCACCCGTGCCGTGTCGGCGCCGGAGAGCGCCCCGCAGGCCGAGGCCACCGCCGAGGAGCCCGCCGCCGAGGAGGCCGCGCCGGCGCGTACCCGCCGTCGGGTCACCCGTAAGGCTGAGACTCCGGTGAGCGAGCCGGTGGCCGTCGAGGCCGAGCCGGAAGAGGAAGAGATCGAGGAGGCCGCGGAGCAGGCGCCGGAGCCGGCCAAGCCCGCTCGTACCCGCCGCCGCGCCACCCGCAAGGCCACCGCCGAGGCCGAGGCCCCGGCCGTCGAGCCGGAGCAGGCCCCCGCCGAGGAGGCCCGCCCGCGCCGTACCCGCCGCCGTGCCGAGGCCGCGGCCGCCGCATCGGCCGAGCAGCCCGTCGAGGAGGCGCCCGCCCGGGGCCGCCGCCGTGCCGCTCAGCTGCCGCCCACCGCCGTGTTCCAGGCGCCGGTGTTCACCGAGCCGATGTTCCAGACGCCGGAGACCGCCGCCGCCGCCTTCGCGGCGGAGGAGGTCAGCCCCGCCGAGCAGGCCGAGGAGCAGCCCGCCGCCCGTCGCCGCCGTCGCCGTCGTGGCGAGGCCGCGGAGGTCACCGAGGCCGCCGTGGCCGCGCCCGGCGTGGTCGCCGAGGAGCCGGAGACCGAGGAGGCCGAGGAGGAGCCGGAGGCCGCCGAGGCCCTGGTGTCCGAGGAGGAGCAGGGCGAGCGTCCCTCGCGCCGCCGTCGCCGGGGTGGACGTCGCCGCCGTCGGGGCGAGGCCGCGGAGGCCGAGGCCGGCGAGGAGGAGCAGCCGGAGGAGGCCGAGGAGGCCGAGGAGCTGGAGGAGGCCGCCGAGGCGGGTGCCGGGGAGGGTGTCTCCACCGCCGGCAGCCGTCGCCGTCGCCGCCGTCGCCGCCGCAGCGGGGAGCCGCTGGAGGCCGAGGTGGGCGCCGACGAGCCGGAGCGTACGGTCGTCAAGGTCCGTGAGCCGCGCGAGCGCAAGGCCGAGGGCGGCACCGGCTTCGACGAGGTGCAGTCCATCAAGGGCTCGACCCGGATGGAGGCCAAGAAGCAGCGCCGCCGCGAGGGCCGTGAGCAGGGCCGTCGCCGGGTGCCGATCATCACCGAGGCCGAGTTCCTGGCCCGCCGCGAGGCGGTGGAGCGGGTGATGGTGGTCCGTCAGCAGGGCGACCGCACCCAGATCGGGGTGCTGGAGGACAACGTCCTCGTCGAGCACTTCGTCAACAAGGAGCAGGCCACCAGCTACGTCGGCAATGTGTACCTGGGCAAGGTCCAGAACGTGCTGCCGTCCATGGAGGCCGCCTTCGTCGACATCGGCAAGGGCCGCAACGCCGTGCTCTACGCCGGTGAGGTCAACTTCGATGCGTTGGGCATGGGCAATGGCCCGCGCCGGATCGAGGCCGCGCTGAAGTCCGGCCAGTCGGTGCTGGTGCAGGTCACCAAGGACCCGATCGGCCACAAGGGCGCCCGGCTGACCAGCCAGGTTTCGCTGCCCGGCCGCTACCTGGTGTACGTGCCCGAAGGCTCGATGACCGGTATCAGCCGCAAGCTGCCCGACACCGAGCGGGCGCGTCTGAAGCAGATCCTGAAGAAGATCGTCCCCGAGGACGCGGGCGTGATCGTGCGCACCGCGGCCGAGGGCGCCAGCGAGGAAGAGCTGGCGCGCGACGTCCAGCGCCTGCAGGCGCAGTGGGAAGAGATCCAGAAGAAGTCCAAGCAGATCTCCACCAGCTCGCCGAGCCTGCTGTACGGCGAGCCGGACATGACCGTCCGGGTGGTCCGCGACATCTTCAACGAGGACTTCTCCAAGGTCATCGTGAGCGGTGACGACGCCTGGGAGACCATCCACGGCTATGTCTCGCATGTCGCCCCCGACCTGGTCGAGCGGCTGCAGAAGTGGACCTCGGACGTCGATGTCTTCGCCACCTACCGGATCGACGAGCAGCTGATGAAGGCGCTGGACCGCAAGGTCTGGCTGCCCAGCGGCGGTTCGCTGGTGATCGACCGGACCGAGGCGATGGTCGTCATCGACGTCAACACCGGCAAGTTCACCGGCCAGGGCGGCAACCTGGAGGAGACGGTCACCAGGAACAACCTGGAGGCGGCCGAGGAGATCGTGCGCCAGCTGCGGCTGCGCGACCTCGGCGGCATCATCGTGATCGACTTCATCGACATGGTGCTGGAGTCCAACCGGGACCTGGTGCTGCGCCGCCTGCTGGAGTGCCTGGGCCGGGACCGCACCAAGCACCAGGTCGCCGAGGTGACCTCGCTGGGTCTGGTCCAGATGACCCGCAAGCGGGTCGGCCAGGGCCTGCTGGAGTCCTTCTCCGAGTCCTGCGTCCACTGCAACGGCCGTGGTGTGCTGGTGCACATGGACCAGGCGTCCACCGTCGGTGGCGGGGGCGGCGGCAAGCGCGGCAAGAAGAAGGGCAAGGGCGCGGCGCCGGAGGCGTTCGAGGCTCCGGAGGTCATGGAGGCCCCGCAGGCGCCCGAGGCCGAGGAGGCTCCGGTGCTGGAGCCGGCCCCGGTGACCGAGGCCCAGCTGGTGCCGGCGATCAGCAGCGGCGAGGAGTGGTTCGGCAGCCCGGGCGAGGCCGAGGCGGAGGCCATGCGTGCCGCCGGGCGCGCCGGGCGGACCCGTCGCCGGGTCAGCCGCAAGGTGTCCGCGCCGGCCGGTCCGCCGAAGGCGGCCGAGGTCGAGCCGGAGATCGTGCTGGAGGCGCCGGCCCCGGTGCAGCCGGCGGCCGCCGAGGTCGCACCGGCCGTGGAGGCCCCGGCGGCTCCCGAGGCCGCCGAGGTTGTGGAGGCCGTCGAGGCCGAGGCGCCGGTGGCGCCGCCGGCCCGTCCGCGCCGCCGGGTGACCCGGAAGGCGTCCGCTCCGGCGGGTGCCGCGGAGGCCGCGGTGGTTGTGGTGGCGCCCGCCGAGGCCGCCGCACCGGCCGAGGCCGCTGAGGCTGCCGAGCCGGCGGAGGCCGGGGAGGCCGAGGAGGCGGCTCCGGTCAAGAAGACCGTCAGGAAGACCGCGGCCAAGAAGACGGCGGCCAAGAAGGCCACCGCCAAGAAGGCCCCGGCCAAGACGGCGGCGAAGAAGACGGCGGCGAAGAAGACCACCGCCACCGCCAAGAAGGCCGCCGCCAAGAAGACGACGGCCAAGAAGACCGCTACCAAGAAGGCGGCCGCCAAGAAGGCGGCGCCGGCGGCGGCCGACGAGTAGGGGTCGCTCCGCAGGGGGCGCCGTGTCCGCACGGCGCCCCGCCACGGGGCCCGGTTTGACCCCCTCGACAAGGCCCCGTAAGCTCGTTCCTCGGCGTCTGTACGCCTGCCTTCTGAGCAAATACCTTCCGGCCCGGCCGGAAGAGGCCGCTCATCCACTCGGACCGTCATGGGCTTCCCGCCCGTGCGAGCGGCTGGCATCAGAGGTCCCGTTCCTAGCGAGAGAGAGTTCCGCGTGTACGCGATCGTGCGCACCGGTGGTCGCCAGCAGAAGGTTGCTGTCGGCGATGTCATCGAGGTTGACCGTATTTCCACCAGCAAGGTCGGCGAGACCGTCGAGCTCTCCACGCTGCTGGTCGTCGACGGTGACGCGGTCACCAGCGACCCGTGGGTCCTGGCCGGCGTGAAGGTTCAGGCCGAGGTTGTCGACCACCACAAGGGCGACAAGATCCGGATCCAGAAGTACAAGAACAAGACCGGCTACAAGAAGCGCATCGGCCACCGTCAGCTGCACACCGCGCTGAAGATCACCGGCATCGACGCTCCGGCGAAGTAAGGGACTGAGAAGACATGGCACACAAGAAGGGCGCATCGTCCACTCGGAACGGTCGCGACTCCAATGCCCAGCGGCTCGGCGTGAAGCGCTTCGGCGGTCAGCTCGTCAACGCCGGTGAGATCCTGGTCCGCCAGCGCGGCACCCACTTCCACCCGGGCGCCGGTGTCGGTCGCGGTGGCGACGACACCCTGTTCGCGCTGAACGCCGGTGCGGTGCAGTTCGGCACCCACCGTGGCCGCAAGGTCGTCAACATCGTTCCGGCTGCCTGATCACCTGATCCAGGCGCCGTAGAGCGATAGCGAGGGCGGACCTCCCTTCCCCGGATCGGGGAAGCGGGGCCGCCCTCGCTGCGTTACAACAGAGACAATCCCGTAAGTACCAGGAGGCACACCGCTATGACCACCTTCGTGGACCGCGTCGAGCTGCACGTCGCCGCGGGTAACGGAGGCCACGGCTGCGCCTCCGTGCACCGCGAGAAGTTCAAGCCGCTGGGCGGCCCGGACGGCGGCAATGGAGGCCGTGGCGGCGATGTGATCCTGGTCGTCGACCAGTCCGTCACCACCCTTCTGGACTACCACCACAGCCCGCACCGCAAGGCCACCAACGGCAAGCCCGGCGAGGGCGGCAACCGCTCCGGCAAGGACGGTACGGACCTGGTGCTGCCGGTGCCGGACGGCACCGTGGTCCAGGACGCGCGCGGCAATGTCCTCGCCGACCTGGTCGGCAACGGCACCCGCTTCATCGCCGCCCAGGGCGGCCGCGGCGGCCTGGGCAACGCGGCGCTGGCCTCGGCCCGCCGCAAGGCCCCCGGCTTCGCGCTGCTGGGCGAGCCCGGTGACGTCCAGGACATCGTGCTGGAGCTGAAGACGGTCGCCGATGTGGCGCTGGTCGGCTACCCCAGCGCGGGCAAGTCCTCGCTGATCTCGGTGCTCTCGGCCGCCAAGCCGAAGATCGCCGACTACCCCTTCACCACCCTGGTGCCCAACCTGGGTGTGGTGACGGCCGGTTCGACCGTCTACACCATCGCCGACGTCCCCGGCCTGATCCCCGGCGCCAGCCAGGGCAAGGGCCTGGGCCTGGAGTTCCTGCGGCATGTGGAGCGCTGCTCGGTGCTGGTGCATGTCCTGGACACCGCCACCCTGGAGTCCGAGCGCGACCCGCTGACGGACCTCGATGTGATCGAGGCCGAGCTCAGCGAGTACGGCGGTCTGGACGACCGGCCGCGCATCGTGGTGCTCAACAAGGTGGACATCCCCGACGGCAAGGACCTGGCGGAGATGATCCGCCCGGACCTCCAGGCCCGTGGCTACCAGATCTTCGAGGTGTCGGCCGTCTCCCGCGAGGGCCTCAAGGAACTCTCCTTCGCCCTGGCCGGGATCGTCGCCGAGGCCCGTGCGGCCAAGCCCAAGGAGGAGGCCACCCGGATCGTCATCCGCCCCAAGGCGGTGGACGACGCGGGCTTCACGGTCACCCTGGAGCAGGACGGCATCTACCGGGTGCGCGGCGAGAAGCCGGAGCGCTGGGTGCGCCAGACCGACTTCAACAACGACGAGGCCGTGGGCTACCTGGCCGACCGCCTCAACCGCCTCGGTGTCGAGGACGAGCTGATGAAGGCCGGTGCCCGGGCGGGCGACGGCGTGGCCATCGGCTCCGAGGAGGACGCGGTGGTCTTCGACTGGGAGCCGACGATGGCCGCCGGTGCGGAGATGCTGGGCCGCCGCGGTGAGGACCACCGCCTGGAGGCCCCGCGCCCCGCGGCCCAGCGCCGCCGGGACCGGCAGGCGGAGCGGGACGAGGCGGAGCAGGAGTACCAGGGCTTCGACCCGTTCGCGTAAGCGTGTGACATCAAGCGTGTGACATAAGGAGAGAGGGGCGGCCCGAAGGCCGCCCCTCTCTCCTTATGTCCGGGTTCAGCGCCCCGCGACCTCGGACAGGTCGCCGCGCTGGCCGGGAATCTCGGAGGCGGCCATCCGGGCCGCCACCCGCGCGTTGCGCTCGTCCGCCTCGCGGGCCAGCGCCAGCGCCGCCTGGTTGAAGCGCACCAGGGACGGCGGGTCCGAGGGACCCAGCAGCTGGACCTTGAGCTCCGCCCGGGCGGCGGCCAGCTTGTCCAGGCGCGGATCGCGCACCGCCGCCAGCAGCGCCGCCACGCCGGACGCCTCCGGGTCGAGGATGGTGGCCGCGGTGACGGTCGGGAAGTTCGCCAGGAACTCCTCCTCGCTCATCCCGCTGGTGTTGGCCACGGCATAGGGCTTCTCGCTGATCAGGTAGTCCGAGACCACGCTGGAGACATCGCTGATCAGCAGGTCGGCCTCGTTGAAGCAGCTGTAGAGCGCCGGGCGCGGCCCGGTGATGATCTGGTGCTCCCACTCGGGCAGCGAGGCCCAGTAGGCCGCCTCCCAGGCCGCGGTGGCCGCGTCGACCGCCGCCGAGCGGCCCGGCTCCGGGGCGGTCTGCAGCAGCATCCGCTCCGATTCGTCCGCGCTGTTGCGGAAGACCGCGGTGGTGAGGCGGTCCAGCTCCGTGGTGCGCCGCTCCAGCTCGGCCAGCGCCTCCGCGCCCGGGCGGGCGCCGTCGCGCCGCTCGTTGGCCTCGCGGATCATCCGCATGATGCGGTCATTGGCGGCACCGGCGCGCGGGTCCACCGAACCGGTCATCGGGTGCGGCTTGTAGACCAGCCGGACGGCCGGGTCGGCCAGCAGCTCGCGGACGATGTTCTCGCCGGCCAGCATCACCGAGGTGTTGCCCGGGTTGCCGTCCCAGCCCTCCCAGGTGGGGGCGTAGAGCACGGTGGTGTACGAGCGGGCCGGGGCTCCGGCGTAGGGCTTGATCGGGGCCAGCTGCGGGCGGCCGACCTCCACCACGTCCTTGTCCTCCACCCCGATGTCGGCCAGCTGGTAGCGCTCGCGCGCGGCCGGGCCGGCCACCCAGACCTCGTCATAGGCCTTGGAGTAGGGGTTGCAGCTGGAGAGCTTGTCGCTCTCGCCGTGGTTGATGAAGGCGTGCTTGATCGACGGCATCCGCAGCACCTGCGAGGTCTTGCCGGAGTTCGCCGGGTGCAGCAGCAGCTTGAGGGTGGACTTCTCCAGGGCCATCAGATGGTGGACCTTGGGGATGCAGACGATCGGGACATCGGTGGCCTCGATCTTCTTCACCATGAAGCGCTCGCGCAGCACGATGATGGGCCGCCCGTCCAGCTGGGCGAGGGTGGAGAGCCACATATTGGCCTGGTAGGCCGAGCTGGTGCCGCCGGAGAAGTACATGCCGACAGTGGGCTGGTAGTCGGCCAGCCACTTGTCCAGCCACTCCATGGCCTGCTGCTCGTTGGCGACCCGCTTGCCGCGGCGCAGCCAGCTCGCCAGGTAGAGGGTGCCGCCCAGGGCCAGCAGCAGTCCGACGCCCACGCCGATGGTGCCGAAGCGCGCCTTGCCGGTGCCGGCCGCGGCCAGCAGGCCGGCCGTCACCGGGACCGCGAAGCGCACCAGGCGCCGGCCGTGCTGGCGGGCCAGGATGCGCGGCGGCGCGGCGGACAGCCGCAGCCCGGTGGCGTCGATGTTGCGGGTGACGAAGGGCAGGGTGCGGGTGCGCCGGACCAGGATGGCCACCGCCTGGCAGGCCAGGTGGGCGCCGTAGAACAGCACCAGGCCGACGAACAGCGGGGCGTAGCCGCTCAGCGAGCCGTCGCCGTGCAGCCGCAGCAGTCCGACCAGGACGAGCATGTCGCGCAGCAACTGGCGCACCATGACGTCGAAGCGGATCTTGCCGAGCAGCGCCAGCAGACCTGGGTCGCGGTGCTGCAGATAGAGATCGAGCGCGAGGCCCGCCGCCGAGGTGGCGATCAGAAGCGGCGCACTGGGCAGCAGCGCTCCCACGAGCTGGAGGGTGAAGAACACCAGCATCGCGAGTAGCGCCGCGGCCTGTACGGCTCGGCGGGAGACATTTCCGGCAGAAGGCACTGGGCGGGCTCCTGGCAGGAGGAACTGAGGGGTCTGAGAGACCGTGGTGGACACGTCAAAAGGCAACGTTCGGACAACGGCCGCAACCGACCGTATGCCGCCCGCTGGGCCAGGAGCAATCTTCCGTCATGGCAATAGCTGCGAAATAGGGTCGAACGACCGCAATCCACAGAGGGTAGATTGGCCGCTTCGGAATGCGCGACAGGCCCGGCGAGGACAGGGGAGTGTAAACGTTGTCAGGGGCGGCAGGGGCGGCAGGGGCGGCAGGAGCGGCAGGGGCAGGGGAGCGGCGCGAGGTCACCGAGGCCCGCAGAATCGTGGTCAAGGTGGGCTCCTCCTCGCTCACCACCGCGGTCGGAGGGCTGGACGCCGACCGGGTCGATGCCCTGGTCGACGTGATCGCCAGAGTGATCGGGGACACCCGGGACAAGGAGATCGTGCTGGTCTCCTCCGGCGCCATCGCGGCCGGCCTGGCCCCGCTGGGACTGGAGCGGCGCCCCCGCGACCTGGCCCGCCAGCAGGCGGCCGCCAGCGTCGGCCAGGGGCTGCTGGTGGCCCGCTACACCGCCTCCTTCGCCCGCTACGGCCGCCGGGTCGGCCAGGTGCTGCTGACCACCGACGACACCAGCCGCCGGGCGCACTACCGCAACGCCCGCCGCACCCTGGACCAGCTGCTGGCCATGGGCGCCGTCCCGGTGGTCAACGAGAACGACACGGTGGCCACCGACGAGATCCGCTTCGGCGACAACGACCGGCTGGCCGCACTGGTCGCCCATCTGGTCCGGGCCGATCTGCTGGTGCTGCTCTCCGATGTGGACGGCCTCTACGACGGCGACCCCAGCACCCCCGGCACCTCGCGCATCCCCGAGGTCACCGGCCCACAGGACCTGGAGGGCATCTCCATCGGCAGCGCGGGCAAGGCCGGGGTGGGCACCGGCGGCATGGTCACCAAGGTGGAGGCCGCCAGGATCGCGGCCGCCGCGGGCATCCCGGTGGTCCTCACCTCCGCCAGCCGGGCCGCCGACGCCCTGCTGGGCCGCCCCACCGGCACCTTCTTCCACCGCACCGGCCGCCGCCCCGACGGCCGCCTGCTGTGGCTGGCCCACGCCTCCACCCCGCGCGGCTCGCTCACCCTGGACGACGGTGCGGTACGGGCCGTGGTCCAGGGCACCGGCTCGCTGCTGCCCGCGGGCATCGCGGCGGTCAACGGCGAGTTCTCGGCCGGCGACCCGGTGGAGCTGCGGGACCCCGCCGGCCGGGCGGTGGCCCGTGGTCTGGTGTCCTACGACGCCGGGGAGATCCCCCGGCTGCTCGGCCGCTCCACCCGCGATCTGGCCCGGGAGCTGGGGCCGGAGTACGAGCGGGAGGTCGTGCACCGGGACGACCTGGTCGTGCTGCACTCCTGACGGGCGTCAACCCAGGTCGGCCCCGCCGGAGGTAAGCCCAGGCTTTCCTCGGGACCTTTCCGGAAAACCGCCCCGCGGCCGCCGTCGGGCTGGTCAACTTTGATGTGCGGGGCCGTCGCGGGCGGGCGGTGCCGAGAGCAGGGCCAGACCAGCACGACACGGCTCCGCCGCGCGCCGCGCGGGGCCGGTGACCACAGGAGGCCGCCGGTGAGACGAGGGCGCCCAGGGGCCCTGCCGCACGCCCGCAGGGCTGCGGGGGAGGAGCGCACACTGAGCAGCGTCGGGGAGACGGGCCCGGCCCAGCCGGCCGGGGAGGAAGCCGGGGAGACCTCCCGGCTGTGGCACATCACCCTCAGTGTCTCCGGCGCCGAGGCCCCGCCGGCCGAGGTCCGGCGGGCCTTGGAACAGCTGGCCCATGACCACCCCTTCCTGCTGACCAGCCGCTATGCGGGCGACCACGCCGAGATCCGCTACTGGGAGGAAGCCCGCGACCTCCATGACGCCGCCGCCGTCGCCCTGCGGCTGTGGGGCGAACACCGCTCCACGGCCCGGCTGCCGCCCTGGGAGATCGTCGGCCTGGAGGTCATCGACCGGGAGACCTACCAACAGCGCATGGCGCAGGGTTACGGACCACTGCCCGCCACCCCGGTGGGCGTTCACCCCTTCTGAGAGGGGCGCCCTCCAGAGGCGCGGGGCGGTGTCATCATGCGGCTCCGCCGCGTGGGCGCGACCGCCACCTGCCGACCCGCTCGGAACCGCGATGTCCAGCACCCGAAACGTGGTGAACCGCCGCCCGCAGGGCGGCTACGCTGCACGCCATGAGCAGCGAGTTCCCCTCTCCCCTGGCCGACCCCATGCCCCAGTCCGCCGTCCTGCGTGCCGCCTACCGCGCCCGCGCCGCGGCCGCTGACCTGGCGCCGCTGCCACGCTCGGTCAAGGACGACGCGCTGCTCGCCATCGCGGACGCCCTGGAGGTGCGCACCAAGGAGATCATCGAGGCCAACGCCGAGGACGTGGCCAAGGCCCGCGCCGCCGGCACCGCCGAGAGCGTCGTCGACCGGCTCACCCTCACCCCTGAGCGGGTGCGGGCCATCGCCGCCGACGTCCGCAATGTGGTGGCGCTTCCCGACCCGGTGGGCGAGGTGGTACGCGGCTCCACCCTGCCCAATGGCATCGATCTGCGGCAGGTCCGGGTGCCGCTGGGCGTGGTTGGCATCATCTACGAGGCCCGGCCCAATGTGACCGTGGACGCGGCCGCACTCTGCCTGAAGTCCGGCAACGCCGTGCTGCTGCGCGGCTCGTCCTCCGCGTACGCCTCCAACACCGCCCTGGTGCGGGTGATCCGGGACGCGGTGGGCGGCGCCGGGCTGCCCGCCGACGCCGTCCAGCTGGTGCCCGGTGAGAGCCGGGAGTCGGTCCGCGAGCTGATGCGCGCCCGCGGCATGGTGGATGTGCTGATCCCGCGCGGCGGCGCCGACCTGATCCGCACCGTGGTCCAGGAGTCCACCGTCCCGGTGATCGAGACCGGCACCGGCAACTGCCATGTCTATGTGGACGCCGAGGCGGACCTGGACATGGCGGTGGAGATCCTGCTCAACTCCAAGGCACAGCGCCCCAGTGTCTGCAACGCCGCCGAGACGCTGCTGGTGCACCAGGACATCGCGGAGCGCTTCCTGCCCCGGGCGCTGGCCGCGCTGGCCCAGGCCGGGGTGACGGTGCACGGCGACGAGCGGGTGCAGGAGCTCGCCAAGGGCGGCCCGGCCACCGTGGTCCCGGCCGTGGTCGAGGACTGGGAGACCGAGTACCTCTCGTATGACATCGCGGCGGCCGTGGTGGACTCGCTGGACGCGGCGGTGGCGCACATCCGGCTGTGGTCCTCCGGGCACACCGAGGCGATCGTCACCACCTCCCAGGCGGCTGCCCGCCGCTTCACCCAGCTGGTGGACTCCACCACGGTGGCCGTCAACGCCTCCACCCGGTTCACCGACGGCAGTCAGTTCGGCTTCGGCGCCGAAATCGGCATCTCCACCCAGAAGTTGCACGCCCGGGGACCGATGGGCCTGCCCGAACTCACCTCGACCAAGTACATCGTCACCGGCGACGGCCACATCCGCCGCTAGCTCCGGCCCGGGCGGCAGCCCGAATTCCCGTCCCCCGCGCGCGGATTGACTGCTTCGGGTTTACGCTGGACGGGTGCCGGACGACGTGGGGGGCAAGCCGTTCCCGGACGGCGAGGAGCCCGAGAGCCACGGCCACGGGGGCGCGGACGACCCGTTCGCCTCCGTGGTCTTCGACGAGGAGTTCGTGCGGTCCGCCGTGATCCACGAACCCAGCGCGGCCGAGCGGCTGCTGGCCGCCGACCGGGCCCGTGCCGAGGCGGATGCCGCCCGGCCCCGCCCGGCCGCCGGCTCCGCCGAGGACGATCCCTACGACGGGCCGCGCCAAGCCCCCCTGGGCCCGGGCGAGTTGCCCGGTCTGACGGACGGGCTCGACCCCGACGACGCCTATGGCCCCTACGGCAGATACGGCTCCTGGCGCCGCCCCTACCGCGGCCGGGCCCGCTGGCACCGCCCGGTGGCCTGGGTGCTGGCCATGGTGATGGGCATCGGGGTGATCGCCCTGGCCTTCGCGGCGGTCTACCGCAGCGCCTCCTCCGGGGAGCGGCGCGACCCCTCCCCGCCGCCCGCCACCACCGGGGTGGACACCGCGGCCACCGGGCAGCCGGGCCCGCTGCCGACGGTCCCGGACGGCACCGGAGCCCCCGCCGCCTCCGCCGCACCACACCGGGGCTGACCTCCTCCACCCGGGGAAGTTGTCGTGTACCAGTGCGTTTACCGAAGGGCCGGGAGACCTACCCTTGAGGTATGGGCGGGCCTGGCGACCCACCTGAGGGGACCCCCGAAGGCGTCCCGGGAGGTGGCGACGAAGAGTACCGATCCGTCGTCTTCGACGAATCGTTCATCCGTGCTGCCCGGCTCCAGGAATCCTCCGCCCAGGAGCGGATGACCGACCATGCGCCCGCCGTTCGCACCCGCCATGCCTGGGCCCGGCTGAGCGCCTCCCGCCAGCTGTTGCTGCTGGTGCTGCTGATCACCATGGCCTTTGGCACGGCCGTCTATATGGGCCTGCGCAACCCCTACCAGGAGCCCCGGCCGCCCTCGGCCGAGCCGCTGCGCAGCACTGTGGTCCCGCTGGTGCCGCGCGGACCGGTGCCCGGGGGCCCGTCCGCCGAGCTGTTCGCCGACAGCCCGGCGGCGCATCTGCGGGACGGCGCGGAGGGCATCAACCTTCCGGCGGTACGCCGCACCCAGAACTTCTCCGAGGGCCTGGTGATGGCCGCCCTGGCCACCGCCAAGGAGTACACCCGCAAATCGGCCCTGGACCGGGCGGTGTTGCTGGGCGGCGCGGCGCGCGGTGTGCGGCTGCTGCTGGCGCCGTCCCAACTTGACCAGTTCGACCGGAGTTTGGCCCGGCCGGCCGCCGACGGGCAGCATGCCGCGACCGGTTGGGTGGTGCGCTTCGATCCCGCCCAGATCGCGCTGGCGGACACCGTGGTGCGCGTCGGCGGGGCCTTCACGGTCAACGAGGTGTCACCCGCGGCCCTGGAGGTCTCCGCGGACCACACCTTCGTCTACGCCGTGCGCCCGGCGAAGGCCCCCGACTCGGCGCGGTCCTCGCTGTTCACCGTGCGCCGGGTGATGCGCTTCCGCTTCGACCGGGACGACCTCCAGGACAACCGGCTGCAGGTGCTGCAGAGTTACGTCCAGGCCGGGCCGGAGACCTGCTCCGCCGATGACGCGGCCTATCTGCACCCGCTGCTGGCCGGCCAGCGCCCCGGCGAGGACCGCCGCCCGGGCACGGACCCCTACTCCACCGGCGCCTCCGCCACCGCGCTGTGCGGGGTGCTGGCCCCCTCGGCCCAGCCGACCCCGCCGTAGCACTCCGCCGGCGGCGCGGCGCGGCTCCCAAAACCCTTACGGGGCACCCTTCTTGCCCGGCTCGTCCGACGGGCCGTCCGAGGGGCCCTTCGGACCGCCCCCGCCCCGCCCGGTGAAGGTGTCCCGCAGCTTGCTGCCCAGGTCCCCCGCCCCGCCCGCGATATCGCGCACCAGCCCCATCAGCGGGTCCTTGCTGGAGCGCACCGACTCCGCGTAGTGGCCGGCCGACTGGCGGAAGGAGTCGGAGACCGAGGTGTCCTTGTCCTCGGTGCGCCGCGGATAGTGCCCGTCCATGATCCGCTGGAAGTCCCGGCTCTCCGACCAGCGCTTGAGCTCGGCCGCCCGGACCACCGCGAAGGGATGGCTGCGCGGCAGCAGATTCATGATCTTGAGCACCGAGTCCCGGAGGTCGCCCCCCGCCTCGTACTCCTCGGCCTGGGCCAGGAACGCGTCCACATTCATCTCGTGCAGATGGTTACCGCCGGCGATCTTCATCAGGCCGCGCAGCGAGGCCTGCGGATCCTGCCCCACCAGCAGCCCGGCCCGGTCCGCCGACAGCTCCGACTTGCGGAACCACTCCCGCAGCGCGGTCACAATGGCCATCACCGCTATGTTCCCCAGCGGGATCCAGGCCACCTTGACCGCCACATTGGTCAGGAACAGCAGGATGGTGCGGTACACCGCGTGCCCGGAGAGCGCATGGCCCACCTCATGGCCCACGACCGCCCGCATCTCCTCCTCGTCCAGCAGCTCCACCAGCCCGGTGGTGAGCACCAGGACGGGCTCGTCCAGACCGACGCACATGGCGTTGGGCTGCGGGTCCTGGGTGACGTACATCGGCGGGACCTTGGGCAGGTCCAGGATGTGGCAGGCGTCCAGCAGCATGGTGTGCAGATGCGGGAACTGCCGCTCGCTCACCCGCACTGAGTCCGACAGGAACAGCAGCCGCAGGCTGCGCTCCGGCAGCAGCCCGCTGAGCGCCTTGAACACCGTGTCGAAGCCGCTGAGCTTGCGCAGCGCCACCAGCGCCGAGCGGTCCGCCGGGTGCTCATAGGCCCGGGATGAGATGTCCGGGAACCGCCTGCGGTCGCGGCTGGGCAGCCGGTCGCCGGCCACCGTGTCGTCACTCATCGAAAACCCCCTCGACTCGCCCGTCCCCCGGCTGATGGACCCCACCCTAGGCCGTGCCACCGACATGGCTACCGTGGAGACATGCCCGTCATCCATGAATTCGCCGCCCACCCCGCCGCCACCGAGGTCCTCGCCGTCAACGCCCATGACCAGGGCCCCGGCGCGCTGCTGCGCACCGTCCTGCTGGTCCTTCTGGTGGGCGTCCCGCTCACCGCCTGGCTGCTGCTGCGCGGCTACCGGAAGTGACCGTCGCGGCACCCGTGCCAGGAGTCGGCGTGAGCTCCGCGTAAGTCCTTGCATACGATGTGGCCGAAGTCTCCACCCGATCCCTCCCGGATAGGTCCTGCCGACGTGAACCTCACCACTGCCCACGCCGCCCTGGTCTCCCTCGCCTCCGAGGGCGAGCATGTGGACACCCACAAGAGCATCAGCCCCTATATGACCGGTGGCGGTGCGCTGGTCATCCTGCTCCTCCTGCTCTGGATCACCACCCGTTTCAACCGGGACCGCTGAGCCGGGAGCGTCCCCGAACGGCCGGTGCCGCACCGCGCCCAGTAGGGTCTGCACGCATGGGAGAGCAGACAGAGCCCGTCAAGCGGCGGCTCGGCGTGATGGGCGGGACCTTCGACCCGGTCCACCACGGCCACCTGGTCGCCGCGAGCGAAGTGGCCTCGCAGTTCCACCTCGACGAGGTGGTCTTTGTGCCGACCGGGCAGCCCTGGCAGAAGAGCCACCGCCAGGTTTCGCCCGCCGAGGACCGCTATCTGATGACGGTGATCGCCACCGCGTCCAACCCGCAGTTCTCGGTCAGCCGGATCGACATCGACCGCGGCGGCCCCACCTACACCACGGACACCCTGCGTGAGCTGCGGGACCTCAACGCCGACACGGATCTGTTCTTCATCACCGGCGCCGACGCGCTCTCCCAGATCCTCACCTGGCGGGACACCGACGAGCTCTTCCAGCTCGCCCACTTCATCGGGGTGACCCGGCCCGGCCACATACTGGCCAACCCCGGGCTGCCCGACGACCGGGTCTCCTTTGTCGAGGTCCCGGCCCTGGCCATCTCCTCCTCCGACTGCCGCGCGCGGGTGGCCGCCGGGGAGCCGGTCTGGTACCTGGTCCCGGACGGTGTGGTGCGCTACATCCACAAGCGCAAGCTGTACCGTCACGACGGCTGACATCCGGCCGATCCCGGCCCGAGGGCCACTCGAGGGGCACCGTTGAACGACCGCCAGGACCCGTACGCGCACGATCCCTACGCGTACCAGCCGCAGGTGTACGGCTACGACGCCTATGGCCGGCCGGTGTACCAGCCGGACGCGCCGGAGCGGGTCTATGACGTCTACGGCCAGCCCCTCCAGCAGTTCCCCGCCCCGGAACAGGGCCATGGCTACGACCCCTATGCCGCCGGCCGGCCGCAGCAGCCCTATGACCCCGCTGACGCCGCGGCCCACCAGCCGCAGCCCCACGCTCAGCCGTACACCCAGCCGCAGACCCGGCAGCAGGAGCGGATCCCGCGGCAGGCCGAGTGGCAGGACGGGCCGGCCGCCCCGGCGGAGCCGCAGATCCCCGAACCCCGGCAGGCCCCGGACGAGGCCGCCGGTGGCGAGGTAGCCGGTGGGGAGGGGGCGGGCGGCCCGGAAGCCCCCGTCTACCGCACCGAGCAGTTCTCCTTCGTCGAGACCCCGGACGAGGAGTCCGAGGACGTCATCGACTGGCTGAAGTTCAGCGAGAGCCGCAGCGAACGCCGTGACGAGCGCAAGCGCAAGGGCCGCAACCGCTATGTCGCGCTGGGCGTGGCGCTGGTGCTGGTCCTGGCCGGCGGCCTGGCCTGGTTCTTCCTGGCCGGTTCGGACCAGAAGAAGGGCGCCGGGGCCGGCGGCGCCCAGCAGCGCGATGTGATCGTGGTCCATCTGCGCCAGATCAGGGGCGGCGGCAGCTCCACCGCCCTGCTGGTGGACAACCGGACCACCGGGAAGGCCACCACCGTCCTGCTGCCCAACTCACTGGCCGTGGCCAAGGAGGGCGGCGGCGCCACCACCCTGGGCAAGTCGGTCACCGATGCCGGCACCGGTGCCACCCGGGACGCCCTCAACACCCTGCTGGGCTCGCAGATCAAGGGCAGCTGGCGGCTGGACACCCCCTACCTGGAGAACCTGGTCCAGCTGGCCGGCGGCATCACCCTGGACGCGGACACCGATGTGCCCGGCGCCAAGCCCGGCGACGACCCGCTGGTGCACCGGGGCAGCGGCCAGAGCCTCAACGGGCAGACGGCGGTCGCCTATGCCACCTACCGGGCCGCCCGGGAGGACCAGACCCGGCAGCTGGCCCGCTTCGGCCAGGTGATGCAGGCGGTGCTGAAGAAGCTGTCCACCGACAGCGGCGCGGCCACCAACACCGTGGAGCAGCTGGCCCAGATCCCCGACCCCTCGCTGTCGGTCAAGGACCTGGGCGCCTCGCTGGCCGGGCTGGCCACGCGGGCCCGGGCCGGTGCGTACACCACCACGCTGCTGCCGGTACGGGCGGACGGCACCCTGGACGGGACCGCCGCCGACCAGGTGGTCAGGGAGGTGCTGGGCGGTGCGGTGAAGAGCGCGGGCCGGGACAGCACGCCCCGGGTGAGTGTGAAGAACGCCACCGGAGGCCCGGCCGCCGCCCAGTCGGCCCAGGTGGCGCTGGTCAACGGCGGCTACACCTACCTCGACGGCGGCACCGCCCATGGCCAGGGCGCCTCCGCGGTGGTGTACACCGATGACAAGCGGGCCGATGACGCCAGGGAGGTCGCCAAGACCCTGGGGCTGCCGGTGAGCGCGGTACGGAAGGGACAGGGCGCGGCCAACGCCGACATCACCGTGGTGCTCGGCAAGGACTTCAGGAGCTGACCGGGGCGGGTGCGTGCGGCGGGCCGGGCAGCGGCCGGAAAAGCCAGGGAAGGGCACCGGCGGGTCGTGAGACCCTTGAGGCGTACCGACCCCTAGCGAAAGCATGGCTTGTGACCGCCACTGACCGCTCCATCGAGCTCATCCAGGCCGCCGCCCAGGCGGCCGCCGACAAGCTCGCGCACGACATCATCGCGTACGACGTCAGCGACGTACTGTCGATCACCGACGCCTTCCTGCTGGCCTCGGCCCCCAACGACCGCCAGGTCAAGTCGATCGTCGACGAGATCGAGGAGCGGCTGCTGAAGGAGCTGGGCGCCAAGCCGGTGCGGCGCGAGGGCGACCGCGACGCCCGCTGGGTGCTGCTGGACTACGTGGACATCGTGGTGCACGTCCAGCACAGCGAGGAGCGCGTCTTCTACGCCCTGGAGCGGCTGTGGAAGGACTGCCCCGAGATCCAGCTGCCCGACGACGCGGTGGCCACCCGGGGCAAGGCCGCGGAGTACGCCCGCACCCAGGCAGGTGTGGACGGAGAGCTGAGCTGAACGGCGGCGGGGGCGGCCGGGGCCGTCGCATCGTCCTGTGGCGGCACGGCCAGACGGCCTGGAACGTGGAACGCCGCTTCCAGGGCTCCACGGACATCGAGCTGACCGAGACCGGCGTGGCCCAGGCCCGCCGGGCGGCCCGGCTGCTGGCCGCCATGAAGCCCGACGCCATCCTCGCCTCCGACCTCCAACGGGCCGCCGCCACCGCCGCCGAGCTGTCCTCGCTCACCGGCCTGCCGGTGGCCGCCGACGCCGGGCTGCGGGAGACCTATGCGGGCGTCTGGCAGGGGCTCACCCATGAGGAGATCATCGAGCGCTACGGGGAGCAGTACGCGGCCTGGAAGCGCGGTGAGCCGGTGCGGCGCGGCGGCGGCGAGCTGGAGACCGAGGTCGCCGACCGGGCCGCCCCAGTGGTGCTGGCCGGCGCGGAGAAGCTGCCGGACGGCGGCACTCTGGTGGTGGTCAGCCATGGCGGCACCATCCGCACCACCATCGGCCGGCTGCTGGGCCTGGCGCCGCACTCCTGGGAGGCGCTCGGCGGCCTCACCAACTGCTGCTGGTCGGTGCTGGGCGAGGGTGCCCGCGGCTGGCGGCTGCTGGAGCACAACGCCGGCACCCTGCCGGAGCCGGTCCTCGGCGACGACGACTGAGCGCCGCCGGGGCCGGCCACCGCCCGATTTCACATTCGGCCAGGTCGCAGGCTAAAGTTCTTCTTGTTCGCGGGGAACGCGGAGGAAACCTCCGGAAGAACCGGGAACAGCGGGGCTATAGCTCAGTTGGTAGAGCGCCTGCATGGCATGCAGGAGGTCAGGAGTTCAATTCTCCTTAGCTCCACAGCCCGCACGATCCCGTCCCTCTCGCCGAGAGGGGCGGGATCGTGGCATTTCCGCCCCGGCCCGCCCGGACCGCCGCGCCTCAGCCCACCTGCTCCAGCTCCCGGACCTCCGCCCGCAGGGCGCGTATCTCCGAGAGGCGGCGGGCGTGCACACAGCAGCCGATCACCGGGTCCTCGGCGGCGCACAGCAGCTCTATCCGCGCCCGGCTCTCCTCGTCATTGGGTGTGTAGACCACGATCCGGGTCTCCGGAACGCCGCCCACCGCCAGCGAGGTGGAGGTCAGCCGCAGCTCGCCCACCGAGACATGGTGGACGTGCTTTATCCGGTGCCCGGGCGGCAGCACATCCCCCGCGGCCCACAGCCGGCGGAAGTCCTCGCTGGCCGCTGAGAGGCGCTCGATAAAGGTCTCCCAGGCCGGCTCGCCGACATGACGGCCGTACGCGCCGCGGAACGCCGCCACCAGCAGGGGCATTTCGGCATCGCGGTCGATGAAGGGGTTGCAGCAGACGGGCATGGTGAACAGCTGCCACAGCACATTGCACTTGCCCTCCGGCGCGTAGTGGACGAACGGGAACATCGCCCGGTAGGCGGCATTGGCGGACAGCAGGTCGTAACGGGCGTTGTAGACCACGGCCGGCAGCGGATGGAGGCCGTCGACGATGCCCCGCACCTCCGGGCCGACACACTCGGCGTCGGCCACCCGCTCCGGGGCGTAGGGGACTTCGGCGAGGTGGTAGAGGTGCTCACGCTCGGCCTGGTCCAGCCGCAGGGTGCGGGCGATGGCGTCCAGCACCTGCACACTGGCGTTGATCGGGCGGCCCTGCTCCAGCCAGGTGTACCAGGTGACGCCGACGCCGGAGAGCTGGGCGACCTCCTCACGGCGCAGCCCGGGCGTACGGCGCCGCAGCCCCTCGGGCATGCCGACGTCGGCCGGGGTCACCCGGGCCCGTCTGCTGCGCAGAAAGGCGGCCAGCTCCGGGCGTTTGCGTCCGTTGGTCGTCGCCATCGTGGTCATTCCCCCATCGTCATCGTCATTCCGGGGGGTTGCCAGGTGCTGTCAGTACCAGCATCCGTGGGCTCTCGGTACCCGTGCGGTACCTGCCTCAGGCTGGTTGCCATGACCGAGATCCTCACCGAAGCCACCCCCACTCGTCCCGCCAGTAAAGCGGGTGCCACCGACAACGCCGCCCGCCAGGGTGTCCGGGGCCGGCCACCCAGACCGGCCTGGCTGCTGGCGATCGTGCTCACCGGCCAATTCATGGCGCTGCTCGATGTGTTCATCGTCAATGTGGCCGCCCCCACCATGCGCACCGAGCTGCACGCCTCGGGGGCCGGGATGCAGCTGATAGTGGCGGGCTACACCATCGCCTATGCGGTGCTGCTGATCACCGGCGCGCGGCTGGGCGCCCGGCATGGCCACCGGAGGATGTTCCTGCTGGGTGTCGCGCTGTTCACGCTGGCCTCGCTCAGCTGCGGACTCGCCGCCGACACCGGCCAGTTGATAGCGTTCCGGTTCGTTCAGGGCGCCGGGTCGGCGATGATGCTGCCCCAGGTACTCAGCCTCATCCAGCGTACCTACACGGGCAGTTCGCGCACTCGGGCGCTGGGCGCCTACTCCGCGGTGCTGGCCTCCGGCGCGGCGGCGGGCATGATCGTGGGCGGGGTGCTGGTCAGCGCCGATCTCTATGGGCTGAGCTGGCGGCCGGTCTTCCTGGTGAATGTGCCGATAGGCGTGCTGCTCCTGGTGCTGGGCCTGCGGCTGATGCCGCACGACGAGCGGGAGGCCGGCGAGGGCTCCCGTGGCCTGGATCTGCCCGGCCTGCTGTTGCTGGCGGCGGCGGTCACCCTGTTCACCGTGCCGATGGTGCTCGGCCAGGACCAGAACTGGCCGGTGTGGTGCTGGGTGTCGTTCGCGCTGAGCGCGGTGCTGGCCGTGGTGTTCGGAGTGTATGAGTCCCGGCTGGCCCGGCGCGGGGGAGCGCCGCTGATATCGCCGGTGGTGCTGCGGGCGCCCGGGGTGCCCAGGGCGGTGACCCGGATCGGGCTGTCCATGGCGGTCAACGGCGCCTTCCTGCTGGTGCTTTCGCTGCATCTGCAGAGTGCCCTGGGGTTCAGCGCCCAGCAGACGGGGCTGGCGTTTGTGCCCATGGCCGCGCTGTTCGGTGTCATAGGGCTCAACTGGCAGCGGCTGCCCGCCCGCTGGCATGGCGCGCTGGCGCCGGTGGGCCTGGTGCTGGCGGCGGCCGGCTATCTGGGGCTGGGGCTGCTGCTGCGGGGCGGTGGCGATGGTGGTGCCGCGCTCTATGTGCTGACGGCCGCCTGTGGGGCCGGGGTGAGCATGGCCTTCAGCCCGACGCTGACCCGGGCGCTGGCCACGGTGGCCCCGGAGCACGCCGCGGATGCCAGCGGGCTGCTGGCCACCACCTCGCAGATCGGCATGCTCACCGGCATCGCCGTGTTCGGGGCGGTGTACCTGGGCGGTGACGGGGGCGCAGGGGCGCATCAGGCGGCGCACTCGGTCTGGGTCACCTGCCTCGCCCTGGGAGGTACGGCGTTGGCCGCGGTGGGTACGGGCCTGGTGCGGCCGCGGCGCTGACCTGGCGCCCGCCGCATGGCAGAATCGGACAGCCGGGAGCGGACGGGGCCGAAGGGGAGGGAAGGCGATATGCCGATGCGCGTCCTCGCGGAATTCGATGCCCTCCCTCTGACGGCGTCGATTCAGTGTCCGGCATGCGGATCCGCTCATGTGGCCCAGGTGCTCGGCGACAACGGCGGTGTTTCCTACGTCTGTACCGCCTGCGGCCACAGCTGGAGCTGAGTGAATGGGTGCACACAGCCGGAAATGCGACTGGTGCGGCAGTGGGACGCCGATCGTTCGCGATATGGAACCGATCAATCCCGACTACCAGTACTGGTGTGTCGAGTGCGCGCGGGCGTTGATCATAAAGGGCGACCCGATCGAGACATATCGGGAGCTGGAGGGCGAGCCGATCTACGGTCGGCTGCTCGATGAGCACTGCGCGCTCAAGCGGTTCTATTCCTTTGCCACGGCCTGAGGTCCGGTCGGCCTCAGCCGTCTCGATACGGCCCCCGATATGGGGGCAAATCGGGCAAAGGTTGCTGCTGTTGATCGAGCGGGCCCTCGATTTGGCAGATGGCGGGGGGGTCCGTGTAATGTAGTCGATGTCGCCGGGGGAACCGGGCGGAAAACAAAACAAGGGGCTATAGCTCAGTTGGTAGAGCGCCTGCATGGCATGCAGGAGGTCAGGAGTTCAATTCTCCTTAGCTCCACAGTGAGTTGAGCGGGTCGTCCGGTAAAGGGCGGCCCGCTCAGCGTATTTGGGCCCGTTCCAGCCGCAGGGCCAGGGCCGGGCAGCGGCTCACCGCCCGCTGGGCCCGGCCGCGCAGCCGCCGGGGTACGGCGGCGGCCGCCGGCGTCGGGTAGCCGTCGGTGTCCATCCGCACCAGCTCCGGCAGCAGCCCGGCGCACAGACCATGGCCCTCGCACAGCGTCCAGTCCACCGTCAGCCGCTCCTCGGCCCCGTCGGTTCCGTCCGGGCGGGTCCCGGTGGCGGGCAGCGGCAGCACCCCGGCCGTCGGCCGCCCGCACCCGGTGCCGCCGAGGTGTGCGGCCAGGTCGTCCGGGAAGGCGTCCAGGGCGCTGAGCACCAGGCGGGACGCCCCGTCCGGGTGTGCGCAGGCGCCGCGCCCGCGCACCGCCCCCGCCGCTTGCCACAGGGTGTCCAGGGCGGCCGCCCCGCCACCGCCGGTCAGCTCCGCCAGCGCTCCGGCCAGGGCCGGCAGCCCCAGTCGGCAGGGTCCGCACTGCCCGGCCGACTCTCCGGCCAGCCAGTGCGCCACCCGTACCGTCTCGCCCAGCGGGCAGCTGTCCGCGGGCAGCGGCAGCAGCGCCCCGGCGCCCAGGGTGCAGCCCCGGGCGGCCAGTGCCTCCCGGTCCAGTACGGCGGTGGCGGCCGTCGCGGCGTCCAGCCAGGCCCCGTGGTAGCCGCCCACCAGCACGCCCTGCACGGGTCCGGGCACACCGCACCGCCGCAGCACCTCGGGCAGCGGCATCCCGACGGGTGCCTCCACCACCCAGGGGGCGGGCGCCGCGCCCGAGACTGTGAGCAGCAGGGTGCCCGGTTCCCGGCCGGTGCCGGTAGCGGCATAGCCGGGGGCGCCCAGCCGGGCCGCCAGGGCGAGCTGGGCATAGGTCTCGGCGTTGGACAGCAGGGTGGGTGCCCCCGCCAGCCCGACCTCGCTGGCCCGGGCGTGCCGGCCGGGCGGCCGGGCCGGTCCGCCGCCGGCGGCCCGCAGTACGGCGGCGGACTCCCCGGAGACCAGCCGCTCCGGAAGGCGCACCACCCGGGCGCGTACCGCCCGTCCCCGCCGGTCGGACAGCCCCCGCTCGGCCAGCGCGGCCCGTACCGAGGACTCGGTACGGGCCCGGGTGACCGCGACCACCACGGTCCGCGCCCCCAGCGCTCCGGCCGCCAGCAGCGCGCCGTCCAGGGCCAGGTGCGGGGCGCGGGCCAGCAGCACGGTGTCCTTGCGGCAGGCCGGTTCCCCTTCGCAGCCGTTGACCACCACCGCCGGCCGCATCCCGCGCCGCCGGGCCGCGTCCCCCACCGCGCGCAGCTTGCGCGCGAACGGGAATCCCGCCCCGCCGCGCCCGCGCAGCGCGATGGTCTGTGCCAGCAGCGTCAGCTGTGACTCGGTGAGCCGGGGCAGCGTCCCGTGCACCGCCAAGTGCGCCCGGTGGTCCAGCCGTTCGGCTCCGGTGAATGCCCCGCCCGGCGCTACGGGCAGTGCTCCGCCCGGCGCCCCGGCCAGTCCGGCCGTCACCCGTGCCGGGCCCAGCGCGGTCACCGGTGGCAGTTCCGGCAGCGGCTCGTTCATCCCCGGCCCTCCGGGCGCGACAGCAGCGTGGACGCCCCACCGCGGGCGTATGCCTGTCCGGTCCCGTCCCGGTCGTGGTGCCCGGCTTCCTCCCGGCCGTGCCACCCGGCCTCCTCCCGATCGTGCCCCCTGGCGCTCTCCTGTCCCCGCCCCCCGCCGCGTCCGGTCCGCGCCGGTCCGGCGTGCGCCCCGCCGCGGTCCGCGCCGGTCCGCCTCCGTCGGCCGGTGTGCGCACCGCCGCCCATGGCCGCCTGCACCCGGGCCCGCAGCCATCCCGCGCCCGGGGAGCCGGCCAGTACCCGGAAGGTCAGGGCCGCCGCCACCGCCGCCAGGCACAGGGCGTAGCAGGCCGGCACCCAAGCCGCCGGAGCGCGGCCCGCGTTGAGGCCGTGGGGGAGAGCGGCACACCAGGCCGGATAGGCGCAGGAGTGCAGGGCGCGCCAGTGCCGGGCCAGCCGGCCGCGCCCGACAAATGCGGAACGCAGCGCTCCAGTTGCCGCGGCGAGCACCAGCAGATATCCGGCCAGCGCCCCCAGCCCGAGCAGCGCCCCGGAGGAGAACGGCAGCAGTGAGGCCGTCACCGCCGCGTGCCCCTCGGCGGTCTTCACCGCGATATGCACGGCCAGGAAGCCCAACGCGCCCACGCCCAGCGCCCGGTGGACCGCCTGGGCCAGCAGCCGGGCGCGCGCGGTGAGCGGCACCCCGATCAGGCAGCCGGCCGCGATCAGCCCCCAGACGACGGCGGCGGTGAGGGTGACCAGGGCCAGGACGCCTGCGGTGCGGTCAAGAAAGGGGTGCGGGCTCATGCTGCGCGACGTTAGGCAGCGACCGGGGCGCACTTGACCGATTCACACAACCCCACCCCTGACCGGCAGCACCGCTGCTACCGTCGGTTCGTTTGACCTCTGCCGGCGCCGGTTTTGCGCTATTGCTCCCTCAACGCCCCTTGCTCATGCGGAACATGAGATTTCTTTGGTCTCTTCTTGGCGAACTCATGCCCCACATATGAACAGTTCATCGAAAGGGTGACGTCCCATATGCGGACGGCGTTCACCGCCCCCGCATAGGCGACCACGCGACCAATCGCGACCATGCGCATCGCAGGGGGTTTCATGAGAGCAGGACGTTCCAGAACGCGCGCCGGACTGTCCCTGGCGGCGGCGTTGCCGCTGGTGGCCGGGGCGCTCGCGCTCGCCGCGCCCACCGCCGGCGCCGACAGCGGCCCGCACGGCCGGGAGTCCCTGGCCGGCACCAAGCCGACCTGGGCCACCGCCAAGGCCGACCGCGGCAGCACGCCCGACTCCAAGCGGGTCAGCGCCCGGGTCTACCTGGCCGGCCGGGACGCCAAGGGACTGGCCGAGTACGCGCAGGCCGTCTCCGACCCCAAGTCGCCCCACTACGGCAAGTACCTGACCGCCAAGCAGGCGCAGCAGCGGTTTGCCCCCACCAAGGGCCAGATAGCCAAGGTCACCGCCTGGCTGAAGTCCTCCGGCCTGAAGGTGACCGGCTCCAACGACCACTACATCTCGGTCACCGGTGACGCCGCCGCGGTCAAGAAGGCGTTCGGCACCGAGCTGCACCAGTTCGCCAAGGACGGCAAGACCCTCGTCGCCCCCGCCAAGACCGCCTCCGTCCCCACCTCCCTGGACGGCGCGGTGCTCACGGTCACCGGCCTGAACAACGCCCCCAAGCTGAACCGCCCCGCCGACGCCCTGCCCGGCCCCGGCAAGGCCTTCGTCAACTCCGGGCCGTTCTCCACCTACTACGGCTCCAAGGTCAACAAGAGCCTTCCCCCGGCCTACGGCGGCCAGGCCCCGTACGCCATCCGCGGCTACACCGGCAAGCAGCTGCGGGCCGCCTACGGTGCCAAGAGCTTCACCGGCAAGGGCGCCACCATCGCCATCACCGACGCCTACGCCTCGCCGACGATCACCGGCGACATCGCGGAGTACGCCAAGCGCAACGGCGACAAGCCCTACCGCAAGGGCCAGTTCAGCCAGGTGCTGCCGAGCGACTACACCCAGACCGGCCCCGACGGCTGTGACGCCTCCGGCTGGTACGGCGAGGAGACCCTGGACATCGAGGCCGCGCACGCGGTGGCCCCGGATGCCAACATCGTCTACGTCGGCGGCGCCTCCTGCCAGGACCCCGACCTGATGGACGCGCTCAACAAGGTCGTCGACAACCGGCTCGCGGACGTCGTCTCCAACTCCTGGAGCAGCATCGAGTCCCAGGAGACCCCGGACGCGGCCGCCGCCTACGACCACCTCTTCCAGACCGGCGCGGTCGAGGGCATCGGCTTCTACTTCTCCTCCGGTGACGACGGCGACAACGCCGCCAAGTACGGCCAGAAGACCATCGACTCGCCGGCCAACTCCGCCTGGGCCACCTCCGTCGGCGGCACCTCGCTGGCCGTCGGCAAGGGCGACAAGTACCTGTGGGAGACCGGCTGGGGCACCCGCAAGGCCAGCCTCTCCAAGGACGGCCAGAACTGGGAGAACTTCCCCGGCACCTTCAACGGCGGCGCGGGTGGCGGCACCAGCACCCTCGTCGAGCAGCCCTTCTACCAGCGTGGCGTGGTCCCGGACGCGCTCTCCAAGATCAACGGCACGGCCAAGCCGATGCGTGTCGCCCCGGACATCTCCGCCATCGGTGACCCCAACACCGGCTTCCTGGTCGGTCAGACCCAGGCCTTCCCCGACAAGTCGGTGAAGTACGGCGAGTACCGCATCGGCGGCACCTCGCTCTCCTGCCCGGTGATCGCCGCCATCCAGACGCTGGCCCAGCAGGCCCGCCACGGTGTGCCGCTCGGCTTCGCCAACCCGGCCATCTACGACCGCTACGGCACCTCCGCCTACCACGACGTCACCGACCACCCGCTGGGCAAGGGCCAGGGCATCGGTGTGGTGCGGATGGACTTCGCCAACGGTGTGGACGCCAAGGACGGCGTGTTGACCTCGCTGCGCACCTTCGGCAGTGACAGCTCGCTCTCCGCGACCGTCGGCTACGACAACGTCACCGGTGTCGGCTCGCCCGGCGCCAACTATGTGACCTCGTACATCCCCGGTCACCAGCACTGAGCCCGCGCCGGGGCCCGTACCTCGGTGCGGGCCCCGGCACCCCTGCGGTAACCTGACCGCATGCGTGCCGTACGCCTCCTGCTTAGCTAGCCGCGCTGATCAGTCCCGGTCCCTGAGACCGGCATCGGCGCGGCGACCCCTCCTGTGCGAGGGGCTTTTTCATTTCCGGGCCCGCCCGGAACGCATGCGACGCAGGCAGAGACGACGATCGATGGAGCTTCGAGGACGATGAGCGAGACCACTAACTCCCCCAAGGCCTCCGGCCAGGGGGTGCCCCCGGCCGAGGTGGCTGCCCCGCACCGCTACACGGCCGCGCTGGCCGCGGACATCGAGGCACGCTGGCAGGACGTCTGGGACGCCGAGGGCACCTATGAGGCACCCAACCCCGACGGCGATCTGGGGGGCGACCCCGAGGTGGTCGCCCGGCCCACCAAGTTCATCATGGACATGTTCCCGTACCCCTCGGGCGCGGGCCTGCATGTCGGTCACCCGCTGGGCTATATCGCCACCGATGTCACCGCCCGCTTCCACCGGATGACCGGCCACAACGTCCTGCACACCCTGGGCTTCGACGCCTTCGGCCTGCCCGCCGAGCAGTACGCGGTGCAGACCGGCACCCACCCCCGGGTGTCCACCGAGGCCAACATGGAGAACATGAAGGCCCAGCTGCGCCGGCTGGGCCTGGGCCATGACAAGCGCCGCTCCTTCGCCACCATCGACCCGGACTACTACAAGTGGACCCAGTGGATCTTCCTGCAGATCTTCAACTCCTGGTTCGACGAGCAGGCGGGCAAGGCCCGGCCGATCTCCGAGCTGGTCGCCCGGTTCGAGAGCGGTGAGCGTGCCACCCCCGACGGCCGCCCCTGGAGCGAGCTGAGCGCCGCCGAGCGGGACGCGGTCCTGGGCGAGTACCGCCTGGCCTACGCCTCCGACTCGCCCGTCAACTGGTGCCCCGGCCTGGGCACGGTGCTGGCCAATGAGGAGGTCACCGCCGACAGCCGCTCCGAGCGCGGCAACTTCCCGGTCTTCAAGTCCAAGCTGCGCCAGTGGAACATGCGGATCACCGCCTATGGCGACCGGCTGCTGGACGACCTGGACGCGCTGGACTGGCCGGAGGCCATCAAGCTGCAGCAGCGCAACTGGATCGGCCGCAGCGAGGGTGCCCGGGTCGACTTCGCCGTGGACGGCCACGACGAGAAGATCACCGTCTTCACCACCCGCCCCGACACCCTGTTCGGTGCCACCTACATGGTGCTGGCCCCGGAGCACGGCCTGGTGGACGCCATCGTCCCGGCCGCCTGGCCCGAGGGCACCAAGGAGCGCTGGACCGGCGGCGCCGCCACCCCGGCCGACGCCATTGCCGCCTACCGCAAGCAGGCCCAGTCCAAGACCGATGTCGAGCGGCAGACCGAGGGCAAGGACAAGACCGGCGTCTTCACCGGCGCGTACGCCGTCAACCCGGTCACCGGCGAGCGGATCCCGGTGTTCGTCGGCGACTACGTGCTGATGGGCTATGGCACCGGCGCCATCATGGCGGTGCCCGGACAGGACGAGCGGGACTGGGAGTTCGCCACCGCCTTCGAGCTGCCCATCGTCCGCACCGTCCAGCCCCCCGAGGGCTGGGAGGGCGAGGCGTACGGCGGCCAGGGCCCGGCGATCAACTCCGCCAATGACCAACTGGACATCAATGGCATGGGCGTTGACGAGGCCAAGCGCACCGTCATCGACTGGCTGGCCGAGCGCGGCATCGGTGAGGGCACCGTCAACTTCCGCCTGCGCGACTGGCTGTTCAGCCGCCAGCGCTACTGGGGCGAGCCCTTCCCGATCGTCTACGACGAGAACGGCGTGGCCCACCCGCTGCCCGAGTCGATGCTGCCGCTGGAGCTGCCCGAGGTCGAGGACTACTCGCCGCGCACCTTCGACCCGGACGACGCCGACACCGAGCCGGAGACCCCGCTGTCCCGCAACGAGGACTGGGTCAATGTCGAACTGGACCTGGGTGACGGCCCCAAGCGCTACCGCCGCGAGACCAACACCATGCCCAACTGGGCCGGTTCCTGCTGGTACGAGCTGCGCTACCTGGACCCGCACAACGACCAGCGGCTGGTCTCCCCCGAGGCCGAGCGCTACTGGATGGGCCCGCGTGAGGACAAGCCGCACGGCGGTGTGGACCTGTATGTGGGCGGCGCCGAGCACGCGGTGCTGCACCTGCTGTACGCCCGCTTCTGGTCCAAGGTGCTGTTCGACCTGGGCCATATCTCCTCGGCCGAGCCCTTCCACAAGCTGTTCAACCAGGGCATGATCCAGGCCTATGTCTACCGGGACGCCCGGGGCATCGCGGTGCCCGCCGCCGAGGTGGAGGAGCACGACAACGTCTTCTACTACGAGGGCGGGAAGGTCTCCCGGCTGCTGGGCAAGATGGGCAAGTCCCTGAAGAACGCGGTCACTCCGGACGAGATCTGCGCCGAGTACGGCGCCGACACCCTGCGCCTGTACGAGATGGCCATGGGCCCGCTGGACGTCTCCCGCCCCTGGGACACCCGCGCCGTGGTCGGCCAGTACCGGCTGCTGCAGCGGCTGTGGCGCAATGTGGTGGACGAGGCGACCGGTGAGGTCACCGTGGTCGACGCCGAGGCCGATGAGGAGACGCTGCGCGCCCTGCACAAGGCGGTCGACGGCGTCACCCAGGACCTGGCGAACATGCGCTTCAACACCGCCATCGCCAAGATCACCGAGCTGAACAACCACGTGGTCAAGCTGCGTGAGGTGCCCCGCCCGGTGGCCGAGACGCTGGTGCTGCTGATCGCGCCGCTGGCCCCGCATATCGCCGAGGAGCTGTGGCGCCGCCTGGGCCACCAGGACTCCGTGGTGCACCGGTCCTTCCCGGTGGCCGACCCGGCCTATGTGGTGGACGAGACCGTGACCTGTGTGGTCCAGGTCAAGGGCAAGGTCAAGGCGCGTCTGGAGGTGCCGCCGGCCATCTCCGGGGAGGAGCTGGAGCAGGTCGCGCTGGCCGACCCGGCGGTGGTGGCCGCGCTGGACGGCGCGGGCATCCGCAAGGTCATCGTGCGGGCGCCCAAGCTGGTCAACATCGTTCCGGCGTAAGCGAGTCGGGTCCGGGTACGGATCCCGGGGGCGCCGCCCCCGGTATCTCCCCTAAGGGCAGGTTGGGGGTTCCAAAGGAACCCACGGCCTGCCCTTCCCGTTTACCGTGGAGGGGACAACATCGCCGGACCGAACTGCCCGAGGAGCGCCCCATGGAAGCCGTGGCCGTGATAGTCGCCCTCACCGTCGTGCTGTTTGTCGTGCTCGCGGTGGTGGCCACGGTCAAGGCCGTCAAGGCCGTCAAGCGCCGGGTGGACCACACCGTCACCCAGGCCCGGCGCACCGTGGAGGACACCCGCCTCAAGGCGATGCAGTTCGCCCGGCCCGGTCCGGCCGGTGAGGTCGCCCAGCTGCGGCTGGCGCTGCGCACCTCGATGCGCACCACCCAGGAGGCACTGCACGAGCGCGCCACCGAGGACGCCTCGCTCTCCGAGTCGATGGCCCTCTTCCAGCGGCTCAGCGCCCATGGCCGGGAGCTGGACGAGGAGCTCCGGCGCCTGGAGAGCGAGCCCAGCCAGAGCCGGATCGCGGAGAGCCTGCCGGAGCTGCGCAAGCGCACCGACGCCATCCGGGAGTCGGCCGACGCGCTGCGCTGGGCCGCCCAGGACCGTGCCCGCCAGTTCCGCCACGAGGACCTGGCGGACCTGGGCGAGCAGATCCGGATGGAGGCCAGCGCGCTGCGGCACTGGACGGCGGTGGAGGAGGACGGCGCCGAGGCCCCTGGCGCTCCGGCGTCCTCCTCCGCGACGGGCCGCTCTGAGCAGACCGCTCCACAGCGGCCCGGGATACCCGGCCGCCCGGCCTGGCTGTCCGACCTGCCCTGGGAGAAACGGCAGCAGACCGCCCGCCGCCCGGAGAGCGCCAGCTGACGGGGCCGGGCTGCCGCCCCCGGGCCCCGGCGGGTAACCTCCGGGGCATGTCCCGCCATGTCGCGATCGTCACCGATTCCACGGCCTATCTGCCACCTCGGGCGATGGAGCGGCATCGGATCACCGCGGTGCCGCTGACGGTCGTCCTGGGCGACCAGGCCCTGGAGGAGGGCACCGAGATCTCGGCCCGCTCGGTCGCCCAGGCCCTGCAGAAGCGCAAGCCGGTGACCACCTCCCGGCCCGGCCCCGAGGTCTTCGCGGCCGCCTACCGGGCGGCTGCCGAGGAGGGCGCCGAGGGCATCGTCTCGCTCCACCTCTCCGCCGAGTTCTCCGGCACCTATGACGCCGCGGTGCTCGCGGCCCGCGAGGCGCCCGTCCCGGTCCGGGTGGTGGACACCGGCATGGTCGCGATGGCCCTGGGCTTCTGCGCCCTGGCCGCCGCGGAGACCGCCGAGGCCGGCGGCACCCTGGACGAGGCGGTGGCCGCCGCCGAGAAGCGGGCCGAGGCCACCGCCGCCTACTTCTATGTGGACACCCTCGACTACCTGCGCCGGGGCGGCCGGATCGGCGCCGCCCAGGCCCTGCTCGGCTCGGCCCTCGCCGTCAAACCGCTGCTTCAACTGGACGGCGGGCGCATTGAGTTGCGGGAGAAGGTCCGTACCGCGGCCAAGGCCATCGCCCGCCTGGAGGAGATCGCCGTGGAGCGGGCCGGTACCGCGCCCGTGGATATCGCGGTGCACCATCTGGCCGCCCCCGAGCGCGCCACCCTGCTCGCCGACCGCCTCCGTGACCGCGTCCCCGAGCTGGGGGAGCTGCATGTCAGCGAGGTCGGCGCGGTGATCGGGGCACACACCGGGCCGGGGCTGCTGGGAGTGGTGATCTCTCCCCGGTAGCCCCGGCCGGCCCGTTCCCGTTCCTTCCGGTCAGGACTCCGGGGTCCAGGCGGCGACCAGCTCCAGCAGACCGGGGAACCGGTCCCGAAGGTCGTCGATGCGCACCTCGCTGCGGCGCTCCAGCCCGTACTGGCGCTGCCGGATGACGCCCGCCTCGCGCAGTGCGCGGAAGTGATGGGTGAGCGAGGACTTGGGGCGGTCCAGCCCGAACCAGCCACAGGGGTGGTCGAACTCCTCGCGCTCCAGCAGGAGTTTGCGCACGATGAACAGCCGCAGGGGATCGCTCAGCGCCCCCAGTACGGTCTCCAGCCGAAGGTCCTGGATGGCCGGTTCCGACAGGGGCTCCGGCAGGCCGGGCGGTTGGGGCAGCACGGTGATGGACAGCACCGGCGGCGGGGTGGATGCCATGGATGGCTCCTTTCACATGGTCAACGCCACTACGAATTACATCGTACTACTGCTATGTTCGACTCAACTCGTACTGGGTCGGTGGAAAGGAAACCGTCATGCCCGCAGGTCGAACAGAGGTCAGGGGAACGGTGCTTGAGCGGCGCACCGCACCGGCCCGGGTGGTCCCGCCGCCCGCCGCCGAGGCTCCCCTGTGGTGGGTGTGGCTGGCGGCCTGGCCGGTCACCGCGGTCTTTATGCTCTCCAACGCGGCCACCCCGCTCTATGTGCTCTGGCAGCGGGACATCGGCTTCTCCAAGGGCGCGCTCACCGTGGTGTTCGCCTTCTATATCGTGGGCCTGCTGGGCTCGTTGCTGGTGTCGGGGGTGCTCTCCGACCGGCTGGGGCGCAAGCCGGTGCTGCTGCCCGCGCTCGGCCTGGCCCTGGCGGCCTGTGTGGTCTTCGCCACCGCCTCCTCGGTGGCCGCCCTGATCGTGGCCCGGCTGCTGACCGGTGTGGCGGTCGGCGCGGCCGTCTCCGCGGGCATGGCGGCCGTGACCGATGTGGCGGGGGAGCGGCGCCGGCGGCTGGGTTCCCTGCTCGCCTCCTGCGCGATGGTCCTGGGCGCGGGCCTGGGGCCGTTCCTCTCGGGCTTGCTGTCCGAGACGCTTCCCGCGCCCACCGTCACCGTCTTCCTGGTGGAAATGGCCCTGCTGGCGTCCGCGTTGCTGGTCGTGGTGCGGATGCCGGTGACCCGCCCGGCGACGGCCGGCCAGGGATCCTGGGTGCGGCTGCCCGGCGTGCCGCGCGAGAGCCGTGCTCAACTCATCATGGGCATCGCGGTGTTCGGGCCCGGCATCACCGGGACCTCCTTTGTGCTCTCGCTGGGCCCCTCGCTGCTGTCCGGACTGCTGGGCACCACCAGCCGGGTGGTCGCCGGCAGCATGGCTCTGGTGATGTTCCTGGCCGCCACCGGCGTCCAGTTCGCGGTGCGAGCGCTGCGCCGGCGCACCATTCTGCTGGCGGGGGCGGCGAGTACGGCCGCCGCGACCGCGGCGCTGGTCTATGCGGTGCACGCCTCGTCGGTGGTCGCCCTGCTGGCCTCCGCGGTGCTGGCGGGCGCGGGGCAGGGGATGGGCCAGCTGGGCGGCCTTTCGCTGCTCAGCGCCACCGTGGCGCCGAACCGGCTGGCCGAGGCCAATTCCGCGCTCAATATGGGTGGTTACCTGCTGGCCGGCTCGCTGCCGGTGGCCGCCGGATTCCTCAGCGACGCCGCCGGCCTCACGACCGGGGCGACGGTCTTCGCCGGAGTGCTGGCGGCGCTGGCCATCGCCGGCGGACTGGTGGTCGCCACCCTCGGCCGCCGGGTCGCGGAAACCTCCTGACGGCCGTTCCCTCGTTGGAGTGGTGGAGTTATCCACAACTTCCCGGTCATCCACGGGATTTGAGCAAGATCAGCAAGCTGGGCCGGACGCGGCTACCGTCACCTTCCATGACGGAAGAACTACTGACAGTGGCCGGTACTCCCGCGCAGACCCGCGCCGCCACATTGCTGGGTGAAACCCCGGGGGCGTCCGGCGAAACCTCCGCCGGGCGCTCCGGTTCACCGGTGCGCGGACGGCCCCCGGGCGGGCCCGGCCGCCGCGTCCGTGGCGGCTGCCGCGCGGGGACCGGGCCGGGACGCGCCGCCTGGCGGCCCGCGGCTGACGGCCCGGCGCGGCGGTCCGAGACACTGCTCCGCCTCGCGCCCCACGGCCCGGCTCGCGCCGAGGGGTACGGCGGCCCGGCTCCTGCCGAGCCTTCCCGCCGCCCCGCCTCCGATACCCGCGAGCGTCCGGAAACCGCCAATCCGCCCGCCGCGCCCGCTGGTTGGCGGCGAATGGTGAGCGAGCAACTGCCGGTGTGGGTGCGGCTCCGCTGCGGAATGGAGCCCAGAACCCTGGCCGCGATCGGCATCGCCCTGGTGCTCGCCGTGCTCCTCGCGGTCTGGCACTTCTGGGCGGGACGGCCGTCGGCGGTGCGGGCCCCCGAGCGGGAGACCCCGGCGGCCGCCTCCCCGGCCCCGGTCCGTGCCCCGGCGGGGCTGCCGCCGCCCGCCGCCGCACCGGGCGCCGCACCGGCCGCCGTACGCCCCGGGGGCGCGGCCGGGACCGTGGTGGTGGACGTCAGCGGCAAGGTCTGGCATCCGGGCGTGCAGCGTCTGCCGCCCGGTTCCCGGGTCGCCGACGCCCTGGAGGCGGCCGGGGGGCCCCGGCCGGGCGTCGACCTCACCGGCCTCAACCGGGCCAGGATCCTCACCGACGGCGAACAGATCGTGGTGGGCGCCCCACAGCCCACGACCGCCCCCAACGGGCCGCCCGCCCCGGGCGGTCCGGGCGGCGTACCGGCGCCGCCCGGCGCACCGGGCGCCGCGGCGGGGCGCGGAAAGGCCCTGCCGGCCGCTCCGGTCAGCCTCAACACCGCCACCGCCGAACAACTGGTCACCCTGCCCGGCATCGGACCGGCGCTCGCCCGGCATATCGTCGACTACCGCACCGAACACGGCGGTTTCCGCTCCGTGGACGAGCTGCGCCAGGTCCATGGCATCGGCGCCCGCCGCTTCGGCGAACTGCGCTCCCTGGTACAGCCATGACCGCCGCCCCGCCACAGCCCGAGGACGCGCACCCGGCCCAAGGCCCCCTGGACCTGCGGCTGGTGGGCCCGGCGCTGGCCGTCTGGGCCGGGGCCGCCACCGCCCTGACGGCGGACGGCACGGTCAGCGCCGTGGCCGGTGTCCTGGCGGTGCTCCTGGCCGGTGCGCTGGCCCTGCTCGCCCGCCAGGGGCCATCCGCGCCAACCGGCTCCGGTCCGCCGGCTTCCGGCCCGCCCGGCGGCGGCCGGCGCCGCACCGCCGCCGCTGCCGCGGCCGTGCTCCTCTGCGGCGCGGCCGGAACCGCCTCCGGCGCGCTGAGCGCCGCCGAGGCCCGGGGCGGACCACTGCCCGCGCTGGCCGGACGGTTCGCCACGGTGACCCTGGAGGTCACCCTCACCAAGGACCCACGGGCCACCCGGCCCCGGGCCCAAGGTGCCGTCCCGGCCCCGCCGTTGGTGGTGGCCGAGGCGGAGGTCACCCGGCTCACCGACCGCCGGGGCGTGACGGACCTGCGCACCCCGGTACTGCTGATGGCCCATGAGAAGTGGCTGGGCCTGCTGCCCTCCACCCGGCTGCGGGTGACCGGCCGACTGGCCCCACCGCACCAGGACGACGGCAGCGTGGCAGCCGTGGTCCGGATCGACGACCGGGGGCCGCCCAGGGTCATCGAACCGCCGTCCTGGTGGCAGCGGGCCGCCGCCCGGCTCCGCGCCGGTCTGCGCACCGCCACCGACGGTCTGCACCCGGACGCCCGGGCCCTGCTGCCCGGCCTGGTCGTCGGCGACACCTCCCGCGTCCCGCCCGACCTCGAAGAGGCCTTCCGTGCCACCGACTTGACCCATCTGCTCGCGGTCAGCGGCAGCAACCTCACCATCCTGCTGGCGGTCCTCATCGGCCCGCCGCACCTGGCCGCGCGCGCCGAACGCCGCGGGCTGGCCGCCTGGCTGGGGATTCCGCTGCGGCTCACCGCGGTCCTGGGCGCCACGCTGGTGCTGGCCTTTGTGGCGGTGTGCCGACCGGATCCCAGTGTGCTGCGGGCGGCCGCCTGCGGCCTGATCACCCTGCTGGCCATCGGCACCGGCCGCCGCCGCAGCCTGCTGCCCGCCCTGGCCGCCGCGGTCCTGGTCCTGGTGCTCTACGACCCCTGGCTGGCGCGCAGTTATGGCTTTCTGCTGTCCGTGCTGGCCACCGGAGCACTGCTGACCATCGCCCCGGGCTGGGGCGACGCCCTGCGCCGGCGCGGGGTGCCGGCCAGGGCCGCCGAGACCATCGCGGCGGCCGCGGCCGCCCAGGCGGTGTGCTCACCGGTGATCGTGCTGCTGTCGGCGCGGGTGAGCCTGGTCGGCGTCCCCTGCAACCTCTTCGCCGAGCTGGCCATCGGCCCGGCCACCGTCCTGGGGTTCGCCGCCCTGGCCGTGGCCCCGCTCGCGCCCTGGGCCGCGCATGGCCTGGCCTGGCTGGCCGGCTGGCCCGCCGTCTGGACGGCCGCCGTGGCCCGGACCGGCGCCGCCCTGCCCGGCGCACAACTGGGCTGGCCCGCCGGCCCGCCGGGGGCGCTGCTGCTCGCCGTGGTCACACTGGCCGCGGTGGTGGCCGCCCGCCGCCTGGTCCGCCACCCCTGGGCCTGCGCGGCCTGCGCCCTGCTCCTGCTGGTGGCCGTGGTCCGCCCGGCCCCGCTCACCCGGGCGGTCACCGGCTGGCCGCCGCCCGGCTGGCGGCTGGTGGCCTGTGATGTGGGGCAGGGTGATGCCCTGGTGCTGGCGGCGGGGGAGGGCACCGCGGTGGTGGTGGATGCCGGACCGGAGCCCCGGGCCGTCGACCGCTGTCTGCACGGCCTCGGAGTGGAACGGGTGCCGTTGCTGATGCTGAGCCACTTCCACGCCGACCATGTCGACGGGCTGCCCGGAGTACTGCGCGGCCGCTCGGTGGGGGCGGTGGAGACCACCCCGCTCGCCAGCCCGCCGGGCCGGGTCGCCTTCGTCCGGCAGCAGGCCGCCCGGGCGGGCGTTCCGCTGGTCACCGCCCGGCAGGGCGAGCGCGGACACCTGGGCCCGCTGTCCTGGGAGGTGCTGTGGCCACCGGACGGCGGCACCGCGGCGGCCGAGGACGGACCCAACGACGCCAGCGTCACCCTGCTGGTACACACCGGCGGAATCACCCTGTTGCTGCCCGGCGACCTCGAACCGCCCGCCCAGCGCGAGCTGTTGCTCGAACACCCGGAACTCTCCGCGGTGGACGTCCTCAAGGTCGCCCACCATGGATCCGCCTACCAGGAACCGGAGTTGCTGCACCGGCTCAGCCCCCGGCTGGCGCTGATCTCGGCAGGCGCCCACAACCCCTACGGGCACCCCGCCCCGGGCACCGTCGCGGCGCTGCGCGCCCAGGGCGCGATGGTGCTGCGCACCGACACCGACGGGCCGATCGCGGTGACCGGTGCGGCCACCGCCGTCACCGCCGGGCGCCGGCGGGTCACTCGCTCTCGGTCTCCAGCCAGCCGTCGTACTCCTCGGCGAGCTCGCGCAGCGCCCGGGCGTTCAGCTCACCGTCCGGGTCCTCCAGGACCACCAGCCACTGGGCGTCCTCGGCGTCATCCTCCCCGGCCAGCGCCTCCCGTACGACCTGCGGGTCGTCATCCAGGACGAAGCGCTGCCCGGCTTCCTCGGCCACCTCCTCGGCGGTCTCGCGGTCGGGCAGCACCAACAGGTGGCGCATAGGAGTCGAAGGACGGAAAACACTGGTCACCCGCATATTGTGCGTCACGCCTCCGGCGGCCGGAACGGGGGTGTCGGTAGCGCATGGGATGCTGGACGCGATGGCCAGAAAGACTGCTTCCGACGACCTCCTCGCCCCCGTGACGCTCGCCGTCGGCCAGGAGGAACTCCTGCTGGACCGCGCCGTGCAGGAGGTGGTCGCGGCGGCCCGCGCCGCCGACCCGGACACCGATGTCCGCGACCTCACCCCGGACGCCCTGCAGCCCGGCACGCTCGCCGAGCTCACCAGCCCCTCGCTGTTCGCGGAGCGCAAGGTGGTGGTGGTCCGCAACGCCCAGGACCTGTCGGCGGACACGGTCAAGGACGTCAAGGGCTACCTCGGCGCCCCCGCCGAGGAGATCACCCTGGTGCTGCTGCACGCGGGCGGCGCCAAGGGCAAGGGCCTGCTGGACGCGGCCCGCAAGGCCGGGGCCCGGGAGGTCGCCTGCCCCAAGATGACCAAGCCCGCCGACCGGCTGGCCTTCGTCCGCGCCGAGTTCCGCACCGGCCGCCGCTCCGCCACGCCCGAGGCATGCCAGGCGCTGGTCGACGCCATCGGCAGCGATCTGCGTGAGCTGGCCAGTGCCTGCGCCCAGCTGATGGCCGACATCGAGGGCGTCATCGACGAGGCCGTGGTCTCCCGCTACTACACCGGCCGTGCCGAGGCATCCAGCTTCACGGTGGCCGACCGTGCCGTGGAGGGCCGGGCCGCCGAGGCGCTGGAGGCGCTGCGCTGGGCGCTGTCCACCGGCGTGGCCCCGGTGCTGATCACCAGTGCGCTGGCCCAGGGAGTGCGGTCCATCGGCAAGCTGGCCTCCGCCCCCCGCGGCGCCCGTCCCGGCGATCTGGCCCGCGATCTGGGCATGCCGCCCTGGAAGATCGACCGGGTGCGGCAGCAGATGCGCGGCTGGTCCGCCGATGGGGTGGCCCTGGCCCTGCGGGCGATCGCCGAGGCGGACGCCGGGGTCAAGGGCGGCGGCGACGATCCCGAGTACGCGCTGGAGAAGGCCGTGGTCACGGTGGCCCGGGCGGCCCGCAGCGGCCGCTAGGCCGCGCCGGGGGGCGCCCCATGAGGGGCGCGGGGCGGCTGCACTATGCGGCTTCGCCGCGTGGGCGCGACCAGCCCACTGACGGCCCGCACCTGAAACATGCCGGAGGCGCCCCGGCCCGGCAATGGCGCAGCACAAAGGCCCCGTGCCGTCCTGGGGAAGGACGGGCAACGGGGCCCTTGAGACGTTCAGCGAGCCATAAGGCTCATGCCGCACCCGCGTGGCGAACGGCCGCGTGCGGCGAGAGGTGCCGGGACGGAGCGGTTGAGAGGGTCCGCTGAACCCGTACCGGCGGATTCCGCCTTACTTGGCGGCGACCAGCTTGGCCAGCGCCGACTTCTTGTTGGCGGCGGCGTTCTTGTGCAGGACACCCTTGCTGGCGGCCTTGTCGAGCTTCTTGCCGGCCAGGCGGACGGCGGCGACGGCCTTCTCGGCGTCACCGGCAGCGATGGCCTCGCGAGCCGAGCGGATGGCGGTCTTGACCGAGGACTTGACGGCCTTGTTACGCAGGCGCGCCTTCTCGTTGGTCTTGTTCCGCTTCATCTGGGACTTGATGTTCGCCACGAAAGAGCCTTTTCAGGTTCGTTGGTTTGCTGAAGTGTGTGCCCGCGCATGAGAGGGTCGCGAAGCACAGTGGACCAGGCTACCAGTAGCAGCTCAGCCCGCCCAAACCGGACCTCACCCGCCGCTCATGGGACCATGGAGGGGTCGTATACCCGACTCCCGCCGAGACTGGCGTGCAAACGCCGAAGTCACCGAATGGATCCTGCGTGCCCGCGACCCCTACCAACGTGCCCGAGCCGAGCCGTACCGACCCGGCTCTGATCCGTAACTTCTGCATCATCGCGCACATCGACCATGGCAAGTCGACGCTCGCCGACCGGATGCTTCAGCTGACCGGCGTGGTCGACCAGCGGCAGATGCGCGCGCAGTACCTCGACCGGATGGACATCGAGCGCGAGCGCGGCATCACGATCAAGTCCCAGGCGGTCCGGCTGCCCTGGGCGCCCACCGAGGAAGCGGTCAATTCGGGAGTGGGCGGGAACACCCACATCCTCAACATGATCGACACCCCGGGCCACGTCGACTTCACCTATGAGGTCTCCCGGTCGCTGGCCGCCTGCGAGGGCTGCGTCCTGCTGGTGGACGCCGCCCAGGGCATCGAGGCGCAGACCCTGGCCAACCTCTACCTGGCCATGGAGAACGACCTCACCATCATCCCGGTGCTCAACAAGATCGACCTGCCGGCCGCCCAGCCGGAGAAGTTCGCCGCCGAGCTGGCGAACCTGGTCGGCTGTGACCCGGAGGATGTGCTGCGGGTCTCCGCCAAGACCGGTATGGGCGTCCCCGAGCTGCTGGACCGCGTGGTGCGCGATGTCCCGGCGCCGGTCGGCGTCAAGGACGCCCCCGCGCGCGCGATGATCTTCGACTCGGTCTATGACGCCTACCGGGGCGTGGTGACCTACGTCAAGGTCGTCGACGGCACCCTTTCCAGGCGCGAGCGCATCAAGATGATGTCCACCGGCGCCGCCCATGAGCTGCTGGAGATCGGCACCAACTCGCCGGAGATGCTCCCGGCCGACGGCCTGTCGGTCGGCGAGGTGGGCTACCTGATCACCGGTGTGAAGGACGTCCGCCAGTCCAAGGTCGGCGACACCATCACCCAGTACCACGGCGGTGCCACCGAGGCGCTCGGCGGCTACAAGGACCCCAAGCCGATGGTGTTCTCCGGCCTGTACCCGCTGGACGGCTCGGACTACCCGGAGCTGCGCGAGGCCCTGGACAAGCTCCAGCTCAACGACGCCGCGCTGGTCTACGAGCCGGAGACCTCCGCAGCGCTGGGCTTCGGCTTCCGGGTGGGCTTCCTGGGCCTGCTGCACCTGGAGGTCATCCGGGAGCGCCTGGAGCGCGAGTTCGGCCTGGACCTGATCGCCACCGCACCCAATGTGATCTACCGGGTGCTGATGGAGGACGGGACCGAGCACGAGGTCACCAACCCCAGCGAGTTCCCCACCGGCAAGATCGCCGAGGTGCATGAGCCGGTGGTGCGGGCCACCATCCTGGCGCCCAGCGAGTTCATCGGCGCCATCATGGAGCTCTGCCAGACCCGGCGCGGCGTCCTGATGGGCATGGACTACCTCTCCGAGGACCGGGTGGAGATCCGCTACACCCTGCCGCTGGCCGAGGTGGTCTTCGACTTCTTCGACCAGCTGAAGTCCAAGACCCGCGGCTATGCCTCGCTGGACTACGAGCCCACCGGCGAGCAGATCTCCGACCTGGTCAAGGTGGACATCCTGCTGCACGGCGACAAGGTGGACGCCTTCTCCGCGATCACCCACAAGGACAAGGCCTACGCCTATGGCGTGCGGCTGGTCGCCAAGCTGCGCGAGCTCATCCCCCGGCAGAACTTCGAGGTGCCCATCCAGGCCGCCATCGGCTCCCGGGTCATCGCCCGGGAGACCGTCCGCGCCATCCGCAAGGACGTCCTCGCCAAGTGCTACGGCGGTGACATCTCCCGTAAGCGGAAGCTGCTGGAGAAGCAGAAGGAAGGCAAGAAGCGGATGAAGATGGTCGGCAGCGTGGAGGTCCCGCAGGACGCCTTTATCGCGGTGCTGTCCACCGACGACAGCGGGGGCGAGAAGGGCAAGAAGTAGCCCGGATACGGCCCGTTACCGAAAGGTGTCCACTCCATGGCGAGCTGGGCACCTTTTCGGTGCTCTGGTGCTCTTACGCGAAGGGCTCATCGGCTCTACCCTGATCACTGCTTGGAAGGTTACTCGCGAGTCACCAGCAACGAGGCGGGCCCCGGAGGATGCCGTGAGCGAGACGCAGACCTTGATCGAGAGCCGGCCGCCCTCCGTGGCGACCCTCTTTCTCGAGCGGGTGGAGGCGACACCGGACGCGGAGGCGTACCGCTATCCCGTGCCGCCCGCCTCCGGTCAGGGTCCCGATGACTGGGCCTCGCTGACCTGGCGGGAGGCGGCCCAGCGGGTGTTCGCCATCGCGGCCGGCCTGGTCGACCTGGGCGTCGAGCCCGAACAGCGGGTCGCCCTGGCCTCCGGCACCCGGCTGGACTGGATCCTCGCCGACCTCGGCATCATGTGCTCCGGCGCCGCCACCACCCCCGTCTACCCCAGCACCAACGCCGATGAGACCGCGTTCGTCCTGGCCGACTCCGAGAGCCGGGTGCTGATCGCCGAGAACGCCGCCCAGCTGGCCAAGGCCCGTGAGCGCCGGGCGGAACTCCCCGCGCTGGCCCATGTGGTGGTGATCGACGCGGCCGACGCCCAGGCCGCCGAGGGCGACCCCGAGGGCTGGGTGATCTCCCTGGCCGACCTGGAACAGCGCGGCGCCGAGCGCCTGGAGAAGACCCCCGAGGTGGTCCGCGACCGGGTGCGCGCGCTGCGCTCCGACCAGCTCGCCACGCTGATCTACACCTCGGGAACCACCGGGCGCCCCAAGGGAGTCCGGCTGCTGCACGACTCCTGGGCGTATATGTCCCGCGCCATAGCGGCGACCGAGCTGGTGCGCGCCGACGATGTCCAGTACCTCTGGCTGCCATTGGCCCATGTCTTCGGCAAGGTGCTCACCACCGGGCACATCAGCATCGGCCATGTCACCGCCGTGGACGGGCGGGTGGACAAGATCGTGGAGAACCTGGCGGTGGTGCGGCCCACTTATATGGCCGCGGTGCCCCGTATCTTCGAGAAGGTCTACAACGGCGTCGCGGCCAAGGCACGCGAGGGCGGCGCGGCCAAGTACCGGATCTTCCGGTGGGCGGCCGATATCGCCCGCGAGTACGCCAGGACGGCCCAGGACAACTACCGCCGTACCGGCAGCCGTTCGGTGCCCCTCAAGCTGGCCCTCAAGCACAAGGCCGCCGACGTCCTGGTCTACGGCAAGATCCGGGAGGCGTTCGGCGGCCGACTGCGCGCCTGCGTCTCCGGCGCCTCCGCGCTCGCCCCCGAGATCGGCTACTTCTTCTCCGGCGCCGGGATCCACATCCTGGAGGGCTATGGCCTCACCGAGACCAGCGCCGCCAACTTCGTCAACCCCGGCGAGGCATACCGCACCGGCACGGTGGGCAAGCCGCTGCCCGGCACCGAGGTGCGGATCGCGGACGACGGGGAGATCCTGCTGCGCAGCCCCGGCGTGATGGCCGGCTACCACGGCCAGCCCGAGCGCACCGCCGAGGTCCTGGAGCCGGACGGCTGGTTCCACACCGGTGACATCGGCGAGCTGTCCCCCGACGGCTTCCTGCGTATCACCGACCGCAAGAAGGACCTGATCAAGACCTCCGGCGGCAAGTACATCTCGCCCGCCGAGATCGAGGGCGGCTTCAAGGGCATCTGTCCCTTTGTCTCCAACATCCTGGTGCACGGCGCGGACCGCAACTACTGCACCGCCCTGATCGCCCTGGACGAGCCCGCCATCCTCAAATGGGCCGCCGAACACGGGCTGGAGGGCAAGGAGTACGCCGAGGTGGTGGCCGACCCGCGCACCGTGGAGCTGATCGACGGCTATGTGCGGCGGCTCAACGAGGGGCTCCAGCGCTGGCAGACGATCAAGAAGTTCCGGCTGCTGCCGCGTGACCTGGATGTGGAGCACGGGGAGCTCACCCCCAGCCTCAAGCTCAAGCGGCCGGTGGTGGAGCGCGAGTACAAGGACCTGATCGAGGCCATGTACGAGGGCACCCGGGAGGCATAGCGGCACCGGGGTCCGGCTTCGGCGCCGATGCCGGACAATGGGGGGCATGCCTTCCGTACTGCCCGATGGTGAGCCCATGCCCGAGGACGGGGCGCTGCCCCCGCACGCCCTGGCCGGCTCCGGGCAGCGGCCGCTCGGCTTCTACCTGCATGTGCCCTACTGCGCCACCCGCTGCGGCTACTGCGACTTCAACACCTACACCGCCAGTGAGCTGCGCGGTTCCGGCGGGGCGCTGGCCTCCCGGGAGAACTACGCCGACACCCTCGCCGAGGAGGTCCGTCTGGCGCGCAAGGTCCTCGGCGAGGATCCGCGCCCGGTGGAGACGGTCTTCATCGGCGGCGGCACCCCCACCCTGCTGCCCGCCGCCGACCTCGGCCGGATGCTGGCCGCGATCCGCGAGGAGTTCGGCCTGGCCCCCGGCGCCGAGGTCACCACGGAGGCCAACCCGGAGTCCGTCGATCCGCGCTATCTGGCCGAGCTGAGGGACGCCGGCTTCAACCGGATCTCCTTCGGGATGCAGAGCGCCCGGCAGCATGTACTGAAGATCCTGGACCGCACCCACACCCCCGGCCGCCCGGAGGCATGCGTCGCCGAGGCCCGCGCGGCCGGCTTCGAGCACATCAACCTGGACCTGATCTACGGCACCCCCGGCGAGAGCGACGACGACTGGCGCGCCTCGCTGGACGCCGCCCTGGGCGCCGGCCCGGACCATGTCTCGGCCTACGCCCTGATCGTCGAGGAGGGCACCCAGCTGGCCCGCCGCATCCGGCGCGGCGAGGTCCCGATGACCGACGACGATGTCCACGCCGACCGCTATCTGATCGCCGAGGAACGGCTGACCGCGGCCGGCTTCCACTGGTACGAGGTCTCCAACTGGGCCACCACGCCGGAGGCCCGCTGCCGCCACAACGAGCTCTACTGGCGCGGCGCCGACTGGTGGGGCGCGGGTCCCGGGGCGCACTCCCATGTCGGCGGAGTGCGCTGGTGGAACGTCAAGCACCCCGGCGCCTACGCCCAGGCCCTGACCGAGGGCCGCTCCCCGGGCGCGGGCCGCGAGGTGCTGCCGGAGGAGGACCGCCGGGTGGAGCGGATCCTGCTGGAGCTGCGGCTGATCGACGGCTGCCCGCTGTCGCTGCTGCGGCCGGCCGGTGCGGCGGCCGCCGAGCGGGCCTTGGCGGATGGTCTGCTCCAGCCCGAGCCCTACGCGGCCGGGCGCGCGGTGCTGACGCTGCGGGGGCGGTTGCTGGCGGATGCGGTGGTCAGGGATCTGGTGGACTGATTACCTGTTCGAGTGAACTGCTGCGCATACGCTGAGTGCCTGCCTACCTTGTCCATAGGCTGCTGCCAAACACGAGCGGCGGATGTGGAGGACCACGGAGATGACCGCTGTGGATGACCGGCTGACGTCCGACGTCTCGGAGTTCTTCGCGAACCTGGAGGTTCCCGAGGGCTACCGGGCGGAGCTGCTGCGGGGGGAAATCGTGATGATGGCGGCGCCCGACTGGGTGCACAACGACATCGTGGAACGCATCGCGGAGCAGATTCCGTTCAGTCGCTGGCAGCGGAAGCAAACGCAGGACATCGCCATCCCGGGCGAGGCGAGCGAGCCGGTACCCGACCTCGTAGTCGTTGAGCGGGAGGCGTTTGACGGCCCGGGCTTGGTACCTGCCGAGGTCATCAGTTTCTTGCTGGAGGTTGTATCCAAGACGAGCGCCACTCGGGACTATCGCGTCAAGCGTTCGGTTTACGCGGCAGGGCGGGTGCCCGCTTATCTGATCGTGGATCCGTTTGCCGCCACCTGCATGCTGCTGACCGAGCCGGTCGGAGCCGGCGAGGACGCCGACTATGCGAATCAGCATGTCAGCAAGTTCGGCGACCCCGTGCAGATCGAGGCTCTGGAACTGGCCCTGGACACCTCCGAGTTCCGGACCATTCCCGGCAAACCCCTCTACTGATCCCCCGCCGTCACAAAATCAATCAACTCCTCGACCCGCCCGAGGAGTTCCGGCTCCAGGTCCTTGTAAGAGGACACCGCCCCCAGAATCCGCTGCCAGGCGGCCCCCGTGTTCGCCGGCCAGGCCAGCGCCCGGCAGACCCCCGTCTTCCAGTCCTGTCCACGCGGTACGCGCGGCCACCCCGCGATCCCCAGCGAGGACGGCTTCACGGCCTCCCACACATCGATGAACGGGTGGCCCACCACCAGCACATGCTCGCCCGTCACCTCCGCCGCGATCCGTGACTCCTTCGATCCCGGCACCAGGTGGTCCACCAGCACGCCCAGCCGCGCGTCCGGCCCCGGGGCGAAGGAGCGGACGATGGCGGGGAGGTCGTCGATGCCCTCCAGGTACTCCACCACCACGCCCTCGATCCGCAGGTCGTCCCCCCAGACCCGCTCCACCAGCTCCGCGTCGTGCCGGCCCTCCACATAGATGCGGCCGGCCCGGGCCACCCGGGCTCGCGCTCCCGGCACCGCGATCGAGCCGGAGGCGGTGCGCCGGGGAGCGGTGGCGGCCGGTCCCTGGGGACGTACCAGGGTGACGACGCGGCCCTCCAGCAGGAAGCCGCGCGGCTCCATGGGGAAGACCCGGTGCTTGCCAAACCGGTCCTCCAGGGTGACGGTCGGGCCCTGAGCGGTCTTCTCGCAGCGGATCACCGCGCCGCAGAAGCCCGTTGAGACCTCCTCCACCACCAGGTCCACCTCGGCGGGCACTTCCGGAACCGGAGCGCTCCGCTTCCACGGCGGGGTCAGATCGGGGCCGTACTGTCTGCTGCGCACCCGGAGACGATAGGAAAAGCGGGCCCGCTACAAAGGCGACACGCCGAAGCGCAGCGCCAGCGCATTGCGCTGCTCACGGACAAACCGGGCATCAACCACCGCGCCATGCCCCGGGACATACACCGCCTCCTCGCCGCCCAGCGCCAGCAGCCGGTCCAGCGCCGCGGGCCAGGCATGCGGCAGCGCGTCCCTCCCGGCCTGGGGCTCGCCGGACTCCTCCACCAGATCGCCGCAGAACACCACCTCGGGAGTACCGGGCACCAGCACCGCCAGGTCATGCGGCGAGTGCCCGGGCCCGACGTTGGCCAGCAGCACTCGCCGCCCGCCGCCCAGGTCCACGGTCAGTTCGCCGGAGACCGGGTGCCGGGGGGCCACCAGCGCCGCCACCGCCTCGGCCGCCTCACCGGCGGGCACTCCATGACGCGTGGCGTCCTCCCGCAGCTCGCCGGGCGAGTGCCGCAGCAACTCGGCCAGCCCCACCGCCCCATACACCTGCGCCCCGGGAAAGGCCGCCGTGCCCAGGACGTGATCGAAATGCGAGTGGGTGAGTGCGATATGCGTCACGGGCAGCGCGAACAGCGCCGTCACCTCTTCGCGGATCTCCGCCCCCTCGCGCAGGGTGGACCCGGTGTCCACCACCAGCACCCCGGCCTCACCCGCGATGGCCCCGACGGTGGCGTCCCAGCCAGGCATCCTGCGGCGCACGACGCCTGGCGCCAGCTGCTCCCAGCGCGCCCCCGCGCGCTGCTCCTGGGGTTCTTCCCCACTGGTTTCCATGGCAGGAACCTAGTGGTGTCGCGGTACGGTTGCCCGCCCGGAGCCCACGTCACAATGGGCGGCCCTTGCCGTGGCCGTGGTGCCCGGCCGTACACTTGCGGAAGGGTTCTGGCACTCGTGACCATTGAGTGCCAAGGCAAGGAGCCCCGGCAAGACCCGTAAGACGGCTGCAGGTCGCTGGACTGGAGGTGCGCGAGATGCTGAGCGAACGCAGGCTCGAGGTACTGCGCGCCATCGTCCAGGACTATGTGGGCACCGAGGAGCCGGTTGGCTCCAAGGCGCTGACCGAGCGGCACCGGCTGGGGGTCTCCCCGGCCACGGTGCGCAATGACATGGCCGCCCTGGAGGACGAGGGCTTTATCGCTCAGCCGCACACCAGCGCGGGCCGCATCCCCACCGACAAGGGCTACCGGCTGTTCGTCGACAAGCTGGCCGGCGTCAAGCCGCTGACCGGCGCCGAGCGCCGGGCCATCCAGAGCTTCCTGGACGGCGCGGTCGACCTCGACGACGTGGTGGGACGTACGGTGCGGCTGCTGGCGCAGCTGACCCGGCAGGTCGCGGTGGTGCAGTATCCGTCGCTGACCCGCTCCACCGTCCGCCATGTGGAACTGCTCGCGCTGGCCCCGGCCCGGGTGATGCTGGTGCTGATCACCGACACCGGCCGGGTCGAGCAGCGCATGGTCGACTGTCCGGCCCCGGTCGGCGAGACCACCCTGGCGGACCTGCGTGCCCGGCTCAACAGCCGGGTGGTGGGCCGGCGCTTCACCGAGGTGCCGCTCCTGGTGCAGGACCTCCCCGAGTCCTTTGAGCCGGATGATCGCGGAACCGTTTCTACGGTCCTGTCCACGCTCCTGGAGACGCTGGTGGAGGAGACCGAGGAGCGGCTGGTCATCGGCGGCACCGCCAATCTCACCCGCTTCGGCCATGACTTCTCACTGACCATCCGGCCGGTGCTGGAGGCGCTGGAGGAGCAGGTGGTGCTGTTGAAGCTGCTCGGCGAGGCCACCGACTCCCGGATGACGGTGCGCATCGGTCATGAGAACGACCACGAGGGGCTGAACTCCACATCGGTCGTCGCGGTCGGCTACGGTTCGGGCGGCGAGGCCGTCGCCAAACTCGGCGTGGTCGGACCGACCCGCATGGATTACCCCGGAACGATGGGAGCGGTACGCGCAGTGGCACGTTACGTCGGACAGATCCTGGCGGAGTCGTAAGTGGCCACGGACTACTACGCGGTCCTGGGCGTACGGCGTGATGCCTCGCAGGACGAGATCAAGAAGGCCTTCCGCCGTCTCGCGCGCGAGCTGCACCCGGATGTGAACCCGGACCCCAAGACGCAGGAGCGGTTCAAGGAGATCAACGCCGCCTACGAGGTGCTCTCCGACCCGCAGAAGAAGCAGGTCTACGACCTCGGCGGCGACCCGCTGTCCGCCTCCGGCGGCGGTGCGGGAGCCGGCTTCGGCGGCGCGGGCTTCGGCAACTTCTCCGACATCATGGATGCCTTCTTCGGCCAGGCGGCCCAGCGCGGGCCCCGCTCGCGCACCCGCCGCGGCCAGGACGCCATGATCCGGATCGAGGTCACCCTGGACGAGGCCGCCTTCGGCACCACCAAGGAGATCCAGGTCGACACCGCCGTGGTCTGCACCACGTGCAGCGGTGAGGGTGCCGCCCCCGGCACCTCCGCGCAGACCTGTGACATGTGCCGGGGCCGTGGCGAGGTCTCCCAGGTCACCCGCTCCTTCCTGGGCCAGGTCATGACCTCCCGGCCCTGCCCCCAGTGCCAGGGCTTCGGCACCGTGGTCCCCACCCCCTGCCCGGAGTGCGCGGGCGACGGCCGGGTGCGCTCCCGCCGCACCCTGACCGTGAAGATCCCGGCCGGTGTGGACAACGGCAACCGCATCCAGCTGGCCGGCGAGGGCGAGGTCGGCCCCGGCGGTGGCCCGGCCGGCGACCTCTATGTGGAGATCCACGAGACGAAGCACCCGGTCTTCCAGCGCCGCGGCGACGACCTGCACTGCACGGTCACCATCCCGATGACCGCGGCCGCGCTGGGCACCAAGGTGCCGCTGGAAACCCTGGACGGCGTCGAGGAGATCGACATCCGCCCGGGCACCCAGTCCGGCCAGTCCATCCCGCTGCACCAGCGCGGTGTGACGCATCTGCGCGGCGGCGGCCGGGGTGACCTGATCGTGCATGTCGAGGTGACCACGCCCACCAAGCTGGACCCGCAGCAGGAGGAACTGCTGCGCCAGCTGGCCAAGATGAGGGGCGAGGAGCGTCCGCTGGGCGAGTTCAAGCCGGGGCAGCAAGGGCTGTTCTCCCGGCTGAAGGACGCGTTCAACGGCCGCTAGCCGACCCGCTGTTCGCCTGCTGAACGGTGGTACGGGCCGCAGCGCCGGCCCGTACCCCGGTTGCCCGATTCGGCACCCGGCGTCACCCGTGCCACGATGTGGCCATGGCTTCTGACCCCCGGCGGGCGGCCGCGCTGACCGGCCTGCTCCGGCACCCGATCGTGCAGGCCCCGATGGCGGGCGGCGCCTCCTGCCCGGCCCTGGCCGCGGCCGTCTCCGATGCCGGGGGGCTGGGCTTCCTGGCCGCCGGCTACCGGACCCCGGCCGCCATGTACGAGGAGATCAAGCAGCTGCGCGCCGCCACCTCCCGGCCCTTTGGCGTCAATCTCTTTATGCCGCAGCCGCCCGCCGCCGACCCGGCCGCGGTGGAGGTCTACGCGGAGCGACTGGCGGGCGAGTCCGCCCGGTACCGGACCCCGCTGGGCGACCGGCACCGGCCCGCCGACGATGCCTACCAGGCCAAGCTGGCCATCCTGCTCCAGGACCCGGTGCCGGTGGTCTCCTTCACCTTCGGCTGCCCGGCCGCCGAGACCACTGCCGCCCTGGCCGCGGCCGGCTCGTTCACCGTGGTGACCGTGACCTCGGCCGACGAGGCGCGGGCCGCGCGGGCGGCGGGCGCGGACGCGGTGTGCGTCCAGGGCGTGGAGGCCGGCGGCCACCAGGGCACCCACCATGACGACCCCGGTGCGGACCAGGCCGGCTCCGGGCTGCTGGCCCTGCTCACCGAGGTCCTGGAAGCCGTGGACCTGCCTGTTCTCGCGGCCGGCGGGCTGATGCGGGGCGCTCAGATAGCGGCCGTGCTGGCCGCCGGCGCCGTCGCCGCCCAGCTGGGCACCGCCTTCCTGCCCTGCCCCGAGTCCGGCGCGCACCCCCTGCACAAGGCGGCCCTGACCGACCCCCTGTTCACCCGCACCGAACTGACCCGGGTCTTCTCCGGACGCCCGGCCCGCGGGCTGCTGAACCGTTTTATGCGGGAGCACGGCCGCCACGCCCCGGCCGCGTACCCCCAACTCCACTACCTCACCGCCCCGTTGCGCAGGGCAGCCGCCGCCGCGGGTGACCCACAGGGCCTCAGCCTGTGGGCGGGACAGGGCCACCGGCTGGCCCGGGAACTTCCGGCGGCCCGCCTGGTGGCGGTCCTGGCCGCCGAACTCGACGCCGCCCGTGCGTCGTTGCACCACCCCACCCGAGGGAGCGAATCATGACAGCCCCGGTCTTCCTGGTCGAAGAGAACTCCCTCACAGGTGTGTTCCCCGGCACGGTCTTCCCCCTGGACGGCCCCGAGGGCCGCCACGCGGTCTCGGTCCGCCGGCTGCGCGTCGGCGAGGAGATCGTGCTGACGGACGGCGCCGGCACCGGCGCCTTCGGTACCGTCGCCGCGGTCGAGGGCAAGGACCGGCTCGATGTCGCGGTCACCTCCATCCGCTCCGAGCCGGAGCCCCAGCCGCGCATCACCGTCGTCCAGGCCCTGCCCAAGGGCGACCGCGGTGAACTCGCCGTGGAAACCATGACCGAGACCGGGGTGGATGCCATCGTCCCCTGGGCGGCCTCCCGTTGTGTCACCCAGTGGAAGGGCGACCGCGGCCAGAAGTCCCTCACCAAGTGGCGTTCCACCGCCCGCGAGGCGGGCAAGCAGTCCCGCCGCCTCCGCTTCCCCGCGGTGGCCGACCTGGCCACCACCGGACAGTTGCTCCCCCTGCTCTCCTCCGCCGCCTTCGCCGCCGTCCTCCATGAGGAGGGCAGCACCCCGCTGGCCACCGCCCCCCTCCCCGAGACCGGCGACATCGTGCTGATCGTCGGCCCCGAAGGCGGCGTCTCCCCCGAGGAGTTGACCGCCTTCGAGGAGGCCGGCGCCAAGCCGTACCGCCTGGGCCCGAGCGTGCTGCGCACCTCCACGGCAGGCACGGCGGCGGCCGCGCTGCTGCTGGGGCGGACGGGGCGGTGGGGCTGAGCGCCCGTCAGTCCGGCGCCCCGAGGGCCTTCCGCATGGCCCCCGGGGGCTTGCCGTACCAGCGCTGGACCGCCCGCCGCAGGGCGCGTGCGTTGGCGTAACCGGTCCGGGCGGCGATGGACTCGATGCTCAGCTCCGTGTTCCGGAGCAGGTCGGTGATCTGCTCCCGGCGTACCGTCTCGAGCTGTTCCGTCCAGGTGGTGCCGTGTTCCTCCAGGCGGCGCTGGAGGGTGCGCGGACCGACCGCCAGCCGCTGGGCCACCGAGGACAGGGATGGAGTGCCGTCCGCCTCGGCGGCCGTGAGCGCGACCCGGAAGGCGTCCAGCCAGCCGCGCAAGGGGATGGATTCGTCGATGGCCTGCTCGGCATGGCGTCGCAGCACCTCGGACAGGCCGGGCTGCGCATAATCCGACGGGGTGTTCAGGTCGGCGGCGAGGAAGGTGATCGAGCTGACCGGCGCCCCGAAGTCGATAAACCGGGTGCCGTACAACTCGACCAGGGCGTCATGCCGCCGCGGCGCCTCGGCGGACAGGCTGACGCGGACCGGGACCAGCGGCCGGCGGGTGGCCTCACTGAGCCGCCGCTGGTAGAGGCCCAGGGCGAAGGAGTGAGCGGCGGACGCGACCTCATAAGAGGCGTCGGCCGCCATCATCCGACGGATGGTCACCTGTTGTCCGTCCTCCACCACTTCGACGGCCTCGGCCGGCATCGGTCACGGCGGCCAGGTGGGTCGCGGCATCCCGGATCCCCGCCAGCGGGGTGGGAGCACAGGTGAGCAGATAGTCCCAGATCCCGAGGACGCCCAGCCGGGAGCGCCGGGCCAGGAGCTGAGCCACCTCGGCCCAGGGGGCGTTGACGGTCAGCAGTTCCAGGATGTGGATCGCCGAGGAGGCGGGCGTCCGGTAGAGGTCGTCATGCAGATGCTCGGGGGCCAGGCCCAGCAGATGGGCGTACTTGGCGGGAACGACACCGAGTTGGGTCGCGCCATCCACTATCAGGCGGGTGATGGCGGACGGCTTGGTGCCGTCCTTGGTGGTACTCGCGGACACGAGCGCACAGCTTAGGTCAGCGCGAAGGCCCCCCCGGCCGGCTGACCAGTGGACGGGAGGCGCCGGTACCCCCGTTCAACCGGCGCCCCCCCCGCTCAGCTCAGGCCATGGACGAGACCCCGCAGCAGCCGTGTGTACGGACTCCGCCGTGCCGGCCGCTCAACTGCCCCTGTGCAGGCCAGCTCTGCCCGGTCGAGGCTGTCCTCCAGGCAGGCGTCATGCAGTGGCCGCCAGGCGAGTGGCCAGGTGAGGCGGGCCGTGCGCCGGACGTTCATGGCGAGGGTATGGCGTAGCACCGTCCGCTCCTCGTCCAGCGGAAGCGCGGTGAACTCGTGGAATCCGCCGAAGCCGTGCGGCGCGCGGAAGGTGAAGCGCACCCAGGTGGCGGGGACATATGCGGTGACGGTGTAGCGCACCGGGCCGTGGTTGCCCATGGCGCCGGGTGACAGCGGCCGGTCGAAGGTCATCGGCGGCCAGTCGCGGTGTGGCCACAGCAGGTCCTCGTGGCTGCCCAGGGTGTCGATCAGCGCGCCGACCCGGCCCGCATCGGCCATCAGGACGCGCTCGTGCACATTAAAGACGCTCATGGGACGCACTCGCTCCCTCGTTATGGAGAGTGCTCTCTAACTCTGTAGAGAGTACTCTCCATTACATGCCTAGGCCAGCCCGCTTCGATACCCCGCTCCTCCTCGACGCCGCCGTACGGCTGGCCGCCACGGCCGGCCCCCTCGGGGTGACCATGTCCGCCGTGGCCAAGGAGACCGGCGCCCCGAGCGGCTCGGTCTACCACCGCTTTCCGAGCCGGACGGCGCTGCTGGCCGAGGTGTGGCTGCGGACGGTCGAACGCTTCCAGGAGGGCTACTACGCCGTTCTCGCCACCGAGAGCGACCCCCGCCGGGCAGGCCGGGCGGCCGCCCGGCATGTTGTCGCCTGGTGCCGGGCGCACCCGGACGAGGCCGCGCTGCTGCTCTACGGTGCCGAACAGTTCGGCCGCGCCGACTGGTCCGAGGAGTACGCCGCCCGGGCCGCCGAGGGCAATCGCCGCATCCTCGGCGCCGTCACCGCCCTCGCCGAGGCGCTCGGCGCGACAGGTCCCCGGGCCGCCGAGCGAGTCAGGCTCGCTCTTGTCGACCTGCCGCTCTCCCTGGTCCGCCGTCATCTCCGGGCCGACGAGCCACTGCCGCCACATGCCGAGGAGCTGGCGGAGGAGTGCGCCGCGGCACTGCTCGGGTGAGCGGCGGGAGGCCGCTGTCAGTGGTGGGTGATTCAACGTACGGCGGATCGCGATGCCACGGATAGCGGCGGGGCTCGGCGGGCTGGAATGGGCCGAAGTGGAGGCGGCCATCGTGCCGTTGGTGGCCGGGGCCACCGCCGATGTGGTGGTCTGTGGGCTCCGCTGAGGTCAGCGGCCCATGGGGAGCGTGGCGCCGCCGGTGCAGTCCAGCACGACTCCGGTGATGAATCCGTTCCCGGCGAGCATCCGGATGGCGCGTGCCACCTCCTCGGGCCGGCCGACCCGGCCCACCGGTGTGATGGCGGCCAGCCCGTCGAAGAGCGCCTTGCGTCGCTCGGCCGGAACGCGGTCCCACCACTGGGTGTCGATGACCCCCGGGGACACCGCGTTGACCCGGAGCGGGGCCAGCTCCGCGGCCAGCGGCGGCACCATGGACTCCAGCGCGCCGTTGATCGCGGCGAGCCCCGCCGTCTCGGGTATGGCGCTGTGCGCCGAGGCGGCGCTGACCATGGTCACCGAACCGTCCTTGCGCAGCAGGGGCAGGGCGGCCTGCAGGATGCGCACATACGGCCAGAACTTGGCGTTGAAGCCGGTGGCCAGATCGGCCAGGTCCAGCTGGGCGAACGGGCCGCTGCCCGCCGCGCCGCTGAGCGCCAGCACCAGGTGGTCGACCGGGCCGGACCGGGCGAAGAAGCCATCGATGTCCGTCTGGTCGGCGCCGTCCATCCGGTACGCCGTGATGTTGCCGCCGATGCGCTTGGCGGCCTGGTCCAGCCGCTCCTGGTCGCGCCCGGTGATGGTCACCTCGGCGCCGTCGGCGGCGAACAGGGCCGCTGTCGCCTCGCCGACTCCGGAGCTGCCGCCCATGACGACAACTCGCTGTCCATTCAGTTCCGTTGATCCGTTCTCAGCCATGCCGGAAGTCTTGTCGAGACCATTGGTCTCGTCAAGGGTTTATGATCAAGTCGCAAGTGATCGAGGAGCGAGTCATGGACGAGCGACGCCCCCATACCGGCCGACGCCGCAATGAGCATGTCCGCCAGGCGATCCTGGACGCCGCGCTGCGGCTGCTCGCCTCCGCGCAGGGCGAGCACATCGGCGTGGCGGCCATCGCCCAGGAGGCCGGGGTGGGGAAGCAGACCATCTACCGCTGGTGGCCCTCCAAGGGCGCGGTACTGCTGGAGGCGTTGACCTGGCGCGCCAGGGAGGCGGTGCCGGTGCCCGACACCGGCAGCCTCCGTGCCGATCTGCGCGCGGCGATCGCCGCCACATTCTCGGGCGCCCAGCACTCGTCCACCGCCCCGGCCCTGCGCACGCTGGCCCGTGAGGCGGCCGCCGATCCCCACCTCGCCGAGCTGATGCGGGAGTTCACCGCTGCCCGGCGGGACAGCCTGCGGGGCGTGCTGGCCCGCGGCCAGGAGCGTGGCGAGCTGGCCGCAGACCGTGACCTCGACCTGATGGTGGATCAGATCTATGGGGTCTTCTGGTACCGCTTCCTGCTGGGGCACGCCCCGTTGACGGAGGAGACCGCCGAGCGGCTCACCGACTCACTCATCCCTCCAGCAGGACATACAACAACCCCACCAGCGACCCACTGCTGACGATCTCCCGGCGGTCGATCATGCCGCGCACCCGGTCCAGCGGAATCCACTCGATCCGGTCGGACTCGTTCTTCTCGGTGGGCGGGCCGATATGGGTGGCGTCGTCCGCGCGGAAGACAAAGTGCTGGGAGTCGGTGATGCCATTGGCCGGCTCGGCGTAGATCAGCGGCCGCATGGGGCCCGGGCGCCAGCCGGTCTCCTCCTCGACCTCACGGGCGGCTGTCTCGCCCGGTGTCTCGCCGGGCTCGATCAGGCCCATGGGCAGCTCCCAGGCCCAGGCGTCGGTGATGAAGCGGTGCCGCCACATCATCAGAATCTCGCGGCGGTCGTTGACCACGGCGCCGACCGCCAGGTGGCGCAGCCGCAGCACATGATGTTCCTCGCGGTAGCCGTCGGGCTGTTCGACGTCCACCAGGCAGAGGTTGACCCAGGGGTTGGTGTAGATCTCGCGCTCGCCATAGGTCTTCCACCGCATGCGCACAGCATGGCAGAGGGCGGAGACGGCTCAGCCGCGCCGGATGCGCGCGGTGCCCGCTTCGAGGTCGATGCCCATCCGGGGCGGTGCGCCGTCCTCGGTGTTGTCGCGGCGCAGGAGATCAACCCGGCGCTGTTCCTGCTGCACCCGCTTGTTGGCGTTGAAGAAGGCGTGCAGCTCCTCGGTGGCGGCCGCGCCCGGGCCGAGGCCGGTGCGGCCGGGGCGCCGCAGGAGGTACCGTGCCGAGGCCACGGTGAAGGGGACAATCACCAGAACCGTCATCAGCAGCAGGCTCGTCAGCATCATCACATCCGGTCAACGTGCCCGCGAGCGAAGGCAGTTCCCGGATCGGGTGATGGGAGTGGGCCCACTCCGCCCCGTCACGCGTACAGCTTGTCGACGAACTCCGACAGCCGTCCCATCATCCGCGCCGTCTGCTCCTCCAGCGTCAGCGACTCGGGGAGCCGGGCGCCTATGCCGTCCACCGTCTTCAGGCCGCGCAGATAGAGCGAGCAGGCCAGGTCGGTGCAGATATAGGCGCCGGCCGAGTTGCCCTCGCGGCCGGATGCGCCCGCCTTGCGGGCGGTGAGCAGGGAGACGCCATTGCCGGGGTGGGTGGTCATGCACAGCGAGCACATGCTGCGGTGCAGAAAGCCGCGCTGCTGGGCGGGGAAGCGCAGGGCGATGCCGATGAAGCGGTCCTCGCGCTCCATGACCAGATAGCTGCGGTTGGGCGCGGCGGGGTCGCGCCAGCCCAGGAAGTCCAGGTCCTCCCAGGGGCGTTCGGTCAGGTCGCGGGGCAGGGCGAGGCGATTGGCCTCGCCCTTGGAGCAGTTGATGAAGGACGTACGGATGTCCTTCTCGGTCACGGGCTTCATGGTCCCGGAGCCAATCACGCCTAAACTAATTAGGCAAACAATTAAATGGTCTAGGAAGCGAGGTAATCATGGCACGTGCGGGACTCTCCGCCGACCGCCTCACCAGAGCGGCGGCCGACCTGGCAGACGAGGTCGGCCTGGAGAAGGTCACCATCTCCGCGCTGGCGCGGGGCTTCGGGGTCAAGGACGCCAGCCTGTACTCCCACGTCAAGAACCTTCAGGACCTGCGGGTGCGCCTGGCCCTGCTGGCCGGCGGTGAGCTGATCGACCGGATCGGGGCCGCCGTCGCGGGCCGGGCGGGCAAGGATGCCCTGGTGGCGTTCGCCGATGCCTACCGGGCGTACGCCCTGGCCCACCCCGGCCGGTACGCCGCGACCCAGATCCGGATGGACCCGGCGGTGGTGGCCGAGTCCACCGCCTTCGCCCGGACCGCCGAGATCACCTACGGCATGCTGCGCGCCTATGGGCTGGCGGAGCCGGATCTCACCGATGCGGTGCGGCTGCTGCGCAGCACCTTCCATGGCTTTATCAGCCTGGAGGCCGACGGCGGGTTCGGGCACACCCGCCCGCCGGAGCAGTCCTGGCGGCGGATCGTGGACGCCCTGCATATCGCGCTGGAGAACTGGCCGGGGGATAAGGAGCCGGCCGCCGAGTAGGCAGAGGGCATACCCGGCGGCCGGAGACGGTCAGGCGGTCAGGTGGCGCAGGCCCGCCCGGTCCGCCGGGGATCCAGCCGGAGCGGGTCGGCGGTGCCGTTGACCCGCAGGGTCCCGTAGCCATGGGACTTCAGCCAGGTGCACCGGGCCTGGGTGGTGGCGGCCACCGACTGCGGGAAGACGGTGGGAACGCAGACATCGGCGGTGCCGTAGTGGCGGTCGCAGCCGGAGATCTGCGGGGAGACCGGCTGTGAACCACGCTGCTTCATGGGCGACTTGGCGTCATGGGTCATCCGGTGGGCGAAGTCGTGCACCATGGGCGAGGCCAGCGCCTCCGGACCGCCGAGATGGACCCAGGAGGCGACCGAGGGCACCCCGGAGGCGTCCACCGCGAACAGCATGTACCAGCCGGGCGGCGCCAGATTGGGGTTGCTGGTGACATTGAGGTCGATGGTGGTGCCATCGGCGCCCACCGTCATCGGCAGGTCGACAAAGCGCTGGTTGGGGTCGGAGGAGTGGGTGACCGCCGCCGGGCGGATCAGCTCGGCCTTGACCACCGGGCGGTCCACCGTGATGCGCTGGGTGCTGGCGTATTGCCACGTGTCACCGGCCACCGAAGTGATCTGCGGCCGGGCCCCCTTGAAGAGATAGGGCGGGGTGTAGATGGAGACATGGTCGTCAAAGGTGCCGTTGCCGGGGTTGTCACCGACCGCCATCACCCGGCCGTCCGGCAGCAGGAAGGCCGAGGAGTGGTACGTCCGCGGGATCGGGTCGGTGGCCATGCCCGGCTGGAAGGTGTTGCTCGCCGGGTTGAACATGGACGCCTCATAGACCGGATCGGCCCGGTCGTGCAGCCCGCCGCCGGTCTCCAGCACCTTGCCGTCCGGCATCAGCACCGCGGAGACATACATCTTGCCCTGGGCGCCGGTCTCCGGCCTGGGGCCCTGGCCCATGTCCACGGTGCCCTGCGGCAGCAACGGGCCCGGCAGATAACGGGGGTTGGCCTGCTTGAGGTCGATCAGGTCGGTGAGCCGGCTCGCCTCCGGGTTGGAGTTGACATTGCCGCCGCCCATGGTCAGCACCCGCTGGTCCTGGGCGGGCGGCAGCAGGACGCTCATCGACTGGTCGCGGTGGTCCTTGTCCTGGAGACCGGGGACATCGGTGATGGTGTTGGCGTTGTAGTCATAGACGGAGGAGCCGGTGCCGGGAGTGCCGTTGCCGAACACATGGCTGCCCGAGTAGAAGAGCCGCCCGTCCTGCATCAGGATCATCGAGGGGTACAGGCCCCAGTACGACCAGGTCTGGTTGACCTGGTTGGCGGGCAGCCACTTCTGCTGGGCGGCGGAGAACTTCTGGGCGGTCACATTGCCGGTGGAGTCCTGCTTGAGGCCGCCGAAGGTGATCACATCACCATTGCCGAGGATGGTCGCGGAGGGATACCAGTGGCCGTCGTCCAGGTCGTTGACCTTGAGGTATGACTCGGTGTCCGGGTCGAAGAGATAGCTGTCCCTGAGCCCCTCATAGCCGTGGCTGCCGTCGGCCGCCGGATAGGACTTGTTGCCGCTCATGATCAGCACGCGCCCGTCGGACAACTGGACATGGCCGCCGCAGAACATGTCCACCGGGGTGGGAATGGTCTTGAACGAGCCGGTCCTCGGGTCGTAGACGGCGGAGGAGAAGGTGCCCGCCTTGAACAGGTCCGGATTGTTGCCGGAGCCGGCCACCAGCAGCACCTTGCCGTTGTGCAGGACCACCGAGTGCATGCTGCGCACCGGGTTGCGGAACGGCATCACCTGCCAACTGCCCTTGGTACAGGCGTCTCCCGCGGTGCACACCACCCCGGTGGCGGGCTGGGTGGCGTCCTCCATGTCGTAGTCGTCGGAGACCACGGTGCCCGGCCCGTAAAGCGAGATGCCCCAGGTGAGCTGGTCGGTGTTGGGCGGGACCACCGGGGTGCGGACCGACGCCTGGGTGTAACCCTCACTGGCCGTCAGGGACTTGAGATCGGTCCAGTACTGCCAGCCGTCCTTGACGTCATGCCGGAAGACGGTGATGGCCGCGTCCGGAGTGGTGGACTTGTACCAGAGCGACAGGTCGTACTGACGGGACGGCGTCACATCGGGGGCGCAGGAGGCGGACTCCAGCATCATCGCCTTGCGGTCGCCGCTCACCCGGCGGGTCATGGTGAGGGAGAGTGCCTTGTTGCCGCTGTGTGCCTGATCGGGGCCGGTGACGCTGACCGTGAAGTCATTGTCGCCCCAGCCCGACTTCTCCCAGCAGGTGGGCAGGGAGTCCGAACCCATGGACTCAAAGCCGGGGTTGACCACCAGATTGGAGCCGGCCCGGGCCGGGCCGGGAGTGGCCAGCAGCAGGCCGAAGGAGGCTCCGGTGGCCAGGAGGAGGGCTCCGGCGGCCCTGGTGCGTCTGGCTCTGAGGAACGTGGTGCGTAGGGCCACTAATGATCCCTTCTGCGTCGACGGTGGCGCCCGGGGCGGGTGCGGGGGAGATAGACCAGGGCCTCCGTGGCCACAAAGCGCAGCACAAAGGTGGTGAACAGGGCGAGCGTGGTGGCGGCCAGCACTCCCATGTGCAGCACACCGACCAGGAGGGCGATCAGCGGAATGCGCAGCAGCAGATCGGCATTGGCCAGCAGGGTGAAGCGCAGCACCCGGTCCGCCCAGTGGCGGTGGCCGCGGCGGTTGCGGAAGAGCAGTACCTCGGTGAGGAGGAAGTTCCACAGCACGCCGAACTGGTTGGCGACGATCTCGGCCGGGAGGTAGTACATCCCGGCCGAGATCAGCAGCTTGAGGCCGAGGAGGTTGGGCAGGAAGCCGGTGAGGCCGATCAGGCCGAAGGTGACCAGCCGGGCCAGCGGGAGCCCAAGCCGTTTGCGCGGCGGGCCGGTGGGCGGGGCGTCCGGGCCGGCCGAGGCGCGCAGGGTGTCGGGTACGGTCATCGGCCGGCCTTGGTGACCCGGCGGATCTCTATCCGGCCCTCGCCGTCACCGAAGACGGCCACGGGCCGGGAGTTGCGCAGGGCGGCCTGCACCAGCGGGAGGCTGACGGCGTCCCGGCGCACGGTCGGCGAGGCGACCACATAGTCCAGGTCGCGCCAGCCGCGCGGCAGGGTGCTGCCGACCGCCGGGTCGAGGTCGGCCTTGTAGAACCAGATCACCCCGGTGCCGGGCCGGTAGCCGGAGTGCACCAGGTCCAGCCAGATGGCATCGTCGGCGAGCACCCGGGTGCGGGCCGGCTCCGGCACCCGGGCGGGGTCGCCCAGCCAGGAAGCGGCCTGCCGGTAGGGCGCGTTGGCGTCGGTGGTCAGTGCGATCCGGTCGCCGTGGTACCAGCGGGGGACGACGAGCAGGGCGCAGCCGGCGGCGAGGGCGGCGACGGCGATACGGCGTGCGGGGGCGCCGGGGGCGCGTGGGATGGGCGTGAGGCGTGGTGTCGCCAACCCGCCTGCGGCGACGTCCGGCAGGCAGGCCCCCGGTGTCGCCGGTCTCCGCATCGGCAGGCGTCCCCGCAGCACCGCATGGGTCAGCGAGGCCGCCACCCCCGCCAGGGACAGCGCCAGGAAGGGCAGGGCCTGGATGATGTACATGGCCGGCAGATAGCCGGAGGGGCGCAGGGCGACCAGGGCCAGGATGGCGGCGGCCAGGGCGGGGCCGGCCAGGGCGCGGCCGGTGACCGACCAGCGGGCCGAGGCCAGCACCAGCATCGTGGCCACCAGGCCGCCCAGCGGCAGCACCGCGTCGTAGTAGAGCCAGGAGTGCAGGGCGGCGTGCGCGCCGGAGTGCGGGTCCAGGATGAAGCCCGAACCGGCCCGGCTCATCTGGTACTTGATGCCGTCGGTCAGCGAGACATGGCCGGGCCCGGGGAACAGCTCATTGTTGAGCAGTGCGTAGAGCGGATAGGTCAGGCCGATCAGGCCGCAGGCGGTGACCGCTCCGGTCACCGCGAATTTACGGGTGTCGCGGTGGCTGTGCCGCCACATGGTGACCAGCAGCGCGGGCAGCACCACCAGCATGGTCTCCTTGGACAGCACCGAGACCGCGGCCGCCAGCCCGGCCCCGAAGTGGTGCCAGAGGTGACGTCTGGGGGAGGCGGCCAGGCAGAAGGCCAGCAGCATCCACAGCACGGCGATGTTGTCCAGGAAGATCTCCCGCTGGAGGACCACCGCCAGCGGGGACAGCCCGAACAGGGCCATCGCCAGGGCGGCCGCCCAGCGCGGCAGGCCCAGCCGCCGGGCCAGGACATGGAGCAGCACCGCGCTCACCGCCGTCACCAGCAGCATGACCAGCCGCATCGGGGCCACCGAGAGGGTGTGCGGGGCGAGCTCCGAGGGCAGCCAGGAGACCACCGCCAACTGCAGCCAGCCCAGCGGCGGATGGTCGTACCAGTAGGTGTAGTGCGCCAGGCCCTTGCCCTGCTGGACGGCCCAGGCCTGGGCGAGATAGGTCCCCTCGTCGTCGCTCAACGCCGGGAAGCCGGTGGTGTTCCAGCCCTGGACGCAGACGATCACGGTCAGCACCGCCGCGCAGACCAGCAGATCGGGGCGGGAGGCGCGCAGTCCGGGCACCGGTGCGGGGGGCATGGCGAGCGGCAGCCGCTCCCGGCTCGGTGCGGTGGGCAGGGTGGTGGTCATGCGGGCACGTTTTCTCCGGTGAGGTGCGCGCCGACATGACTGGTGAGCTCCCAGTCGCTGCGGCCGCGCTGCTCCCGCCAGACCGCGCGGATCGCGGCCCCGGCGAGCAGAAGCTGGTAGAACGGGCCGCCGGCCACCAGCTTGGCGTAGTGCACCAGCCGGACCCGGAGCCCGTACTGGACGCCGAAGTCATGCAGTCCGACGACCTCGAAGGCGAAGGTGACAAAGGCGGTGATCGCGGGCAGGAAGGCCACGATGGTGACGCCCACCGGGACGTCGGGCAGCAGCGCGATACCGATGTCAATGGGGATGATCACGCCGGTGAACGCCTGCATAAACGGCGTCATCAGGGTGTAGCGGGCCAGCAGGCGCTGGGCCAGGGTGGGCAGTTGGCGCCAGTCCCCCTTGCGGTAGACCTGAAGGAAGCCCTGGTTCCAGCGGGTTCGCTGTTTGAGCAGGCTCATCAGGGAGCCGGGGGTCTCCTCCCGGGTGACCATCTCCGAGTCATAGGCGACCACCACCCGCTTGCCCCGGCTGGACAGCCGCACCCCCAGATCGCAGTCCTCGGCAAGGCAGTTGGGATCCCAGCCGTCGGCCTCGCGCAGCACCTCGGTGCGGACAAAGACGGTGTTGCCGCCCAGCGGAATAAAGCCCTTCGCCGCATGCAGATGCAGCCGGCTGCGGAACCAGAAGAAGTACTCCAGGCAGTTGCGCAGGCTGTACCAGCTGGAGTGGAAGTTGATCAGCTGGACGCCGCCCTGCACCACATCCGCCCCGGTGGCGCGGAAGGCGTGGTCGACATGGCTGAGCAGCTCCGGGTGGACCTGGTCCTCGGCGTCGAAGACGCCCACCACCTGGCCCCGGCAGTGCGGCAGCGCGGTGTTGAGCGCCTTGGGCTTGTTCTTCTTCTCATGGGTGTCCACGATCACCCGTACCCGCTCCGGCGCGGTGGCGGCCACCCGCCCGGCGACCTCGGCGGTCTCCGGGTCGTCATGACCGACGATCACCAGCACCTCGAAGTCCCCATGGGTGGACTCCAGTAGCCGGGTGACGGTGTGCTCCAGTACGGCCTGTTCATGGCGGGCCGGCACCAGCAGCGAGAAGGACAACGCACCCTCGCCGCTGGGCGGGTGGAAGCGGGTGGCGGCCAGCGTCTCCGGTGTGCGCCAGGCGTGCATCTGCCACCACAGGGTGAAGGCCGCCATCCAGAACAGGGCCAGCGAGATCAGGCAGACAACGGCGGAAATGAACAAATGCCCCCCTTGGAACTGCCATGGTCTGCCGTGGCATCACACATGCACTCCCCAGTACGTGTGTTCTGCACATGGAGAGAGTAAGGGGGGAAGGTGAAGTCCGGGTGCGGAACCGATAAAACCTTGTTTCACAAATATCTCTGCCGGGGTCCGCCGCCCCGCCCGGTAACATCCGCACCACAGTGAGCAAACGACCTCCAAGGAGCTGAGCGGTGGCGGGAGAACCGCAGGCGGACTGCCTGTTTTGCAAGATCGTCGCGGGGGAGGTGCCGGCGACCGTCGTCCGGGAGACCGAGACCACCGTCGCGTTCCGGGACATCAACCCCCAGGCGCCCACCCATGTCCTGGTGATCCCCAAGGTGCACTACCCGGACGCCGCCTCGCTGGCCGCCGCCGAGCCCCAGGTCATCGTCGACATACTGCGGGAGTCCGGCGAGATCGCGGCCGAGGAGGGCGTGGCGGACAAGGGCTACCGGGTCGTCTTCAACACCGGTTCCGGCGCCGGCCAGACCGTCTTCCACGCCCATCTGCACGTCCTCGGCGGGCGCGGGCTCAACTGGCCGCCCGGGTAGTCCGTTGTCCGTCCGCGAACTGGTGATCCTGGGCACCGCCAGCCAGGTGCCCACCCGACACCGCAACCACAATGGCTATGTGCTGCTCTGGGACGGCGAGGGCCTGCTGTTCGACCCCGGCGAGGGCACCCAGCGGCAGATGCTGCGCGCCGGGGTGGCGGCCCATGACCTCACCCGGATCTGTGTCACCCACTTCCATGGCGACCACTCGCTGGGCCTGGCCGGGGTGATCCAGCGGATCAACCTGGACCGGGTGCCGCACCCGGTCACCGCCCACTACCCGGCCAGCGGGCAGCGGTTCTTCGAACGGCTGCGGTACGCCACCGCGTACAAGGAGACCGTCAAGCTGGCGCCGGAGCCGGTCTCCGGCGCGCGCCAGGTGCTGGCCCGTACCAAGGGGTACGAGCTCACCGCGCGCCGGCTGTCGCATCCGGTGGAGTCCTATGGCTACCGCCTGGTGGAGCCGGACGGCCGGCGGATACTGCCCGGGCGGCTGGCCGAACACGGCATCGCCGGGCCGGACATCGGCCGGCTGCAGCGCGAGGGGTCGTTCAACGGCGTCACCCTGGACGAGGTGAGCGAGTTCCGGCGCGGCCAGCGCTTCGCCTTCATCATGGACACCCGGCTCTGCGCGGGGGTCCATGAACTGGCCGAGGGCTGCGACCTGTTGGTGATCGAGTCCACCTTCACCGACGAGGACCAGGTGCTGGCCACCGAGCACGGCCATCTCACCGCGGGCCAGGCGGCCCGGGTGGCCGCCGAGTCCGGGGTGCGGCACCTGGTGCTGACGCACTTCTCCCAGCGCTATGACGACCCGGCGGTCTTCGAACGGCAGGCCCGGGCGGCGGGCTTCGAGGGTGAACTCACCGTCGCCCGGGACCTGACGCGGGTGCCGGTGCCCAAGCGGGCCTAGCCGCTCGGGCGTTCAGGCGCTCAGGCGCTTACGGCAGGAAGTACATCGGGTTCGGCAGCTTGTAGGTGCGCTCGCTGTAGCCGCCCTTGAGGTCGCTGTACTGGTCGCCGAAGTTGGCGACGATGCGGTAGCCCTCGGACTCGATGTGCTTGCGGGTGCCCGACTTGTACTCGATGGTGGTGCACTTGGCGCCGCAGGACAGGTACGCCGGCGGGGTCTTCTTGTTCTTCAGGAAGAAGTGGGCCCGGTCGGCCACCGGCTTGTAGCCCGCGGTCTTCAGGTTGCGCACGCTCCAGGCCCGCTGGTGCTCGTCCCGGCCGGTGACATAGAAGACCGTGATGCCCTTGGACTGCGCCCAGTTGACCAGCTTGGGCATGCCGAAGACGGCCGGCATGTCGGTGGACTTCAGGTACGCGTCCTGGGACTGCGGCGTGAAGGCGAAGCCCTGCTGGAGCTCGTAGTTGTAGGTGAGCAGGGTGGTGTCGTCCACGTCCAGCACGATGGCCGGCTTGACCTTGTTGTGCTTGGCGTTCCTGACCACCTGCTCCAGCTGCTGCTTGGCCGTGGCCTCGATGCCCGCGACCTGCTTGGCGTAGTTGCTCTTGGCCGAGGCCCAGTGCTGACCCTTGGCGTCCACGGTGTCGCCGTAGTACGCCTTGATCTTGTCCTGGACCTGGGTGAGGTTCGGGATCTCCTTGTCGGTGACCGGAACCGAGTGGCCGGCGGTGGCCGCCCCGGCGGCGTACAGTCCGGCGCCGACGGCAAGGGCGGCGGTGGCTGCGGCGATACGGACGCGCGTAGACACGTGTTAACTCCTGTTAAACAAGGACGGGTGCAGCGCGAAGCTAGGGCCTGGCGCCGCACCCGGTCAATGTCGCCCTGATCACGCCGGGGTCAGGCCGGGGTCAGGCCGCCGCCAGGTCCAGGATGCGGGCCGCCACCGCCGGGGAGTCCACCAGCGGATGCAGGGCCAGGGCGCGCAGCGCCAGATCCCCGTCCCGGCCCAGCGCCGCCTCGATCGCGGCCCGTTCCACCGCCTTGAGCTGGAACATCAGCCCCAGCTGGTCCTCCCGCAACGGGGCACAGGGCAGCGGCTGGGCACCCTTGGCGCTCACCTCGCAGACCGTCTCGATGATCGCCTCATGGTCCAGCTCCGGGACGGTGCCGCCATTGCGCACATTGAGGATCAGCCGGGTGCGCTCGTCCCGGGACACCGCCCGCATCAGCGCCAGCGCCACCCGGTCATAGCCCCCGCCCGCCAGATCGCAGGAGTCGCGCTGCCAGCCCCCGCTGGCCGCCCGGCTGTCGGCCATATAGGTCTCCTCGCGCTGCCGCCAGGTGCGCTCCCACAGCTCGAAGGCCCGCCGGGGATCGGCCGCCGCCTTGGCGAAGAAGCCGCCCTGCTGCTCCTGGAGGAACTCCCCCCGGGTCTGCGCGGCCTGACGTACCGCCTGGAGGGTCTCCCGGCGGAAGTAGTAGTAGTGCAGATACTCGTTGGGCAGCGAGCCCAGTGCCCGCAGCCAGCGGCCGCCGAACAGCCTGCCCTCCTCGATGCCGGCCAGCGCCGCGTCGTCCGCCAGCAGGCCGGGCAGCAGTTCCCGGCCTTCGCTGCGCAACGACCGCAGCCAGCCGAGGTGGTTGAGACCCACATAGTCGTACTCGGCCAGCTCGGCGTTGACGCCGAGCGCCCGGGCGGCCCGGCGCACCAGGCCCACCGGGGAGTCGCAGATCCCGATCACCCGGTCACCCAGCACCGAGGACATCGCCTCGGTCACCATGCCGGCCGGGTTGGTGAAGTTGATGACCCATGCGTCCGGTGCCCATTCCGCCACCAGTTCGGCGATCTCCATGGCCACCGGGACGGTCCGCAGCCCGTAGAGCACACCCCCGGCGCCGACCGTCTCCTGTCCCAACACCCCCTCGGCCAGGGCGATCCGCTCATCACGGGCCCGGCCCGCGGTACCGCCCACTCTGATCGCCGAGAACACGAAGTCGGCCCCGTCCAGGGCCTCTTGGAGGGTCGGGGCGATCCGCACCGAGGGGGCGCCCGGCACCCCTTGCTCCTGCGCCGCCAGCACCGCGGAGATCACCCCCGCGCGGGTCGAATCCGTGTCGTAGAGCACGAGTTCGGTGACGCGGCCCGGCGCATCGCGCCGCGCGTCCTCCAGAAGAGCCCGGTGCACCAAAGGCACCCGGAAACCACCGCCGCCGAGAATTGTCAGCCTCATGGCCGGAACGTACCGCAGCATCGGGCAGACTGTCCGGAACCGCCCCTGCGAGAGGAGCAGCGAGCCCGTATGCCGAATTCGTCCTCTTCCGCTTCCGCTTCCGCCGCGTGCCCCCAGGCGCCCCAGGCCGCCTTCGAGGGCCCGGCACCGGTCCTCGATCCGCTGGCCGAGGTCCGTTCCGGGGACGATCCGGCCACCGATGTCTTCCTGACCGGCACCGTCTTCCTGGACATCATCTTCACCGGCCTGGACTCCGCCCCGGTGCGCGGCACCGAGTCCTGGGCCCGCGGCATGGGCTCCAGCCCCGGCGGCATCGCCAATATGGCCACCGCGCTGGCCCGGCTGGGCCTGCGCACCTCGCTGGCCGCCGCCTTCGGTGACGATATGTACGGCGAGTACTGCTGGGAGGCGCTCTCCCGGGGCGAGGGCATCGACCTGAGCAAGTCCCGGGTGGTGCCCGGCTGGCACTCCCCGGTCACCGTCTCCATGGCCTACGAGGGCGAACGGACCATGGTCTCGCACGGGCACGAGGCGCCCGAGACGCCCAAGCCCGAGTGCCCCGGGCCGGCCCGGGCCGCGGTGGCCCTGCTGGTGCCCGGCAAGCGCGAGGAGTGGATCGCCAACGCCGCCCGCCGCGGCAGCCGGGTCTTCGCCGATGTGGGCTGGGACGACAGCGGCCGCTGGGACCCGGGCGACCTCGCCGACCTGGAGCACTGCGAGGCCTTCCTGCCCAACGCCGAGGAGGCCATGCGCTACACCCGCACCGACTGCCCGCGCGCCGCCGCCCGGGCGCTGGCCGAGCGGGTGCCGCTGGCCGTGGTGACCATGGGCGAGCGCGGGGCGTACGCGGCCGACGGCCGCACCGGGGAGACCGCCGAGGTCCCGGCGATCGCGGTGGAGGCCCTGGACCCCACCGGCGCCGGGGATGTCTTCGTGGCCGGCTTTGTCACCGGCACCCTGGCCGACTGGCCGCTGGCCGACCGGCTGGCCTTCGCCTGCCTGACCTCGGCCCTGTCCGTCCAGGAGTTCGGCGGCTCGCTCTCCGCCCCCGGCTGGGTGGAGATCGCCGCCTGGTGGCAGCACCTGCGCTCCTATGACGACCAGACCGCGGACGCGCTGCGCCGCTACTCCTTCCTGGACGGGGTGCTGCCCAGCGCCGCCCGGCCCTGGCCACTGCGCCGGGCGGTGCCCACCCTGGGCTTCCGGGCCCGCTCGGCCCAGGGCCGGTAAAACCCCTCGGAGCGGTCCGGACACCGTCGTACCCTGGAGTCACCAAGGTTTCTCGACAGAGAAAGAGGGGTTGAGCAGGCCAGAGAGCCGGCCCATGACTCAGACACCCACACGACCGCAGGCACAGGCCCGCTTCACCGTCCCGGCCAAGCACCCCATGGTGACCGTACTGGGCTCCGGCGACCGCCTGCTGCGCGTGATCGAGAAGGCTTTTCCGGCCACCGACATCCATGTCCGTGGCAATGAGGTCAGCGCTACCGGGGAGCAGCGTGAAGTCGCCCTCGTTCAGCGCCTGTTCGACGAGATGATGCTGGTGCTCCGGACCGGTGCGCCGATGACGGAGGACGCGGTGGAACGCTCGATCGCCATGCTGCGCGACGAGGAGAGCCAGACCGAGACGCCTGCCGAGGTGCTCACCCAGAACATCCTCTCCAGCCGGGGCCGCACCATCCGTCCCAAGACGCTCAACCAGAAGCGCTATGTGGACGCCATCGACAAGCACACCGTGGTCTTCGGCATCGGCCCCGCCGGTACCGGCAAGACCTATCTGGCCATGGCCAAGGCGGTGCAGGCGCTGCAGTCCAAGCAGGTCAACCGGATCATCCTGACCCGGCCCGCGGTCGAGGCGGGGGAGCGGCTGGGCTTCCTGCCCGGCACCCTCTACGAGAAGATCGACCCCTATCTGCGGCCGCTCTACGACGCCCTGCACGACATGCTGGACCCCGACTCCATCCCACGGCTGATGGCCGCCGGGACGATCGAGGTGGCGCCGCTGGCCTATATGCGCGGCCGGACGCTCAACGACGCCTTCATCATCCTCGACGAGGCCCAGAACACCAGCCCCGAGCAGATGAAGATGTTCCTCACCCGGCTGGGCTTCGACTCCAAGATCGTGATCACGGGTGACATCACCCAGATCGACCTTCCGGGCGGCACCAGCGGCCTGCGCCAGGTCAGGGAGATCCTCCAGGGCGTGGAGGACGTCCACTTCTCCCTGCTCACCAGCAATGACGTGGTGAGGCACAAGCTGGTGGGCCGTATTGTCGACGCGTACGACAGGTACGACAGCAGCCGCGAAGGAAAGTAGCCACTGAGCACCATGGCGATCGACGTCAACAACGAATCCGGCACCGAGGTGGACGAGCAGGCGATCCTGGACGTCGCCCGCTACGCCCTGGCCCGGATGCGCATCCACCCGCTCTCCGAGCTGTCGGTCATCGTGGTCGACACCGAGGCCATGGAACAGCTGCACATCCAGTGGATGGACCTGCCCGGGCCGACCGATGTGATGTCCTTCCCGATGGACGAGCTGCGTCCGCCGGCCAAGGACGACGAGGAGCCCCCGCAGGGCCTGCTCGGCGACATCGTGCTCTGCCCGGAGGTCGCCAAGCAGCAGGGCGAGGCGGCGCCGACCGGGCACTCCATGGACGAGGAGCTCCAGCTGCTCACCGTGCACGGGGTGCTGCACCTGCTCGGCTATGACCACGAGGAACCCGACGAGAAGGCCGAGATGTTCGGCCTGCAGGCCGCGATCATCGACGGCTGGCGTGCCGAGCGCGGCATCGAAGGGGCCTCCCCGGCTCCGACGATCACGTGACCGGTCAACTGATCGCCGCCGCGGTCCTGCTCCTGGTCGTCGCCTGGCTCGCCGCCTGCGCCGAGACCGGACTGACCGTCACCACCCGCTATGGCGCCGAGGAGGTGCTGCGCTCGGGACGGCGCGGCGGCGCCAAGCTGATGGCGGTGGCCGCCGACCCCACCCGCTATCTCAATGTGGCGCTGCTGCTCCGCATCACCTGTGAGATGGCGGCCGGGGTGCTGGTCACCTATGTCTGTCTGCACTCCTTCGCCCAGACCTGGCAGGCGCTGCTGACCGCGGTCGTGGTGATGGTGCTGGTCTCCTATGTGGCCGTCGGCGTCTCGCCGCGCACCATCGGCCGCCAGCACCCGCTGGGCACCGCCATCGCCGCCGCCTATGTCCTGCTGCCGCTGGCCCGGATCATGGGCCCGGTGCCCCGGCTGCTGATCCTGCTGGGCAACGCCCTCACCCCCGGCAAGGGCTTCCGGATGGGCCCCTTCGCCTCCGAGGCGGAGCTGCGGGCCATGGTGGACCTGGCGGAGCGGGAGTCGCTGATCGAGGACGACGAACGCCGCATGGTGCACTCGGTCTTCGAGCTGGGGGACACCCTGGTGCGCGAGGTGATGGTGCCGCGCACCGACCTGGTGGTCATCGAGCGCGGCAAGACCATCCGGCAGGCGCTCACCCTGGCGCTGCGCTCCGGCTTCTCCCGGATCCCGGTCACCGGGGAGAACGAGGACGACATCGTCGGCATCGTCTACCTCAAGGACCTGGCCCGGAAGACACACATCAGCCGGGACGCGGAGAGCGAGCTGGTCTCCACGGCCATGCGGCCGGCGGTGTTCGTCCCGGACACCAAGAACGCCGGCGACCTGCTGCGCGAGATGCAGCAGGAGCGCAACCACTGCGCGGTGGTGATCGACGAGTACGGCGGCACGGCCGGCATCGTCACCATCGAGGACATCCTGGAGGAGATCGTCGGTGAGATCACCGACGAGTACGACCGGGAACTGCCGCCGGTGGAGGAACTGGGCGACGAGCGCTACCGGGTGACCGCCCGGCTGGACATCGGCGACCTCGGCGAGCTCTACGGTCTGGAGCTGGACGACGAGGACGTGGAGACGGTGGGCGGCCTGCTGGCCAAGCGGCTGGGCCGGGTGCCGATCGCGGGGGCGGTGGCGGAGGTTCCGCTCATCTCGGCGGGACCGGATCCCCTGCTGACGGCGCTTCGCCTGACGGCGGAGGCGGCGGCGGGGCGGCGGAACCGGATCGTGACGGTGCTGGTGGAGCCGGTGCGGAGCGTTTGATTCTGTGGGGGGCGTTCGTCGCCGGGTGCGGGCTGTTCTGTGGCTGGTCGCGCCCACGCGGCGGAGCCGCATAACGAAGCCGCCCCGCGCCCCTGAGGGGCGCACCCCCGACCGGAGCAATCCGGTATATAGGGCGCATACCATGCGCCGCCCCGGTTACCCGGGGGCAATGGTCCTGCTCAAAGCCCTCGCCCGCCCGCTGCTCGCAGCCTCCTTTGTCTCCAGTGGCCTGCAAACCCTGGATCCGCCGGAACCGCTGGTCCAGTCCGCCGCCCCCGTGGCCCTGGCCATCGCCGAGCGCGTACCCGGCCTGCCACGGGACGCCCGTACCCTCGTCCGTCTCAACGGCGCCGTGCATGTCGCCGCCGGCGCCCTGCTGGCCCTCGGCAGGGTCCCCCGGACCGCCGCGCTGACGCTGGCGGCCAGCCTGGTCCCCACCACGCTGGCCGGCCACGCCTTCTGGCGGGAGGAGGACCAGTTCAAACGGATGCAGCAGAAGATCCACTTCATGAAGAACGCCTCCATCATGGGCGGTCTGCTGATCACCGCCGCGACGGCCGGGAACACCCGGCACCGGCACCGCCACCGGGCCGGTCAGCGCACCAGGTGCTGTCCGCTCCGCCGGCCGCAGGGCAGCCATCGATGAGCGAGTTCGAACGGTCCCGTGACATGCCCGCACTGCCCGAGATGGTCTTCAACGAGGCCTGCGACCTGGGGCACCTGGCCAGCTGGCTGCCCAGCGATCTGCATGTCCACCCACAGAGCCCGCCCTCGGTCACCGTCCACGAGGACCGTACCGGCGAGGACTCCGCCGCCCTGGTGCGCACCGAGCAGGACAGCCTGCGGATGGAGTGGGGCACCAAGGAGGCCGGCCGCTACCACGGCTGGCTCCAGGTGAGCGCGGTCAACGGCGGCACCAGCGCGGTGACGGTGCATCTGACCTTCTTCGACGAGTCGCACGCGCCCGAGCCCGCCGCCATCGAGAAGGCACTGGACCAGAGCCTGGCCCGGCTGGAGGAGCAGGTCCGGATGCGGGGCGAGGCACCGGAGGGGCCGGGCTGACCCGGCCGCGTCCTCCCCGGCGCTTTCAGCGCCCCGCGCGTCCCCGCAGCCCCAGCGCCACCAGTACCGCCACCCCGGCCACCACCGCGGCGTCCACCCCCAGGCCGAGCCGGATGCCGCCCAGCGTGGCCTCGGCGAAGGAGGCCCCACCGTCCTCGAGGGTGGTGGCCCGGGCCGAGACGACCGCGCTCAGCAGCGGGATGCCAATGGTGATGCCGATCTGCTGGGAGCTGGTCACCAGCCCGGTGGCCAGGCCCTGCTCACTGTCCGGCACCCCGGAGGTGGCGGTGACGCCATAGGCGACGATGGCCCACAGATGGCCGACGCAGGCCGTGGCCGCCGCGGCCAGGGCCAGCCACGCACCGGAGTGCGCCCCCAGCCCCAGCAGTCCTGCCGTGCACACCGCCTGCACCGCCAGCCCGGTCACCAGCGTGTTGCGGGCCCCGATCCGGGCGATCACCCTGGGCGCGGTGATCCCGGCCACCGCCGCGAACACCCCCTGCACCCCGAACAGCAGCCCGGTGCGGAAGGCCGAGAGCTTGAGCACCTCCTGGAGGTACAGGGTGAGCAGGAAGACCACGGTGCTCATCATCGAGAAGGTGACCAGCCCGCCCAGGTTCCCCCAGGCGACCGTCCGCCGCCGCAGCATCGGCAGCGAGACCAGCGGCTGTGCGGCCCGCGACTCCACGGCCACGAACGCGGCCAGCAGCAGCACCCCGGCCACCAGGGTGACCAGGACGTCCGCGCCGCCGAAGCCGCGCTGGGCGGCGGTCGACAGGGCGTAGATCAGCGCCAGCAGGCCACCGGTCACGGTCACCGCGCCCGGCACGTCGATCCGGGGACGCTCCGTGTTCCGTGACTCCGGCAGCAGTCCCGGCGCCAGCACCAGCACCGCCACCCCGGCCACCGCGAGCAGCCCCATGGTGGAGCGCCAGCCCAGGGAGTCGGTCATCACTCCGCCCAGCACCATGCCGACGGTGAAGCCCAGCGACAGCAGGGTGCCGCTGATGCCCAACGCCCGTTCCCGCTGCGGCCCTTCGGCGAAGGTGGTGGTCAGCAGGGACATCCCGGTCGGCACGATCACCGCCGCGCCCAGCCCCTGCAGCGCCCGTCCGGCCAGGAAGGAGGCCGGGTCCCAGGCCAGCGTGGCCAGTGCCGAGGCGACCGTGAACAGGGCGAGCCCGGCCAGGAACAGCCGCTTGCGGCCGAGGAGATCGCCGATCCGGCCGGACAGCAGCAGGAAGCCGCCGGAGGGCAGGGCGAAGGCGGTCACCGCCCATTGGAGGTCGGCCTGGCCCATGCCCAGGTCCGAACCCAGCACCGGCAGCGCGACATTGAGGATGGAGAAGTCGAGCGCGACGATGAACTGGGCCGCGCACAGCACCAGCAGAATCAGTTTCGCGCGAGTCCGGAGAGAGGGTTCCGCCACAACTGCCGGGGCGGGGGAGGTGTCGATCGCCATGCCCCCACCCTCCGGTGTCCGGAATAGCCATGGGGAGAGGGCGCTTATGGTGGTGGCCGCACCACCAGGCAGCAGGGGGAAGCCTTGACCACTCCGTCCTCTCCGTCCTCGACCGCTCCGCCCACCGCTCCGTCCGCCGTGTCCGCGCACCAGCCGCGCCGGCGGCCCGAGTTGCGCGAGTTCCTGATGAGCCGCCGGGCCAGGGTCTCCCCGGCCCAGGCCGGCCTCCCGGACGGCGGGGCCCGCCGCCGCACCCCCGGCCTGCGCCGGGAGGAGGTCGCGGTGCTCGCCGGAGTGGGCGCCAGCTGGTACCAGTGGCTGGAGCAGGGCCGGGACATCACCGTCTCCCCGCAGGTGCTGGACTCGGTGGCCCGGGTGCTCAGGCTGGACCACACCGAGCGCCGCCACCTCTATGTCCTGGCCGGGCTCAACCCCCCGCTGCCGGACTCCGGCTATCCGCAGGACTACCTCTGCGACGGCCTGCACCGGCTGATCGACGGCTGGATGCCCTTCCCCGCGCACATCATGGACCCCTACTGGAACACCATCGCCTATAACGAGGCGGCCGGTCTGGTGATGGGCTTCCGTCCGGAGATCCGGCAGAACTGCCTGATCGACTTCTTCACCGACCCCTTCTACCGCTCGCGTGCCAACAACTGGCAGGAGAACGCCGTCGTCGTGGTGGCCCAGTACCGCGCCGCCTGCTCCGAGCGCCCCGACGACGAGGGCTTCGCCGAGGTCATCGCCGAACTTTCCGCCGCCAGCGCGGAATTCACCGAGCTGTGGGCCCGCAATGACATCCGCCCCGCCGGCCAGCTGATCAAGGAGTACACCCATCCGCTGGTCGGCGTCCTGCACCTGGAGGCCACCCAGCTCCGCATCCCGGCCCGCCCGGACCTGGTGATCGTCTTCCATAACCCGGTCCCGGACACCGGCACCGCCGCCAAGCTGGAATGGCTCACCAGCCCGGAGGGGCGCCGGGGCGGGATGTACTCGGTAGCGGGTTGACGGGACCCCTTCACTATCCTCACCCCATGACGGACATCGCCGCGCTCGGCCCCGAAGACCGCAAGCTGATCACGCTCGCCCGTACCACCCGGGCCCGTAACGCCGTCCCCGAGGGTGCGGCGGTGCGGGACGAGACCGGGCGGACCTATGTCGCCGGGACCGTCGCCCTGTCCTCGCTCCGGCTGAGCGCCCTGCAGACCGCGGTGGCCATGGCCGTGGCCGGCGGTGCCAAGTCCCTGGAGGCGGCGGCGGTGGTCTCCGAGGCCGCCGAGGTGCCGGAGGCCGACCGGGCGGCGGTACGGGACCTGGGCGGACCGGCGACCCCGGTGCTGCTGGCCGGGCCGGACGGCACCCCGCTCGCCGCCGTCGCCGCCGGCTGACGCCCGCGATCCCGGCAAAGTTGATCTTCCAGGCCGCCCCGCTGGTCTGCGCCGCCGGGGCGATCAGGGAGAATATGTGACATGGACAAGGCTCCCTCTCCCTCCCAGCAGCCCTTCCGCGCGGGCTTCGCGTGCTTCGTCGGCCGCCCCAACGCGGGCAAGTCGACCCTGACCAACGCACTGGTGGGGACGAAGGTCGCGATCACCTCCAACCGTCCGCAGACCACCCGGCACACGGTGCGCGGCATTGTGCACCGCCCGGACTCCCAGCTGGTCCTGGTGGACACCCCCGGTCTGCACAAGCCGCGCACCCTGCTGGGCGAGCGGCTCAATGATGTGGTCCGCGCCACCTGGGCCGAGGTCGATGTGATCGGCTTCTGCCTGCCCGCCGACCAGAAGATCGGCCCCGGTGACCGCTTTATCGCCGGTGAGCTGGCGGAGGTCAGGAAGACCCCCAAGGTCGCCGTGGTCACCAAGACCGACCTGGTGGACTCCAAGACCCTGGCCGAGCAGCTGCTGGCCGTGCAGAAGCTGGGCCAGGAGCTGGGTATCGAGTGGGCGCAGATCGTGCCCGTCTCGGCGACCGCCGGCAAGCAGGTCTCGCTGATCGCCGACCTGCTGGTGGACCTCCTCCCGGAGAGCCCCCCGCTCTACCCCGAGGGCGAGCTCACCGACGAGCCCGAGCAGGTGATGGTCGCCGAGCTGATCCGCGAGGCCGCGCTGGAGGGCGTCCGCGACGAGCTGCCGCACTCCATCGCCGTGGTGGTCGAGGAGATGCTGCCGCGCGAGGGGCGCCCGGCGGACAAGCCGCTCCTGGACATCCACGCCAACCTGTTCATCGAGCGTCCCAGCCAGAAGGGGATCATCATCGGTCCCAAGGGCGCCCGGCTGAAGGAGGTCGGTATGAAGTCCCGCAAGCACATCGAGGCGCTGCTGGGCACGCCGGTCTACCTCGACCTGCATGTCAAGGTCGCCAAGGACTGGCAGCGGGACCCCAAGCAGCTGCGCCGGCTGGGCTTCTGAGTTCATCCGCTTCTGACGTCATCTGCTTCTGAGTTCACCGCCGGGTCAGCCGGCGGTGAACTCGTCCATCAGCTTGGCGAATTCCCCCGGCCGCTCGGCGAACGCCACATGCCCGGCGTCGAGTTCGGCGTACTCGCTGCCCGCGATGGCGGCGTGCAGGGCGCGGCTGTGCTCCACGGGCACACAGACGTCCTGGACGGCGCCGATGACCAGGGTCCTGGCCTGGATCCGCGGCAGCAGCGCGCGCACATCGACCCGCAGGTCGAGGTCGACATGGCGCAAGGTGCCCTCGGTGGGCGGCATATTGGCGAACAGCTGCTCCACCTGCTCCCGGCCGATGGCGTTGAGGAAGCCCCGGCTGAATCCGGTCAGGGTGACGAACCGGCCGAAGGCTGCGGCGGGGGCGTGCTCGCCCAACTCCCGCCAGAGCCGGAAGCTGTTGCGCAGATACTCATCGCCGTCGGTGTGGGCCCACCCGGCCAGAAGGATCAGCCGCCGCACCAGGCCGGGCCGCAGGGCGGCCACGGCCATGGCCACCGGGGCGCCCAGCGAGAAGCCCAGCAGGTCCACCGGCCGCCCGCCCTCGGCGTCCTCGATGACCGCGATCACCTGGGCGGCCAGCCCCTCCACGGTCAGCGGGGCCCCGGCGTCGGTGGTGCGTTCCGTGCCGGACAGGTCCGGGGTGATCACGGTACGGTCCCCGGCGAACGCCGGCACGGTCTGCGACCAGTTGACGTCGGCCCCGCCGGAGCCGGTGCCATGGACCAGCACCAGGGCGGGCCGCGAGTCCCCCTGCCCCGTGCGCTCGTAGTGCACCCGGGCGTCGGCGACGGTAACGGTGGCCATGGTGGTTCTCCTCTGCGGTAGCGGATCTCCGGGCCACCCGGCCCGGCCTCACCCACACTGCCGCCGCCCGTCCCCGCCCGGCAGAGACCTGATCAACCTGGGACCGCCGATCCCTGGTTGGGCGGCCGGACTGGGCAGGATGTCGCCATGACGATCAACCGCCCCGAACTCGCCGACTTCCTGCGCCGCTCCAGGGACCGGATACGCCCCCAGGACGCGGGCCTGCCCGCCGGGACCCGGCGCCGCACCCCCGGCCTGCGGCGCGAGGAGGTCGCCCAGCTCGCGGGCATGTCGGCGGACTACTACATCCGCCTGGAACAGGCCCGCGGCCCGCAGCCCTCCCCGCAGCTGCTCGCCGCCCTGGCCCGCGCCCTGCGGCTGTCCGCCGACGAACGCGACCACCTCCACCTGCTGGCCGGCCACCAGCCCCCCGCCGGCCCCGCCTCCGGCGACCACATCGCCCCGGGCCTGCTGCACCTGCTGGAGCAGCTGCCCACCACCCCCGTCCAGATCCTCAGCGCCCTGGGCGACGTCCTGGCCCAGAACCCCATCGCCGAGGCCCTGCTGGGCGGCGTCTGCACCGTCTCCGAACACGGCCGCAATGTGGTCTGGCGCTGGTTCACCGACCCGGCGGTGCGCGCCGCCTACCCGCCCGAGGAACACGACCACTACAGCCGCCTGCATGTCGCCGACCTGCGCGCCGCAATGGCCCACCGCCCCGACGACCCGGCCGCGTCCCGTCTCCTGGCCCGACTCCACTCCACCGGCGCCGAGTTCACCCGCCTCTGGGAACTCCACGAGGTGGCCGTCCGCCGCCAGGCCCGGATGCGGGTCCTGCACCCGGAGACCGGCCTGCTGACCCTGGACTGCCAGGTCCTCTTCGCCCCCTCCGGCGACCAGCGCGTCATCATCCTGACCCCGCCGCCGGGGTCGGATACGGGGGAGCGGCTGGCGTTGGTGGGGGCGGGGCGAGTGTCCGCGCCGTCTCCTGTGGCAGCGCTATAGTCCAACTATGGCGACTACCACCATTCAGGTGCCCCGGGAGACTCGCGATCACTTGGCCGAGCTCGCGAAGGAGCGCGGTGTGAGCATCGGCCAGCTGGTTGCGGACTTGGCCGCAGAGCAGCTGACGGCGGCGCAGCGCGCCGAGCGGCTCGCCGCTGACCGTGAGGTCGTCCGACGGGTGATCGGCGTCGACATCAGCGATGAGGAGTTCGAAGGGGCGCCCGATGTGCTGGGCAACATCTACAAGATCGCCGCTGAGAAGGCTCGGGCGGCCCGAGGCAACGCCGCGTGATCATCCTCGACACCAGTGCCGTGAAAGCGCTTGTTCGCGGGCACAAGTCGCTGAATCTCCTGGCGGGCAACATGGCCGCCACAGCCGGTGAACGGCTGTCCGTTCCCGCCCTGTGCCTGATGCGGGCCGAGTCGGAGGGGCAGGGTATCTCCGGCAGCCTGCTCGCTCTGTCGTGCGTCGAAGTCGACCCCTTTGACGCGGTTGCCGCCGTGAGCGTGGGCACCATGATCCGTGACGGTTACGGTGGCGCGGACACCTGTCATGCCTTGTACTGCGCCTTGCCGCGTGCGGAGTTCACCGGCATGTCGATCCTGCTGACCGGCGACGAGAACGCCTATCCGCCGGGTGTGGTCACCGTGGATATCGATTCGCCCGGGATGTTGGGCTTCTAGCCCGGCGGGCGCTTACGCCGCCCGACAGCGGTCAGAATCCCGTACCGGGAAGGCGGATTACGGGAAGGAAAACCGGCACATGTTTCATAACCGGGTGGCGATAGTGACCGGCGCCGCCTCCGGAATGGGCCTCGCGCTCAGCCGGAGGCTCATCGCGGCGGGGGCCACGGTGGTGATGGCCGACATCGACGGCGAGCGGGTCGCCCAACTGGCCTTGGAACTCGGCGAGTCGGCCGATCCCGTGACCGTCGACGTGACCCGGGAGCCGGAGGTCACCGCCCTGGTGAACGGAGCCGTGGAGCGGCATGGGCGCCTGGACTATATGTTCAACAACGCGGGAATCGGCGGCACTCTGCCCTTCGACCGGGCCACCACCGCGCACTGGGAGCGGATCGTCTCGGTCAACCTCTGGAGCGCGATCCATGGCACCCGTGCCGCGTACGAACACATGCGCCGCCAGGGCTTTGGGCACATCGTCAACACCGCGTCCATCTCCGGCCTGATCCCGGTGCCGATGCAGACGCTCTACAACACCACCAAGTACGCGGTGGTGGGCCTGTCCACCTCGCTACGGCCGGAGGCCGCCGCCCATGGGGTGCGGGTGTCGGTGGTGTGCCCCGGAATGGTGGACACCGGCATCTTCGGTGTACCGATCCTGGGTGAACGCAAGCGCGAGGCCCCCGCTCCGCCCGGTGCGGTCCCCGCCGACCGGGCGGCGGCCATCATCCTTTCCGGGGTTGCGCGCAACCGTCCCGTCATCGTCTTTCCGGCCCGCGACCGGGTGGGGGAGTGGGTGCAGAGGCATGCGCCGGGGGTGATGGCGCGGCGGATGCGGGGGCTTTATCGGAGGCGGGCGGGGGGCGTCGTCGACTCGCTGAGTGCTCGCTAGGCGGGCAAACACCGGCTGGGCTCAACGCCCAAGCGTTTTCACGTAGTCGGAGAGGGGCATGGACTCGGCCAGGGCAATGCGCTGGGCCTGCCGGAAGGGTTCCGGGTCGCCCTCGAACAGTTCGCGGCTGACCGGCCTGCCGTCCGGATCGAAGTGCATGAGCACGATCGTTGACTGGTCGAAGATCCAGAAATCCTGGAAGTCCGGGAGTGGGTTTTCCCGGTCCGTCACATCGAGGACGCGGACGTCTTCGCCTGCCTTCACGCTGTATGCGTAGTACTGGAACGCGAAGCGGAGGTAGTCCGAGAGTGGGCGCGTGACGATATGTACCCGGCCCATGGCGCGGCCGGATGCTGTGTGTGACCGGATGAGACTGAACCAGTCCTCGTCGTATGGGGCGGCGGGGATCTCCCCCGCGAGGAAGCGGGCGAAATCTTCCGTCTCTTCGGGTACGAGGTAGTGAGGCAGCGTCTTAAGCCTCCATACCTCGACCTGGAAGTCTTGGAACTTGGCATCCCACTCTTCGTCGTCCAAGAACATGTTCAGCCTCCTTGAGGGACGTCATACGGGGCAGGGGAGCTCTGGTGCCGACCGGTTCGGCGAGCATGTCACCACGGCGATGCTGAGGAACAGGGGACGTCCGAGGTAGAACCCGAACGAGACGTCGCCGCCTCGGCCGAGGGTTTCGGCGGCGTAGGCGGAAGCGACCGCATGACGGTTGTGGTCGCTCTCGACGCGCCTTGCGTAGTGGGCGAGTTGACCGCTCAGCCACTGGGTGGCTTGCGCCGGATCGTTCCAGGTTCCCCGGATCGCTTTGGCCGGCTTCAGCAACAAGTGGGCGGTTTGGAGCGGTGGTACATCGGTCGTGCGCCATTGCGCGACGGCTTCGCGGTAGCGCTGGATGACGTCTGGTGGGCAGGTTGCCGGCGGCTCGTCCGCCGGCGGCGGGCGTCGCAGGCTCTCCTTGTCGAAGACGGCCTTGTCGCCGACCCATAGGTAGCCGTGGAAGTGCACGGTTCCCATCCAGTTGTAAGTGAAGGGCTCCCGCCCTGGAGTACGGGAGGGCGGGAGCCGTTGTCGGTCAGGCCGAGAGGCCGAAGCGGGCCGGGTCGGTCCCCGCCGCGTTGAGTTCGGCTGTGGTGAATCGCAGGGGTGCTGCTTGCGGGCGCTTGCTGTCGCCCAGGGCCCAGGCGTCATCGCCGATGCGGGCGAGGGTTACGCACGCCTCGCCGTCCGGGTGCGTGTTGCCACCGCAGAGGCGGACGAACTTGGCGTCGCTGAGTGAGAGGTCGTACAGGTCAACCATGCTGAACCTCCTTGGAGTTGGCCGGACGCCGTATCCGTTGGCTTAGCTGAGTGCACGCTGCCTGGACTGTGCGTAGACCAGGGCGTCGATCAGCTTCCGTACGGTCGGCAGGGGCACCGTCCCGAGGAACACGGAGGGCTCGCCCGAGAGCGAGGCCCGGCCGGTCAACTGGGGCCAGGAATCGCTGTCGCCCACGCGGATGCCCATTTCCGCCAGGACGCGCTCAAGCATGAACGCGGCGTCGTCGGATTTGCGCTTGCCGGTGAGGAAGGCGTCGGCCTGGTGTACGGCGGATTCGGTGTCCGAGGTCATGTGGATATCGTGGGGCCATGGTGACGGGGTTTCTATCCTGTTTCCTGTTCTCGCAAGAATCCGTCACGGATTTCCTCGGCCAGGCTCCGCATGTCCTCCCCGGCCAGGGCAACTTGCTCGAATCCTTCGAACTTGGCGATGTACAGCTGAACATCTCGCGGGTCGGTTGCAACTACTTCAGCATGTACCGTTTCCACGGTGACCACGTGCTCATCCCGGATCACGAACGCATGATTGGCGATGTCGTGCTGTCGTGCTGCCAACGGGACCACTCGAATGTCGACGTGAGGGAGCCGAGAAATTGAGACGATCCGGTCCAGTTGGGCAGCCATCATCTGTGCCGATACAATCCGCCACCGGAGCGCCGGCTCGGTGATGACGAACCTCAGCGACTTGGAGTTGTCGTACAGAACTCCTTGGCGGTCAATTCTGCCACTGATGGTCCGAGAGAGCGTTTCTTCGGTCAGGCCGTGACGTTGCAAGATGGCTCGCATGTACTCGGGTGTTTGAAGTAGACCAGGAATCAGAGCCGGTTGGAACAATCGCAGCACCGACATCTGGGATTCGAGTGCCTTGAGGGTCTGTTGCCCTTTGTGTACACCTGCCCGTTTCAACAACCGCCAGGCTGTCGCCTCTGTTGCCGCTGCCCGTGCTGCCTCCGTGTACTCCGCCTTGATCTCTTCCGATACCCCGATGGCGGTGAGGATCCGCTCTACGTCCGTGGCGCTGGGCGAGAGTTTGGCGTTCTCAATCTTGGACAGCTTGGACGGAGACATGACGGCGCTGCGGGCAACCGCTTTGGCCTCCTTGCCGGATGCCACTCGCAGTGCCCGCAGTGCAGCCCCGAGCTGTGCTCTGTTCACACGCCGTGTTTCGCCCACCAGTCAGGGAACGGCTCCGCGTGAGCGATTGCGATGTCCCGATAGCGAGCGAACTCGGCGGTGCCGTCTGACGGCAGTACATCCGCGCCGAGAAAGGCTCCATGGCCGTCATAGCGCATGGAGGCTACATGCTGTGAATCGAAGAGCCAGAAATCTGGCACGCCCGGCAGAGGGTTGGCCTTATCGGTGGTGTCGAGGATGAAGAACTCCTCACCACCGGTCATGTTCGTTGCGTACCCCCAGCCGAGTTCGTACTTGAGGTAGTCCGTCAGTGGGCGGGCCAGGATGTGCACGCGGTAGACGCGTTTGCCCCGGGTGGTGTGCGAGCGGACCTCTTCGACCCACTGAGCGTTGTAGTTCTCCGGCTGCTGCTCCCCGGCCATGAAGGCCCGAAAGCCCTCGACGTTTCCGGATCGGCTGTAATCGTCCAGGGTTTCCAGCCGGAACGCTTCTTGCTCGAAGGAGTCGAACAGGGCGCCGAGGGTCCTAGATGAGCCGGTCACGAATGGCCTTCCTGATCAGATCCATGGGGATTTCCACCAGCGTTTCATGGGCGGGGATCCGTAGCCCGTGGTCGGTCGGTTTTACCCCCTGTACCAGAAGGGTTTCACGGTCTGTTGCGTACAGCGTGGGGCAGTCCGTGATGTCGCAGGTACTGACCAGTTTGGTGACCTTCATCGCCATCAGGCCCTTCTCGAACATGCTGTTGAGCGCGTCGAGATCCATGCTTCCGACACCGTGCCCCCTGGGTCAAGGCATGGCAGTTGAGAGAACGGGAAACCGACGTCAGGCGCCGGTTGGAGCCGCCCGAGCCCCGGCCCCCGGACCCCGAACCCTCTTTCCAAGGAATGGGTGGCGGGCTTGACCCGCCCACCCACCCAACTGCCGTGCGCACTCGAACGGATGACTTTTCGGAATGGGTGGCGGCGAGGCCGCCGAGGCCGTATAGCGTCCGGAGAAAGCAAACGGCCCCCGGTCGGTGCAGCAACACCTCCGAGGGCCTGACCACAAGATCCACAACCCTGTAAGGACGATCTCATGGCTGTCGCCCAGAGTACCCCCATGGCCGCCCCCGGCTACGGCAAACGCTCCGCCCCCGGCCAAGCCCCCCGCACCGCCCGCGACTTCGCGCACCTGCCTGCCCGGGAGGCGGCCATCGCCGCGTATATCGACCGGCTGCCGGACGGTGCGGCCATGGACGCCAAGACGCTGGCGAAGCAGATCGCGGCGTACGGTCAGCAGGCGGTGCGCAGTGCGCTCAACAACCTGTCCCGGGCCGGGCACTTGCGGCGTGTCCAGGAGGGCGCCGGAGAAGGCCGTACCCAGTGGGTGACGCGCACCTACTTCAGCCGGACGCCGCGCGATGACGACTGGTGGTCAACCTTCCTGACCGGGGACACCCCGAAAGAGGAAGAGGCGGCCGAGCCGCAAGCCGCGCCGCCGTCGCGGGCGTATCGCGCGCTCGCCCTGCTCGGGCGTACCCAGCCGCGCCTGGCCCTCTCCGCCGCCGAGTGCGCGGCCCTGGCATCCCTAGCCGAGCAATGGTTCCAACGAGGGGTGAGCGAGGGCGAGTTCACGCGGATGCTCATCGCCGGGCTGCCGAGCGAGCCGATTCACTGCCCGGGGGCGTTCGTCCGCAGGCGGCTGGTGGACAAGCTGCCGCCGGAGCTGAGCGTGAGCGTGCCGGTCAGCCGGACCCGCATTCTGGAGTGCACGGGCTGTGGCATCCCCGGCACGCCCCAGGCCCTCCCCGGTGGGCTGTGCCGCATCTGCCATGGCGGCGAGCCATCGGCCGTCGACCCGGCGCATGCGGCGGCGGTGCATCGCCGGGTGGACGGGCTGCGTGCGGCGATCCGGGAACGCCGCACGGCAGGAGGGGTTGGTCGCCGGTGACGTGCGGTGCGTCCGGATCAGGCGCGGACCATGTACCAGGAGCCGATGCCGTTGCAGCCATTGAGGTTGAAGGAGATGCTGCGGTAGCCGGGCGGGATGGGTGAGCCGGAGCAGGTCCAGAGGCCGTTGCGGACCAGTTGGTGGTACCAGGCGCCGATGCCGTTGCAACCGTTGCGGATGTAGTTGGTGATGACGTAACCGGGGACGATCGGCGAACCGCCGCAGGTCCAGATGCCGTTGCGGACGAGCTGGTGGTACCAGGCGCCGATGCCGGTGCAGCCGTTGCGGTTGTAGTTGGTGATGACATAGCCGGGGACGATGGGTGAACCAGAGCAGGTCCAGATGCCGTCGCGGACCGGCTGCTGGAACCAGGAGCCCCGGCCCTGGCAGCCGTTGCGGTCGTACCCGGTGATGACATACCCGGCGGGGACGGGCGCCCCGGAACAGGACCATCCGCCGGACCTGTGCCCGGCGGCATCGGCCGGGGCCGCGCTCGTGCCCAGGAGGACGGTGAGGACGGAGGCGACCAGCGCAACCGCGGTGAAGAGCGCGGATATCGCGCCGGCGAGTCTTCGCGTGCGGGGGATGGGGGAGCCCAACTCTTCCATGTCACACCTGCCTTGATGTAGGGGCGTAGCTGGACCCTACTCGGCCGAGTGTGTGTTCTACGCCCCTTCGCGCAACACGGCGCGAATCAACTCCCGCTGGTCGTCGGTGAGATGGGGATCGGCCAGGTGCACCTTGCGGTTGTCCACGGTGATTTCGTAGTGGAAGCCGTCCGGCACGCCCCGGCCCCCGGGCGCGTCCCGGCCGGGAGCCAGGGCACGGTGGGCCAGGGCTTCCAGATGAGTGGCGTCGGGCCGGCCGGAGGTGTCCAGCTCGGCCCGGCGCTCGATTCCGGCGAAACCCCCGGTCCGGGTGATGACGATGCGCATGGCCACATTGTTGCCCGGCGGGGGCCGCGTTACGAGGTGGGGACGCCCACCTGGGACCACGCCTTGAGAACCGCCTGGGTTTCGGTGCCATCGCCGTACAGCGAGCGGGCCACCGTCGCGGTCAGCCGGGCGAAGGTGGCGAAGTCGGCGTCGGAGGCCAGCTCACCGCCGGTGAGGGTGGCGTACCAGATCTTGCCGGCGCGCTCCCAGGAGTGGCCGCCCAGGGCCGAGGCCAGCAGGTAGAAGGCATGGTTGGGGATGCCGGAGTTGAGGTGCACCCCGCCGTTGTCCCGGGGGGTGTTCAGATAGTCGTCCATGGTGGCGGGCTGGGGGTCGCGGCCCAGGCGCGGGTCGTCATAGGCGGTGCCGGGGGCCTTCATGGAGCGCAGGGCGACGCCGTGGATGTCCGGGCCGAGCAGGCCGGCGCCGATCAGCCAGTCGGCCTGCTCGGCGGTCTGGCCCAGCGAGTACTGCTTGATCAGCGAGCCGAAGACATCGGAGAGGGACTCATTGAGCGCCCCGGACTGGCCGTAGTACTCCAGGTTGGCGGTGTGCTGGGTGACACCGTGGGTGAGCTCATGGCCGATGACGTCCACGGAGACGGTGAAGTCCCCGAAGACCACACCGTCACCGTCGCCGAAGACCATCTGCTGGCCGTCCCAGAAGGCGTTGTCATAGTTCTCGCCGTAGTGCACCGAGGCGATCAGCGGCAGCCCGGCGTCGTCGATGGAGTGCCGGCCGTGTACGTCCCGGTAGTAGGTGTAGGTGGCGCCCAGGGCCGCGTAGGCCCGGTTGGCGGTGGCGTCCTTGCAGGGAGTGTCGGTCTCGGCGAGTACCTGCCGGCCGGGCAGGTCCTGCTGGTGGCCGGAGTCGTAGATGGTGCGCTGCGGGTGGTCGGCCGGGGCGGTGGCGATGGCGGCCTCGGTGCGCAGCGCGGTCAGCCGGCGGCGGGTGCGCAGCACCGAGTCGTGCTCCAGGGTGCGGCGGGCGGGCTCATGGTGCCGGGAGTCCTCGGACTGGGCCAGCCGGTCGAGCAGGTGTGGGGGGACGATGCCACGGAAGGACGCGCACTCGGTGGGGTTCATGGACGCAATGTCGCACCGGGACACGGGGCTGTCAGCGAGTCCGGCGGGGATTCATAAAGATGGGTGGCGGGCCTCCGGTCGGGGGCCCGTCCCGCATGGTGGAACGGTCGGGCGGCGGTCATGGGACTCGGTTAATGTGCTGCGCACCATGCGTTTCGGGATGCTCCTCCTTAGCTGCCGCGGCGAGGGCCTGTAGTCGAGGCCGACCCCCTCCCCGCGGAGTTCGGTGTTGCGGCGAAACCGCCCCGTCGGCCCTCTCCAGCAGCGGATATCCGAGGAGAACCGCGCATCATGCCCGAGAAGCCCGAGAAGCACGGGATCGCCGAGTCCATGGGCCGTCCCACCCCCATCACCGCCGCCACCGTGACCCAGCGCCCGTCCGGCATGCCCATCCACCGCTACGGCCGCTACGAGGCCGTGGATCTGCCCGGCCGTACCTGGCCGGAGCGGCGGATCACCGCCGCGCCGCGCTGGCTCTCCACCGACCTGCGGGACGGCAACCAGGCGCTGATCGATCCGATGTCCCCGGCCCGGAAGCGGGAGATGTTCGATCTCCTGGTGCGGATGGGCTACAAGGAGATCGAGGTCGGCTTTCCGTCCTCGGGCCAGACCGACTTCGACTTCGTCCGGTCGATCATCGAAGAGGACGCCATCCCGGAGGATGTGACCATCTCCGTGCTGACCCAGGCCCGGGAGGAGCTGATCGCCCGGACCGTGGAGTCGCTGCGCGGGGCGCACCGGGCCACCGTCCACCTCTACAACGCCACCGCCCCGCTGTTCCGGCGGGTGGTCTTCCGGGGCTCGCGCGAGCAGGTGAAGCAGATCGCGGTGGACGGGACCCGGCTGGTGGTGGAGTACGCGGAGAAGCTGCTGGGCCAGGAGACGGTCTTCGGCTACCAGTACAGCCCGGAGATCTTCACCGACACCGAGCTGGACTTCGCGCTGGAGGTCTGCGAGGGGGTGATGGACGTCTGGCAGCCGGAGGACGGCCGCGAGATCATCCTCAACCTGCCCGCCACCGTGGAGCGTTCGACGCCCAGCACGCACGCCGACCGCTTCGAGTGGATGTCGCGGAACCTGTCCCGGCGGCAGTGGGTGTGTCTGTCGGCGCATCCGCACAACGACCGGGGCACCGCGGTGGCCGCCGCCGAGCTGGCGGTGATGGCCGGGGCGGACCGGGTGGAGGGCTGCCTGTTCGGGCAGGGCGAGCGCACCGGCAATGTGGACCTGGTGACGCTGGGCATGAACCTGTTCTCCCAGGGCGTCGATCCGCAGATCGACTTCTCGCAGATCGACGAGGTGCGGCGGACGGTGGAGTACTGCACCCAGATGGAGGTGCACCCGCGCCACCCCTACGCCGGCGATCTGGTCTATACCGCCTTCTCCGGCTCCCACCAGGACGCCATCAAGAAGGGCTTCGAGGCCATGGAGGCCGGGGCCCGGGCGGCCGGCAAGGGCGTGGACGAGATGGAGTGGGCGGTGCCGTACCTGCCCATCGACCCCAAGGACGTCGGACGGTCCTATGAGGCGGTCATCCGCGTCAACTCCCAGTCGGGCAAGGGCGGAATCGCCTATGTGCTGAAGAACGACCACAAGCTGGATCTGCCGCGCCGGATGCAGATCGAGTTCTCCCGGATCATCCAGGCCCGCACCGACGCCGAGGGCGGCGAGGTCAGCCCGCAGGAGATCTGGGCGGTGTTCCGGGACGAGTACCTGCCGGACGGGGAGCGGCCCTGGGGCCGGATCCAGCTGCGCTCGGCGCAGACCACCACCGGCGGGGAGGGCACCGACGCGCTGACCGTGGAGGCCGTGGTGGACGGGACGCCTACGGTGCTCACTGGTACCGGCAACGGCCCGATCTCCGCGTTTGTGGACGCGCTGGCCGCCATTGGCGTGGACGCCCGGGTGCTGGACTACACCGAGCACACCATGAGCGAGGGTGCCAGCGCCCAGGCCGCCTCGTACATCGAGTGCGTGATCGACGGCCGGGTGCTGTGGGGCATCGGCGTGGACGGCAACACCACCCGGGCCTCGCTGAAGGCCCTGGTGTCCGCGGTCAACCGGGCCTACCGGGGCTGAGTCCCTTTCCTTGTAAGGGAGTTGTCAAGAGTGCGCCACCGAAACCACCGGATCCGGTGGGGTCGGTGGCGTGTTCGAGGGGTGCCGCTCCGAACTCCGGGCAACTCTGCGCACGGGGTACTGACGGCACATTGCCGATGTGGCTAACATCACGTCAACGCGGCGACACTGCCGTGGCGTTATGGAGGTGCCCGGTGAAGCACGCGCAAGGCCGACGCAGCCCCGACCGGTGTGTGCTGGGCGTACGCACCGTGTGGCGCACCGTCGGTGACGGCGAGTTCTTCTGCCCCGGCTGCGGTGGGGACCGCAACTACCACCGCCGGGTCGGCCGCCGGCGCCTGGTGGTGTTCGGGCTGCCGCTGCTCTCGCGCGGGCCGGCCGGGCCGGTCGTGGAGTGCACCGCCTGCGGCGCCCGCTATGGCATGGACACCCTGGACCACCCCACCACCACCCGCTTCTCCGCGATGCTGCGGGACGCGGTGCACACGGTGGCGCTGGCCGTGCTGGCGGCCGGGGGCACCGAGGCACGTACGGTGCGCCGGGCCGCGGTCGGCGCGGTACGGGCCGCCGGGTTCGCGGACTGCAGCGAGGAGCAGCTGGTCACCCTGATCGAGGCGCTGGCGGCGGACACCGGGCGCCTGCCGGGCCTGCGGCCGCCCGCCGGGACCGGCTTCGACGCCCGGGGTACCGCGCTGGCCATCGAGCTGCACGAGGCACTGGAGCCGCTGGCTCCGCACCTCGCCCCGGCCGGGCGGGAGTCGATTCTGCTGCAAGGGGCGCGGATCGCCCTGGCCGATGGCCCTTACCGGCCCGCGGAGCGGGAGGTACTGGGCACGGTGGGGCGGGCGCTGTCCCTGTGCCCGGAGGAGACCGAGCGGCTGCTGGCGGCGGCGACGCGGACTCCGTCCTAGGGCCGTCCCGCCCGGACGGAACCCGTGCGGGACAATGAGTGGCATGACTCTGTTCCGCGACGACGGCATCGTGCTGCGCACCCAGAAGCTGGGCGAGGCGGACCGGATCATCACCCTGCTGACCCGGGGCCATGGCCGGGTGCGCGCCGTGGCCCGTGGCGTACGGCGGACCAAGTCGAAGTTCGGCGCCCGGCTGGAGCCCTTCTCCCATGTGGATGTGCAGTTCTTCGCCCGTGGCGGGGAGCTGGTCGGCCGCGGGCTGCCGCTGTGCACCCAGACCGAGACCATCGCCGCCTACGGCAGCGGCATCGTCACCGACTACGCCCGCTACACCGCCGGCACCGCCATGCTGGAGACCGCCGAGCGGTTCACCGACCACGAGGGCGAACCGGCCGTACAGCAGTACCTGCTGCTGGTCGGCGGGCTGCGCACGCTGGCCGCGGGGGAGCACGCGCCCGGCCTGATCCTGGACGCCTTCCTGCTGCGCTCGCTGGCGGTCAACGGCTACGCGCCCAGCTTTGACGCCTGCGCCCGCTGCGGCATGCCCGGGCCGAACCGGTTCTTCTCCACCGCCGCCGGCGGGGTGGTCTGCGGGGAGTGCCGGGTGCCCGGAAGCGTCGTACCCTCCTCGGAGTCGATCGAGCTCCTCGGTGCCCTGCTCACCGGGGACTGGGCGACAGCGGACGCGTGCGAGCCGCGCTACGTCCGGGAGGGCAGCGGTCTGGTGGCGGCGTATCTGCACTGGCACCTGGAACGGGGGCTGCGCTCCCTTCGTTATGTCGAGAACAGCAACTAGGAGAAGTGGCACCCATGGCACGACGCGGGATTCTGGGCCGTCCCCGACGCGAGTACCGCACCCCCGAGCCGCATCCGTCCGGGGCCAGGCCGCCGAAGATCCCCGGTGAGCTGGTGCCCGAGCATGTGGCGATCGTCATGGACGGCAACGGCCGCTGGGCCAAGGAGCGGGGCCTGCCGCGCACCGAGGGGCACAAGGTGGGCGCCGAACGCGTCCTGGATGTGCTGCAGGGCGCCATCGAGATGGGCGTGGGGAACATCTCGCTGTACGCCTTCTCCACCGAGAACTGGCGCCGTTCGCCGGACGAGGTGCGGTTCCTGATGAACTTCAACCGCGACTTCATCCGCAAGACCCGGGACCAGCTCGATGAGCTGGGCATCCGGGTGCGCTGGGTGGGCCGGATGCCCAAGCTGTGGAAGTCGGTGGCCAAGGAGCTCCAGATCGCCCAGGAGCAGACCAAGGACAATGACGGGCTCACCCTCTACTTCTGCATGAACTACGGCGGGCGCGCCGAGATCGCGGACGCGGCGGCCGCCATCGCCCGCGAGGTGGCGGCGGGCCGGCTGGACGCGTCGAAGGTCAGCGAGAAGACCCTCGCCAAGTACATGTACTACCCGGACATGCCGGATGTGGACCTGTTCCTGCGTCCCTCCGGTGAGCAGCGCACCTCCAACTACCTGATCTGGCAGAGCGCTTACGCCGAGATGGTCTTCCAGGATGTGCTCTGGCCGGACTTCGACCGGCGCGACCTGTGGCGGGCCTGCCTGGAATTCGCCCAGCGCGACCGGCGCTTCGGCGGGGCGCTGCCCAACGAGGCGCAGGCGGACGGGAAGTGAGCGTTTCCACGGCGGCCGTCTCGCTGGAGTTCCAGCTGACCGTCGACGACTTCCGGGCCGCGATCCGCGCCCGGAACCGGGTGGTCACCAAGGCCCGGCTGACCAATGTGGCGGCGTGGCTGCTGCTGGTGCTGGCCCCGGCGGGGCTGGCGCTGCACATCCACCGGAGCGGCGTGGGCGCGGTGGGCCTCAGGGAGTGGGCGCTGCTCGTTGCCGCCTGCTACTTCTTCGCCCTGCAAGTCCTGGGCTACCAGGCCCTGTTCCACCGGGGCCGGCTGCGCCGGCACGGCCCGCGCCGGGTGACGGTGGACGACCATGCGGTGGTCTGCGCCGGTGCCGAGTCCACGACCCGGCAGGCGTGGATGCAGTTCGGCTGCTATCTGGAGCGCCGGAACCTGTTCGTCCTGCTGTCCACGGACCGGCAGTGCATGGTGATCCTGCCCAAGCGCGGACTCACCGCCGCCGGTGACGAGGACCGGCTGCGGGCACTGCTGGAGTCGCGGCTGCCCCGCGCGTAGCACAACGCGTAGAACAACGCGTAGAACAAACCGCCCCGGGCGCTGCCCGGGGCGGTTTCGCTATGGGGGCGTCAGCCCTTGACCGCGCAGTCCCCGCAGGTGCCGAAGATCTCCACGGTGTGGGCGATGTCCACAAAGCCGTGTTCCTGGGCGATGGCATCGGCCCAGGTCTCCACGGCGGGGCCTTCGACCTCGACCGCCTTGCCGCACACCCGGCACACCAGATGGTGGTGGTGCCCGCTGGAGCAACGGCGGTAGACCGCCTCACCGTCGCTGGTGCGCAGCACATCCACCTCACCCGCGTCGGCGAGCGACTGCAGGGTGCGGTAGACGGTGGTCAGGCCGACCGAGGCGCCGCGGTGCTTGAGCATGTCGTGGAGCTCCTGCGCGCTGCGGAACTCATCCACCTCGTCCAGCGCGGCCGCCACCGCGGCTCTCTGCTTGGTGGATCGGCCGCGTACCGGGGGACCGGCGGTCGCCACAGTTGCCTCCTCAAACTCGGCTGCACACCCAACGCACGTACCTGGCCAATTGTGCCAGGCCCCGGGGAGGGGCCAGTACTCGCCGCGGAGGGGCTGGGGTCCTTACACTCCCACCTCGTCCGCGGTGTCGGCGAGCGTGCAGCGCTCCTCGTCGGCGGTTCTGAGCGCCCGCTTCCGGGCCAGCGGGGCGGCCAGCGCGGTGAGCACCAGGAAGACGCCGATGGCCATCAGCACAATGGTGGCGCCCGGCGGGACGTCCACGTAGTACGAGGTGGCGGTGCCCGACAGGGTGACCAGGACACCGATGGTGACGGACAGCGCCAGGGTGGTGGCGAAGCTGCGGGCGATCTGCTGCGAGGCGGCCACCGGGATCACCATCAGCGCGCTGACCAGCAGCAGGCCCACCACGCGCATGGCGACCGTGACGGTCAGCGCGGCGGTGATGGCCACCAGCAGGTTCAGCAGCCGTACCGGCAGTCCGGTGACCCGGGCGAACTCCTCGTCCTGGCAGATGGCGAACAGCTGCCGGCGCAGGCCCAGGGTGGCCACCACCACAAAGCCGGCCAGCAGGCAGATGGCCACGATGTCCTGCTGGGAGACGGTGGTCAGGGAGCCGAAGAGATAGCTGACCAGGTTGGCGTTGGAGCCGGAGGAGGAGAGGTTGATCAGCATCACTCCGCCGGCCATACCGCCGTAGAAGAGCATGGCCAGGGCGATGTCGCCGCGTGCCTTGCCATAAGAGCGGATCAGTTCCATGGCCACCGCACCGCCGACGCAGACCGCGGCCGCCACCCACACCGGGCTGGTGTTGAGCAGGAAGCCCAGGCCCACGCCGGTGAGGGCGACATGGCCGATGCCGTCGCCCATCAGCGCCTGGTGGCGCTGGACCAGGTAGATGCCGATCGCGGGGGCGGTGATGCCGACCAGCAGGGCGGCGAGCAGCGCCCGTTGCATAAAGGCGGCGTCGAGGATGTCCATCAGCTCAGCAGTCCCGTCCGAGTGGGTTCCGCGGCCGGATCGGCGTGCGGGTGTACATGGTCATGGCCGGGGAGGGCGTGCTGGCCCACGGCCTCGGGCGGCGGTCCGTCATGGACCACACAGCCGTCGCGGAGCACCACCGCGCGGTCGATCAGCGGCTCCAGCGGACCCAGTTCATGCAGCACGAGCAGCACCGTGGCGCCCAGGTCCACCTGGGCGCGCAGGGCATGGGCGAGGACCTCCTGGCTGGCCAGGTCCACCCCGGCCATCGGCTCGTCCATGATCAGCAGCTCGGGTTCGCCGGCCAGCGCCCGGGCGATCAGCACCCGCTGGTGCTGGCCACCGGAGAGCGCGTTCACCGAGTCCTTGATCCGGTCGGCCATGCCGACCAGGTCCAGCGCCCGGACCACGGCCTTCCGGTCCGCCTTGCGCACCGGGCCCAGCCGGGTGCGGGCCAGCCGCCCGGCGGAGACCACCTCGCGCACCGTGGCGGGCACCCCGCCGGCGGCGGTGGTGCGCTGCGGGACATAGCCCACCCGCGCCCACTGCCTGAAGCGCCGCCGGGGGACGCCGAACAGCTCCAACTCGCCGCCGGTCAGCGGGACCTGGCCCACGATGGCGCGTACCGCGGTGGACTTGCCGGAGCCATTGGCGCCGAGCAGGGCCACCACCTCGCCGCGGCCCACGGTCAGGTCGATGCCGCGCAGGACGGGGCGCGAGCCCAGCGAGGCGGTGGCACCCCGGAGGGATATGACGGGCTGCTCCATGACTGTCTCCGTCGCTGTGTTCTCTGTCACTTGCTGCCCAGCGCCTTCTGCAGGGCGGCCAGATTGGCGTTCATGACCTCGATGTAGTCCCGGCCCCTGGACTTGTCGGTGATGCCTTCCAGCGGGTCCAGGACATCGGTCTTCAGATGCAGGTCGCCGGCGAGGGTCCGGGCGGCGGCGGGGCTGGCGAGGGTCTCGAAGAAGACCGTGCTGACATGGTGCTCCTCGGCCAGCCTGTGCAGGTCCTTGATCCGGGCGGCGCTGGGCTCGGACTCCGGGTCCACCCCGCTGATGGCCTCCTCCGTCAGGCCGTAGCGCTCGGCGAGGTAGCCAAAGGCGGCGTGGGTGGTGATGAAGGTGTCCGAGGCGCGGTTCTTCAGCCCGTCGGCGAACTTCTGGTTGAGCCGGCCCAGCTGCTCGACCAGGGCGTCGGTGTTCTTCTGGTAGTCGGCCCGGTGGCCGGGGTCGGCCTCGGCGAGGGTCTTGCCCACGCCCTTGGCGACCTCGGCGTAACGCACCGGATCCAGCCAGATGTGCGGGTCGGCGCCGTGTTCGGACTCCGAGTGGGAGCTGTTGTCGCCGGTGGTGTGGTGGCGGCCGTCGACCTCGGTGCCATGGACTTCCTGGCCGGTGAGGGAGGCCGCGTCGACGATGTGCGAGACGCCGGACTGCTTGACCGCGTCGTCCACCGCGGGCTGCAGACCCTTGAGATAGACGACCGCGCCGCTCTTGCCGAGCTCGGTGATCTGCCGGGGCTTGAGTTCCAGATCGTGCGGTTCCTGGCCCGGCTTGGTGAGGCCGGTGACATGGACGTGGTCCCCGCCTATTCGCTCGGCCAGGAACTCCAGGGGATAGAACGATGCCGTGACCTTGAGTTTGCCGTCCTTGTCCCACTTCGCCGGGCTGTCGGGGGAGCAGGCCGTGAGGGTGGCCAGGCCCAACGCGAGGGCCGCGGCGACGGCGGGCGTGGTTATTCGGAAGGCGCGGGACGGACAGACGTTCATGACAGTCATTTTCAACAAAACTGGAAACGATTGTCAACAAGTCGAGGTGGCCGGAGGGTGCCCGGCCTCCACCGGAACCGATTTGATTAAGGGGGTATCCGCGCCGGTAACCTGAAGCATTCGCCCGCCCGTCTCCCGACCACCACCCCCCATCGAGGCGCTCCGCGCCACCCTGTCCATTTGTTCGTCGTCGCAATGAAGAGAGCACCGTGGCCGCCGACAAGATCGACACCATCGTCAGCCTGAGCAAGCGCCGTGGCTTTGTGTATCCGTGCAGTGAGATCTACGGCGGTCAGCGTGCCGCCTGGGACTACGGTCCGCTCGGCGTGGAGCTCAAGGAGAACATCAAGCGTCAGTGGTGGCGTTCCATGGTCACCTCGCGCGACGACGTGGTCGGTCTCGACTCGTCGGTCATCCTGGCCCGTGAGGTCTGGGAGGCGTCCGGCCACGTCGCCACCTTCACCGACCCGCTGACCGAGTGCACCTCCTGCCACAAGCGCTTCCGCGCGGACCACCTGGAAGAGGCGTACGAGGCCAAGCACGGCAAGCTCCCCGAGAACGGCCTGGCCGACGTCAACTGCCCGCACTGCGGCAACAAGGGCGGCTTCACCGAGCCCAAGCAGTTCTCCGGCCTGCTCTCCACCCACCTCGGCCCCACCCAGGACACCGGCTCGGTGACCTACCTGCGCCCCGAGACCGCGCAGGGCATCTTCACCAACTTCGCCCAGGTGCAGCAGACTTCGCGGAAGAAGCCGCCGTTCGGCATCGCCCAGACCGGCAAGTCCTTCCGTAACGAGATCACGCCGGGCAACTTCATCTTCCGTACCCGCGAGTTCGAGCAGATGGAGATGGAGTTCTTCGTCAAGCCGGGCGAGGACGAGACGTGGCACGAGTACTGGATGGAGCAGCGCTGGAGCTGGTACACCGACCTCGGTATGCGCGAGGAGAACATGCGGTGGTACGAGCACGCGGCGGAGAAGCTCTCCCACTACTCCAAGCGCACCGTTGACATCGAGTACCGCTTCAACTTCGGCGGCACCGAGTTCTCCGAGCTGGAGGGCATCGCCAACCGCACGGACTACGACCTGAAGGCGCACTCCAAGGGCTCCGGCCAGGACCTGTCCTTCTTTGACCAGGAGGCCGGCGAGCGCTGGTTCCCCTATGTCATCGAGCCGGCGGCCGGCCTCAACCGCGCCATGCTCGCCTTTATGCTCGACGCCTACAACGAGGACGAGGCGCCCAACGCCAAGGGCGTCATGGAGAAGCGCACCGTGATGCGCCTCGACCCGCGCCTGGCCCCGGTCAAGGTCGCCGTCCTGCCGCTGTCCCGCAACCCGCAGCTCTCCCCCAAGGCCAAGGGCCTGGCGACGGACCTGCGCAAGCACTGGAACATCGAGTTCGACGACGCGGGCGCCATCGGCCGCCGCTACCGCCGCCAGGACGAGATCGGCACGCCGTTCTGCGTCACCGTCGACTTCGACACCCTTGAGGACAACGCGGTGACCGTGCGCGAGCGCGACACCATGAAGCAGGAGCGGGTGTCCCTGGACCGCATCGAGTCCTACCTGGGCGGCCGCCTGCTGGGCTGCTGATCCGGTTCTCCGGCCTGGGCCTGGGCCCCGGTTCCGCCGATCCCGGCGGGGCCGGGGCCCTTGGCTGTGCGTCAGAACTCCCAGTCCACCGTGTCCAGTTCGCAGTTGAAGGGGGCGGGGATGGCGACCTTGTCGCCGAACTTGATCTGGGTGTGGGCGCGGTAGCCGCGATCCGGCGAGGGGTCCGAGTAGACCGTGACGGCACGGCGAGCCGTGTCCACCAGGACGTACACCGGTACCCCGGCCCTGCCGTAGACATCCAGCTTGTCCGTGAGGTCGATGAACCGCGTGGCCGGCGAGGTCACTTCGGCCGCCAGCGACAGCGCCGAGCCGGGCAGCAGGATGCCCTGGACGTGGCAGGCGTCGTCGTCCGCGACATGCACATCGGGGCCGTAGCCCCGCGCCAGTCGTGGAAAGACATAGAGGTGCGGCGACCCCATGGTGCTGTGGCCCGCCGGCTCATGGAGCGACAACTGGTCCACCAGGGAATCGAGGATCGGCCCGTAACGGGGCAGGGTCCAGGGCGAGCAGACGATCTTCCCGCCGATGATCTCCGCGCGATAGCCGTCCGGCATGGCCTCGTTGGTCAGTTCCAGGTCACTGCACAGCATGTCGAACGGCAGCTCCGGCTCGCCGTCGCAGGCCAGCAAGGGCAGTTGGCGGGGTTCACACATGGGGCCTCCCATCAGTTGGGTGAGCGTGGTGGCACAGAACGTAGCGACCCCCACTGACACTCACCCCCGCCGCGCGAACCCCCGCACCGCCATCAGCCCGCACACCGCCGCCATCGGCAGCTCCGCGCAACAGGCCAGCACCACGGCCGAGATGAGGTCCGCGCCCTGCGCCGCCGTGAGCACGTCGAACCAGGCGTCCACCACCAGCAGCGGGGCCGTCGCGGCGGCGGTCAGGACATGGCGGGGGTCGCGGCGGATCACCAGCAGGCCGGTGGCGATCAGGGCGGCGGCCTCCAGGAGGTCCAGGCCCACCCATACCTCCGGGGAGTTGGCCGGGCCGGTGAGCCCCGCCGCCAGCAGACACAGCCAGGGGAGCAGGGCCAGCCCGCTGCCGAGGAGGACCCAGCCCAGCAGGGGGCGCGGGGCGGGGGCGGGCGGCAGCTCGCCGAACAGCGGGATGACCTCGGCCAGTTCCTCGCGCTGGCCAAACTCCTCGGCGCGGCACGGGAGGTGGACGACGGTCATCGGATGCTCCTTGATGGACGGGCGAATGCGACCCATTCAGAATCGCCGCCAGGAGCGCGGAAGTCGGTAGCGCGGGTGTCCGGACCTGGGTGGTGCTGGCTATACCCCCAGGTCGGGCAGCAGCGGCATGGTCGGCGCTGACCAGCGGAATTACGGTGTAGCCATGCACATTCCCACTGCCCTGCAGCCCCTGCTGCGCCCCTTCCGCAACGCCGGACGAGCGGTCGCCTTCCATACCACCGGAGTCCTGGTGCAACTGGCCGCGCTGCTGGTGCTGGCGCTGCCCTGGCTGCCCGGCGGGCCCACCCAGGTGCTGAGCGTACTGGCGGCGATCTTCCTGCCGCTGGCCGCACTGGTGGCGGCGGCGCCGCTGTTCACGGCGCTGCAGCGGGCCCGCTTCCGGGCCCGGCTGGGCGTCGAGATCCCCCGCCTGGCGCCTGTCGCGGGCGCCACCAGCCGCGAGCGGGTGGCCAACTGGCTGCGCGGCGAGGCCGCTTGGCGGCAGGTGGCCTACCACCTGGTGGTCGGGCCCCTGTGCGCGCTGGCCGCGGTGGGCGTCCTGCTGCTGTGGGCCGCCTCGATCTGGGCGACCACCATCTGCATCTGGATGTGGGCGGTGCCGGTTGAGGACCGAGTAAAGTTCGCCCGCTATGCCCTGCAAGCCGGATTTGTCACCGCCCTCGGGGTGTGCGGTCTGGTTGCCGCCGCCTGGCTCTCCACCGCCCTGGCCCGGCTGGAAACCCGCACCGCGGCCAACCGCCTGGGCCCCAGCCGCGCCGAGCAGTTGACCCAGCGGGTGGCCGAGGTCACCGAGAGCCGGGCCGCCATGGTGGACGCGGCGGACGCCGAACGCCGCCGGATCGAACGGGACTTGCACGACGGGGCCCAGCAGCGACTGGTCTCCATGGCCGTCAACCTGGGCCTGGCCAAGGCCACCCTGGGCGATCTGCCGCCGGACGCCCGCAAGGTGATCGACGAGGCGCACCGGGAGGCCAAGGAGGCCATCGAGGAACTCAGCAATCTGGTGCGCGGGCTGCACCCGGCGGTGCTGGAGGACCGGGGGCTGGACGCGGCACTGTCCGGCCTGGCCGAGCGGATGCCGCTGCCGGTGCGGGTCCGGGTGGATCTGGAGTCCCGGCCCGTCCCGGCGGTGGAGGCGGTCGCCTACTTTGTGGTCTCCGAGGCGCTGGCCAATGTGGTCAAGCATGCCCAGGCGTCCAGGGTGGAGGTCACGGTCGAACGGTTCGGGGGGATACTGCTGGTCGTCGTCTCCGACGACGGAGTCGGCGGGGCCGACCCGTCGGGCGGCACCGGACTCGTCGGGCTGACCAAGCGCGTCGCCTCGGTGGACGGCACTTTCTCGATCAGCAGCCCCGTGGGGGGCCCGACCGTTGTGACTGTGGAGCTACCGTGCGCGCCGTGATCGCCGAGGATTCCGTACTGCTGAGGGTGGGGCTGGTGAAAGTCCTGGAGGCCGCCGGCTTCGAGGTGACGGCCGAAGCGGACGATGCCCAGGGCCTGCTGACGGCGGTTGAGGAACACCGGCCCGACCTGGTGGTCAGCGATGTACGGATGCCGCCGGGCTTCGCCGACGAGGGGGTGCGGGCCGCGCTCCTCATCCGCCGGCAGTGGCCCGGCACGGCGGTGCTGCTGCTGTCCCAGTATGTGGAGGAGCGCTACGCCACCGACCTGCTGACCGGTGACACCCGTGGGGTGGGCTATCTGCTCAAGCAACGGGTCGCGGACGTCGAGGAGTTCATCGAGGTCCTGCGCCGGGTGGCCGCCGGCGGCACCGCGCTGGACCCGCAGGTGGTCTCCCAGCTGCTGGTCCGCCGGCACAGCGACCCGCTGGAACGGCTCACCGCGCGGGAGCGCGAGGTGCTGGAGCTGATGGCGGGAGGGCGCTCCAACGCGGGAATCGCCGAGCGGCTGGTGGTCAGCGAGAGCGCGGTGGCCAAGCACATCAACAGCATTCTGGCCAAGCTGGACCTGCCCAAGGCGGACGCGGACCACCGCAGGGTGCTGGCGGTACTGCGATTCCTGGGTGTGGGCTAGGCCCCGTTCACTGTCGGGATTTCCTGTTGGGTGCGGGCAGCCGATGGCTGCTCGCACCCCGCGGCGGAGCCGCATGATGCCCAGGGGCGGGCCCCAACAGGGGCGCGGGGAACCGCGCGATCAGCCACAGACAGCCCGCACCCCAAACACGACGCGCGCCCTCAGGGCCGCAAACCCCGCAGCACCAGCTCGCAAACCTCCGCAAAGGCCGCGTCGATCTCCGGCCGGCCCCACTCCGCCGCATGCCCGGGATCATGGAAGCGACCCGTCGCATCCCAGACCGCCCGCGCCGTGGCCACCGGATCCGCGGAGGCGAACTCGCCCTGGGCCACGCCACTTTGGACGATCCCGGCGAGCTGGTCCAGCATAATCGCGATATGCCGCTCGACCGTGGCGCTGTTCTCGCCGGCCAGCACCAGATAGGTGGCGAACAGCTCGGGGTCATCACCGGCCTTGTGGCGCTTGGCGGCGAACAGGGCGGTGAGCCACTCGCGCAGCCGGGGGCCGGCCGGGCCCTCGGACCGGGCGATGGCGGACAGCCGGGTGTGCGACTGGTCCAGCCAGCGGTCGGTGACGGCCTCCCGCAGGGCGGCCTTGCTGCCGAAGTGCCGGTAGACACTGCCATGGCTGACGCCCAGCGCCCGGGCCACATCCACCACGGTGGCCTTGGCCGGGCCGAAGCGGCGCAGGACATCCTCGGTGGCCTCGAGGATGCGGTCGGGGGTCAGGGTCTCGGGCGGCATGGCGGTGCGGGGTCCTTTCCTGCTCGGTGGGCGTGCTGAGGACGCCTCTACGGACCGTACCCGGCGGACGGCCGCCGATGGGGCCCGGCCCCGGGGGAGTGCGCCCCACCCGTCCGGTTACCGCTCGCTGTCCAGGCTGGACATCTGTGCGGCGGGGTAGCGCTCGCCGGCGGCCGCCCCGGCGGGCACCGCCTCCTCGATGGCGGCCAGGTCCGCCGGGCTCAGGGCGACATCCAGCGCGCCCAGCGCCTCGGCCAGCCGGTCCCGGCGGCGGGCGCCGATCAGCGGGACGATCTCCTCGCCCTGGGAGAGCACCCAGGCGATGGCGATCTGCGCCACGCTGACGCCCTTGGCCTCGGCGACCTTGCGCAGCGCGTCGACCAGATCGAGGTTGTGCTGGAGGTTCTCGCCGCTGAAGCGCGGGCTCATACCCCGGAAGTCAGTGGGGGCCAGCTTGGGGTCGCGGCTCCAGTGGCCGCTGATCAGGCCGCGGGAGAGCACCCCATAGGCGGTGACGGCGATGCCCAGCTCCCGGCAGACGGGCAGGATCTCCTGCTCGATACCGCGGGAGATCAGCGAGTACTCGATCTGCAGATCGGCGATGGGGGCCACCGCGGCCGCCCGGCGGATGGTCTCCGCACCCACCTCGGAGAGACCGATGTGCCGGACATACCCGGCCTGGACCAGCTCGGCGATGGCGCCCACCGTCTCCTCGATGGGAACGGCGGGGTCGAGACGGGCGATGCGGTAGACGTCGATGTGCTCGGTGCCCAGGCGCTGCAGGGAGTAGGCGGCGAAGTTCTTCACCGCGGCGGGGCGCCCGTCATAGCCGCCCCAGCCGCCGTCGGGGCCGCGCAGGGCGCCGAACTTCACGCTGGTGAGCGCCTTCTCCCGGTTGGCGCCGGCGGACCGCAGGGCCTCGCCGATCAGCAGCTCGTTGTGGCCCATGCCGTAGAAGTCACCGGTGTCCAGCAGGGTGATGCCGGCGTCCAGGGCGGCATGGATGGTGGCGATGGACTCGGCACGGTCGGCCTCCCCATAGAGGGCGGACATGCCCATGCAACCGAGGCCGAGGGCGGAGACCTGGGGGCCGGTGGTGCCAAGGGTGCGGTGCTGCATGGGAACTCCTCATCTCGCGGGGAACGACGGCGCCCATCAGAGTGACACATGGAATGACAGATTTCAATATCTGTCATTCCATGTGCGTCAGGGGTGGCCACCTCGTCCCCTCACCGCATCCGGCGCGGGAGCAGCAGGCTCAGCCCCACCGTCACCGCCGAGGCAGCCAACTGCACCCCGAGCGTGGCCGTCAGGGCGTCGCCCATGCCCACCGAGGGCACCAGCGACAGGAAGAGAGTGCCCAGCGTGGCCACACCCAGGGCCATAAAGGACTGCTGCGCGGTGACCGTGACCCCGCCGCCGACACCGGCCTGGGTGACCGGCACCTCGCTCAGCATGGTGCGCATGGTCAGCGGGAACAGCAGGCCCTGGCCCGCACCCTGGATGGCGAGCGCGGGCGCTATGCCCCAGGCGTTGAGCCCGTCCCAGCCCCAGTGGAAGGTGGCTATCCCGGCCAGCAGGCCGACCGCCTGGAGCAGCGCACCGGTGGTCACCACCCGGCGGCCATGGCGCGCCGCCAGCCGCGGACCGGCCATCGAAGCGGCGAAGAAGGCCACGCACAGCGGCACCAGCGCCAGCCCGGCCGCCATCGGGCCCAGCCGCAGCCCCTCCTGCAGGGCCACCGCCATCACGAACATAAAGCCGCCCCAGCCGAGGCAGAACGGGATCAGCACCAGCAGCCCGCTGCGCATCGAGGGGATCCGCAGCAGGGAGGGCGGCACCAGCGGAGTGCGCCCCTGCCGCTCGGCGCGGCGCTCGACGAGGACAAAGCCCACCGTGGCCAGCGGGAACACCGCCAGCAGCAGCCAGGACCACAGCGGCCAGCCGGTGGCCCGGCCCTCGGTCAGCGGCAGCAGCAGCGAGACCAGGGACAGCGACAGCAGTGCCGTGCCCGGCCCGTCCACCCGGGTCGGCTGCTCGGAACGGGTCTCCGGCACCGTGCGCAGCGCCAGCACCAGGGCGGCCACCGCCACCGGGGCGTTCACCAGGAAGATCGACCGCCAGCCGGTGCCGGCTATGTCCAGCGAGACCAGCACTCCGCCCAGTATCTGGCCGAGCGCGCTGGCCACTCCGGCCGTGGAGCTGTAGTAGCTCATCGCCCGGACCCGCTTGGCACCGCTGGTGGTGGCCTGGATGGTGGCCAGCACCTGCGGCATCATCAGGGCCGAGGCCGCGCCCTGGGCCACCCGGGCGGCCACCAGGGTCCAGGCGTCGGGAGCCAGGCCACAGGCCACCGAGGTGATGCCGAAGGCGGCCGTGCCCCACAGGAACAGCCGCCGGCGGCCGAACATGTCACCGAGGCGGCCGCCCAGCACCAGCAGCACCGCGTAGGCGACGCCATAGCCGCCGACCACCATCTCCAGCATCGCCGGGCCGGCGTTCAGGTCGTGCTCGATGGTGGGCAGGGCGACATTGACGATAAAGGCGTCCAGCATCGGCAGCGCGGCGCCGAGCAGCACCGTCAGCAGGCCCAGCGCGGTCAGCGCGGGGGAGCCGGCAGCGGGAGAGGCGGTGCGGGGGGAAGCGTCGGAGGGCGTCGGGGCCGGCCGTTGTGGGGCGGGTGCGGGGGCGGTATGGATTTCGCTCACGGATACGACGATCCCGCACGCCACAGCCTGGTACCAGAGTCTCCTTATCCTGGTACCAGCAGTACCTGGCAACCCGCTGAACCGTCCCGCACCCTGGAGGCATGACCACCATGGCCCCCGAATCCCCGGCCCTCTCCCCCGGCGCCCCCGGCCTCCCCGGCGAGGCCCGCGCGACCGGCGCGACGGGCCCGGCCGGCGCCGCCGCCGACAGCATCCGGCGCGGCGAGCTGGCCGCCTTCCTGCGCAGCCGCCGGGAGCGGATAACGCCGGAGCAGGTGGGCCTGCCGCGCGGGGCCCGGCGCCGCACCCCCGGCCTGCGCCGGGAGGAGGTCGCCCAGCTCGCCGCGGTGGGGGTCACCTGGTACACGTGGATGGAGCAGGCCCGCGACATCCAGGCATCCGTCCAGGTGCTGGACTCGGTGGCCCGCGCCCTGATGCTCGACCGCGGCGAGCGCTCCCATCTGTTCGCCCTGGCCAATGTCGCCGACCCGATGCCGGACACCGCCTGCACGGGGGTGCCCGAGGCGCTGCTGCAGATGCTGGAGCAGCTGGAGCCCTTCCCGGCCTGTGTGCAGAACGCCCGCTACGACATCCTGGCCTACAACCGCTCCTACGGTCAGCTGCTCTGCGACCTGGACGCCCTGCCGGCCGCCGACCGCAACTGCATGTGGCTGGCCTTCACCAATCCCGACTGGCGGGCCAGGCTGGTGCAGCGCGAGGAGACCATCCGGCTGATGACCGCCAAATTCCGTGCCGCGATGGCCGAGCATGTGGCCGAGCCGGCCTGGAAGTGCCTGGTCAAGCGGCTGCACGAGGCATCGCCGGAGTTCCGGGAGATATGGGCGCGGCATGAGGTGGTGCACGATGTCACCAACCGCACCAAGGCCTTCCAGCATCCCGAGGTCGGGGTGGTCGAGGTGTGCCACAACAGCCTGTGGCTGGGCCCCAACCACGGCCCCCGGCTGAGCACCTACACCCCGGTGGACCAGGAGACCCGCGAGCGCCTGGAGCGGCTGCACCGGCTGGCGCTGAGCAGACGGCCGGCCGCCGCCTCCGCCGGATGAGGGACAATTGAGGGTCGTCCCCCCGTCCATATGGATCCCGCCCGCATGACCGAGGAAGCCCCTTGATGAAGCAGCCGAGCATGACGCAGCCGACGCGGCCCGCACAGCTGAGGATCGGCCCGCACTCGGTGCAGCCGCCGGTGGTGCTGGCCCCGATGGCCGGCATCACCAACGCGCCCTTCCGCACACTGTGCCGGGAGTTCTCCGGCGGCAAGGGGCTGTTCGTCAGCGAGATGATCACCACCAGGGCGCTGGTGGAGCGGGACGCCAAGACCATGCGGCTGATCCATTTCGATGACACCGAGAAGCCGCGCTCCATCCAGCTCTACGGCGTCGACCCGGTGACCGTCGGCAAGGCCGTCCGCATGATCGTGGACGAGGATCTGGCCGACCATATCGACCTCAACTTCGGCTGCCCCGTTCCCAAGGTGACCCGCAAGGGCGGCGGCTCCGCCCTGCCCTTCAAGCGCAACCTGCTGCGCTCCATCCTCCGCCAGGCGGTGGGCAATGCCGGGCAGCTGCCGGTGACCATGAAGATGCGCAAGGGCATCGACGACGACCACCTCACCTACCTCGACGCCGGCCGGATCGCGGTGGCGGAGGGCGTCACCGCCATCGCCCTGCACGGTCGCACCGCCGCCCAGCACTACGGCGGCACCGCCGACTGGGAGGCCATCGCCCGGCTGAAGGAGGCCGTCCCGGAGATCCCGGTGCTCGGAAATGGCGATATCTGGTCGGCCGAGGACGCGGTGCGGATGATGCGGCAGACCGGCTGTGACGGAGTGGTGGTCGGCCGCGGCTGCCTGGGCAGGCCCTGGCTGTTCGGCGATCTGGTGGCCGCGTTCGAGCCGGATGGCACCGGTCCCGCCGCGCCCACCCTGCGCGAGGTGGCCCGGGTGATGCTGCGCCATGCCGAGCTGCTGGGCCAGTGGCTGGAGAACGAGGAGCGCGGCGTCATCGACTTCCGTAAGCATGTGGCCTGGTACACCAAGGGCTTCTCGGTGGGCTCGGAGGCGCGCAAGAAGCTGGCCGTGGCCTCCACGCTGGCCGAGTTGGACGCTCTTCTGAGCGAGCTCGACCTGGACCAGCCCTGGCCGGTGGGTGCCGACGGCCCGCGCGGCCGTACCTCCGGCCGCAACCGGGTGGTGCTGCCGGACGGTTGGCTGGACGATCCCTACGACTGTGCGGCGGTGAGCGCCGATGCGGAGCTGGACACCTCCGGGGGCTGAGCGGCGCCTTCATTGGGCCGTTCGGGGGACTCCCGGCGGCGTGATTCTCGCCACCTCTGATAAGGGGTCTGCTCAGATGAGCGATCTCCAGAGGGGTGCACCTTTCAAAGGGTGGCACTGGGTGCCACTCTTTGTGGGTTCAAAAGGTGACGACAGGGGTGCCATTTTCTCGACGGTCCGTAACGGTCCGGATGGGCTCCGTGCGGTCGCGTTCAAGAAGTGAACGACCCCTGTCCAGGGCCCTGTTCTGCCGATGACTTTCGATCTGTTGGCAGACAGGCGGTTAAGGCCCTATGACGATGGAGTGGACCTCCTCAGAAGCCTTCGATCTGGGTACGCTCCCCGCCGTCAGGGCAGCCCTCCCCACCTGCGTCCGGGAGGCCCCAGTGAGGAGTCGAGTCCCGTGCCGGTAAACGAAGATCGCCAGAAGTTCGTCTACGACTTCACCGAGGGCAATAAGGACCTCAAGGACCTTCTCGGTGGAAAGGGTGCGAACCTCGCCGAGATGACCAACCTCGGTCTGCCCGTCCCTCCGGGCTTCACCATCACCACCGAGGCGTGCAAGGTCTACCTCGCCGAGGGGCAGGAGCCCCCGGCCCTGCGCGACGAGGTGTCGGGGCACCTTGACGCGCTGGAGCGGCGGATGGGCAAGAAGCTCGGCCAGACCGACGACCCGCTGCTGGTGTCGGTCCGTTCGGGTGCCAAGTTCTCCATGCCCGGGATGATGGACACCGTCCTCAACATCGGCCTCTCCGATGACTCGGTGACCGGGCTGGCCGCCCAGGCCGGTGACGAGCGGTTCGCCTGGGACTCCTACCGCCGGCTCATCCAGATGTTCGGCAAGACCGTGCTGGGCGTGGACGGCGAGCTCTTCGAGGAGGCGCTGGAGGAGACCAAGCACGCCAAGGGCGTCATCACCGATGTGGAGCTGGACGCCGCCGATCTGCGCGGTCTGGTCGAGGAGTTCAAGTCCATCGTGGCCCGGGAGACCGGCCGGGACTTCCCGCAGGACCCCCGTGAGCAGATGGACCTGGCGATAAGGGCGGTCTTCGACTCCTGGAACGGCGAGCGCGCCAAGCTCTACCGCCGCCAGGAGCGCATCCCCGGCGACCTGGGCACCGCGGTCAACATCTGCTCGATGGTCTTTGGCAACCTGGGCCCGGACTCCGGCACCGGTGTCGCCTTCACCCGTGACCCGGCCAGCGGCCACCAGGGCGTCTACGGCGACTACCTGCAGAATGCCCAGGGCGAGGACGTGGTGGCGGGCATCCGCAACACCGTTCCGCTGGCCGAGCTGGAGGAGCTGGACAAGGCGTCCTACGACCAGCTGATGCAGATCATGGAGACGCTGGAGACGCACTACCGCGATCTGTGCGACATCGAATTCACCATTGAGCGCGGCAAGTTGTGGATGCTGCAGACCCGGGTGGGCAAGCGCACCGCCGGTGCCGCCTTCCGTATCGCCACCCAGCTGGTGGACCAGGGCCTGATCAGCGAGGCCGAGGCGCTGCAGCGGGTGACCGGTGCGCAGCTGGCCCAGCTGATGTTCCCGCGCTTCGACGAGAAGGCCAAGGCGGAGATGCTGGGCCGGGGCATCGCCGCCTCGCCGGGCGCCGCGGTGGGCAAGGCGGTCTTCGACTCCTACACCGCCGTCAAGTGGTCGCGCTCCGGGGAGAAGGTCATCCTGGTCCGCCGGGAGACCAACCCCGACGACCTCAATGGCATGATCGCCGCCGAGGGCATCCTCACCTCCCGTGGCGGCAAGACCTCGCACGCCGCCGTGGTGGCGCGCGGCATGGGCAAGACCTGTGTCTGCGGCGCCGAGGAACTGGACGTGGACACCAAGCGGCGGCGGATGGTGGCCCCGGACGGCACGGTGATCGAGGAGGGTGACGTCATCTCCATCGACGGCTCCTCCGGCAAGGTCTACCTGGGCGAGGTCCCGGTCGTCCCGTCCCCGGTGGTGGAGTACTTCGAGGGCCGGATGCACGCCGGCGCCGATGACGCCGACGGCCTGGTGCAGGCGGTGCACCGGATGATGGCCTTCGCCGACCGGATGCGCCGGCTCCGGGTGCGGGCCAACGCCGACAACGCCGAGGACGCCTCCCGCGCCCGCCGGTTCGGCGCCCAGGGCATCGGGCTGTGCCGCACCGAGCACATGTTCCTGGGCGAGCGGCGGGAGTTGGTGGAGCGGCTGATCCTGGCCGACACCGCGAGCGAGCGGGACCAGGCGCTGGGCGCCCTGATGCCGCTGCAGAAGACCGACTTCGTGGAGCTCTTCGAGGCGATGGACGGACTGCCGGTCACCGTCCGCCTGTTGGACCCGCCGCTGCATGAGTTCCTGCCGGACATCACCGAGTTGTCGGTGCGGGTGGCGCTCGCCGAGTCCCGTCAGGAGCCGCATGAGAACGACCTCCGGCTGCTGCAGGCGGTGCACAAGCTGCATGAGCAGAACCCGATGCTGGGTCTGCGCGGGGTGCGTCTCGGCCTGGTGATCCCCGGCCTGTTCGCCATGCAGGTACGGGCCATCGCCGAGGCCGCGGCCGAGCGCCGCAACGCCAAGGGCGACCCCCGCGCCGAGATCATGATCCCGCTGGTGGGCACGGTCCAGGAGCTGGAGATCGTCCGCGAGGAGGCGGAGCGGGTCATCGCCGAGGTGGAGCAGGCCCATGGCGTCCGGCTGGGACTGACCCTGGGCACCATGATCGAGCTGCCCCGGGCCGCACTGACGGCAGGTCAGATCGCGGAGGCCGCCGAGTTCTTCTCCTTCGGCACCAATGACCTCACCCAGACCGTCTGGGGCTTCTCCCGGGACGATGTGGAGGCCAGCTTCTTCACCGCGTACCTGGAGAAGGGCATCTTCGGCGTCAGCCCCTTCGAGACCATCGACCGGGACGGCGTGGGCTCGCTGGTGCGGGCGGCCGCCGAGGCCGGCCGGGCCACCCGGCCCGACCTCAAGCTGGGCGTCTGCGGTGAGCACGGCGGTGACCCGGAGTCGGTGCACTTCTTCCATGAGGTGGGTCTGGACTACGTCTCCTGCTCCCCGTTCCGCGTCCCGGTGGCGCGGCTGGAGGCGGGCCGGGCGGCCGCGCTGGCCACCGGAAGCGACAGCCGCTGAGGCCCGGCCGGTAACCCGGACGTAACACAAGGTCCATCCAGCAGTCACCGGAGCGGTCCTCGCGGGACCTCAGCCCTCAGCCCGCGGGGCGGCTCCGGCACCGGGAAACCGGCGAAGGGGCGGCGCCCGTGCGGGAGCGCCGCCCCTCTTTACTCCCCCACCGGGAGTTGTTGCCGCCCGCATCGGCTCGGGCGGCAACTCGCATACTCAGCGGCCGCTTTTCCGCTCGCCACCCCCCACGGGAACGAGCCCGGGCGGCCCTGAGTGCCTGAATAGGATTTCGCTTCGGGGGTGTTCGTCGCGAGTCCTTTCAACTGTGGCCAAAAGGGCGTGGTAACAGCACGTATCGGTGTGCATACTCAGTGGGCGGGGGGTACGGCGGATGTCTCATGTGGGGGTTTGGTGCTGCGTGTCCATTTCACTGGACTCGATCTGGCCCGGTTGCGCCTGGCCGGAGACCCGGACGTGCTCTGGGAAACCGTATTGAGTCTGCATCGACTGCGGGACAAACAAGGGGAGTCGATCTTCGGTGATTGGCGCTCGGAAACCCGTACTCGGTTGAATAGTGAAACTCGGCTGCTGGCGCCGCTGGTTCCGCCCCGGGGCTATTTCCCGGACTTCCTGACTCCGCCCGAAGGCGTACTCGGACTCGAGTCCGGGGTGCAGGCGCTGCGGGCCACCCCGCCCGCCCGGGTGCACCAGGAGCTGGGCCGGCTGTCCACGGTGCGTACGCTCCCGGCTTGGATACGATCGCTGGCCGAGGGGGACGCCCGGGCCTTCGGCAAGCTGATCGGCGCGCTGCACGCGTACCACGAGGCGGCCATAGCGCCGTACTGGGCGCATATCCAGGCCCAGATCGAGGCGGACCGCGCGGTGCGGGGACGGGCGTTACTGGACGGCGGCGCGGACGCGCTGCTGTCCTCGCTGCCGCCCACCATGCGCTGGAACGCACCGGTGCTGGAGGCCGACTACCCGGTGGACCGCGATCTGTATCTCAACGGCCGCGGCCTGCTGCTGGTCCCGTCGTTCTTCTGCCGTGGCAACCCGGTGGCCCTGCAGAACCCCGAACTCACCCCGGTGCTGGTCTACCCGGCCCGGCACACCTCGGAGTCGGCGCCGCCGGTGCAGGAGGCGCCGCGCTCGCTGGGCAGGCTGGTGGGCCAGACCCGCTCGGCGGTGCTGGGCTCCATCGGCGGCGGCTGCACCACCAGTGAACTCGCCCGCCGGGTAGGGGTGTCGGCGGCCTCGGCCAGCCAGCACGCGGGGGTGCTGCGCGAGGCGGGGCTGGTGCTCACCCTGCGCCATGGCAGCGCGGTGATGCACACCCTGACCCCGCTGGGCGCCGCCTTGCTGCGCGGCGGCCACCGGGGTCCGCAGTCCCGCCGTGCCCCGTCATCGCTGCCCGGGCACTCCGCCTCGGCGTCCCGGTAGCGCCGGGACCCGGCCAGAACTCAGTCGTCGATGCCCGAACGCTCCACCCCCGCCACGATGTACCGCTGGAGCAGCAGGAACACCAGCAGCAGCGGAAGGACCGAGACGGCCGCCGCGATGAACAGCTCATGCAGATTGACCTTCTGCGCCGTGTTGAACGCCGACAGCGCCACCTGGACCGTCCAGGCGCTCTGGTCCTGCCCGATGACCAGCGGCCAGAGGAAGGCGTTCCAGGCGCCGATGAAGACGATGGTGGCCACCGCCGCGAACACCGGCCGGGAGTTGGGCACCACCACCCGCCAGTAGGTGCGCCAGTAGCCCAGCCCGTCCACCTGGGCCGCGTCCTCCAACTCCTGTGGAAAGCCCAGGAAGTACTGCCGGAAGACAAAGCAGGCGAAGGCGCTGAACAGGGTGGGCACGATCAGGCCGCGCAGGCTGGAGACCCAGCCCAGGGAGGAGACCAGGACAAAGGAGGGGACGAAGGTGACCGCGGCCGGGACCATCAGGGTGCCCAGGATGGCGTAGAAGACGGCATTGGCGTGCCGGTAGGGGATCCGGGCCAGGCCATAGCCGGCCAGCGAGGCCAGCAGCAGGGTGCCGGCCGTGGTGAGCACCGCGATCAGCGCCGAGTTCAGCAGCGCGTGCGCCATCGGCACCTCGGGGTCGCTGAACAGTTCCCGCAGGTTGGACCAGTGCAGCCGGCGGGGGAAGAAGGTCCAGTCGGGCGCGGTGATATCGGCCTCGTCGGCCAGGCCGTTGCGCAGCAGCAGATAGAAGGGGACCAGGAACAGTACGGCCAGGGCGCTCAGCAGCACCAGTCTCAGGGCCCGGCCCAGCCGGGCCAGCGCGTCATGCATATGCTCACTCCTCCTTGCGCCCGAGCCCGAACCAGCGCCCCTGCACCACCGTCACCACGGCGATGACCAGTGCCAGCACCACCGCCCCGGCGCTGCCCAGGCCCAGGTCCTGCCCCTGGCCGAGTGCCGTGTAGTAGAGGTAGACCAGCGGCGGGCGGGCGTAGGGCGGGTAACCCCGGGCGTCCGACAGCAGGTTGAAGAACTCGTCGAAGGCCTGGAAGGCGTTGATCACCAGGAGCAGCACCACCGCCACCGAGGTGCCGCGCAGGGCGGGGAAGGTGATGTGGCGGAAGGTCTGCCAGCCGGGCCGGGCGCCGTCCAGGGCGGCGGCCTCATAGAGCCGGGCGGGGATGCGCTGAAGTCCGGCCAGGAAGAGGATCAGATAGAAGCCGGTCTGCAGCCACAGCCGTACGGTGACGATGACCAGCCAGTACCAGGGTGGGTGGGTGGTCGACAGCCAGGCCACCGGCTCGGCGCCGAACCAGCCGAGTACGGTGTTGGCCAGTCCGAAGCGCACCCCGTTGAACAGGGAGAGCTTCCAGATCAGGGATGCGACCACATAGGAGCAGGCGGTCGGCAGGAAGAAGACGGACCGGAAGAAGGCCCGGGCGAAGCGCAGCCGGTTGACGGCCAGGGCCAGGCCCAGGGAGAGCGCATAGGTGGCGGGCACGATAAACGCGGTGAACACCGCGAAGGTGGTCAGCGCGGAGCGGAAGGCCGGATCGCCCAGTACCTGGCGGTAGTTGACCAGTCCGGTGAAGTGGCTGGGGGTGACGGTGTTGTGGGCGTCATAGAAGCTGAGGAAGACGCTCCAGCCCAGCGGGACATAGGTGAACAGCATCAGCCCGGCCATGAACGGCCCGGTGAACACCCAGAACCAGAAGGTGCGGTGACGCTGCCGGCGGCCGGCGGCGGAGGGCACTCAGGGCTTCTTCCGTACGCGGTCCAGCTCGGCGCGCGTCCTGCGCACCGCCGCCTTGAGCTCGCTCTCCGGGTTGGCGCCGTCCTTGATGATCCGGCTGAGCGCGTCCTGGTAGGCGACCCGGCCGGCGTCGGTCCACAACAGGGGCTGGGCATAGCCGTGTTGGCCGGCGAAGCGCACCGCGTCGGCCGCCGGCCCGTCCTTGAGCCGGTCGGCCTTGGCGGCCAGCGAGGTGCGGGCCGGGATATGGAATCCGTAGGAGAGCGCGAAGTCCTGCTGGAAGTCGGTGCGTTCGACCCACAGCCAGCGGACATAGTCCCGGGCGGCCGCCTTGTTGCCGCTGCGGGAGCTGATCGCCGCCGCATAGGCGCCCACCGGCACGGCGGGCTTGCCGCCCGGCCCGTCCGCCGGGAAGGGCAGCACCCCGAAGTCCTCGCCCAGGGCCTTGTGGATCTGCGGCAGGGCCCAGAGCCCCGACCACTGCATGGCGGTAAGGCCCTGGATGAAGGCGGCCGGGTCGGCCCAGTCGCTGGGGGCGCCCAGCAGCAGTGACTTGTCCGCGTACAGCTGGCGCACCTTGGCCAGGGTGCGGGCGGCGGTGGGGTCGTCGAAGCCCACCTTGCCGTCCGGGGTGATCAGGGACAGCCCGGCCGCGTACAGGGGCGTCCCGCCCAGCACCCCGGCCCCGCCGTCATTGCCCAGGAACAGTCCCTTGATCTTCTTGCCGGTGAGCCGGCGGGCCGCGTCCACCAGTTCGTCGAGGGTCTGCGGCGGCCGTACGCCGGCCGCGTCCAGCAGGCTCTTGCGGTAGTAGAGCAGCTGGGTGTCGATGGTCTGGGGGATGCCCCAGACCCGGCCCTGGTAGATCTTGGGGGCCAGTACCGCCTGGTTGAAGTCCGCCTGGACGTCCTTGATCAGATCGGTCAGGTCGAGCACCTGGCCGCCCCGGATCTGGTCCAGGGTGGGGCCGTTGACCTCGAAGACATCCGGTCCGGAGTCGGTGAGCAGCGCGGCGGCGGTCTGCTGGTCGTAGTTGCCCGGGCGCCACTGCACCCGGACGTCGGCCTTGGAGTAGGCCTCGGCATAGCGGCGTACGGCCTTCTCGGTGCCGGGTTCGCCGTACTGGTGATACCAGTGGGAGAGATGTGCGGTCCGGGAGGAACTTCCCCCGGCCCGGCCGGTGTTGGAGCCGCATGCGGCCAGTGCGGCCATACTGGCCCCGGTGGCTCCTGCTGCTCCCGCGGCCCTCAGGAGTCCTCTGCGGTTGATCGGCATGTCGCTGCCCCCTTGCCTGGGTTGGCGGTTTCCGGTCGTCTGTGATCGTACGGATCAACCAGGAGCGGGGGAGGGGGATTCCGGCAGCGGACCCCCTGTTCGCGAACATCGGTTCGAGTCCGCTGCGCGATGCTCGTATATCCTGAAATGAACTGTGCCGGGTTCCCGGACACCACACCGACCCACCCTGGACCGCAGGAACGGAGTGCGCCATGCCCGGCCCGGATGTCACGGTGATCATCGCCGCGTACAACGCCATGCCGTATGTGACCCGCAGTGTCACCTCCGTCCTGGAGCAGACCCTGGGCGCGGAGCGGATCGAGCTGATCGTGGTGGACGACGGCTCCACCGACGGCACGGCCGAGGAGCTGGACCGCCTGGCGGCCGGGGCGCCGCTGATGTGGGTGATCCACCAGCCGAACTCCGGCGGGCCGGCCGGACCGCGCAACCGCGGCCTGGACCTGGCCACCGGCCGCCATGTCTTCTTCCTGGACGCCGATGATCACCTGGGGCCCGAGGCGCTGGCCCGTATGGTCGCCGCCGCGGACGACAATGGCTCCGATGTGGTCCTGGGCCGGATCGTCGGCGAGGGCGGGCGCCGGGCGCCCAAGTCGATGTTCGGCCGCAACCAGCCGGCCACCGATGTCTTCGCCTCCCGCGTCTACTGGACGCTCAACCCCATGAAGCTCTTCCGGCGGGAGCTGATCGACCGGCTGGGCCTGCGCTTCGACACCGGGCTGTCCATCGGCGAGGACCAGCCCTTCACCGCCACCGCCTATCTGGAGGCCGCGGCGATCTCGGTGGTCGCCGACTATGACTGCCTGTACTGGGTGGCCCGCGAGGACGGCAACAACATCACCGCCCAGCCGCATGGCACCCGGATGCGGATGGATCTCTTCCGGATGATGACCGAGCTGGTCGCCGCGCAGGTGCCGCCGGGGGAGAACCGCGACACCCTGCTGCACCGGCACTACGCCGTCGAACTCCGCGACGCCGTGCTGCAGTTGTTCCGCGAGCCGCACCGTGACGTCCAGGACAAGTACCTCAGCGAGCTGGGCGACCTGATCGCACCGCACTACCACCCGGGCCTGGCGGCCAGGCTGCCCGCCGTGGTCCGGCTGCGCTGCGAGCTCATCCGGCGCGGACTGCTGGACGAACTGCTCACCCTGGTCCGCTGGGAGCTGGACCAGGGCGCCGCCAGCTACGGCATCACCACCCTGGCCGCCTCCGGCGCCTCCGGCCCCGAGATCCTGGCCGAGAACGGCCGGGCCTACGCCGAGTACCCCTACTTCCGGGACTCCACCCTCAAGCTCCCCGACGACTGCTACGACATCACCGGCGAGCTGCGCGCCCGCCACCTGGTGGAGTCCGCCGAACTCACCTCGGCCGGCCTCCGCCTCACCGGCCACGCCTATGTCCACCGAATAGCCACCCGCGAGGTCACCACCGAGCTGATCCTGCGCCGCCGTGGCTCGGCGGACGAACACCGGCTGCCGGTACGGCACCTGCCCACCCCCGGCCTGGGCGCCGACGAGGACGGCGGCCAGTTCGACTACTCCCTGGCCGGCTTCGAGGTCACCGCCGACCTGGCGCCGCTCTCGCCCGGCCTGTGGGACCTCACCCTCGCCGTGGGCGCCCAGGGCATCACCAAGGAGGCCCGGCTGGGCAGCCGCCGCGCCGAGTCCGTGAGCACCAGGACCACCACCCTGGTCACCGGCGACGGCACCGCCGCCGCCCTCTACACCACCAAGCCCTATGGCAACCTCACCCTCGACCTGGGCGAGACCCGGCACCGGGTGCTCCCGCACCTGAAGGTCACCGGCGCCGGCTGGTCCCCGGACGCCCCCGCCACCCTGGCCGTCAACGGCCGCTGCACCCTGGCCGATTGGCCGACCGGCTCGCTCTCCGTCCACGCCACCGCCCCCGACGGCACGGAAACCACCACCCCCGTGCGGCCCGACGCCAAGGACGGCACCTTCACCGCCCTGCTGCCCTGCACCACGGCCGGCGAATGGCAGCTCTCGCTGCGCCTGGCCGCCGGAAACGGGAAGTGGACCATCCCGGTCCCGCCGCAGCCCGCCCTCCCCGTCACCCGCTGGCAGCGCCTGGGCATGCCCTGGTACGCCAAGCCGGTCACCGGACGGGACGCGCTGACCCTGCGGGTGGGACGGGTCGAGCTGCTGAAGGCGGTGCGGGGGAGGCTGACGGGGCGGGGCTGATGAGACGGGGCTGACGGGGCGGGGCTGACGGGCCAGGGGAGCCCGTCCGCCCTCTGGCGCCCAAGGCCCGGCCCCCACTACCGTCAACCGCCATGGCGATCGCGCACACGCTCCTCGGCGAAGGCGAGCACAAGGTCGTGGCCCTGCACGGCTGGCTCTCCGACCGCACCGGCTACCAGCCGCTCTGGCCGTACCTGGACGGGAAGACGTTCAGCTACGCCTTTATGGACTGCCGTGGCTATGGCGAAGCCATGGAGGTGCCGGGCGAGTTCACCCTCGCCGAGATCGCCATGGATGTGCTTGCCCTCGCCGATCAGCTGGACTGGCCGGAATTCAGCCTGGTGGGGCACTCCATGGGCGGGGCGGCCATCCAGCAGGTGCTGGTGCAAGCGCCGCAACGGGTACGGAAGCTGGTGGGACTGAACCCGGTCCCGGCCTCCGGAGTGCCCTTCGACGAGGAGGGGTGGGCGCTGTTCTCCGGCGCGGCCGACAAGGCGGCCAACCGCCGGGCGATCATCGACATCACCACCGGCTCCCGGCTCTCCGCCGCCTGGCTGAGCGCGATGACCGCCCGTTCCCTGGAACGCTCCCGGCGCTCCGCCTTCGCCGCCTATCTCCCGCAGTGGGCCGGCGCCGACCTGGCGAGCCTGGTCAAGGACAACCCGGTACCGGCGAAGGTGCTGATCGGCGAGCACGATCCGGCCATCTCCGCCGAGCTGATGCGCTCCACCTGGCTGGCCAGTTACCCCAACGCCGAGCTGGAGACCATCCCCAACTGCGGCCACTACCCCATGGAAGAGGCACCCGTTGTGCTGCTCACCGCGGTAGAGGCATTCCTGCGCCGATGACCGGCCCGGCGGGTCCGGCGGCGGACGGGGCCCTGGTCCTGGACCCCGACACCTATGTACGGGGCGTGCCCCACCAGGCATTCGCCCGCCTGCGGGCACGGGGCGCCGTGGTCCGGCTGCCCGGCGGAGTGACGGCCGTGCTGCGCCATGCGGAGGCGCGGCAGGTGCTGCGCGCGCCGGGGATGTTCTCCTCCCACTTGGGCGGCACCCAGATCAACGACCCTGCCACACCGGCCGACTTGGCCGCGGTGCGGCGCATGATGCTCAATATGGACCCGCCGGACCACACCCGGCTGCGGTCCCTGCTGACGGCCGGCTTCACCCCACGCGCGGTGGCCGCCCTCACCGAACGCATCCGGGCCCGCGCCCGGGCCCTGGTCGCCGATGTCGCCGGGCGCGGCGGCTGCGACTTTGTCACCGGCCTCGCCGCCGACCTGCCGGTGGCCACCCTGGCCGAACTGCTGGGGGTGCCCGCCCGCGACCGGGGCCTGCTGTTCGACTGGTCCAACCGCGTCATCGGCCACCAGGACCCGGAGTACGCCGCCTGCGACACCGTCGACCCGGCCAAGGTGAGCGGGCCCGCCCGGCGTGCGCTGGCGCTGCGCCCGCGCCCCGACGCGGCGGGCCGGATGCCAAACCCCCGCTCCCGCAACGGCATGCCGGACCTCTTCGCCTACGCCCGCGAACTGGCCGCCGCCAAAAGGGCCCAGCCGGCCGGGGACGAGGCGGACGTCGTTTTCCCGCTGCTGCACCAGCCCGAAGGGCGGGTAAGTGACGAAGAGTTCGGGCAGCTTTTCTGGTTGCTGGCGGTGGCCGGGAATGAGACGTTGCGTAATGGGATTCCCGGCGGCATGCTTGCCCTGCTCACCCACCCCGCCCAGTACCGTGCCCTGCGCGCGGACCCTTCCCTGTTGCCGGGTGCGGTGGAGGAGATGCTCCGCTGGTGGACCCCGGTGACACATTTCCGGCGCACCGCCATGGCCGCCACCGAACTGGGCGGCGTCCGGATCGCGCCCGGCGAGAAGGTGGTGGTCTTCTTCGCCTCGGCCAACCGCGATGAGCGCGTCTTCCGTGATCCCGACACCTTTGACATCACCCGCCCCGCCGGCCCTCACCTCTCCTTTGGCCATGGTCCGCACTTCTGCCTGGGCGCCCAGCTGGCGCGGGTGCAGATGCGGGAGCTGTTCGCGGCGGTGCTGGAGGGGCTGGGTGAGCTTGAACTCGCAGGGGAGCCGGACAGGTTGAGGTCGAACTTCCAGAACGGGGTCAAGCACTTGCCGGTGCGGTGGGGGTGCTAGGCGGAGGTGAGGGGAACGCCTCGCGACCAGAGCTCCTCGGCATGCTCGGCGAAGCGGGCGAACATGCCTCCCTCGCTGCGCCTGCGGAGGTGGAGCAGTGGCGAGTCATGGCCGGCCTGCCTGGCCAGGTGCGGGGTGACCAGCGCCTCGTCGTCGAAACGGAAGACGGACAACGAAATGTGGTTGGCGGCATCGGAGACCGAGGAGAACCGTGCTTCGAGCCCCTCGACTTCGCCCAGCTTGTCGAGTTGTTGCAGGGTCGTCCTGATGCGGGTGGACACCGTCAGGGCCACGTCCTCGATCTCTTCCCGCTGACGGGTGGCCGCCCCCCGGGGATCACCCAGCAAGAAGCGAACACGGCATCCCCGCATGGCCTTTCGCCGGAGCGTTTCGGACATCGCGGGCACCTGAGTCCATAGGAAGTACGAGGTGTAGCCGCCGAAGAACAGCTCTTCGGCGGACTCGGCGATCAGTTCGCCCCATAGCGTGGACGGGCACGCCGAGCGGTAGGGGTAGCTCTGGACGATCTCCTGATCGGTACCGGTCTTCAGTCGGCCCTTGACCGCTTTCGGCCACAGCATCTCGGCTTCCACTCCCAACGCCGTGGAGGTGTCTTCTCGGTTTCTGGCATGCGGGATCAACTCTTCATCCGCAACCCACCGTTCTACGGTCTTGCCGGAAACCCCCACGCGGAGAGCGAGCTGTCTGGGCGACAGGCCAGCGGAGGCCATAGCCGATCGTAGAGCCGAGTTCAAGGGTCCCCCCAGCGGACGTTTGGGCGTTCTTCAACGGTAGCGTCCGAACGGCCCCGCTGTCCGTTCAACAGGGCCTGCCATGTCCTTGATGGGCCGCCATGCTCTGGGGCAGGCCGCCCGGTCACCGTGGGGCGGCGAACCCAGCTTTCGGGAGGAGCGGATGGACATGGGAGAGCGGATGGGGTGCCAGCCAGGCCTTGAGCAAGGCGAGTTGGTGGTGGACGCCAGGCTGGACCGCATTGGTCGGGTCGTCGAGGCCACGGACGGGCGGCTGCGGCTGCGGCCTCCTCGGGGTGGGGACGCTTGGGAGGCATATCCATGTGATGTCCGTCCGGCCACCGCCCACGAGACATTGCGCGCTCGAGTAGCCGACGCCAACGGCATGAGCATGCGGGGGCGTGGACGTTGACGACTCCTGTGACCAGTGACGAGCCGCGGGCCCCGCGCCCCCGCTGTCAGGAGTGTCAAGCCATCAAGCGCAGGAGGGCCGATGCGCTGGACGCGGGCGACCGGCGCGTAGCCGTTGAGATGACCGAGGCCATGGGAGTCCACCTTCGAGTGGCGCACCCCTGACCTCGTCAGCCCGCCGGCGCCGCCGCCCGGCGGCGGACCGACCAGAACTGGGCGCCCAGGGTCACCGCCACATAGGCGTAGATCGTGGAGACGCCCAGGAAACCGGCCTTGGTCACCTGGTCGATCCAGGCGTCCATCCCGAAGTGGACGGCCAGCGAGACCAGCCACAGGCCCACCGTCCAGGCCGAGCCCTTGCGCAGCACCGTGCCGGTGGCGGTGTCCCGCCAGACGCGGACGGTCCGGGCGCGGGCGAGGCCGAAGGCGATGCCGATGGCCAGGCTGAGGGTGATCAGCAGCCAGGCGGTGGCCGGCACCGGGTGGTACTTGGTCACCGACATGACGCCGAAGGCGACGGCGAAGGCCCCGAGTACGGCCAGGACACCCAGCCCGATCAGGGAGGCGGTCTCCCGGACCGGCCGGGTGCGCAGCTGGCGGCGGATGATCAGGGCCACGATGGCCAGGGCCAGGGCTATGCGGGTGCTGTCGTTCATTGGGTCCCCCCGTCTGTGGCCCTTTGGCCACTGCTTTTGCCAGGGAGAGGGTGCCATAGGCGCCGGGCTCCGACAGTGAGGTGGCCGCCACGCCGGGCGGCCCGCCTCAGACCGCCCGCGCCCCCAGCCGGAACCGCAGCCGGCAGATCACCGCGTCGGTGTCCCGGCGCACCGCGTGTGCCATCACCGCGCCGCGCTGGTTCTGCAGCAGGCGCTGCCAGAAGTGGGCGGGTTCGACCTCCGGTATCAGCACGGTGACCCGGTTGTCCGGGTGCCGGTCGGACAGGTCGCGGACATAGTCGACGATGGGGCGGCCCAACGCCCGGGTGGGGGAGGGGAGTTCCACCAGGTCCACGCCCGGGTTCCACAACTCCCAGTCGCGGCGCAGCGATTCGGCCTGCCGCCGGCCCTCGCCGTCCGAGGGGGTCACGGTCACCGCGACCACCTCGTCACCGAGGGAGACCGCCGCGGTCAGCGCCTTGCTGGTCAGCCGGGAGAGGGTGGAGACGGGGACGACGACCACCGAGTGGCAGCGGCGCGGGGTCTCGGGGACCCGGCCCAGCTCCAGATGCTCGCCGATCCGGGTGTACGCCCGGTGGACGATCTCGAAGGCGGCCACCAGCACCGGGAGAGCCAGCACGATCAGCCAGGCGCCCTCGCTGAACTTGGTCGCCGTGACGACCACCGCCGCCACGCCGGTGAGCACCGCGCCGAAGCCGTTGAGCAGCGTCTTGCCCCGCCATCCGGCCGAACGTTCCTGCCGCCAGTGGCGCACCATGCCCACCTGGCAGACGGTGAAGCCCACGAAGACGCCGATGGAGAACAGCGGCACCAGGGTGTTGACATCACCGCCGGAGTAGACGAGCAGCACCGCGGAGACCAGGGCGAGCGCCAGGACGCCATGGCGGTGGACCTGGCGGTCGGCCTTGAGCGCGAAGACATGCGGCAGATAGTTGTCGCGCGCGAGCAGGCTCATCAGGACGGGCAGACCGCCGAAGGAGGTGTTGGCGGCGAGCGCCAGCAGGATCATGGTCGCGAACTGGACGACATAGAACGCCCAGTTGTGGCCGAGCGAGGCGTCGGCGAGCTGGGCGAGGACGGTGACCCCGTCCACCGGCTGGAGGTGGAAGCGGCCGATGAGGACGGAGAGGCCGATCAGCATGAGGCCGAGCAACGCGCCGAGGGCGACCTCGGTGTGCTGGGCACGCCTGGCGCGCGGGGCGCGGAAGGAGGGGACGGCGTTGGCCACCGCCTCGACACCGGTCAGCGCGGAGCAGCCGGAGGCGAACGCCTTCAGCAGCAACAGCGCACCGACGGAAGTGGCGTTGCTCGCCACCACCGAGGCGTGTCCATGGGCGGCCGCGGTGCTCACCGGCCCGTCACGGAAGAGGCCCACCACGATCAGGGCGAAGATCGAGCCGATGAAGACGACGGTGGGCACGATGAGCGCCTTCGCCGACTCGACGATGCCGCGCAGATTGACGCCCGTGACCAGGACGAGCACGGCCAGGCAGAGCCACACCCGCTGCGGGTAGAGCGAGGGGAAGGCGGAGGTCAGGGCCGCCACCCCGGCGGTGACCGAGACCGCCACATTCAGTACATAGTCCAGGATCAGCGAGGCCGCGGTGACCAGGCTGGTGCGCCGCCCCAGATGCCGTTTGGCGACCGCATAGGACCCGCCGCCGTCCGGGAAGGCGGCGATGACCTGCCGGTAGGAGGCGGTCAGCACGGCCAGCAGGGCGGCGATGGCCAGCGTCACCGGCAGGGTGAAGCCCAGGCCGTGCGCACCGGCCGCGGCCAGCACCAGCACGATCGACTCGGGTCCATAGGCGACCGAGGCCATGGCGTCCAGGGACAGGGCGGCCAGCCCCTGGGTGGCCGTGAGCCGGTGCCGGTCCTCGGCGGCGGTCTCCGCGGCCCCGGTATCCGGCGGTTCCTCGGCGTGCCCGCCGGTCCGGTCGTCCGTATTGGCCAGCATGGACATCTCTTGTCGTACCTCCGTGACGTGGGAGGGCCAGACTGCGTCCGCGCTGACCGGTCAGTGCCCGGTGTTGGCGCTCTCTTGGCGGGAATTCGCCGTATCTTCGCGCGTTCTTGACGCCTGATCGGTTCTGTGGGGGCGCGGTGGGGTGCCCGGACATCAGGAGCGCGACATATTTCACTGACTTTGCGTCAGTGTGGCGTCAATGTGCCACGGGATCGGGAAGTACCGGTTCTACCGTCACCACCATGGGACGGCCCACCGGACGGCGAGGACTGGCGGTACGGGTCCGCGCAAGGGCGCGCGGGCGTGCGGCGGCACATGGCCGGAGAGCCAGGGCGCATCCGCCGCCCGGTGCCCGCACGGTCGCCTGGGACCGGGGGTGGCGGCGGGAGGCCAGATCCGCCTGGTGCTTCGGGCTGGGCCTCACCGGAGTGCTGCTGGGCGCGGACGCCGCCCGCTCCACCCTGGACTGGCCCCGGGGCTGCTGCTGGCTGGTGCTCGGCGGCACCCTGCTGCTGGTGCTGCGCCCGGCCCGGGTGAGCGCGGGCGAGGACTGGCTGGCGGTACGCGGACTGCTGCGGGAACGCAGGGTACGCACCGACCGGCTCACCCGGCTGCGCCGGCTGGACGGGGTGTCCGCGCGACTGGTGTTACGGGACGCGGCCGGCGTCCGGATCGAGGTGGACCCCGAGGTGCTCTGTGCCAACCCGCTGCTCTGGCACCGGCTGGAGACCGGCGCACGACGCTCCCGCGAGCAGGGTTCCCTGCACGAGGGAGCCGGCGTACTGACCGCCCTGGCCGAACGCATCGACGTGGACGGGGCCCGGCGGATCTTCGAGGTATCGGGGCTGGAGTAAGGGCGCCCCGCCAGGGGGCGCCCCATCAGGGGCGAGGCGGGGCAGACGGTCAGACCCGAGGAGGCCAGGCGTAGGTGACCCCGGTCAGCCGCTCCGACACCCGCCACAACCCCGCACTCGCCCGGTCATCCCGGGTCCACGCGGCCCGTACCGAGCGCTGAGGCGCACCGCGCCAAAGCTGCACCCGGGGGCCGAAGAAATCGTCCTGGCGGACGTCCGGCGCGGTGGCGGCGTACAGGGTGGGCAGCGCGCCGTCCTCGGCGCTCTGGGCGACCAGACGGTTGGCCAGCTCGGCGAGGCGCTCCGCCACCGGCCGTTCCTCCATGCGCGCGCCGGCGGTCTGCAGATTGGTCGCCGCGTAGCCGGGGTGCGCGGCGGCGGCCACCACCGGCGAACCGTCCGCCGCCAGCCGGCGCGCCAGCTCATGGATGAACAGCAGATTGGCGCTCTTGGAGCGGCCGTAGGCGATCCAACGCCGGTAGCGGTGCTCCATATTGAGGTCGCGCGGGTCGACCGTGCCCAGGTAGTGCAGCCCGCTGGAAACACTGATCACCCGCGCCCCGTCCCCCGCCTCCCGGATCCGGGGCATCAGCAGCCCGGTGAGCGCGAAGTGCCCCAGGTGGTTGGTGCCGAGCTGCATCTCGAAGCCGTCCACGGTGCGCAGCTGAGGCAGCGCCATCACGCCCGCGTTGTTGACCAGCAGGTCGATCCGGTCGGCCTTGAGCTCCGTGGCGAAGGTGCGCACCGAGGACAGGTCGGCCAGGTCCAGCCGGGCCAACTCCACCTCGGCGCCCGGAACCTGAGTGCGCAGCAGCTCCTCGGCGGCCCGGCCGCGGGTCTCGTCCCGGCAGGCCAGTACCACCCGGGCGCCCCGCCGGGCCAGCTCGCGGGCGGTGACATAGCCGATGCCGCTGTTGGCGCCGGTCACCACGGCGGTGCGGCCGCTCTGGTCGGGGATGTCGTGCGCAGTCCAGCCGTTCACTTCGCCGTGCTCCTTAGCGATCGCCGCACGCTTCACGCGTGGGCAGCCGGTGATGCCTTCGGTGATGCCTTCAGCGTAGGTGACGCACGGGAGAGACGCGCAGCCCTACGGAAGGACGCATTCCGGTAACCGGTCGTGCCCGGGCCTCAACTCACCGCGTTGCCAGTGGTCGTTGATACCGTCCCGCCATGTCGAATTCACAAACGCCGGCCGGATCGGTGACCGCCGAGGACGTGCGGACGGCGGTGCATCTGGTGGTGGACGCGCTGAGCGGGGTCTCCGAGGAGCGGTGGGGCAGGCCCGCTGCCGGGCTGGACTGGGACTGCTGGGAGACCGCCGAGCACCTGGCCGACGACCTGTTCGGCTATGCCGCCCAACTGGGGCCGCGCAAGCCGCCATTGGACCGGTATGTCCCCTTCCTCTGGCTGGGCAGGCGGCCGGGCGGTCCGCGCAACGCGGTCTTCGCGGACCGGGAGGCGGGCCCCGCCGGGCTGCTGCAGGCGGTGGAGGCCGGGGGAGCGCTGCTGGCGGCCATGGTGCGGACGGCGCCGGCGGAGGTCAGGGCCTACCACCCTTCCGGGGTGGCGGATCCGGAAGGTTTCGGGGCCATGGGTGTGGTGGAGACCCTGGTGCACGGGTACGACATAGCCGCCGGGCTGGGGGTGGAGTTCACTCCGCCCGCCGGGCTGTGCGAGCGGGCACTGGCCCGGCTGTTCCCGGACGCGCCGCCGGAGGCCGAGCCCTGGCCGGCGCTGCTGTGGTGCACCGGGCGGGTGGAGCTGCCGGGCCGGGAGCGGCTCAACTCCTGGCACTGGGACGGCAATCCAGGGAACCAAGAGGGGGAATAGCGGGGAACGGCGAAGAACAGCGGTACGGCTGTTACCTGCCGCCGGGTCCGTACGATCGCCCGGTGACACACGACATATCCCTGACAACTCTGCTGGTGCTCTGTGTCGCCGCCGCGGCGGCCGGGTGGATCGATGCCGTGGTGGGAGGCGGTGGGCTGCTGCAACTCCCGGCCCTGCTGGTCGCCCTGCCACAGGTGGCGCCCGCCTATGTGCTGGGCACCAATAAGGCGGTGGCCATCTGTGGCACCAGTGCGGCGGCCGTCGCCTACACCCGCCGGGCCGCGCTGGACCTGCGCACCGCGGTGCGCATCGGCCTGGCGGCGATGGCCGGTTCGCTGGGCGGGGCGCTGTTCGCGGCCGGCATCGACAGCTCGGTGCTCCGTCCGCTGATCATGGCCGTGCTGCTGGCGGTGCTGGCCTTTGTCCTGTTCCGGCCGTCCTTCGGCGCCGCCACCACCGTTCCGGCGCTGCCGCCCTCCCGGCGGCGGGTGCTGGCCGCGATCGGGGTCGCCGGCCTGGGCATCGGCTTCTACGACGGCCTCATCGGGCCCGGCACCGGCACCTTCCTGGTGCTGGCGCTGGCCGGGATCCTGCGCATGGACCTGGTGTCGGCCTCCGGCACCTCGAAGATCGTCAACACCTGCACCAATGTGGGGGCCCTGGTGACCTTCACCGTGCAGGGCACCGTGCTGTGGCAGGTCGCCCTCCCCATGGCGGTGTTCAATCTGGCGGGCGGGGCGACCGGGGCGCGGATGGCGCTCAAGCGCGGTACGGGCTTTGTCCGCGGGGTGCTGGTGGTGGTCGTCGTCTGCCTGGTCTGCAAGCTGGCCTATGACCAGTGGGGCGGCTGACGGACGGCGTCCGGCACGGCGTCCGGCCCGGGTCCGGCACAGGGGTGCACAGGAGCTCACAACCCGGTTAACCTCGGCATTCGCGGAATCGTCCGGGCGGGCGGACCGTGGTCCGGGCACCCTCACGCCACGCCGGATGCCAAATTCGGCGAGGGTTTGTTGAGCATTCGTACGCTGGTCATACGCCAAGGCGTCCGTCGTCGGACTGTACGGAGAACACTCCGGAGTGGTCCCGGTCCCGGATGATGCGGTTAGCCTGTCGACGACCTTCCTGAACGTGGTGGGGGTGCCTGTGCGTTTCTCCCGGTGGAGCCGGGCCCGGTGGGCCCGGGCCGTGCTCGCGGGGCTGTATGTGGTGGGCCTCGCCGCGGTCGTTCCCCGGGGGGCCGGCGGGCACCACAAGGACCGCAGCTGGTCCAGCGCACAGGCGCAGCGCTTCTGGGGCCCCACCCGGACCGCGGAGTCCCAGGACGACGACGCGGACGCGAAGAGCGAGGCCCAGCGGATCACCGGCAGCGCCCGGCACTTCGGGGGCGTCCCCCCGGTGGGCGTGATCTTCTACACCGGCGACGACATGAAGAGCCACCACTGCACCGCCAGCGTGGTGCACAGCCCCAAGGGCAACCTGATCGTCACGGCCGGGCACTGCTCGATAGGCGACGACGCCGCCTTCGTCCCCGGCTACCAGCAGGGCGCCGACCAGCAGCCCTATGGAGTGTGGCCGCTGACCCGCACCTTCACCGACCCGCGGCGCACCGACACCGGCAAGGGGTCGGACCTGGACTTCGCCTTCGCCACCGTCAAGCCCGATGCCAAGGGACGGCAGATCGAGCAGGTGACCGGCGCCAACCGGCTCATCCGCACCCCCGGCTTCGTCAACCGGGTCACCGTCATCGGCTACCCCAGCGCGGATGAGGACCCGGCCGACGAGGCCATCCGCTGCACCGCCATGACCAGCCGGCTCGAGGACTACAACCAGCTGAAGATGCGCTGCGACGGCTTCTTCTCCGGCACCTCCGGCAGCCCCTGGCTGGTCCACTTCAACGAGAAGACCAGGACCGGCGACCTGGTGGGTGTGCTCGGCGGGCTCAACGGCGGCGGCCCGGACGGGGACAAGTCGGCCGATGTCTCCTACAGCCCGGTCAACGACGACGAGATCTTCAGGCTCTATCTGGACGCCATCAACAACCGCGACCCCAAGCGCTGACGCCCCCTCACCGGTCGGCCAGGGCCTGTTCCACGCCCGGCTCGTGCGGGCCCAGGAAGGTGGGGCCGGGCCGGAGGGCCGCGTTGAAGGCCGCCTTGGCGGCGGCCGGCACCTCCCGGACGCCGCCCGACAGCCAGGTCAGATCGTGCGGGACGGCGGCGGCCACGCCATAGGAGTCGATGCCCGCCGCCCGGCACAGGGCCACCGCCCGGCGAATATGGAAGTCCTGGCTGACCAGGAGGGCGCGGTGCACCCCGAAAACGCGCTCGGCGCGGGCGCAGGAGTCCCAGGTGTCAAAGCCGGCGTAGTCCCGGACGATGCGCCGGTCCGGAACGCCGTGCGCCACCAGGTAGTCGTGCATGGCGTCCGGTTCGTCATAGGACTCCCGGCTGTTGTCGCCGGTCACCAGCAGCGCCCGGACCTTGCCCTGGCGGTAGAGATCGACGGCGGTGTCCAGGCGGTCGGCCAGATAGGGGGAGGGCTTGCCGTGCCACAGCCCGGCGCCGAAGACCATCGCCACCGGAGCCTTCGGGGCGTCGGCCACCGTCCGCAGCCGGTCGCCCGTGGTCGCGTACACCCAGGTGGCGGGCAGCAGGGCCAGTACACAGGCGGTCATCACGGCCCAGAGCAGGCGCCGTTTGCCGCGCCGGGTGGTCGGCAGTCTCATGGTCCCCCCTCGTTGTTGCAGTGAGTCACGCTCTGGCCGGGGGTCATGGTTCCAGCGATCCTGACCGACCCCCTGCCGCTGTCACACCCGCCGGTTACCGTCGGGGTATGAACGGCACCGCAGGCACCGCACCCGGAGAACGCCCCGTCATCGCCGGATATACGGCCCCGGACTTGGAACGCTGGGCCGCCGAGCCCGACAAGCGCCCGGGCCGCACCGCCTTCCAGCGCGACCGCGCCCGGGTGCTGCACTCCGCCGCGCTGCGCCGGCTGGCCGGCAAGACCCAGGTGGTCACGCCGGGCTCCAGCGACCACGGCTGGGACGCCACCCCGCGCACCCGGCTCACCCACTCCCTGGAGTGCGCCCAGGTCGGCCGGGAGCTGGGCGCCGCCCTCGGCTGCGACCCCGACCTGGTGGAGACCGCCTGCCTGGCGCATGACCTCGGCCACCCGCCCTTCGGGCACAACGGCGAGCAGGTACTGGACGAACTGGCCGCGCCCTGCGGCGGGTTCGAGGGCAACGCCCAGTCCCTGCGGCTGCTGGCCCGCCTGGAGCCCAAGCGCTTCGTCCCCGGCCCGGAGGGCGGCGAGCCCGTCAGCGTCGGCCTCAACCTCACCCGGGCCGCACTGGACGCCGCCACCAAGTACCCCTGGCCGCGCGGCGGCCATCCCACCGACCCGGCCTCCCGCAAGTTCGGCGTCTACCCCGACGACATGGCCGTGCACCGCTGGTCCCGGCAGGGCGCGCCGGAGCACCGGCAGAGCTTCGAGGCCCAGGTGATGGACTGGTCCGACGATGTGGCCTACTCGGTGCACGATGTGGAGGACGGCCTGCACGCCGGCCACCTGGACCCCAATGTGCTGCTGGCCGAGCCCGAGCGGCGGGAGGTCTTCGCGGTGGCCGCCGGCCGCTACGCCCCCGGCGCCGACCCCGCCGAACTGGCCGCGGCCCTGGACCGGCTGCTGGACCAGGAGTGGTGGCCGCATGGCTATGACGGCTCCGCCGTCGCCCAGGCCCGGCTCAAGGACGCCACCAGCCAGCTCATCGGCCGGTTCTGCCTGGCCGCCGAGAACGCCACCCGTGAGCGCTACGGCCCCGGCCGGCTCACCCGCTACCGGGCCGAGCTGGTGGTGCCGCCCCCGACCAGACTGGAGTGCGCGGTGCTCAAGGCGGTGGCCGACCGCTATGTGATGCAGCGCCCCGACCAGGAGAAGATCCGTGCCGAACAGCGCGTCATCATAAGGGAGTTGGCCCAGGCGCTGATCGCCCGCGCCCCCGACGGGCTGGACCCGCAGTTCCGCTCGCTGTTCGCCGCGGCCACCGACGACGCCGGGCGGCTGCGCGCGGTGATCGACCAGATAGCCGCGCTCACCGACGCCTCGGCCCGTTCCCTGCACACCCGGCTCACCGGGGCCCGGCGCGCGCCCCGGGCCTGAACCATGAGCCCGCGCCCCGGCACCGGGAGGAGTCGCCGGGCCCGGTCCGGGTAGCTGACCCGTCCGGGGCAGTCCCCCTTTCGGCGGCAGGCCGCGTGCGGGACGCTCGGCACTGGCGATCCGACCGGGCACACACCCGTACCGCAGCGAGGAGGCAGCAAGTGGTGGACGCAGACCAGACGTTCGTCATCGTCGGAGGGGGGCTGGCCGGTGCCAAGGCCGCCGAGACCCTTCGCGCGGAGGGCTTCACCGGCCGGGTGATCCTCATCTGCGACGAGCGGGACCACCCCTATGAGCGGCCGCCGCTGTCCAAGGGGTTCCTCACCGGCAGCGACGAACGGGACAGCGTCTTCATCCACAAGCCGGCCTGGTACGCCCAGGCCGACATCGAACTGCACCTCGGCCTGCCCGCCGTCCAGCTGGACCGGGCCGCCAAGTCCGTCCGGCTGGGCGACGGCACCCGCATCCACTACGACCGCCTGCTGCTGGCCACCGGCGCCGAGCCGCGCCGCCTGGACATCCCCGGCACCGCCCTGGCCGGCGTCCACCACCTGCGCCGGCTCGCCCACGCCGAGCGGCTGCGCCAGGTGCTGGCCGCCCTCGGCCGGGACAACGGCCACCTGGTGATCGCCGGGGCGGGCTGGATCGGCCTGGAGGTGGCCGCCGCCGCCCGCGGCTACGGCGCCGAGGTCACCGTGGTCGAACCCCTGCCCACCCCGCTGCACGCGGTGATGGGCCCGGAGCTGGGCCAGCTCTTCACCGATCTGCACCTCGAGCACGGCGTCCGCTTCCATTTCGGCGCCCGGCTCACCGAGATCACCGGCCAGGACGGCATGGTGCTGGCGGTGCGCACCGACGACGGCGAGGAGCACCCGGCACACGCCGTGCTGGCCGCCATCGGCGCCGCCCCGCGCACCGCCCTCGCCGAGGCCGCCGGCCTGGCCCTGGTCGACCGCGCCGACGGCGGAGGCATCGCGGTCGACGACTCGCTGCGCACCTCCGACCCCGACATCTTCGCGGCCGGCGATGTCGCCGCCGCCGAGCACCCCTGGCTGGGCACCCGGCTGCGGGTGGAGCACTGGGCCAACGCCCTGCACAGCGGCCCCGCCGCGGCCCGGGCCATGCTCGGCCGCCCCGTCTCCTACGACCGGGTGCCCTACTTCTTCTCCGACCAGTACGACGTGGGCCTGGAGTACCACGGCTACGCCCCGCCCGGCAGCTATGACCAGGTGGTCTGCCGGGGCGATGTGGGCAAGCGGGAGTTCATCGCCTTCTGGCTGCGCCAGGGCCGGGTGCTGGCCGGGATGAACGTCAATGTGTGGGACGTCGCCGAGCCCGTGCAGCACCTGATCCGGGCGGGCGCGGTGGTCGACCCGGCCACCCTGGCCGACCCCGCGGTGCCGCTGGGATCACTGGCCGGCTGAAGGGTGTCCGCGCACCCCCGTAGAATTCACCCGTGGCAGGCAGGATCAACGATGACGATGTAAAGGCGGTCCGGGACGCCGTCCCGATCGACGCCGTCGTATCCGAGTACCTCCAGCTGCGCAACGCCGGAGGGGGCAACCTCAAGGGGCTGTGCCCCTTCCATGACGAGAAGTCGCCGTCCTTCCACGTCAGCCCGGCCAAGGGCCTGTACCACTGCTTCGGCTGCCAGGCGGGCGGCGATGTCGTCGACTTCATCATGAAGCTCGACCACCTGTCCTTCGCCGAGACCATCGAGCGCCTGGCCTCCCAGGCCGGGATCACCCTGCGCTACGAGGAGGGCGGCTACACCCCGGGCCGCCAGCAGGGCGAGCGCACCCGCCTGGTGGAGGCGCACAAGGCCGCGGCGCAGTTCTACGCGGAGCAGCTGCAGAGCGCCGAGGCCGAGATCGCCCGGGCCTTCCTGGCCGGGCGGGGCTTCGACCAGGCCGCCGCCGCGCACTTCGGCGTCGGCTACAGCCCGGCCGGCTGGGACCATCTCACCCGCTTTCTGCGCGGGCGCGGCTTCACCGACAAGGAGCTGATTCTCTCCGGCCTCTCCCAGGACGGCCGCCGGGGCCCCATCGACCGCTTCCGCGGCCGCCTGATGTGGCCCATCCGCGACATCACCGGCGATGTCATCGGCTTCGGCGCCCGCAAACTGCGCGAGGACGACAACGGCCCCAAGTACCTCAACACCCCCGAGACGCCCATCTACCGCAAGTCCCAGGTGCTCTACGGCATCGACCTGGCCAAGAAGGACATCGCCAAGGGCAACCGCGCGGTGGTCGTCGAGGGCTACACCGACGTCATGGCCTGCCACCTGGCCGGGGTCACCACCGCCATCGCCACCTGTGGCACCGCCTTCGCCGTCGACCACATCAAGATCCTGCGCCGGCTGCTGATGGACAACTCCCGGGCCAAGGTGATCTTCACCTTCGACGGGGACGCCGCCGGCCAGCGGGCCGCCCTGCGCGCCTTCGAGGACGACCAGAAGTTCGCCGCGCACACCAATATCGCGGTCAGCCCCGGCGGTATGGACCCCTGCGAGCTGCGCCTGGACCGGGGTGACGAGGCGGTGCGCGGGCTGATCGAGACCAGCACCCCGCTGTTCGAGTTCGCCATCCGCTCGCTGGTCGGCCGGCATGAGGTGGACACCCCCGAGGGCCAGGCGGCGGCCCTGGAGGAGGCCGCGCCCATCGTGGCCGGCATCAAGGACAGCTCCATCCGCCACCAGTACGCGGTGCGGCTGGCCGGGCTGCTGGGCATCCTGGACACCCAGTTCGTGGTGATGCGGGTCAGCCAGCTGGCCCGCTGGGCCCGGGAGCGCGCCGAGCGCCCCGACTCCCGCAACCGCCCCGCCGCGGCCCGCCAGGCCGCCGCCGCGCCCGTCGAGCGGCCCGCCGGCCCCCGCGGCCCGGCGCTCAACCTGCGCAGCCCGGCCCATCGCACCGAGCGCGAACTGCTCAAACTCGCCCTGCAGCGGCCCGAGTTGGTGGCCCCCGCCTTTGACGCCTATGGCGAGGACGAGTTCACCGCGGCGCCCTACGCGGTGGTCCGCCGGGCCATCGACGAGGCGGGCGGCGTCACCCAGGCCGATGACGCCTATCTGACCCGGGTCCGGGAGGCCGCCCCCGACGACACCGTCCGCTCGCTGGTCACCGAGCTGGCCGTGGAGCCCCTGCACGCCCGTACCGTCGACGAGGTGTACGCCGGCACCCAGCTGGTCCAGGTGCGGCTGCGGGCCGTGGAACGCCGGGTGAGCCAGGTGCAGGCGAGCCTGGTGCGGCTGGGCGCGCAGGCCGCGCCGGACCATCTGACCGCCGTGCAGAACGAGCTGTGGGTGCTGGAGCAGTACGGCCGGTCGCTGAAGGACCGGGGCGCCGCGGCGCTGTGACGCCGTAACAGGCCCGGCGGTCGGGATCCGTAACCAGCCGGTCACTGCCCGACCGCAGAAAGTGGCCGCAAGCCCCTCGTGGCGGGCCCGCGTCGTGCCCCACACTGGTGGGCGGTGCCTGAGTCCTCCGGAGCGTGGCAGGGCCGGGAACCCTCCGCGAAGCCGCTCTCGACGCTCACGATGCTCTCCGTGCTCCTGATGCCGGGACGGACGGCGGACCGTCCGCCGTCGCGCCCGTGTTCTCTGCCCCAGCAGCGATCACCTGGAGGTCGCCCCCGTGCAGACCCGGACCCCCATCCTCCAGCACGACCCGGCCGTCCCCGCCCCGGCCGTGCCGCACCAGCCCGGGCCGCCGGCCGCCGAGAACCTCCCCGATGAGCCGGTCCGCGAGGACGACCGGCGCTCGGAGGCCGGCAGCCCGTCCTCCGACCTCTTCCGCCAGTACCTCCGGGAGATCGGCCGTATCCCCCTGCTCTCGGCCGAGGAGGAGGTGGAGCTGGCCCGGCGGGTGGAGGCCGGGCTGTTCGCCGAGGAGAAGCTGGCCCGCACCCCCGACCTGGACACCCAACTCGCCCTGGACCTGGACCGGTTGGTGGTGTTCGGCCGGATGGCCAAACGCCGGCTGATCGAGGCCAATCTGCGGCTGGTGGTCTCCGTCGCCAAGCGCTACATCGGCCGCGGACTGACCATGCTCGACCTGGTCCAGGAGGGAAATCTGGGCCTGATCAGGGCAGTTGAGAAGTTCGACTACGCCCGCGGCTACAAGTTCTCCACCTATGCGACCTGGTGGATCCGCCAGGCCATGTCCCGCGCCCTGGCCGACCAGGCGCGCACCATCCGAGTCCCGGTCCATGTAGTGGAGTTGATCAACCGGGTGGTGCGGGTGCAGCGCCGGATGCTCCAGGAACGCGGCACCGAACCCACCGCCGAGGAGGTCGCCGCCTACCTCGACCTGTCCGAGGAGCGGGTCAGCGAGGTGCTGCGGCTGGCCCAGGAACCGGTGTCGCTGCACGCACCGGTCGGCGAGGAGGACGATGTGGCCCTCGGCGACCTCATCGAGGACGGCGACGCCGCCTCCCCGGTGGAGTCCGCCGCCTTTCTGCTGCTGCGCGAACACCTGGAGGCCGTCCTCTCCACCCTGGGCGAGCGCGAACGCAAGGTGGTGCAGCTGCGCTACGGGCTGGTGGACGGCCGGGCCCGCACCCTGGAGGAGATCGGCCGGATATTCGGTGTCACCCGCGAACGCATCCGGCAGATCGAGTCCAAGACCCTCAACAAGCTCCGCGACCACGCCTTCGCGGACCAGCTGCGGGGCTACCTGGACTGAGCCCGCCTCACTGGGCGCCGCCCTGGAACGCCCCGGGGTGGGTCTGCTCACGCACCGTCGCGTACTGCTGCCGTACCGCCTGACCCGCAGCCAGCTCCTCGCCCGGCTCGAAGTCCTGGCCGGCCGCGGCCGGCCAGTGCGGCGGCTCCTGCGGGGACAGCGTGCCGTGCTGCACCCCCAGCGCCCAGGCGGCCTGCCGGGCCGCGCCCAGCGCCGCGTAGTCGGCGGGCTGCGGCACCACGATCCGGGTGCCGAACAGCTGGGGCGCCATCGCCTGCACCGCGGGCAGCTCCGCCGCCGCGCCCAGCAGGAACACCCGCCGCACCGCCACACCGCGCCCGCGCAGCACGTCCAGCGCGTCCGCCAGCCCGCACAGCATCCCCTCGAAGGCGGCCCGGGCCAGGTGCTCCGGCTTCATGCTCTCCCGCCGCAGCCCGGTCAGGGTGCCGGCGGTGTGCGGCAGGTGCGGGGTCCGCTCGCCCTCCAGATAGGGCAGCAGCACCAGCCCGTAGGAGCCCGGGGTGGAGCGCAGCGCCAGTTCGGACAGCCCCGCCAGATCGGTGCCCAGCAGCTCGGCGGTGCCGCGCAGCACCCGCACCGCGTTGAGGGTGTGCACCACCGGCAGGTGCATCCCGGTGGCGTCGGCGAACGAGGTGATGGTGCCGCTGGGGTCGGTGAGCGCCTGGTGGTGGACGGCGAACACCGAACCGGAGGCGCCCAGCGAGATCACCGCGTCGCCCGGGCCGACCCCCAGGCCGAAGGCGGCGGCCATGGTCTCGCCCGTTCCCGCCGAGATCAGCAGGCCCTCGGGGGTGTGCCCGGCGGGCTCGGCCGGACCGAGTACATCCGGCAGCACCGCCTGCCGGCCCAGCGCCAGCTCCACCAGGTCCGGCCGCCAGGCGCCGGTGGCCGCCGACCAGAAGCCGGTGCCGGAGGCGTCGCCCCGGTCGGTGGTACGGCGCAGCGGCCGGCCCAGCAGCTGCCAGACCAGCCAGTCGTGCGGCTGGATCAGCGCCGCCACCCGGTTCGCGGACTCCGGCTCGTTACGGGCCAGCCAGCGCAGCTTGGCCACCGCCAGCGCGGCCTGCGGCACCGAGCCGACCGCCTCCGCCCAGGCGGCCCGGCCGCCCAGCGCATCGGTGAGATCGGCCGCCGCGGCCTGCATCCGCTTGTCGTTGCCCAGCAGCGCGGGCCGTACCAGCACCCCGCCGGCGTCCAGTGTCAGCAGCCCGTGCTGCTGTGCGGAGACGCCGATGGCCTGCACGCCCTCCAGCACCCCGCCGGCGGCCGCCTCGCCCAGCGAGATCAGCCACCCCTGCGGATCGCCCTCGGCGGCCGACGGCGGGTGCGGCGCGTACCCCTGGCGGAGTACGGCGCCCGTCTGTGCGTCACAGACGACGATCCGTGTGCTCTCGGCTGAACTGTCCAGCCCGGCGACTATCCCCATGTGGAGATGATGCCAAATCCCAGCTCAGGTATTGGTCGTACCCCAGTCGTCCTCGTCCGCCACCCGCTGCTCGCGCAGCGAGCGCACCCGCTCGGCGACCGGGGCCGGGATGCGGTGGCCCAGCCGGTCCAGTCCCCGCCCGGCCAGCGCCCGGGCGTTCTGCGCGGCGGACTCGGCGGTATTGCGCACCGCAGGGTTCTGCGCGATGCGCTGTGCGCCCTTGCGCAACTCCTCGTACCGCTCCCGGCCGGCCCGGGTGCCGAGTACGTACCCGACAGCCAGTCCGGCGATGAACGTCAGCCGGTAGCGCATCGCGCCCATCCTTCCGTCGAAACCCCTGCTCGGCGCCTACCCGGCGGCCCGGAAGGTCACTCCCGGGATACCGATTGGCGGAGCACCCCCCTGCTTGCGCTAATGTATGTCTCGCAGCGAGCGCACGCCGCCCGGAAGCCCGGGCGAAGAGGCATTCGAGGCACAGGTCAATCCCCTGTAGCTCAATTGGCAGAGCAGCCGGCTGTTAACCGGCAGGTTACTGGTTCGAGTCCAGTCGGGGGAGCGCGATCCTCTGTAGCTCAATTGGCAGAGCAGCCGGCTGTTAACCGGCAGGTTACTGGTTCGAGTCCAGTCGGAGGAGCAGAGAGAAGGACCCCCTCGGGGGTCCTTTTTTATGCCCGGTGGGAACCAACCGCCCCGTGATCGAAGTCCTCAAGGTCAGGCTGGTCACACGATGTGCCCCCACCGGGGCAGCAGATCGTATGAGCGGCTATGCTGCGGCAGACGGCGCGCACAGATGTGCGCGACGCGCCGTGAACGGGGCGGTAGCTCAGCCGGTTAGAGCAGCGGACTCATAATCCGTCGGCCGTGGGTTCGAGTCCCACCCGCCCCACTTTGCGGCAGCAGTGCAGAAACGTTCTGCTTATGCGACGCCCCGATCGGTTCCGTACCGGCCGGGGCGTTTTGCTGTGCCCGGCGGCCCGCCCGGTGCTCGCAGGATGGGGACCGGGTGGGACACGATGGGACCGGGGGCCCGAAAGGAACGCAGGGAGGTTGTCCGGTGAGAGCGCCGCACCCGCACCCCGGCGAGGGACTGGCGGCGGTGGCCGCCGTGGCCATCGGCGTGCTGGCGGTGGTGGCCGTCAAGGCCGCCGCCCGGCAGGACCAGCCGGTGGCCGCCGGTGCGCTGGCCGGCGCCGCCGCCCTGGCGCTCACCCTGCTGGCCCTCTCGGCCCACCGGCACCGGGCCAGGCTCCGGGTGGAGCACGCCACCCTGGCCGGTCAGGTGGACGACAGCTGGTTCACCGAGGAGACCATGGACGGGTTTCCGGCCGAGGCGGTCCGTCCGCTGCTGGAGGGGCCCGGCGCGCCCAGCCAGGGCGAGGTCTGTACGGCCTGGGTGCTGGCCCGGCACGGCCATGAGCCGGCCTGGATCGCCCGCCACCTCGGGCTGTCGCTGGAACTGACCCGGCTGCTGAGCGAGGCCGCGCACGCACGTCCGTAGGCACCCCCCCGGGCGCAGCGGGCTCCGGTGTGGTCGACTGGGGAACCAGGAGCCGTCCATGGTCTACCCCTCCCGATCAGCCGCCTCGCGGGTGCCGCTGCCCGCCCGGGTCACCGGGCGGCTGTCCCGGCTGTCCTGGGTGGACCTGGTGGTGGCCGCCGCCGTACTGGTGGGGATGTATCTGCTGCTGAGGGTGGGCAAGGGGGCCACGGTCTCCTTCGACCCGGCCCAGGTGGTCAAGGTGGACACCGACCCGGCCAAGCTGCCCTACTACGCGGCCCGCAGCCTGCTGCGGATGTTTGTGGCGCTGGCCGCCTCGGTGGTCTTCACCCTGGGCTACGCCTATGCGGCGGCCCGTGGCAGACGGCTGGAACGGGTGCTGATCCCGGCGCTGGACATCCTGCAGTCGGTCCCGGTGCTGGGCTTCCTCACCGTGGCGGTGACCTGGTTCATCGCGCTGTTCCCCGGCTCCCTCCTGGGACTCGAACTCGCCGCCGTCTTCGCGATTTTCACCTCCCAGGCCTGGAACATGACCTTTGGCTTCTACCACTCGCTGATCACACTGCCCCGGGAGCTGGACGAGATCTCCCGGTCCTTCGGCTTCACCCGTTGGATGCGGTTCTGGAAGGTGGAACTGCCCAACGGCGCCATCGGCCTGGTCTGGAACGGGATGATGAGCTTCGGCGGCGGCTGGTTCTTCCTGGTGGCCTCCGAGGCGATCAGCGTGGGCGGCCACCAGTACGCGCTGCCGGGCCTGGGATCGTACGCGGGCACCGCCATCGCCGAGGGCGACCTGGGCAAGGTCGGATGGGCGGTGGCCACCATGGCGGTGCTGGTCCTCGCGGTGAACTTTGTCTTCTGGCGGCCGCTGACCGCCTGGACCGAGCGGTTCAAGAACGAGCAGTCCGAGGCGGCCGACATCCAGCGGTCCCTGGTGCTGGACTTTCTGCGCCGCTCCTCCTGGCCGCGGTTGCTGGGCCGGCCGGCCCGCCCGGCCGGCGAACTGCTGGGCCGGGCGGCCCGGGTGCTGGGTACCGACGACCGGCCGCTGACCGTCAGCCCGGCCCGCCGCCGCACCGGCGACCTGGCCTTCGCGCTGGTGGCCGGCGGGCTGACCGTCTGGGGCCTGTTCGACCTGCTGGGCTATCTGCACCGGCACACCGGGCTGGGCGTCTTCGGGGAACCGCTGCTGCTGGGCCTGGCCACCCTGGCCCGGGTGGTGGTGCTGGTCGCCGTGGCGACCGTGGTGTGGGTCCCGGTGGGGGTGCGGATCGGCTTCTCGCCCCGGCTGGCCCGGATCGCCCAGCCCCTGGTGCAGCTGCTGGCCAGCTTCCCGGCCAACTTCCTGTTCCCGCTGGCCACTTGGTTCTTCCTGTGGAGCGGTCTGTCGCTGAACATCGGCGGCATTCTGCTGATGGCGCTGGGTGCCCAGTGGTACATCCTGTTCAACACCATCGCCGGGGCCGCGGCCGTCCCCACCGATCTGCGGGAGGCCATGGACGACCTGGGGGTGCGCGGCCTGCAGCGGTGGCGGCGCCTGATCATCCCCGGCATCTTCCCGGCCTATGTCACCGGCGGGATCACCGCCTCCGGCGGCGCCTGGAACGCCTCCATCGTCTCCGAGGTGGTGACCTTCGGCGGGACCACCCTGACCGCCACCGGCCTGGGCGCCTATATCGCCCGGGCCACCTCGCACGGCGACTATCCGCATCTGATCGCCGGGATCGCGGTGATGGCCTGCTATGTGGTCGCCCTCAACCGGCTGTTCTGGCGCCGGCTCTACCGCTTGGCCGAGACCCGCTACTCCCTGCAGAGCACCTAGCCGGAGGCCCACGATGACACCGAGCCCCGCGCCCGCTCCGCCGGCCCGTTCCGCCGGTGGCGAGGTGCTGCTGGACGCCCGGGGGGTCACCAAGTCCTACGCCGGCGCCGACCGCGCGCTGCCGGTGCTCGCCGGGATCGACCTGGAGATCCGGGCCGGGGAGATCGTCGCCCTGCTGGGCCGGTCCGGCTCCGGCAAGTCCACCCTGCTGCGCTGCCTCGCCGGGCTGATCCCGCCCAGTTCGGGCACGGTCAGCTACCGGGGCGCACCGCTGACCGGCGCCAACCGGGGCACCGCCATGGTCTTCCAGACCTTTGCCCTGCTGCCCTGGCTGACCGTCCAGCAGAATGTGGAACTCGGCCTGGAGGCACGGGGGATGCCCGCCGCCCAGCGCGCCGAGGCGGCCATCGGCGCCATTGACCTGATCGGTCTGGACGGCTTCGAGTCCGCCTATCCCAAGGAGCTCTCCGGCGGGATGCGCCAACGGGTGGGTTTCGCCCGGGCGTTGGTGGTGGAGCCCGATGTGCTGCTGATGGACGAGCCGTTCTCCGCGCTGGATGTGCTCACCGCCGAGAACCTGCGCGGTGAGCTGCTGGAGCTGTGGGCCTCGGGCCAGTTCCCCACCAGGGCCGTGGTGCTGGTGACCCACAACATCGAGGAGGCGGTGCTGATGGCGGACCGGGTGGTGGTGCTGGGCTCGCGTCCCGGCACCCTCAAGGCCGCCTTCGAGGTGCCCTTCGCCCGTCCCCGGGACCGTAACGCCCTGGAGTTCGACGCCCTGATCGACGCCATCTACCAGGTGATGACCGGACGGGAGAAGGAGGGCGTCACCCCGGCGACCGGGCGGGGCGCCGCGCAGCCCACCGACCTCGCCAAGTGGACCATCGCCAACACCCCGCTGCCGGAGGCCAGTGTGGACGGCCTGTCCGGCCTGGCCGAGATCATCGCCCAGCACGGCGACCGCTGCGACCTGGCCGACCTGGCCGAGGAGCTCGGCCTGGAGGTGGACGATCTGCTGCCCCAGGTGGACGCCCTGGACCTGCTGGGCTTCGCGGTCATCCGGGACGGCGACCTGGTGCTCACCGAGCGCGGCACCGCCTTCTCCCGGGCCGATGTCCAGGAGTCCAAGAAGATCTTCGCCGATGCGGTGCTGCGGTCCGCGCCGCTGGTCAAGCTGATCGTCACCAGCCTGCGGCGTACCGGCGGCACCCTGCGGGCCGGCTTCTTCCGGGACCTGCTGGCCCACCACTACACCAGCGAACAGGCCGCCCAGCAGCTGGAGACCGCTACCGACTGGGGCCGCTACGCCGAGCTCTACTCCTATGAGGCCGCACCCGAGGAGTACGCGCTGGACGAGGGCGGGGCCGCGCTGGGCTGAGCCGGCGTCGGTCCCGCCCCCGCCCAGCGGTCATGGGGCGGCGGGTTCAGGAGGGATCGGACAGGCCGGAGGCGGCCACATTGGTGACCTTGACGGCGGCGCGCAGGCCCCGGGCGAGCTTTACCCCGTCTCCCACGCCCCAGTAGTGCAGATAGAACAGCCGGGGGTTCTCATGCAGCATGTGGCTGTGCAGGGAGACCACGTCGATGCCGCCGCGCCGCAGCGCCCGGATGACGTGCTGCACCTCGTCGGCGATCAGTACGAAGTCCCCGTTGACGGCGGCCCGCTTGTTGCCCAGCGGCTGGAAGGAGATGGCGGTGGTGGCGCCGGACCCCTTGGGCAGCAGCCGGTCGTGGTCGACGATGGTCTCCCGCCGGGCGAAGGTGAACTTGAAGATCTTGCCCTCGTTGCCGCCCCGGACGCCCATCGCCTCACTGATGCCCGCGGTGTCCAGGTCGCCGGGGGTCTTCCGCTTGAGCTGGGACCAGGCGGGGGTGCCGGTGGTCTTGAGTGCCGCCCGGACCCCCCGGGCCAGTGCGGTGTGGGAGCCGATGGCGTGCACATGCGTCCACCACACCGCGGGCTCATGGGCGAGCAGATGCTTGTGGATGGCGGTCTGGCCGATCCCGTGCTCCTGCAGGGTGTCGATCAGGCACTCCAGCTCGCCGTCGGTGACGGCCATGTCGCCCATCAGCATGGTGCGGTCGTCGGAGTAGCGGATGAAGGAGAGGTAGGACCCGATGCCGATATTGGGATCGACGGCCACCCCCTGTGAGGTCACCTTCAGGTCGTGGCGGGGGAAGCCCACCCGGTAGACGCTCTTGCCGGCCACCCGGCCCTTGGCGGCGAGTGCCTGGTCGACCTCCTGCCAGTCGGCCGGGGTGGTGGAGACCGGCTTGATCAGCGGCCGTTCGCCCGGTTCGGGCCCGCGTGCCGCCCGGAAGCCCATGGTCCCGGCGCCGGCCAGCACCGGGGTGAGTGCGGCGACGGTCACCAGCCGCCGCCGCGAGGAGTTCGCCTGCTTTTCCCTGTCCGGCTGTCTGTCACCGGTCATACAAGATCACCTCCATGGAGGTCATGTAACCACGGTCACATTCGCCGGGCCGGGAAGGGCGTGTAGGCCATCGGGTGCCTGCCCGGCCGGAGCCGGAATACCGGTCGCCGCAGCCCGGTTGCCGCACGTGACCTCACCTGATGAGAACGTGGGCGCACCCGGCGAACAGCGACGGGGAGCGACGAGAAGCGGAAGCGAGGCGGCTGGCATGGGCGGCAGCACCGTGGAACTCACCAAGGACAACTTCGACGCGGTCGTGGCGGACAGCCCGTTTGTCCTGATCGACTTCTGGGCCGAGTGGTGCGGCCCCTGCCGGCGGTTCGCGCCGGTCTTCGAGAGCGCGGCCGGGCGCCATGAGGACCTGGTGTTCGCCAAGGTGGACACCGAGGCGCAGCCGGAGCTGGCCGCCGCCTTCGAGATCCGCTCCATTCCCACGCTGATGATCGTGCGGGACAACATCGCGGTGTACGCCCAGCCCGGGGCGCTGCCCGAGCCGGCCCTGGAGGACGTGATCAAGCAGGCGCGGGCGCTGGACATGGACGAGGTACGGGCCTCGGTCGCCCGGGCCGCCGGGGATGGGGACGGGGACGGCGGGCCCGCCTGAAACGGGGCCGGGGCGCCGGACGGGGTTGGGGAGGCGCTCCGCGCGGGAACGGAACCGGGGGTCGGGAGCGTTCCCGGTCTTCACTGACACCGGCTCTTGGAAGGACCATCGTGGCAACCAACCGCATCGCGCACACCGTCTGGGAAGGCGACCTGCTCAAGGGCAGCGGCACCGTCACCTTCGACTCGTCCGGCATTCCCAGCCAGTCGGTCAGCTGGCCGTCCCGGGCCGAGCAGGCCAATGGCAAGACCAGCCCGGAGGAGTTGATCGCGGGCGCCCACTCCAGCTGCTTCTCCATGGCGCTCTCGCACGGCCTGGCCGGCGCGGGCACCCCGCCCACCCGCCTGGAGACCAAGGCCGAGGTCACCTTCCAGCCGGGCGAGGGCATCACCGGCATCCATCTCAGCGTGCGTGGTGAGGTGCCCGGCCTGGACGAGGAGGGCTTTGCCGCGGCCGCGGAGGAGGCCAAGAAGAACTGCCCGGTCAGCCAGGCGCTGAGCGGCACGACCATTACGCTGTCGGCCGAGCTGGCCTGAGGCTTCGTCAGGCCCGCAGCGTGGCGTAGACGATCAGGTTGCGGACCGGGTGGCCCCGGGCGTCCCGGTCGCCGGTGCAGGTGACCAGGCGCAGTGCCCGTTCCCCGGTGGTGCCGAAGACCTTGCCGGTGGGGAAGGCGGCGGCCCTGCCGACGGTTTCGGTGGCGGTGACGGTGAAGCGCAAGAGCTTGCCGTCACCGCGCTTGACCTCGATGGTGTCGCCCGCCGCCAGCTTGCGCAGGTCCCGGAAGACCGCCCGGCCGTCGGCGGCCTCATGGCCGGTGATCACGGCCGCACCGGGCCGGCCGGGCATGGCGCTGGCGGTGTACCAGCCGGCGGTCATGCCCTTCTCGGGCGGGGGCGCCTGGTCCCGAGCGAGCCGGAGCAGTGGGCTGTCCACGCCGATGGAGGGGATGGTGACCCGCTGCGGTTCGTCGGCGGAGGCGGGGGTGCCGATGGCTTTGGCGGTGTCGGCGTCGCTCTGGCCGGCTACCAGGACCGCGGGCAGGGCCAGCGCCGCCAGCGCCGCGAGGGCGGTCAGGGCGAAGCCGATGGCACGGGTGCGGGTCATGCTGTTCACCGTAGGGGCGGTGTCCGGGGCCGCTCATCGGGCAAACGGTCGGTTGCGGTCGGCACGGGGTCAGCCTAAAGGAGGAGAGACCCGGTCCTCCCGACCGGCGGTCAGCCGGTGCTGGACGTCACCTCCTGCAACAAACCCCAGGTGAAGTCGGCCACATACGCCCCGGTCCCGCCGGCGGCGTCCGGTGCCGAGAAGGCCAGCCGCCAGCGCGTCGGCGCCGTGCCCTCCATGGGACGGGCCGGGGGGAAGGCACGGGCCACCTCGTCCACCGTGCAGGACCAGGGCGTCAGCTCCTCCACCGTGCGCGGCGCGGGCGAGGCCGCACCGGGCGCCCGGACCAGCCACTCGTTGAAGACCACGCCGCCCGGCGCGGTGAGCACCTCGAAGCGCAGGCCGGGCCAGAGCGGCACCGGCCAGGCGGCCACCTGGAAGGTCAGATCGCCGATCCGGCGGCTGCCCGTGCTCTCCGGCGGGCCGAGCACCGAACGGTAGCGGGCCCCGGCCGCGCGTGAGCGGGGCGAGCGCACCATGGCCTGCCAGCGGCGGTTGGCCTCGCGCAGCTCCGACCGGCCCGTGCCCAGCCGGCGCAGGGCGTCCGCCACCAGCTGGGGCTGGAAGTCGGCCATCCTGCGCAGCAGGACGAGCTGGAAGTCATCGGGGCCGAAGGGCGCGGGGCCGGGGCCGGAGACGGAACTCATGCCGGACATGGTCGCGTACCCGGGCCCCGCTCAGTCCGACTCCGGGGAATCGCCCACCATCCGACGGAGCAGGTCCCGCAGTGCGGTGCGCTCCTCATGGGACAGCGCGGCCAACGGCTCCCGGGCGAAGTCCAGCTCGGCGCGCAGGAGTTGGGCCGTCTCACGGCCCGCCTCGGTCACCGCGGCAAGCTTGACCCGGCGGTCGTCCGCGGCCGGGTGGCGCTCCACCAGGCCCCGGGACTCCAGCCGGTCGACGATGCCGGTGACATTGGACGGTTCGCACTTCAGCCGCTCGGCGATCTTGCGCATGGGCAGCGACTCCCGGGACAGCAGCGCCAGCAGACGGGCCTGGGCGCCGGTCAGCGAGTGCTGGGCGGCCACCGCCTCGTACTCCTCGTGATAGCGCGCCACGACGGTCGCGATGAGTTCGACCACCTCGACGGTCAGCGGATCGGGGCTGGGCACGGATCGGGACATGCGAACAGCCTACCCGGTTACTTGACAACATAAAATATCTAGGTGCAGGGTTGTTTCAGGTACTGAATCATCAGAGAGGTCCTGAACCATGTCCGCAACGCCCGCCACCGGCCGCGCCTGGCACCTCGTCGCCCGCCCGCAGGGCTGGCCCAAGCCGGAGGACTTCGCGCTGCGCGAGGCGCCGGTGCCCACACCCCGCGAGGGCCAGATCCTGGTCCGCAACCTCTGCATGTCCGTGGACCCGTATATGCGGGGCAGGATGAACGAGACCAAGTCCTATGTCCCGCCGTTCCAGCTGGACCGGCCGATGGACGGCGGCGCCGTCGGCGAGGTCATCGCCTCCGAGGCGGCGGGCTTCGCGCCCGGCGACCATGTGCTGCACGACCTCGGCTGGCGCGAGTACGCGGCGCTGGACGCCGCACGGGCCGTCAAGGTGGACGCCGGTGCCGCGCCGCTCTCCGCCTACCTGGGCGCGCTGGGCATGCCCGGGATGACCGCCTACGCGGGCCTGTTCGAGGTCGCCTCCTTCAAGGAGGGCGACGCGGTGTTCGTCTCCGGAGCGGCCGGCGCGGTCGGCAGCCAGGTCGGGCAGATGGCCCGGCTCAAGGGCGCCTCCCGGGTGATTGGCAGCGCCGGCTCGGACGACAAGGTGCGCCGCCTGGTCGAGGAGTACGGCTTTAACGCCGCCTTCAACTACAAGGCCGGCCCGGTCGCCGAACAGCTGGCCGAGGCCGCGCCCGAGGGCATCGACGTCTACTTCGACAATGTCGGCGGGGAGCACCTGGAGGCCGCGATCGGGGCCCTCAACGTCCATGGCCGGGTCACCCTGTGCGGGGCCATCGCCCAGTACAACGCCACCGAGCCGACGCCCGGCCCGCGCAATCTGGCCCTGGCCATCGGCAAGCGGCTGCGGCTGCAGGGCATGATCGTCACCGACCACGGACATCTGCGGCAGCGGTTTGTCGAGGAGGTCGGCGGCTGGATCCGGTCCGGCGAGCTGAAGTACGACGAGACCGTGGTGGACGGAATCGAGAACGCCACCGACGCGTTCCTGGGCCTGCTGCGCGGCGAGAACACCGGCAAGATGATCGTGAACCTGGGAGCCAAGTGATGTCCGTGTCCGTGGATGTGCTGTACACCGCGGTGGCCACCGCCGAGAACGGCCGGGACGGCCGGGTCGCCAGTGACGACGGCCGGCTCGATGTGGTCGTCAACCCGCCGAAGGAGCTGGGCGGCAGCGGGGCCGGGACCAACCCTGAGCAGTTGTTCGCCGCGGGGTACGCGGCCTGCTTCCAGAGTGCGCTGGGGGTGGTCGCCCGGCGGGAGGGGGCGGACCTTTCCGGGTCCTTGGTGACCGCGTCCGTCGGGCTCGGGAAGACGGACGATGGCGGGTATGGGCTGTCGGTGGCGGTCTCTGTCCGGATCCCCGGTGTGGACCAGGCGGTTGCCACCGCGCTGGTGGAGAAGGCGCACCAGGTGTGCCCGTATTCGCGGGCGGTGCGGGGGAATGTGGAGGTGGCGCTGAGCGTCGTCGGCTGACCGCCGGGGGATGGGCACGGCCCTTCGGGGCGTATTTCGCCCACCCGCCCGCCCGATTTACCCGGAGAGCAACGGGCGGGCGGGTGGGAGCCCCGTGAACGGTCAGATCTCCGCCAGCGCCAGCCCCGCCGCGTCCTCGGGCGCCTCCGCCAGCAGGGACCCGTCCGGTGCCCACACCGCGCTCAGCCCGCAGCCGGTGTACCCACCGGCCGGCCCCACATGGTTGGCCAGCAGCACCGGCACCCCGCTGCCCTTGGCCAGCGCGGGGAAGATCTCGGCCCGTTCCTCGACGCCCCCGCTCCGCCCGTACAGCGAACTCGCCACGACCAGTGAGCAGCCGTCCGCCACCGCCCGCGCGGTCAGCTCCGGGAAGTGGGCGTCGAAGCAGATCAGCAGACCCACCCGGACACCGTCGACGGTGAACCGGCCGTCCCCGGTACCGGCCACAAAGCACGCCGACTGCTCGGTCGGAGTGACGCACTGCTTGTCATAGCGGGTGAGCAGCTCCCCGTCCGGCCCGTAGACCAGGGACGAGATCACCGGTCCGCGCCCCGCGCAGTTGACCACCGCGGTGACCCCCGTCTCCCGGCAGGCCGCACGCAGCGGGCGCAGCCGGGCGTCGTCCGGTTCCAGGGTCAGCCGGTCCGGGTCGGCGGCGATCGCCGCCAGCTCGTAACCGCTCACCGCCAGCTCCGGAAAGACCACCAGCGAGGCACCGCGTCCCGCGGCCTCGGTGAGCAGCCCGGTCATGGTGGCCACATTGGCCTCGATGTCCAGGGGACGGGCGGTGAACTGTGCGGCTGCGATGATCATTCGCCTATCATCACCTGCCCAGCGTGCCCGCTGCCACCGTGAGCACCGCCCTGACCTGGGAGACGATGGTCACCCGGTTGCGGATGAACTCCGGGTCGGTCACCGCCCCGTCCGGTGAGGTGTTGTCCGCGCCGAAGTCCAGTACCGGGGTGTGCAGATGGCCGCCCGGCACCCGCGCCCGTACCGCGTCCCGCAGCAGGGTCGCCCGGTAGGCGATCTCATTGGAGAGGTAGTCGCCACCGCCCCCGGCCCGGGCGGTGGAACCGGGCGTCGGTCCGTCCGGCCGGTTCACGGGATCCGTACCGCCCGCCGGGATCTCGGTGACCGCGGTGTGGTCGTACACCGGGAACGGGCCGGTCCGGGCGGCCGTGATGGCCGCGTACGGCAGGGTGGTCACCGTCCACTGCGGCTGCGGGTGGACGCTGGGCACCCTGGGCGGCACCGGCACCGTGCCCTCCCGGGAGACCCGGGCGTTGTCGTCGAAGCCGCCCCGCCAGGCGCCGTTGGTGCGCTCCACATCGAAGCGGCCGGGGCGGCCCTGGCTGATGGTGGTGAACATGTCCACCTTCCCCCGGCTACCGCCGGGAGGTGCCCCCAGTGGCCCGGGACGGAAGCAGGGCAGCAGGGTGTGCTCCACCGTGCCGGCCGCGAAGTCGTCCCAGCGCACCGGGAACAGCGCGGTCTCGATCCGGGCCGGGCCCGAGGGGGTGTTGACCGTGGTGCCGTCCAGCGCCAGCGCGGCGGCGCCGGAGGGGTTGGACCGCCTTATGTCGTCGTCCAGTTGGAAGGGGTCGAAGCCGGTGACCAGGATCCGCTTGACCCGGTGGCCGGCCGGGAAGGCGAGGGAGTCCTGGCCCCGGGAGGCACGCTCCACCCGCTGGACCAGCGCGCTGCGCTGCCGCTCGTCCAGCGCGAACTCCGGCTGCCAGCGGCGCAGTTGAGCGGTCAGGTCGAGACGGGCCCAGTACAGCGGACGGTCGTCGTCCCGGCTCAGGTCGCCATTGGCCGGCCCGCGCCCCTGGACCCGGTCCACCGCCCGCCGCCACAGCCGGCGCCCCTGCTCGGTGGCCAGCCGGTCGGCCCGGGTCAGGCTGTGGGTGCCGGCCAGGGCACGGGCGAACTCGGCGCCGACCCGGTCGAAGCCGCTGCGCCGCAGGATCTCCTGGGGGACCCGGCCGCTCAGCCGCTGCTCCTCCACGGTGAGCGAGGGCGTCCGGGGCGCCGCCTGGGCCGGTGCGGCGAGGGGGGAGAGCATCAGGACGGCGGCGGCGAGGACGGCGCCCCGCAGGCCGGGTGTGCGCATGATGATTCTCATGGGGCTGCATGAAATCACCGCGACGGGGCAAACGGTAGGCCGCCGGAGGCGCCCTGTGGCAGCCATCGGTTTTCGGCCACAATGGCCGTATGGCTACAGTGGAGTTGGTGTCTGCACCGCCGCTCTTCACCCCGGGGAGCGGTCAAGGAGTCCGTCAGTTCACCGAGTTGGGCCTCGCCCTGCTGCTGTCCTCGCTGATCGGCCTGGAACGCGAGTGGCGGCAGAAGAGCGCGGGGCTGCGCACCCACACCCTGGTCGGGGTGGGCAGCGCGCTGTTCATGGAGGTCTCCATCCATGGCTTCGGGGCCGTGGTGGGGGAGCCGGGGACGGACCTGGACCCCTCACGGGTGGCGGCCCAGATCGTCTCCGGCATCGGCTTCATCGGCGGCGGCCTGATATTCGTCCGCCGGGACGCGGTACGCGGCCTGACCACGGCCGCGACCATCTGGCTGACCTGCGCGGTCGGTATGGCCTGCGGAGGCGGGCTGCCGCTGCTGGGCGTGGCGGCGGCGCTGGTGCACTTCCTGGTGGTGCGCGGCTTCCCGGTGATAACCCGCCGGCTGGCCAGTACCCCGGCCGTGGAACGCATAGAGCTGCGGCTGTCCTACCGGACCCGGCGCGGACTGCTGGGCCGGGTGCTGGAACTGTGCACCTCCAGCGGGTTCCAGGTGACCGGGGTGCATATCGAGTCCGAGGCCCAGGAGAAGGGGAAGGTACGAGAGGCGGATGTGGTGCTCAGCCTGGAGGGCAGAGCCTCCGCCCATCCGCTGGTGGAGGAACTGACCGACTGGGACGGCATCCTGGGCGTGGGCCTGCACGCCCACCGCGACAGTACGGAGTGAGACGCCGGATGAACTCGCTTGGGAGACCGGCGGGTTCATCCGATAGCGTGCGGTGGGCAGGGGCGGGGCCACCTGACGGGCCCTTCCCCTGCCCTGCCGTGCCCTGTTCCCCCTGCCCTGTTCGTGTTCTGTTCCGCCCGGCCGCACTCAGCTCGCGGTGATACGGCGGTAGGCGAGATCGGCCAGCTCCCGCTGTCCCCGCTTGTTGGGGTGGAACCAGTCCCACTGGCTCAACTCATCGTCCCCGAACGCGAATTCATGCACCGAGCCGTCATAGCGGCACAGCCGGTCCCGCTCACAGACCTGCCGGAGCACCGCGTTGTACTCGCCGACCCGCCGGTCGACCTGGTCCCGCCGCTGCTGGGCCGCCGGATCCTGTGACTCGGCGTCCCGCAGCATGGACGGGCAGATGCCCAGCTTCCAGATCTGCCGGCCCAGCGGATTGCGGCTGCCCTGGGACCACAGCCGTTTGAGGTCGGGCACGCCGGCCACATAGACCTGGGTGCCGGGCAGGGTGCGGCGCAGTTCGGCCAGGGAGCGCTCGAAGTCGCGGCGGTAGTCCGCCACCGGCGTCATATGGTCCACTTCGGTCCGGCAGGCGTCATTGGCGCCCAGCAGCACGGTCACCAACTGGGGCCGGTGGGCGACGGCCGCGCGCATCTGGCCGGGCAGGTCGGCCATCCGGGCGCCGGTGCGGGCGTGGTTCCAGGTGTGCCCCTGAGGGGACGGCAGCAGCCGTACGGCCAGGCTGTCCACCTCGGTGCCGGTGGACCAGGAGGCCTCGGGGCAGTCGGAGAGCAGCGAGCAGGCGTCATAGCCGCGGGTGATGGAGTCGCCCAGGGAGGCGATCGACTGGGGGTGGGTGTTCCAGACCGGCCCTGGCTTGGGCTTGGGTTTGGCCTGGGGCTCATGGGTGGCGGCCGTACGGTCGTCACAGCCGGCCAGCAGTACGGCCGCCGACAGTGCCGCGACGGCGGCCCGGGCGGCTGACCGCCGCCACCGAGTGATGTGCATGGACTTCCCCCTCCGGCCGGGTGATATCGGTCCGGGACCGACGGTACGTCACTCCGGGGAATCCGTTGCACGATAGCTTTCCGGAACGGCCGAACCGGTCCGGGCAGCGTTCGCATGCCGTACCGTCAGCTCACAGGACATGAGACCTGTCCCTTTTCGGGAGATTTGCTCCCGATGGTGTTTACTGTTGGTAACCTCGCAAGCTAGTGCGTGAGTGGCCATTGGGGCAGAATGTACGGGTGCGAGGCCGCTGGGGAAGGCGAACCTCGAACCGCACGGGAGGTCCCGGTGACGACACGTGGAGTTCTGTATGTGCACTCCGCGCCGCGTGCGCTGTGCCCGCACGTCGAATGGGCCGTGGCCGGCGTCATGGGCGGGCGGGTGACCCTGGACTGGATCCGGCAGCCGGCCGCGCCCGGCACCTGGCGGTGCGAGTTCTCCTGGCAGGGCCGCCCCGGCACCGCCTCCAAGCTGGCCTCCGCGCTACGGGGCTGGCATCTGCTGCGCTTCGAGGTGACCGCCGAGCCCTGCGCCACGGCCGAGGGCGAGCGCTACAGCTCCACCCCAGACCTGGGCATCTTCCATGCGGTGACCGGCATTCACGGTGACATCCTCATCCCGGAGGACCGGCTGCGGGCGGCCCTGGCCCGGGCGGCCCGGGGCGAGACCGACCTGGCGGCCGAGGTCGCCAAGCTGCTGGGCAAGCCATGGGACGACGAGCTGGAGCCGTTCCGCTACGCGGGCGAGGGCGCCCCGGTCCGCTGGCTGCACCAGGTGGTGTAGCCGCCGGGCGCGGCACTTGCCCTGGAGTGCGCTCCAGCGCCTACCGTCACCGCCATGCCTGACACCTTCTCAGTAGCCGTCCTCGGAACGGGGACCATAGGGGCCCCGATGGCCCGTAACCTCGCCCGCGCCGGACTGGACGTCCGCGCCTGGAACCGCAGCCGGGAGAAGGCCGAGCCGCTGGCCGCCAACGGGGTGGCCGTCGCCGGTACGCCCGCCGACGCGGTACGCGGCGCCGACGCCGTGCTGACCATGCTGCATGACGCCCCGGCCGCGCTGGAGGTGATGGAGCGGGCCGCGGCGGGGCTGGCGCCGGGCACGGTGTGGATCCAGTCCTCCACCGCGGGCCTGGACGGCCTGGCCGAGCTGGCCGCGTTCGCCCGCGAGCGGGAGCTGGTGCTGGTGGACGCCCCGGTCTCCGGCACCAGACAGCCCGCCGAGCAGGGCACCCTGGTGGTGCTGGCGGCCGGGCCGCCGGAGGTGCGGGAGCGGATCGCACCGGTCTTCGAGGCGATCGGCAGCCGGACCCGGTGGGTGGGCGAGGACGCCGCCTCCGGCGCCGCCACCCGGCTGAAGCTGGTGGTCAACAGCTGGGTGCTGACCGTCACTCATGGGGTGGCCGAGGCGCTGGCGCTGGCCGAGGGGCTGGGTACGGACCCCGAGGACTTCCTGGCGGTGGTCGAGGGCGGCCCGCTGGACATGGGCTATCTCAAGGCCAAGTCCCAACTGCTGCTCGGCGGATCGCTCACCCCGCCGAGCTTTGCCACCGCCACCGCCGCCAAGGACACCGAACTGATCGTGGCGGCCGGGGAACGGGCCGGAGTGCGGCTGGATATGGCGGCGGCGGGGCTGGAGCGGTTCCGGCGGGCGGTCGGCCAGGGGCACGGGGGCGAGGACATGGCGGCCTCGTACTTCGCCAGCTTCGACGGCACGGACTGAGAGCGGGGCCGGAAAAAAAAGCGACTGCCCGGCCACCAAGTGACCGGGCAGTGCGGTGAGTTGAGATCAGATCAGCTCAACTCGGTTCAACTCGGATCTGATCAGATCGTCCGGAAGGCGAGCACCACATTGTGGCCGCCGAAGCCGAAGGAGTTGTTGACCGCGGCGATGGTGCCCTCCGGCAGCCGACGCGGCTCACCCACCACGATATCGGCGTCGATCTCATCGTCGAGCTCGTCGACATTGATGGTCGGCGGTGCCGTCCGGTGGTGCAGGGCCAGCACGGTGGCGACCGTCTCGATGCCGCCCGCGCCGCCCAGCAGATGACCGGTCATCGACTTGGTGGCGGAGATGGCGACATGGTCCAGGTCCTCGCCCAGCACCTTGCGCAGCGCCTTGACCTCGGCGAGGTCGCCCTGCGGGGTGGAGGTGGCGTGCGCGTTGAGGTGCACGATCTCGGCGGGCTTGAGGTCGCTGGAGTCCAGCAGGTTCTGCATGGCGGCGGCGATGCCACGGCCGGTGGGCTCCGGCTGGGCGATGTGGTGGCTGTCCGCGGACAGGCCCTGGCCCAGCACCTCGCAGTAGACCCGGGCGCCGCGCTTGGCGGCGTGCTCCGCCGACTCCAGCACGACCACGCCGGCGCCCTCGCCCAGGACGAAGCCGTCACGCTTCTTGTCGTAGGGACGGGATGCCTTCTCGGGCTCCTCGTTGTTCTTGGACATCGCCATCATGTTGGCGAAGGCCACCACCGGCAGCGGGTGGATGGCCGCCTCGGTGCCGCCGGCGACGACCACATCGGCCCGGCCGGTGCGGATCATCTCGACCGCGTAGCCGATGGCCTCGGCGCCGGACGCACAGGCGCTGACCGGGGTGTGCACGCCCGCCTGGGCGTTCACCTCCAGGCCGACGTTGGCGGACGGGCTGTTGGGCATCAGCATCGGCACGGTGTGCGGGGAGACGCGGCGCGAGCCCTTCTCCTTGAGCACGTCGTACTGGTCGAGCAGGGTCTGCACGCCGCCGATGCCGGAGGCGATGACGCTGCCCAGCCGCTCGGGGGCGACACCGGCGTCGTCGCCGGCCTTGGCGGTGAAGCCCGCGTCCGCCCAGGCCTCGCGGGCCGCGATCAGCGCGAACTGCGCCGAGCGGTCCAGCTTGCGGGCCAGCGGACGGGGCAGAACGTCTTCGGGGTCCACCGCCGCCACGGCGGCGATACGGACCGGGAGGTCGGCGAACCGCTCGTCCTCCAAGGGCTTGACACCGGAACGCCCGGCGAGCAGCCCTTCCCAGGTGCTTGCGCTGTCGCCACCCAGCGGTGTGGTTGCGCCGATACCGGTGACGACCACGGTGCGATTGGTCGAGTTCACAGGAATTCTGTCTCCACGTGTAGAGGTGCTGGTACCGCCACCGCTTGGGTGGCGACAAACGCCGGGGTCAGCTCTGGTGCTTGAGGATGTAGCTCGCGGCGTCGCCCACGGTCTTGAGGTTCTTGACGTCCTCGTCGGGGATCTTGACGTCGAAGCGCTCCTCGGCGGCGACGACGACCTCGACCATGGACAGCGAGTCGACGTCCAGGTCATCGGTGAAGGACTTGTCCAGCTGGACGTCCTCGACGGGGATGCCGGCGATCTCGTTGACGATCTCGGCGAGACCCTCGACGATCTCTTCCTGGGTGAAGGCCATTGCGGCGCTCCTTCGATATTGCGGTGGAACTGGAGTAAGGAAACTGCTGATGTGGTGAGCTCCCGGACGACGGCACCCGTGCTGCGTGGCTGCCGGACCGTACGGGGAACTCGCCTAGGGGAGGGTAACGACCGTCGCTGCGTAAGCGAGACCCGCCCCGAACCCGATGATGAGCGCGGTGTCACCGCTCTTGGCCGCTCCGGTGGCCAGAAGCCGCTCCATGGCCAGCGGAATGGAGGCCGCGGAGGTGTTTCCCGTGGTCTCCACGTCGCGGGCGACCACGACGCTCTCCGGCAGCTTAAGGGTCTTGACCATCGAGTCGATGATCCGCATGTTGGCCTGGTGCGGGACGAAGACGTCCAGATCCTCGGGCGCCACCCCGGCCGCGTCCAGCGCCTGCTGGGCGACCTTGGCCATCTCGAAGACGGCCCAGCGGAAGACCGCCTGACCCTCCTGGGTGATGGCCGGGAAGCGTACCTCGGTCTCCTCGCGGTAGACGTCCCAGGCCAGCGTCTGCTTGATGTGCTCGGCCTTGTCGCCCTCCGAACCCCACACGGTGGGGCCGATGTGGGGCTCCTCGGACGGGCCGACGACCACGGCGCCCGCGCCGTCGCCGAACAGGAAGGCGGTGGACCGGTCGTCCAGGTCCGTCAGGTCCGAGAGCCGCTCCACGCCGATGACCAGGACATACTCCGCCGAGCCATCGGTCACCATGCCCTTGGCCAGGGTCAGGCCGTAGCCGAAGCCGGCACAGCCCGCGGAGATGTCGAAGGCGGCGGGCTTACCGGCGCCCACCTTGTAGGCGATCTCGGTGGCGATCGCCGGGGTCTGCTTGAAGTGCGACACCGTCGAGACAAGGACGGCGCCGATCTGCTCCGGTGCGATGCCGGCCGCCGCGATGGCCTTGCCCGCGGCCTCCACGGACATGGCGGCCACGGTCTCCTCCGGGCCGGCCCAGTGCCGGGTGGCGATGCCCGAGCGGGAACGGATCCACTCGTCCGAGGAGTCGATCCGCTTGAGGATCTCCTCGTTGGGCACCACCCGGGTGGGGCGGTAGCCGCCGACGCCCAGGATCCGGGCATGGGACGCGCCCCTGCCGGGCCTGATCTTCGCAGTCATGGTCTCGGGCTCCTTATTCGGCCTGGGAGGCCGGGGAGACGGTGTCACCGGCGTGCTCGGCGATGAGCTCGCGGGCGGCCGCCAGATCGTCCGGCGTCTTGAGGGCGAGGGTCTTGACACCCGGCAGGGCGCGCTTGGCGATGCCCGTCAGGGTGCCGCCCGGCGCGGCCTCGATGATCGCGGTGACCCCCAGCTCCTGGAAGGTCTCCATGCACTTGTCCCAGCGGACCGGGTTGGCCACCTGGCCGACCAGCCGCTCGACCACGTCCGCGCCATGGGTGACCACCGCGCCGTCCCGGTTGGAGACAAAGCGGGTGTGCGCGTCGCGCACGGCGAGCTCGCCGGCCGCGGCCCGCAGGGCGGCGACCGCCGGGGCCATATGCGTGGTGTGGAAGGCACCGGCCACCTTCAGCGGTACCACCCGGCGGGTGCCCTCGGGCTTGTCCTCGGCCAGCGCGGCCAGCTGCTCCAGCGTGCCCGCGGCCACGATCTGCCCGGCGCCATTGACATTGGCCGGGGTCAGGCCGAGCCGCTCAAGGTGCGGCAGGACCACCTCGGCCTCGCCGCCGAGCAGCGCGGACATCCCGGTGGGGGTGACCGCCGCGGCCTCGGCCATGGCCAGGCCGCGCTTGCGGACCAGTTCCATGGCGGCCTCTTCGGTGAGCACCCCGGTCAGCGCGGCGGCGGCCAGCTCGCCGACGCTGTGGCCGGCCGTGGCGCCCACCAGGCGGGCGAACTCCTCCGAGCCGTCGAAAAGCTGTCCGGCCGACAGCAGGGCGGAGGCGACCAGCAGCGGCTGGGCCACCGCGGTGTCGCGGATCTCATCCGCGTCGGCCTTGGTGCCGTAATGGACCAGGTCCAGGTCGATGGCCTCCGACCAGCGGCGGAGACAGTCCTCCACGCCGGGGAGGTCGAGCCAGGGGGTCAGGAAGCCGGGCGTCTGAGCGCCCTGGCCGGGAGCGACGAGTACGAGCACCCTCACACTCTCTCTCGTGGACGGCTTGGCCCACCCGTGGGGACAGGGACCAAGAACCGTCAGGGGAATTGTTTACGTTCCACAAAAGCCTACGTCGGTCAGTCGGCCTCGGCCAGACGCCCCAGGATCAGTGCGATGCGCAGGGTGAAGGCCGACCGCACATCGGACGGTGACCATCCGGTGACGTCCGTCACACGTCGGAGCCGGTACCGCACGGTATTGGGGTGGACGAACAACATCCGTGCCGCGCCCTCCAGGCTGCTCGCCTGTTCCAGATACACGCTCAGTGTCTCCAGCAGCGCGGAACCGGCCTCCTCCAGAGGTCTGTAGATCTCCTCCACCAACTGTTCCCGAGCCGCCGGGTCACCGGCCATGGCCCGCTCCGGCAGCAGGTCGTCCGCCAGCACCGGCCGGGGCGCGTCCGGCCAGGCCGCGCAGGCCCGCAGCCCGGCGGCCGCGGCCTGTGCGGACCGGGTGGCGGCCAGCAGGTCGCCCACCACCGGTCCGGCCACCACCGGTCCGGCCGCGAACGGGCCGATCAGCGCCTTGGCCGCCTGCAGCGGCTGCTCGGCGCCGCCCGCGATGACCACCAGCCGCTTGCCCAGCACCCCGGTGAGCACCTGGAGCTTGGCGTGCCGGGAGGCGCGGCGGATGGCCTCCACGGTCAGTTCGCTGTCCCCGTCGGGGGCGGTGCCCAGCACCACACAGACATGCGAGGGCGAGTTCCAGCCCAGGGCGGCTGCCCGGGACAGCGCGCCCTCGTCCGCCTCGCCGGACAGCACCGCGTTGACCACCAGCGACTCCAGCCGGGCGTCCCAGGCGCCGCGTGCCTCGGCGGCCTGGGCGTAGACCTGGGCGGTGGCGAAGGCGATCTCCCGGGCGTAGACCAGCAGCGCCTCCCGGAGTGCCCGCTCATCACCCGGCGCGGCCACCTCGTCGATGGCCGACTCCATTACCTCGATGGTGGTACGGACCATCTCCACGGTCTGGCGCAGGGTGATGGCCCGGGTCAGCTCGCGCGGCGCGGTGCCGAAGACATCGGTGCTGATCGCCTGGGGCGTCTCCGGGTGCCGGAACCACTCGGTGAACGCGGCGATACCGGCCTGGGCGACCAGGCCGATCCAGGACCGGTTCTCCGGCGGCATCGCCCGGTACCACGGCAGCTGGGCGTCCATCCGGGCGATGGCTGCGGCGGCCAGGGTCCCGGACGACTTCTCCAGGTTGCGCAGGGTGGCGCGGTGCGGGTGCGGGGTGTGAGCGGCGGGTTCAGGCACGGGACAAGCCTGCCCTATCCGGGTGCGGTACGGGGTCGGCGGGCTACGGTAGCCCGGTGACGACGTACGTGCAGCGCTCCGGGCAGCGCTTCCGCGGCGGGGACCCGGCGGCCGGGATCGAGACCTGGCACGCGTTCTCCTTCTCCGGGTTCTACGACCCCGACAATGTGCGGTTCGGACCGCTGGCGGCGTGCAACGAGGAGCGGCTGGCGCCGGGGGCGGGGTTCGCGGAACACCCGCACCGGGATGTGGAGATCGTCACCTGGGTGATCGAGGGCGAGCTGACCCACGAGGACTCCACGGGGCATACGGCGGTGGTGCGGCCGGGGGATGTGCAGCGGCTGAGCGCGGGGGAGGGGGTGCGGCATGTGGAGCGCAATGCGGGGGCCGGTCCGCTGCGGTTTGTTCAGATGTGGGTGACCCCCCAGGAGCCCGGGGGCTCGCCCGCCTATGAGGTGGTGCGAGGGGTCGCCGACCCGGTGTCGTACCCGCTGTCCCGGGCGGATGCGTTTCTGCACGTCCGGCGCCTGCCGGAGGGTCAGCGGGCCGCCCTGCCGGGGGCGCCCTGGCTGTATGTGCATGTGGTGCGGGGCGCGGTGCGGCTCGGCGACGAGGTGCTGTCGGAAGGGGACGCCGCCCGGGTGCTCGACGCGGTGGATGTGGCCGTGGAGGCCGTGGAGGAAGCGGAGTTGCTGGCGTGGGAGATGCACGCCGAGCCGCGTTTTCCCTGACGGAGTGCCGGAAGGGCCCCGCGGTCAGCCGAGTTCGGCGAGGATCGCGTCCGTGAGCAGGGGCCATGCCTCGATCGCCCAGGGTCCGAACGCCCGGTCCGCGAGGGCCACACAAGCCGCACCCGCCTCCGGGTCCACCCACAGGAACGTGCCGGACTGGCCGAAGTGCCCGAAGGTCCGGGCCGAGGACGAACTCCCCGTCCAGTGCGGGGACTTGGCGTCGCGGAGTTCGAAGCCCAGGCCCCAGTCGTTGGGGCGCTGATGCCCGTACCCGGGCAGCACTCCGGTCAGGCCGGGGAAGGCCACCGTGGTCGCCTCGTCCAGCGTGGCGCGGGACAGCAGCCGGGGCGCCTGGAGTTCGGCGGCGAAGCGGGCCAGGTCCTCGACGGTGGAGATGCCGTCCTTCGCGGGCGAGCCCGGCAGTTCGGTCGCCGTCATGCCCAGCGGCTCCAGCACCGCCTGGCGCAGGTACTCGGCGAAGGGGATGTCGGTGGCCTTGGTCAGATGGTCGCCCAGCACCTCGAACCCGGCGTTGGAGTACAGCCGCCGGGTGCCCGGTTCGGCCATCGGCCGGGGCTCGTCGAAGGCCAGTCCGGAGGTGTGCGCCAGTAGGTGACGGACCGTCGAACCGGGCGGGCCGGCCGGCTCGTCCAGCTCGATCGCGCCTTCCTCGACCGCGATCAGCGCGGCATAGGCGGCCAGCGGTTTGGTCACGGAAGCCAGCGGGAAGCGGTGCCCGGTCGGGCCGTACGATCCCGCATACGTTCCGTCCGCGCGCACCACCGCCGCGGCCGCGGTGGTCACCGGCCAGTTCTCGATCATCCGCAGGCTCTGCATGCGGCGAGCCTATCCCGGCCGGGATCGCGTCAGGTATTCCAGGTATCCCGGGTATCCGCAGGTATCCGCTTGCTTGGAGTGCACTCCAAGTCACTAGCGTGGGCGCCATCGCCAAGGGCTGCCACAGGGGGATTCACATGAGCGTGCTGGATGCCGTACCGGTGCGGACGGAGGGCTGCGTCTCGCTGGAGCAGGTGCGCCGGCGCCGTCCCGAGGGCCGGGACCGCTACACGATCGGTGAAGTGGCGGACTACGCGGGGCTTTCGGCGCACACCCTGCGCTGGTACGAGCGGATCGGGCTGATGCCCCATGTGGACCGTTCGCACACCGGCCAGCGCCGCTACACCAACCGCGATCTGGACTGGCTGGACCTGGTGGGCAAGCTGCGGCTGACCGGCATGCCGGTGGCGGACATGGTCCGTTACGCCCAGCTGGTGCGCGAGGGCGACCACACCCTCGCCGAGCGCGAGCGGCTGCTGAGCCGCCACCGCGAGGAGGTGCGCCGGCGGATCGCCGAGCTGCAGGGCACGCTCGAGGTGCTCGACTACAAGATCGATATCTATGGCGCCCGGATCAGGGCGTCCGAAGGGGCCTGACGCTGATGAGCAACGACAAGATAGCCACCGCCCGGCTCGGCGAGAACGGTCCCCAGGTCGGAGTCCAGGGCCTGGGCTGCATGGGCATGAGCTTCGCCTACGGTCCGACCACCGACACCGGAGAGGCGCTGGCCACCCTGGAGCGGGCCCTGGAGCTGGGGGTGACGCTCTTCGACACCGCCGACTCCTATGCCGATGGCGAGAACGAGAAGTTCATCGCGCCGTTCATCCAGGCGCACCGCGAGGAGCTGGTGATCGCCACCAAGTTCGGGATCAGGGTCGACCCCGAGGACCCATGGAAGCGGCAAATCCGCAACGACCGGCCGTACCTCCGCCAGGCCGTGGAGAACAGCCTGCGGCGGCTGGGCGTCGAGGTGATCGACCTGTACTACATGCACCGGCCGCAGGCGGGCGTGCCCGTCGAGGAGACGGTGGGCGCGATGGCCGAGCTGGTGGCCGAGGGCAAGGTCAAGCAGCTGGGGCTGAGCGAGGTGACCGCCGATGAGCTGCGTGCGGGGCACGCGGTGCACCCGATCGCGGCGGTGCAGTCCGAGTGGTCGCTGTTCAGCCGGGACATCGAGGCCCATGTGGTGCCCGCGGCGCGGGAGTTGGGCGTGACCCTGGTGCCGTACTCGCCGCTCGGCCGTGGCTTCCTGACCGGTGCCTTCGTGGACGCCAAGAAGGAGCTCGGCGAGGGCGACTGGCGCAGCACCCACCCCCGGTTCACCGGTGAGAACGCGGCCGCCAACGCGGCGCTGCTGGAGCCGCTCCGGGTGATCGCCGAGCGGCATGGCGTCACCCTGGCGCAGGTGGCGCTGGCCTGGGTGCAGCAGCGGGCCGAGGTGCACCGGCTGCCCGTGGTGCCGATCCCGGGCACCCGCAAGCGTTCGCGGCTGGCGGAGAACGTGGGCGCCACCCGGCTGGTGCTCAGCACCGAGGAACTGGCGGCGCTGGAGCCGATCGCCGGTCAGGTGGCCGGTACCCGGTACGCGGACATGGCCTTCACCTCGGCCGGCCGGGAGTAGCCAGGGCTCAGCCGTCGCCCGGCGTGACCAGGCCCGACTCATAGGCGAAGATCACCGCCTGGGCCCGGTCGCGCAGGCTGAGCTTGGCCAGAACGCGGCCGATGTGCGTCTTGACCGTCTGCTCGGCCAGCACCAGGGTGGCCGCGATCTCCTGGTTGGACAGGCCGCGTGCGATCAGCTCCAGCACCTCGGTCTCCCGGGGCGTCAGCCCGTGCAGACGCAGCGAGCGGTCGCGGCGCGGCGCCGGCCGCTGCCGGGCGAAGTCGGCGATCAGCCGGCGGGTGACCGAGGGGGCCAGCAGGGCCTCGCCGGCCGCCACCACCCGCACCGCGGAGATCAGGTCGGCGGGCGGCGCGTCCTTGAGCAGAAAGCCGGAGGCACCGGCCCGCAGGGCCTCATAGACGTAGTCGTCCACATCGAAGGTGGTCAGCATCAGCACCTTGGGCCGGTGCACCACCCCCTTGGGCGGGTCCAGCAGCCGGCGGGCGGCCTCCAGTCCGTCCATCTCCGGCATCCGCACGTCCATCAGCACCACATCGGGGTGGGTGCGGCGGCTCAGTTCCACGCCCTGCCGCCCGTCCGGGGCATCGCCGACGACATCGATATCGCTCTGCGCGGCCAGCAGCGCGGCGAAGCCCGCCCGCACCATGGCCTGGTCGTCGACGATGATCACCTTGATGGTCATGCGGCGGGGGGTTCCTTGTCTGTGTGCGTATCCCTATGCGGGGACGGGGTATCGAACGGCAGCCGGGCGGCGACCCGGAAGCCGCCGTCCGGCAGTGGACCGGTGTCCAGGGTGCCGCCCACCAGCCGGACCCGTTCGCGCATCCCCACCAGTCCATGCCCGGTGCCGGAGGTCTCCAGCGGGGCCTGGGTGCGGTCGGCGGGACCGTTGACGACCAGGACGGTCAGGCCGGTGCCGTCGGTGGAGACGGAGACCCGGGTGGTGGCGCCCGGGGCGTGCCGGACCACATTGGCCAGCGCCTCCTGGACGATGCGGTAGGCCGACAGGTCCACCGCCTGGGGCAGATCCGCCGAGAGCGCCTCGGCGGACAGCGACAGCTCCACCGGCAGCCCGGCCCGTACCGTGGCCTCCACCAGCTGCTGCACCCGGTCCAGGCCCGGCTGCGGTGCCCGTTCCGCGTCCGAGGACCCGGTGCCGTCGCTGCGCAGCACGCCGAGCAGCCGGCGCATCTCGCTCAGCGACTCACGGGCGGTGGCGGCGATGGCGCCGAACTCCTCGCTCGCCTCGGGCGGCAGGCCGGCGATGCGGTACGGGGCGCTGTCCGCCTGCACCGTGATCACGGACATATGGTGGGCGACCACATCGTGCAGCTCGCGGGCGATCCGGGTGCGTTCCTCCAGCAGGGTGCGCTGGGCCCGTTCGGCCTCGCTGATGGTCTCCTGCTCGGCCAGCGCCTGCCGGGCCACGGCCCGGTCGCGCATCGCCACGCCCAGCACCATCAGCAGGCCGCCGAGGACCAGCACCACCACCGAGCTGCTGTTGCCGGCCGGGTGCACCCCGGTCTGGAAGTAGATGTTCGCCGCGGCGGTGCCCAGCCAGACCTGGACCAGGACCCGGATCCGTTCGCGCAGCCCCAGCGCCAGCATCAGAACCACCAGCTCGATGATCACCGGGGCGGTCCAGGGCCAGGGCGTGTTCCGCAGGAGGGGCTGGAAGCCACTCGCCCAGGCGCCCAGGACGGCGGCCGAGAAGGAGATGCCCCAGGCCGGCAGTGGTCTGCGCACCGCCAGCAGCAGCGGCCCGGCCTGCCCGAGGGCGAGCACAAAGGCGAGGCCGGGCTTGAGGTGGTAGTTGGTGGACAGCACATGGGCCGAGGACGGCAGCAGCGCCGCGATCAGCACCAGCGCCACCGCGTACGGCAGCTTGCGGACGAAGGGCCGCTTGGCCGTGCCGAGCAGCGGCACCGGCGGTGTGGCCGGGGTGAATGCCTTGGTGGGCGGTCTGCGCAGTGCGTGGAACATGATCGGTTCAGGGTAGGGGCGCGGTGCCCGCCTTGGCGTCATACCGGGGTATCCAGCGCCAACCCCTACGGGGGTACGAGGGCGCCCGGCAGGGGCGCGGGGCGGCTGCGTCATGCGGCTCCGCCGCGGGGGCGCGACCCGCCACCTACAACCCGCACCCGAATGCGACGCGGCCTACAACTCGGCCAGCAGCTCCGCCTTCTTGGCGCCGAACTCGTCATCGGTCAGCAGCCCCGCCGAGTGCAGCTCGCCCAGGTGCCGGATGCGTTCGGCGATGGCGCCGGGATCGGGGCGGGCGACCGCGCCGGCGGTCGCCGCGAAGACCGGGGAAGCCGCTCGCACCGCGGCCAGCACCGCCGCCGCGAACGGCAGTGACTCGTGCACCAGCCCGTACCCCATGCCGAAGACCACCGCCGCCGGGTTCTGGTCCGCCTCGCCGGGCGGGCCGTCGCCGGAGCGCGGCAGCAGCCGCAGATGGCCGTCGGAGGACTCCGGCGAGCGCCACTCCACCCCGGACAGCTCCTCCACGGCGAACCGCCGGTCCCCGCCCTTCCACTTGGCGGACGAGGCGCCCGTCCAGGACCAGCGGAAGGAGACCACCCGGCCGTCGAAGGACGCCTTGCCGTCAAAGGCCTTGAAGGCCAGCGGCGGCTCCGGCGCGGTCACCAGGTACCGCTCGGCCGGCTCGCCGGTCCGTGGGCCCAGGGCCGCGCGTATCTCCTCGGCGTAGTACGCGGCCAGTTCCTCCCGCTCGGCGGGCAGCACCAGCCGGTACGGGTCGGTGCCCTCGCGCAGCTGCCCGTCGGCCGCGTCCATCAGCGGGTCGGCGCCGGGTCTGGGCACGGCACGCAGCACCACCGTGCCCCGTCTGCCCGGCAGCTGCTCGACGGCCGCCAGCGCCTCGTAGGGGATGCGCCGTTCACCGAGCGTCTGGAGCAGCTTCGGAGTGCGGATCCCCCGTTCGAAGCGGATGAGCACGGAGTCGGTGTCGAACTCCCAGACGGTGTGGAAACCCGTCAGCACATCACCCATGCGGCTCATCGTATGCGGCGGCCGCTTCCGCGTCCCCCCTCAAGGAGCTACGCGCGTCACGCGACCGGGGTGGTGTTGTCGGCGCACCGGGTGTCGGAGTCCGCGCAGCGGACCTGGGCGGGGCGGCCGACGCCGATGTCCGCGAAGTTGGCGAGGCTGGTGGTGCCCGGGGCGAAGTAGCCGGTGTGTCCCTGCGCGCCGGCGGAGGACAGCACCCGTGCCCCGAAGTCCCCGGAGACCGGGTCGGCACCGTGGCCGAGGCCGCCGACCTCCAGGTGGGGCACGGTGTGGATCCAGTCGCCGGGGTCGCGCATGGCCCATATCCGGGCGCTGGTGTGCAGCTCGGAGACGTGCTCCGCGCGCATGCCCGGGCTGCCTGCCACGGCCACGTCGCTCACCCGGGAATCCAGGTCGCGGGCGGCGACCCCGCAGACCACCGAGCCATAGCTGTGGCAGAACAGCGAGACCTGGGAGTCGCCGGGCAGCCCCTTGACCAGGGTGCGCAGGCGCAGCGCGCCCTCGGCGGCCAGCCGGCCGGTGGCGGCGTCCAGCCCCACGCCCGCAGGCGAGGTGTAGTCGGCCCAGGCGATGACGGCGGTACGGGTGCCGGGGTCCGCCTTCCGCTCGGCGTCGTAGAGGGACTCCGCCATGCCGACCGGCGCGGTGTAGGCGCGATTGGTCTTCTCGAAGGTGAGCAGGGTGGTGTCGACGCCCGGCACCACCACCGAGACCCGCCGGGCCCGGTCGAGGTCGCCGAAGACCTCGGCCACCCGGCCGTCGCCACGGGGGTCGAAGGCGAGGATCTGCCGGTCGTCGGAGAGCAGTGAGTCCAGGCGGTGCATCCGGCGGATGGCCTCATAGCGGCCGGCCGGGGTGAGCCCGGCGTCCTTGCCACGGTGCTGCTCCATGGCCCGGGCCTGGGTCAGGGCGATCCGGTTGGCGCGGTAGCGCAGATCGACCGGGGCGCCCGGGAGGTTGCCGACGACCAGCGGATAGCGCTGGGCCAGGCCGGTGCGCTCGGCACCGGTCAGCGAGGCGAAGTAGCCGGCCAGCACCGTGGGCGCCGCATACGGCGAGGGCAGCGGCCGGCCCGCCAGGCTGCCGTGATTCCAGGCGGCCACCGTGGCGGTGTACGGGTCGTCGGCCGCCTTCTGCCCCCGGACGGCCGTCCAGCCGGTGGTGGCGAGCATGACGAGGACCACGGCCAGCGCGAGCAGTGCGCGCCAGACCGTGGTCCAGTTCGTCCACGGCAGGGAGGGGGAGTCGAGCTCCGAGAAGGAAGTCACCGCCGACCACCCTAGGAGAAACCCGGGCGCGTCCGCCAAAGCGGTGACACAACTCACGTTTGATCGGGCGTGATACCGGACACGTGTACGGCGCGTCTACTGGCGTCCGCCGCGCCAGTCGTCCGCCAACGCCGGTGCCAGCTGGTCGAGATGGCGGGTCATCAGCTCCACCAGGTCGTCCAGGCCGGCGTTCTCGTCCTCGCTCCAGACCCGGGCGGCCGCCCGCATCACTCCGCAGCAGGCCGCCACCAGCACCCGGGGCCGGGGGTCGAGGGCCGGGTCCAGGCCCTCCCGGCGGGCGAGCTCGGCGGCCAGCCGCTCCTCCAGTGCCCCCAGGCGGCGCAGCCGGGCGGCGAGCAGCTGCGGGGTGGACTCGATGGTGCGCTGCATACGCAGATGCAATGCGACCGGGACCACCTCGGCGATGGCCCGGCAGATCGGCCCCCAGGAGGCGGCGGCCCCGTTGCGCACCGCGGTCAGCGGCCCCTCCCCGGCCGGCCGGGCGAGCAGCGCGGCCAGCGCGTGCTCCTCCTCCACGGCCTGCAGCGACAGCGCGACCTCCTCCTTATTGGCGAAGTAGCGGAAGAAGGTGCGCTGGGACACATCGGCCGCCGCGGCGATCTCGTCCACGGTGGCGGCCTCGTATCCCTTGGCCGTGAACAGCTCCAGGGCGCAGCGGATCAGGGTGTTGCGGGTCCGCTGCTTTTTGCGTTCGCGCAGCCCCGGGGGTGCGGCGGGTCCCGTCGCGCTGTCGATGGCCATGGTGGGGTGCCTTTCGCAAGTGATCTCGCGGCTCAGAATAGTTGGGCGCAACTTGTCAGGTAATGCCTCATGAATCCCTTTGTCAATTGTCAGCGACTGCCATAATCTCGGTCCATGACGCCTGAGAGCACCGTCGCGGACGCGACACCGGAACTGGCGCCCCGGAAGGGCCTCCGGGGCCACCCCTGGCTCACCCTGCTCACCGTCGCTATCGGCGTGATGATGGTCGCGCTCGACGGCACCATCGTCGCCATCGCCAACCCCGCCATCCAGAAGGACCTGGGCGCCTCGCTCGCCGATGTCCAATGGATCACCAACGCCTATCTGCTGGCCCTCGCCGTCGTTCTGATCACCGCCGGGAAGCTGGGCGACCGCTTTGGATACCGGCTGGTCTTCCTTATCGGCACCACCGGCTTCGCCGCCTCCTCGGGATTGATCGCGCTGTCCGGCCAGGTGTCGGTGGTCATCGGCTTCCGGGTGCTGCAGGGCCTGTGCGGGGCGCTGCTGATGCCCTCCGCGCTGGGGCTGCTGCGCGCCACCTTCCCGGCCGAGAAGCTCAATATGGCGCTCGGCCTGTGGAGCATGGTCATCGGCGCCTCCACCGCGGGCGGCCCGATCATCGGCGGTCTGCTGGTGGAGCATGTCAACTGGCAGTCCGTCTTCTACATCAATGTGCCGGTCGGCGCGCTGGCCGTGGTCCTCTCGTTGCTGTTCCTCAAGGACCCGCGCAGCTCGAACGCCCCGCGCTCCTTCGACCTGCTGGGCATCGTGCTGCTCTCCGGCGGGATGTTCTGCCTGATCTGGGCGCTGATCAAGGTGCCCGACTGGCACTGGGGCAGCCCCCGCACCCTGGGTTTCCTGGGTGCCGCGCTGCTGTGCTTCGTGGCCTTCGTCCTCTGGCAGATCAGGGTCCGCGAGCCGCTGCTGCCACTGCGGCTGTTCCGCTCGGTGCCGCTGTCGGCCGGCACGGTGCTGATGGTGCTGATGGCCTTCGCCTTTATGGGCGGGATCTTCTATGTCACCTTCTACCTGCAGAACGTCCACGGGATGTCGCCGGTCAACGCCGGTCTGCACCTGCTGCCGCTCACCTGCATGATGATCGTCGGCTCGCCGCTGGCCGGGGTGGCCATCACCCGGTTCGGGCCCCGGATACCGCTGGTGCTGGGCATGGCCTGCACCGCCGCCGCCTGCTTCGGCATGTCCACCCTGACGACGGACACCGGTACCCCACTGGTGTCCCTGTGGTTCGCCCTGTTCGGACTGGGGCTGGCCCCGGTGCTGGTCGGCGCCACCGATGTGATCGTCGGCAACGCCCCGCTGGAACACGCCGGCCTGGCCGGCGGCCTCCAGCAGGGCGCCATGCAGGTGGGCGGCTCACTGGGCACGGCCGTGCTGGGCGCGGTGGTGGCCTCCCGGGTCAGCCATCTGCTGCCCGGCCGCTGGGCGGCGGCCGGCCTGCCGCCGCTGCCCCCGGAGACCATGGACAAGGGCGCCAAGGTGACCGAACTGGGCGTGGCCCCCATCCCGCCCCACACCCCGCCACAGGTGGCCGACAAGATCACCGACGTGGCCCACCACACCTTTGTCTCCGCGATGAGCACCTCGTTCTTTGTGGCCGGCTGGGTCGCCGTGGGCGCCGCCCTGGTGGCCCTCCTCACCAAACGCGGCGCACACGCGGGCGCGGCCCCGGGCGGCGCCCACCTCTGAACGACAAACGCCCGGGCCCCAAGGGGCCCGGGCGTCCATGCCTGTCAGTGCGAGCGATTACGCGTCGCCACCGGCCGCACCGGGGTCGGCGGCCGCGACATCCAGCAGCTGGTACCGGTCGATCGCCTGCTTCAGCACGGAGCGGTCGACCTTCCCCTCCTTGGCCAGCTCGGTCAGCACCGCCACCACGATCGACTGGGCGTCGATGTGGAAGAAGCGCCGCGCCGCGCCACGGGTGTCCGCGAAGCCGAAGCCGTCCGCACCCAGCGACTGGTACGTACCCGGCACCCAGCGCGCGATCTGGTCCGGAACCGCCCGCATCCAGTCGGACACGGCCACCTTCGGGCCCTCGGCACCGGCGAGCTTCTTGGTGACATACGGAACCTGCTGCTCCTCCTCCGGGTGGAGCAGGTTGTGCTCCTCCACCGCGATGGCGTCCCGGCGCAGCTCGTTCCAGGAGGTCGCCGACCAGACGTCGGCCTTGACGTTCCACTCCTCGGCCAGCATCCGCTGGGCCTCCAGGGCCCACGGCACGGCCACACCGGAGGCGAGGATCTGCGCCGGGATGGCGCCCTTGTCGCCCGCCCGGTAGCGGTACAGACCCTTGAGGATGCCGTCGGCGTCCACGTTCTCCGGCTCGGCCGGGTGCTGGATCGGCTCGTTGTAGACGGTGAGGTAGTAGAAGATGTCTTCCGCGTTCTCGCCGTACATCCGGCGCAGACCGTCCTGCACGATGTGCGCGATCTCGTAGCCGAACGCCGGGTCGTACGCCACGACCGCCGGGTTGGTGGAGGCCAGCAGGTGCGAGTGACCGTCGGCGTGCTGGAGGCCCTCACCCGTCAGGGTGGTGCGACCCGCGGTGGCGCCCAGGACAAAACCGCGCGCCAGCTGGTCGGCCATCTGCCAGAACTGGTCACCGGTGCGCTGGAACCCGAACATCGAGTAGAAGACATAGATCGGGATCAGCGGCTCGCCATGCGTGGCATAGGCGGAACCCGCGGCGATCAGCGAGGCGGTGCAGCCCGCCTCGGAGATGCCGTCGTGCAGCATCTGACCGGTCGGCGACTCCTTGTACGCCAGCAGCAGCTCGCGGTCCACGGCCTCGTACTGCTGGCCCAGCGGGTTGTAGATCTTCGCCGAGGGGAACAGCGAGTCCATGCCGAAGGTGCGGTACTCGTCCGGGGCGATCGGGACGAAGCGCTTGCCGATCTCCTTGTCCCGCATCAGGTCCTTCAGCAGGCGGACGAAGGCCATGGTGGTGGCGATCGACTGCTGGCCGGAGCCCTTCTTGATCGGCGCGTAGGCCTTGTCGCCCGGCAGGTTCAGCGGCTTGGCGCGCACCACGCGGGTCGGTACATAGCCGTCCAGCGACTTGCGCCGGTCGTGCATGTACTGGATCTCTTCCGAGTTCCGGCCCGGGTGGTAGTACGGCGGCAGACCGGACTCCAGCTCCTTGTCGGCGATCGGGATGTGCAGCCGGTCGCGGAAGCGCTTGAGGTCCTCGACGGTCAGCTTCTTCATCTGGTGGGTCGCGTTGCGGCCCTCGAAGTTGGGGCCGAGCGTCCAGCCCTTGACCGTCTGCGCCAGGATCACCGTCGGCTGGCCCTTGTGCGCCTTGGCCGCCGCATAGGCCGCGAAGATCTTGCGGTGGTCGTGACCGCCACGGCCCAGGTGCAGGATCTGGTCGTCGGTCATGTTCTCGACCATCTTGCGCAGGCGCTGGTCGTCGCCGAAGAAGTGCTCGCGGATGTACGCGCCGGTCTCGGTGGCGTACGTCTGGAACTGGCCGTCCGGCGTGCTGTTGAGCTTGTTGACCAGGACGCCGTCGCGGTCCTGGGCCAGCAGCGGGTCCCAGGAGCGGTCCCACACCAGCTTGATCACGTTCCAGCCGGCGCCGCGGAACTGCGACTCCAGCTCCTGCATGATCTTGCCGTTGCCGCGCACCGGGCCGTCCAGGCGCTGCAGGTTGCAGTTGACCACGAAGGTCAGGTTGTCCAGGCCCTCACGGGCGGCCAGGGACAGCTGGCCGAGCGACTCCGGCTCGTCCATCTCGCCGTCGCCCAGGAACGCCCAGACGTGCGACTTGGAGGTGTCGGCGATGCCGCGGGACTCCATGTAGCGGTTCATCCGGGCCTGGTAGATCGCACCGAGCGGGCCAAGGCCCATGGAGACGGTGGGGAACTCCCAGAAGTCCGGCATCAGCCGCGGGTGCGGGTAGCTGGACAGGCCGTAGGGAGCCTTGGACTTCTCCTGGCGGAAGGCGTCCAGCTGCTGCTCGGACAGTCGGTCCAGCAGGAAGGCGCGCGCGTAGACACCCGGGGAGGCGTGGCCCTGGAAGAAGATCTGGTCGCCGCCGTCGCCGCCGTCCTTGCCGCGGAAGAAGTGGTTGAAGCCCACGTCGTACAGCGAGGCGGAGGAGGCGAAGGTGGCGATGTGACCGCCGACGCCGATGCCCGGGCGCTGGGCGCGCGAGACCATCACGGCGGCGTTCCACCGGGTCGCGTTGAGGATCTTGCGCTCGATCTCCTCGTTGCCGGGGAAGAACGGCTCGTCCTTGGTCGCGATGGTGTTGACGTAGTCCGTGCTGCGCATCTCGGGAACGGCGACGCGCTTCTCGCGGGCCCGCTCGATCAGGCGAAGCATGAGGTAGCGAGCACGTTCCCGGCCTCGCTCATCGACGGCTGCGTCGAGCGAGTCGAGCCATTCCTGGGTCTCTTCGGGATCGAAGTCCGGGACCTGGCTGGGAAGGCCGCCAATGATGATCGGGTTGCGATCGGATCCGGAAGCCACGCTGTTCCTTCGCTGTTCGGTCGTGTCGTGCTCTGCACGCGAATGTTGCTGCGCACGCGGTCAAAACGTCTCCGCTGATGTCGCACCGGCTCCCATCGTGGACCGCGGCGACGCAAACGTCATCTCTACTGGGCGGTAACCACCACTCGTGAGATGAAGTACCGGAGAGCGGCCTCCTTGCGGCGGCCAAATCGCAACCTTACGCCCCCTATGGGGGTCCCTCGCGTACGGCCGTTCGGCCCCGGGGGCGGTAATCCCAGGGAGTAACTTCATAAAGCAGGCAAACGCTGTGTTGTGAATCACTGGCCGCCCCTGTTCCGTGGTTGGAGATGCCATGAGACGTCAACGTTTGGGCGGGATCGCTGAGCGGGTACTTGCGCGATCCGTCCGTCACGTGTGGACTACGCTCCATGCCTCGCGTACGCGGGGCGGCAAGGCACTTCTCGAAAGATGACAGGAGGCACTCAGTGAGCGCGACCGCGGACCACGCGGAGGATCGGACCAATCCCGCCGCAAGGCTGGGTTTCGAGCCCGGACAGGTGGTCCAGGAGATCGGCTACGACGACGACGTCGATCAGGATCTCCGTGAAGGCATCGAGTCCCTCATCGGCCAGGACCTCGTTGACGAGGACTACGACGACGTGGCCGACGTCGTCGTCTTGTGGTTCCGGGACGAGGACGGAGACCTCACGGACGCGCTGGTGGATGCCATCGGTCTGCTCGAGGACGCCGGCACCGTCTGGCTGCTGACGCCCAAGACCGGGCGTGACGGCTACGTCGAGCCGAGTGACGTCCAGGACGCGGCGCAGACCGCGGGGCTCAGCCCGGCCAAGAGCATCAGCGTCGCCAAGGACTGGAGCGGCACCCGCCTGAAGTCGGGCAAGCGCTGATCGCAGTCACGGCCGGCGCCGGCCGGCGGTACTTCTCCGCGCCCCCCGCGGCCCTCACCGGGCCCCGCGGGGGGCGCAGTGCGTCGCGTCCGGCCGGTGCCCGCCGCCGGACGGCCCCGCGGGCAGTGACAGACTGGGGCGCGCCGACAGGCTCCATGACCAGAGAGGGTGTTTCCCATGGCTGTCGCCGTAGGTGAAAAGGCACCGGACTTCGCGCTGAGGAACCAGCACGGCGAGACCGTCCGGCTCTCCGACTTCCGTGGGGAGAAGGCCGTTGTGCTGCTCTTCTACCCCTTCGCCTTCACCGGTGTGTGCACCGGCGAACTCTGCGCGCTGCGCGATGAGTTGCCCGCCTTCGTCAATGACGACGTCCAGCTGCTCGCGGTCTCCAATGACGCGCCCTTCTCGCTGCGCGTCTTCAGCGAGCAGGAGCGCCTGGAGTACCCGCTGCTCTCCGACTTCTGGCCGCATGGCGAGGTCAGCCGTGCCTATGGCGTCTTCGACGAGGAGAAGGGCTGCGCGCTGCGTGGCACCTTCATCATCGACAAGGACGGGGTGGTGCGCTGGACGGTCGTCAACGGCCTGCCCGACGCGCGTGACCTGAACGAGTACGTACGGGCGCTCGGCGCGCTCTGAACGCGCCCGGGGGACCGTCGAGCGCGTCCGACGCCTCGCACAACCCCCCTGGAAGCACGACGTTCGGTACCGGCGGGAACCCCGTCCCGGCCTCCGCACGTTGATCGGAGGCCATCGCAACAACAGGGGGCGCGGTTCCCGTCCGCCCTCTTCGAATCAGTGGAGGATCCGTGGGAGTCAGTCTCAGCAAGGGCGGCAACGTCTCGCTGACCAAGAGCGCCCCCAACCTGACCGCCGTCATAGTTGCTCTCGGCTGGGACGCGCGCACCACCACCGGTGCGGACTTCGACCTGGACGCCAGCGCGCTGCTGACCGGCGAGCAGGGCAAGGTCGTGTCCGACCAGCACTTCGTCTTCTTCAACAACCTCAAGAGCCCCGACGGCTCGGTGGAGCACACCGGTGACAACCTCACCGGTGACGGCGAGGGTGACGACGAGGTCATCAAGGTCAACCTGGCGGCCGTGCCGGCCGAGGTGCAGAAGATCGTGTTCCCGGTCTCCATCTATGACGCCGAGGCTCGCCAGCAGAGCTTCGGCCAGGTGCGCAACGCCTATATCCGGGTGGTCAACCAGGCCGACAACACCGAGCTGGCCCGTTACGACCTCAGCGAGGACGCCTCCACCGAGACCGCCATGGTCTTCGGTGAGCTCTACCGCAACAACGGCGAGTGGAAGTTCCGGGCCATCGGCCAGGGCTACGCCTCCGGCCTGCGCGGCATCGCCCAGGACTTCGGGGTCAACGTCTGAGGACGCCCGTTTGCCTGACGGATCGTCAGGGTTCCTGACGGTCCGGGTCCGGCGCCGCGCCTCCGTATGCCCGGAGGCGCGGCGCCGGGCGCATGGCGGCCACCGGCCGCCGCACCGTCATCAACCCCGGGGAGGAACAAGACCATGGGCGTCACGCTCGCCAAGGGAGGCAATGTCTCCCTCTCCAAGTCCGCGCCGAACCTGACCGCCATTGTGGTCGCCCTCGGCTGGGACGCCCGCACCACCACCGGTGCGGACTTCGACCTGGACGCCAGCGCGCTGCTCTGTGCCTCGGGCCGGGTGCTGGGCGACCAGTACTTCGTCTTCTACAACAACCTCCGGAGCCCGGAGGGTTCGGTGGAGCACACCGGTGACAACTTGACCGGTGAGGGCGAGGGTGATGACGAGACCATCCTGGTTGACCTCACCAGGGTGCCGCCCGCCTGCGACAAGATCGTGTTCCCGGTCTCCATCCATGAGGCCGACCTCCGCGGACAGAACTTCGGCCAGGTCAGCAACGCCTATATCCGGGTGGTCAACCAGGCCGACGGCAGCGAACTGGCCCGGTACGACCTCAGTGAGGACGCCTCCAGCGAGACGGCGATGATCTTCGGTGAGGTCTACCGCTATGGCGGCGAGTGGAAGTTCCGCGCCGTGGGCCAGGGGTATGCGTCCGGACTCCGGGGTATCGCCCTGGACTTCGGGGTCAACGTTTCCTAAAGCCCGATACTGTTCAGGGTAAAAGCCCCTCGGACAGTGAAGGATTGGTTTAGCCCGTGCTCCTGAAAACTTTCGGCTGGTCGTTCGCCATCACGGCGATGGGCCTTGCCGCCGCCGGCCTGCTCTGGGGGTGGCAGGGGCTGGCGATCGTCGCGATCCTGTCGGTCCTGGAGATATCCCTCTCGTTCGACAACGCGGTGATCAACGCCGGAATCCTGCGCAAGCTCAACACCTTCTGGCAGCGGATGTTCCTCTCGGTGGGCATCCTGATCGCGGTCTTCGGCATGCGGCTGGTCTTCCCGGTGGTCATTGTGGCCATCACCGCCAAGCTGGGACCGATCGAGGCGGTCCGGGTCGCACTCAACGACCATGACCGCTATGAGCACTTGGTCACCAGCGCCCACCCCGCCATCGCCGCCTTCGGCGGGATGTTCCTGCTGATGATCTTCCTCGACTTCCTCTTCGAGGAGCGGGAGATCCAGTGGCTGGGCCCGCTGGAGCGTGCCATGGCCAAGCTGGGCAAGGTGGACGCCCTCTCGGTGATCGTCTCCCTGGTGGTGCTGATCGTCGCGGCCACCACCGTGGCCACCTCGGTTCCGGTGCACGACGGTTCGGGGACGGTCGACAAGGCGGCCACGGTGCTGCTGGCCGGCATCGGCGGTCTGGTCACCTACCTGGTCGTCGGCGGTGTCTCCGGCTTCTTCGAGGAGCGGCTGGAAGGCGACGAGGAGGAGGACGAGGCGGCGCGGCCGAAGAACGGCACCGGCGCGGCCCTGGGGCTGGCCGGCAAGGCCGCCTTCTTCACCTTCCTCTATCTGGAGGTCATCGACGCCTCGTTCTCCTTCGACGGCGTCATCGGGGCCTTCGCCATCACCAATGACATCTTTGTGATGGCCCTGGGTCTGGGCATCGGCGCGATGTACATCCGCTCGCTGACGGTCTTCCTGGTCCGCAAGGGCACCCTGGACGACTACGTCTATCTGGAGCATGGCGCGCACTATGCGATCGGTGCGCTGGCCGTCATCCTGCTCGCCACCATCAAGTACGAGATCAACGAGGTCATCACCGGCCTCGTGGGTGTGGTGCTGATCGGCCTGTCCTTCCTGTCCTCGGTGCGGCGCAACAAGCTGGCGGCGACGGACCCGGACGGGGCGGCGAAGCAGGAGGTCACATCCGGGGTGTGACCCCGGCACATTTGCGGAACCCTCTGATCGGGGCGGCCATGGGCATCAGCTCGCGGCCGCCCCGCGGCAGTTGGGCCACGACAAGAGGGTGGGGATCCGCAGATGACCGCGTGGGAGAGGCTGTTCGGCAACTGGGGGCGCGGAGCGGGCTGGCAGTTCGACAGCCCGCATATGAGCGGCGCCATCGAGCTGACGAAGCGTCACTCGGTGTACTCGCTGACCAAGCAGGGCGCCGTCACCGGCAACCTGCGGGTCAACCTGTCCTGGCGGATGCGCACTTCGGACTTCGGTGAGAAGCCCCGGCAGCCCGGGGCGCGCGGCCTGTTCCGCAAGTTCACCCCCGATGTGGTGCAGGCGCAGGGCACCGCCATGGTGTCGGTGGACCTCGACCTCGCCTGCATGTATGAGCTGTGGGACGGGTCAAAGGGCGTGGTGCAGCCGCTGGGAAACATACTGGGCAGCATCAACGCTCCACCGTATGTCCAGCTCAGCGGGGACGACCGGTTCGGGTCCGGGGCCGGTGAGGACATCTACATCAACATGGACCACCGGGATGAGATCAAGCGACTGCTGATCTTCGTCTATATCTATGACGGCACCCCGGCCTTCGACCGTACCCATGCCACGGTCACCCTCTATCCCGGCAACGGCCCGCGGATAGAGATCCCGCTGCACGAACGGGCCCCGGAGGCGCGCTCCTGCGCGGTGGTGATGATCGAGAACAATAAGAAGGAGATCGTCCTCCGCCGTGAGATGAAGTATGTCTACGGCTTCCAGGCCGAGTTGGACCGGCTCTATGGCTGGGGTCTGCAGTGGGGGAGGGGCTACAAGAGCAACGTTTAGGGGCGCCCCGGCAGGGGCGCGGGACGGCTGCCTTATGCGGCTCCGCCGCGTGGGACGCAGCCGCTCACCCCGGCAGGAACTGCGGCCCCTGCGGCGGCAGCCGGAACGCCGGGTCCGGCGCGGTGCGCTGGTGCGGGTAGCCATAGGCGGGCTGCGGGTAACCGTAAGCCGGCTGCGGATACCCGTACCCGGCCGGGGCGTTCTGTGCGGGCACGGCCGGCGGTACGGCCGGCGGGGGCGGGTACACCGGCGTGCCCGGCTGGGTCACGGCTGACGCGGACGGTGCGGCCGGCGCGGGCGCCTGAGCCGGCTGCCCGGCGTCCGGGCCCGGCTCCGCCGCAGGGGCCGACGCCGAGTCCTCCACCGAGATCCCGAACTCCGTGGCCAGCCCCTCCAGCCCCGACGCATAGCCCTGCCCCAGCGCCCGGAACTTCCAGCCCTCGCCCCGCCGGTAGAGCTCGCCACAGATCATGGCGGTCTCCTCACCGGTCTCCGCGCGCACCTCGAAGCGGGCCACCGGCTCGTCCCCGGCACCCGCCCGGGCCGTGTCATAGAGCAGTACGCACAGGTCCTTGACCAGCCCGAACGAGCCGCCGTCCGCCGAGGCGGCCAGCACCACCCGGCGTACCGACCCGTCCAGGGCCGACAGATCGGCCTCCAGGGAGTCGGTCAGCCCCTCGGTCAGCCGTGCCTTGGGCAGATGGCGGACCAGGCCGGAGGGGTGCCGGGGCTGGTTGTAGAACACAAAGTCCTCGTCCGAGCGCACCCGGCCGTCCTCGGCCAGCAGCAGGGCGGAGGCGTCCACGTCCGGGATGCCCGGGCCGGGGGTCCAGCGCAGTACGGCCCGTACCGCCCGGGCCGTGAGCGGGATGTTGGACCCCTTCTGCATGGCGTGCGTCATGCCGCAATCCTGCCCTCCCGGCCCGGTCCCGGACAACGCGGGGCCCGGCCCGTAGCGAAGACAACTCAACCGCGCCGCTGCTTTTCCACTCCTTGGGGAACTCTTGACCGGTCGCCGAGCGTACGATGAACGGCCACTTTGGTGTCCCGGCGGGTCCGCGAGGCCGCGTCGCGGTGAAACGGGGAGAACAGTGCGGCACTTCGACCATCTCGCACCCGGGGTGCGGAAGGATCTATTCCATAGCGAACCCGGGGAGTTCGGCCCGCACTCCGCGCTGCCCACCCTGGCCGTCGCTCTGGGTGCCACGCTCTACAGCCCCGCCACCCGCCCCGGTCTGGCCCAGGACATCCTGCGGCGGGCGGCGGGCGGGGTGGTGTCCATGGTGCTGTGCCTGGAGGACTCCATCTCCGACCGGGAAGTGGCCGAGGCGGAGCACAATCTGGTCCGCCAGCTCACCGAGCTGGCCACCGCCCCGGCCGCCCCGCCCCTGCTCTTCATACGGGTCCGCGAACCGGAGCAGATAGGCGACCTGGCGCGCCGGCTCGGCCCCGCACTGGGGCTGTTGTCCGGCTTCGTCCTGCCGAAGTTCACCGAGGACCGTGGCCTGCCCTTCCTGGAGGCGCTCACCGAGGCCGAAGCCGCCCATGGGCAGCGGCTGTTGGCCATGCCCGTCCTGGAATCACCCGAACTGCTCCACCTGGAGACCCGCGCCGAGACCCTGGCCGGCATCGCCCGTGCCGTAGCGAAGTACCGCGAGCGGGTGCTGGCGCTACGGCTGGGGGTGACCGACTTCTGTGCCGCCTATGGACTGCGCCGGGCGCCCGATATGACCGCCTATGACGTCCAGTTGGTGGCCTCGGTGATCGCCGATGTGGTCAATGTGCTGGGCCGCGCGGACGGCAGCGGCCTGACCATCACCGGACCGGTGTGGGAGTACTTCCGCCCCCATGAGCGGATGTTCAAACCCCAGCTGCGCCGCAGCCCCTTCGCCGGGCCCGCCGACGCGCTGCGCACCGCCCTGATCGCCCATGACCTGGACGGCCTGCTCCGTGAGCTGGAGCTCGACCGCGCCAACGGCCTGCAGGGCAAGACCTGTATCCATCCCTCGCATGTGGCACCGGTCCATGCGCTGTCGGTGGTCAGCCATGAGGAGTTCAGCGATGCGCGGGACATCCTGCGCTCGGCGCGGGACGGCGGCGGAGTGCTGCGTTCCGCCTACACCAACAAGATGAACGAGGCCAAGCCGCACCGGGCTTGGGCCGAGCGCACCCTGCTGCGCGCCGAGGTCTTCGGCGTGGCGCGCGAGGACGTGGGCTTTGTGGAACTGCTGGCGGCGAGCGTCGGACAGCCGGCATGAGGAGGGGCGACGGCATGGTGTGGCCGGGTCAGTGGGTGGCGGACCGGCTCGGAGTGCGGCTGACCGGCGACGCCCGGCTGCCGGAGCTGCTGGGCCTCGCCCTGCGGCGCAATCCCCGGCGGGCCCATCTGCTGGTCTCCACGGTGCTGGGCAAGCATGTACCGCAACGCCCGGACGTCATCCGGCGGGCCGGCCTGGAACTGGGCGCCCGGGTGGGCGAGTTGCTCGGTCCGGCCGCCGATGCCGTGGTGCTGGGCTACGCGGAGACCGCGACGGGGCTGGGCCACTGTGTGGCGGACGGCCTGGGTTCCGCCCGGTATCTGCACTCCACCCGGCGGGCGGTGCCGGGGATGACACCGGTCGGCGGTTTCGAGGAGGAGCACAGTCATGCCACCTCGCATCTGCTGCTGCCGTCCGACCCGGGTCTGCTGACCGGCGCCGGGCCATTGGTGCTGGTGGACGACGAGCTCTCCACGGGGCGTACGGTGCGCAACACCATCGCGGCACTGCATGCCGGGGCGCCACGGGAGCGGTATGTGGTCGCCGCGCTGGTGGACGTACGGGACGCGGCCGACCGCGCCGAACTGGCCGCGTTCGCGGCGGAGCTGGGCGCGCGGGTGGATGTGGTGGCGCTAGCCACGGGTGAGGTCGCCCTGCCGGACGATGTGCTGGAGCGCGGCAGCGCGCTGGTCTCCGAGCAGGAGCGTGCCCATCGCGCGCCGTCGCCGTCCGGGGACGCGCCGGCGCCCCCGGTTCCGGGAAGGGGCGGGACCGAGGACGCGACCGCCCCACGCGTAGAGCTCGACTGGCCCGCCGGTCTCCCCGACGGCGGCCGCCATGGCTTCACCCCCGCTCACCGCGAGCTGCTGGAAGCCGCGCTGCCGGACCTGGCGCGACAGCTGGCAACCGCGCTCGGGGGCCCGGCCGAAGACCGGGAACCCGCACCCGCGAACGGCGACGGCGCGCAGCCCCACCGCATCCTCCTGCTCGGCACCGAAGAGCTGATGTACACCCCCCTCCGCCTGGCGGAGGAGCTCCAACACCGGCTCCCCCAGGCGGAGATACGGTTCTCCACCACCACCCGCTCACCGGTCGTGCCCATCGGCCACCCCGGCTACGCCATCCGCTCCCGCCTCACCTTCCCCGCCCATGACGGCTCCGAAGGCGAGCGCTACGCCTACAACATCGCGGACCCGGACACCCGTTTCGACGCCATCGTCACCCTGGTCGACGACACCGCCGACACCCCCCGACTGCACGCCCCCGGCGGCCTCCTGACCACCCTCGCCGCACATACCGCAAAGGTGCTGCTCGCCGTGATCCCCTCGTACCGCCCGCGCCCACGCCCCGAACCCCTGCGTGGCCCGGCCTTCTCCTCCTATGACCCCGAGGACGTCGGCTGGCTGCTCCAGGACCTCTCCCGGCTGACCCTGGAGGCACCCACCGAGGAACGGGAGGAGGCCATCCAGAGCGGCGGCGCCCACTACGCCGAGTCGCTGCCCATGGAGTACCAGCCCAGCGAGCGCTACCAGGCGCTCTACCGCGAGGCACTGGACGCCTCGGCCACCCGCGTCGCCCAAGCCGTGGGCACCGTCACCGAAACCGTGCTCGCCGAACGGTCCCGGCGGCCCGTCCTGGTCTCCCTGGCCCGGGCCGGCACCCCGGTCGGCATCCTGATGCGCCGCTGGGCCCGGCACGCCCACGGCCTGGACCTGCCGCACTACGCCGTCTCCATCGTCCGCGGCCGCGGCATCGACACCGCCGCCCTGCGCTGGCTGGCCGGCCACCACGACCCCGCCGATGTGGTCTTCGTGGACGGCTGGACCGGCAAGGGCGCCATCACCCGCGAACTGGCCCAGGCCCTGCGCGGCACCCCCTTCGACCCACGGCCGGCCGTGCTCGCCGACCCGGGCCACTGTGTGGAGACCTATGGCACCCGGGACGACTTCCTGATCCCCTCCGCCTGCCTCAACTCCACCGTCTCCGGCCTGATATCGCGCACCGTGCTCCGGCCCGACCTGGTCGGCCCGGATGACTTCCACGGCGCCAAGTTCTACCGGGAACTGGCCGGAGCCGATGTCTCCCGCTCCTTCCTGGAGACCGTCACCGCCCGCTTCCCGGACGTCCACGAGGAGGTCACCCTGGCCGTCAAGAAGCTGGCCGCCGCCGACCGCACCCCCACCTGGAGCGGCTGGGCCGCCGTGGAGCGGATCAGCGAGGAGTACGGCATCGGCGACACCAACCTGGTCAAGCCCGGCGTCGGGGAGACCACCCGGGTCCTGCTGCGCCGGGTCCCCTGGAAGATCCTGGCCCGGCGCGGCGCCGGGACCGAACTCGGCCATATCCGGCTGCTCGCGGAACAGCGGGGCGTCCCGGTGGCCGAGGTGGACGGTCTCCCGTACAACTGCGTGGGCCTGATCCACCCCCGCTACACCAGGGGCGCCACCGGCGCCGACGGCCAGGCGGTGCGCGACCGGTGAGCGTACTCGTCGCCAGCGACCTGGACCGCACCCTGGTCTACTCCGCCGCCGCCCTGGGCCTGACCATGCCCGACACCCAGGCCCCCCGCCTGCTCTGTGTGGAGACCTACCGGCAGCGGCCGCTGTCCTACCTCACCGAGACCGCCGCCGTCCTGCTGGCCCAACTGGCCCGCACCGCACGCTTCGTACCCGCCACCACCCGCACCCGCGAGCAGTACGCCCGCATCCGGCTGCCCGGCCCCGTCCCCGAGTACGCGGTCTGCGCCAACGGCGGGGAACTGCTGGTGCACGGCGAACCGGACCCCGCCTGGCGGGCCGGGGTAAACGGCGCACTGGCCGAGGGCTGCGCCCCGCTGGCCGAGATGCGCGCCCGGCTGCTGCACGGCGCGGACCCCTCCTGGCTGCTCAAGGAGCGCACCGCCGACGGCCTCTTCGCCTATCTGGTGGTCGACCGGGAACGGCTGCCCGCCGCCTGGCTGGCGGAGCTTGTCCACTGGGCCGGTGAACGCGGCTGGAAGGTGTCCCTCCAGGGCCGCAAGGTCTATGCGGTGCCCCGGCCGCTCACCAAGAGCGCCGCCGTGGCCGAGGTGGTCCGCCGCACCGGGGCCACCCGGCTGCTGGCGGCCGGCGACTCCCTGCTGGACGCGGAGCTGCTGCTGGCCGCGGACCAGGGCTGGCGGCCCGGACACGGCGAACTGGCGGCCACCGGCTGGACGGCGCCCCGGGTCACCGCGCTGGAGACCGGCGGGGTACTGGCGGGCGAGGAGATCCTCAGATCGTTCCTGGCGGCGGCCCGCCGGGACGTAACCTCAAAGGGTCACTGAGCAGTTGGGAACCGAGGAGGCCCGATGGCCGCAGGAAAGAGCCACTGGCTCGACCCCGAGCTGTACGCCTATGTACTCGCCCACAACCCGGAGCCGGACCCGGTGCAGCGCGAGCTGATCGACACCACCCGGGCCCGCTTCCCCGGCGTAGCGGGCAAGCAGATCCCGGTGGAACAGGGGCCGCTGCTGGCCCTGTTGGTACGGCTCACCGGTGCCCGGCACCTGGTCGAGGTGGGCACCTTCACCGGACTGTCCGCCCTGGCCATGGCCCAGGCGCTGCCCGCCGACGGCAAGTTGATCACCCTGGACATATCCGAGGAATGGACCGGGCCCGCCCATGACGCCTGGGCCAAGGCCGGGGTGGCCGACCGCATCGAACTGCGGATCGGCCCCGCCCTGGACTCCCTGCGCGTCATGCCCGCCGAGCCGCATATCGACCTGGCCTTCCTGGACGCTAACAAGGACGGCTATATCGGCTACTGGGAGGAGCTGGTGCCCAGACTGCGGCCCGGCGGACTGCTGGTGGTGGACAACGTCCTGTTCCACGGCACCGTCCTGGACCCCTCGGGCGGCGACCCGATGGGCGCCGCCGTCCGGGCCTTCAACGCACATGTCAGGGCCGACGGCCGGATGGAGAGCGTCCTGCTCCCCGTCGCGGACGGCCTGACCCTGGCCCGCAAGCGCGGCTGAACTCAGCCGCAGCAGCCGCCCCCGCAGCAACCCCCGCCGGACGGAGCCGACTTGGCCGGTCCCGCGGTGCCGGTGACCGCGACCGTGGAGAGCAGCTTCACGGTGTCCGTGTGCCCTTCGGGGCACACGGCGGGCGCCGAGGACTCGGCCATCGGCCGGTTGAGCTCAAAGGTGTCACCACAGGCCTTGCAGCGGTATTCGTAACGAGGCATGCCGGGCAGCATAACCGCCGCCCCGTAAGGGGCGCGGGGCCGATGCTCAATGCGGCTCCGCCGCGTGGGCGCGACCAGCCACCGACGGCCCGCACCCAGAAGACATGGCCTAACGGGCGGAGCCCCCACGCTCTTCCCGGATCCGCTGCACCACCCCGGCGGCAGCCGCCCGCACCGCCTCCAGCTCGGTGAGGAAGCGCCACCAGTCCGGATGCCGCCCCTCCAGGGCCGTCACCGCCGCCTCCAGCCGGGCCACCGCCTCGTCCAGCGGGCCCGCATCGCGCGGATCGGGGGTGCTGCGGCCCGCCATCGCCAGCCGCTGGGCGTCCCGCAGCGCGAACCGGGTCCGCTCCACCTCCTGCCGGTGGTCGGCCGACACCGCGTCCAGCTGCCGCAGCCGGTCACCGGCCGCCGACACCGCGGTATCGGTGTCGGCCAGCAGCGTACGCACCGTGGCCAGCAGCGAGGTGGCATCCGCCCAGCGCTGCTCCTGCCGGGCCGTACGGGCCTCGCGCAGCGTCTCCTCCGCCCGGCGCACCGCCCGCTCGGCCTGCTCCGGCACCTGCTGGAGGTCCTGCCAGCAGGCCAGGCTGTAGCGGCGGCGCAGCTCGCTGAGCACCGGGGCGACGCCCGCGGCCCGGGTGCTGATCGCCTGGGCCCGGGTGGCCAGGGACACCAGCCGCTTGTCGATCTCGGCGGCCCGCTGCGGCAGTTGCTCCGCCTCGGCACCGATGGCCTCCGCCTCGCGCAGCACCTGCTCGGCGCGGGCGACGGTCTGCCGCACCCCGTGCTGCCCGGCCCCCTGGTTGAGCCTGGTCAGCTCCGGTCCCAGCGCGGCCAGCCGGGCCGCGAGCTCATCGGCCCGCAGCCCCGAAGCCCGCACCGCGTCCAGCGCGTTGCTCGCCGCCAGCAGCCCCTGCCGGGCCCGCTCCACCGCCGGAGCCACCCGGGCCAGCTCCTGCTCGGCCCGGGCCAGCAGCGGACCCAGCCCCTGCCCGAACCGCTCCAGATCGGCCTTGACGCCCAGCAGCTCGTCCCGGGCCCGGCTCAGCTCGGCGCGCGCCCGTGCGGCGGCGGCCCCGTCCAGGTCCTCCCGCTCCAGATCATGGGCGTCCACCGTGTCGATATACGCGCCCGAGACCTGATCGATCCGCGCCCCATAAGCCTCGAAGTCGGCCGCGGCCTTGCGGGCCGCCGGCGAACCGTCCACCGCGGTGATGGTCTCGATGGAGATCCGCAGCTCCCGCTGGGCGGTGTCCAGCTCGTAGAAGGCCGCGGCCGCCGCGTCCTTGGCCGCCTGTGCCTCGGCCCGCTGGCCCTCGCCGCGCCCCCAGCCCCAGCGGCGCGTCCCGCCGCCGGCGAAGGCGGCCGAGGAGGCCATCGCCAGCAGCGGCAACGGCAGCACCACCAGGGCGAGGGTCTCCCGTACCGCTCGTACCGACCGCGCCAAGGTAGCCGTCACGCGCCGCCTGCCTCTCCCGTTGCTCTCCCCAGGCCCGGAGCCATTCTCCCATCCGCCCGGCGAGAGCCCGAGGGCCGGTCAGCCGGCGCTGTCCAGGGTGACCGCGCCATTGTCGGTGTGCACGGACACCGCGTGCGGGCTGTCGTCGTCCCGCTTGACGCCGATCTTCACCCTGCCGTTGTGGCTGCCCGCGTCCACCTGGTACTTGCCCTCCGGCAGGGTGACCTTGACCTCGCCGTTGTGGCTGCTCGCCGTGACCCGGTCCGCCGCCCGGTTCAGCGTCAGCCGGATCCGCCCGTTGTCGGACTCCGCCCGCACCTGCCGGGCGTCCAGCCCCTCGCCCGTCACCTCGCCATTGCCGGACCGCAGGTCCACACCGCCCTTGATGTCCTGGGCCACGATCCGCCCATTGTGCGAGGTCACCCGCACATCGCCGGCCAGGTTCCGCACCGTGACCTTGCCGTTGTCGTCCTTCACCACGACCGCCACCCCACGCGGCACCTCGATCCGGTGCCGGCTCTGGCAGTCATGGCTGATCCCGCCGCAGTGCTCCCGCAGCTTGAGCGTCCCCTGGTCCATCTCCCAGGCCGCCTTGGTCTCCCCGCCCATCGACCACCCGGCGAACCACCGGGTGACCTGCACATCCTTGCCGCTCCCCGGCACCAGCTGAAGCTCCGAGTTGTCCGAGTCCACGGTGAGCGTCCGCCCACTGAGCGCGAACGCCCGGTGCTCCGCCTTGGCCTTGTCCAGATCCGCCGACCCACATCCGGCAACGGCTACCGCCGCGAGAGCGACACCACCGGCCAGCAGCGTCAGTCGGGCGGCACGGGCGAGGCGAGGCATGGTCATCTCCGTCTTCGGCGGGACTTCGTTACGTCCCTCACTGTATGGAGTTGATCAAGCCCCCCGCGATCCTGCCCGCTACCGCCTTGGGGGTAGGGATAACCCCCGGTACCGGTTTCTGTATCGGTACCCGTATCGGTTTGCGGGGAGGCGGGCGGGGCCATGTAGGCTGTCCTCTCCACCCGGGTGCATAGCTCAGCGGTAGAGCGCTGCTCTTACAAAGCAGATGTCGCTGGTTCGATCCCAGCTGCGCCCACCGGTGCGGAGGCCTCCAGTCTTGATCGGCTGGGGGCCTTTCCCTTTTCAGGGGCGCGCCCATTCAGTTGCTAGGTGGCAGGTAGTCGGTAGGCCAGTACATATGCGTCAGCAGACATGACCGTGTCACAGATTTCGACGGCCCGGTCCTCGGTGTCGTACGCGGTGCGGATCAGGCGGATGACGGGTACGCCGGAGGCGAGCTGGAGCTCCTTGACCTCCGCCGGAGTTGGCATCGTTGCGCGAAGCTCCTCGTCGAAGTGGTCCAGCCGGTGCCCGAGTTCCTCAAGTCGTGCGTAGATCCCGCCGGGCCCCGGGTTCGGTTCGGCGATCGGTGTCCCGCGCGCGATGTCGAGAGGGATGTACGAGATAGCAATCTCGATCGGCCGTCGGTCGAGCAGATAACGGCGCCGACGGGCCAACACCCTGCGCGCTCCACCAAGTCGGGCGGCGACATCAGCTGACGCGCGCTCTTCCCGCACCTCCAACCGGTCCACCTCGGGGTGGCTGCCCGCAGTCTCCGCCTCCACGGTAAAGGCGGACTTACCCTGTTCCCGATGCCGCCGGGCAAACCGGTCGGATGCCAGACGACGCACGGGTGGCCGCGACCGGACGAAGACACCCTTGCCGTGCTCGGCCAGTACCAGCCCTTCACCCTGAAGGGTGGACAGCGAGTTGCGCACCGTCATCCGTGAGACGGAGTAGTGCTCCACCAACTCGGCCTCCGAAGGTAGCTTTTCGCCTGCTTGAAGTTGGCCCTTGCAGATGGCTTCCCGCAGTTGGTCGGCGATCTGGCGGAACACCGCGCGATCGCTGGTGGGATCCAACGCTCCGAGCAAACCGGAGGGAAGGGCGGCCATGAGCATGCACTCCTTTGAGTGTCTAGACGAGTAGTTGAGTCCGGTTGCTACGGTGGAGAGCCTAGTCAGCCAAAGGGGACCGAGGAACGTGAGCACAGAGCGCCCCCATTCCGTGAGCGTCGCCGGGATCATCGTGGACGACCAGGGCCGCGCGCTGCTGATCAAGCGGCGGGACAACGGCCGCTGGGAGCCGCCCGGCGGCGTACTGGAGGCTGGCGAGACCATCCCCGATGCTCTTGAGCGCGAAGTGCTCGAAGAGACCGGAATCAAGATCGCTACCCCGGCGGTCCTGACCGGCGTGTACAAGAACATGACCGGCCTGATCATCGCCCTCGTCTTCCGCTGCGAAGCGATCGACGGGAACCCGACCACGGGCGCCGAGACCCGCGAACTGCGCTGGGTGACGCGCGACGAGGTCATAGAGCTCGCCGACGAGGCATACGCCATACGCGTCCTGGACGCCCTTGACGCAGCAACCCCGCCGGCCGTCCGGGCCCACGACGGCGTGAAACTCGTCTAACCGAATCCCACTGTCCATAGCGTCCCACCAGCGCAAAGGAACTTGTATGGATGAGTATACGAGCTGTCCGCGATTCTGGGGGCTCACTTGCCCAGGTTCGGCAGAAGAAGTTGGCCGCGTCCGGCGCTGGGCCCGTGACGTCCTGCGGCACTGCGCCTGCGTCGATGACGTCGCCGTGATCGTGAGCGAGCTGAGCACCAACGCCGTCATGCACACCGACAGCGGCGAGGGGTACTTCCACGTAGTCCTGACCCTCTCGGAGCGGGTGGTCGCCGTCTCCGTCATGGACTCGGGCGGAGCCGCAGACGCACCAATCGCTGAGCGCGCGGAACCGACAGCCACCAACGGGCGCGGCCTCGCCCTGGTCGCCGACCTCGCGACCCGCCTGGCGGTCCGCCGGAACGAAGAAGGGCACACGGTGACCGCCGAACTTCTCCTGCCGACGAGCACCCAGGGAGACGCCCGATGAAGAACCCCTCCGGAGCCCGCTTGCAGACCGGCTACTGGTGCGAATGCACGGTCTCCACCATCGACAGCGAGCAAGGCCCCATGGCCGTCACGGCTTTCGGCGCCGGCAGTGCCTCGGAGGCAGTCGTCGGTGTCATTGTGGCGATGCAGAGGCTGATGCCCGACTCTGCCGCGGAGCAAGCCGAAGCGGCACGGGCTTCGTTCGACAGGGCCCTGGCCACGCACTCACTCATCGGCGGACACGCCTGCGCCTACACCGTGACCCGAGGTGACATGCGAGTCAACTGGACCTTGCGGCCAGTGCTGTTCCTCCCACTCGCCCACGGCCCGAGGCGCAACACCCCATCATGCTCCGCCCCCCTCGCCACGTACCTCTTCTCACCGCCCGCCGTCTGTCGGGGAGTTGAGTAACAACCTTCTCTACGAGTTCAAGGCGGCTCGCTCCGCTCACCGCGCGCGGCCCGGCCCCCGGCCGGGCCTGCGCTCATGTCTCCACCCCGCCCCAGCCCGGCCAGCGCCCGTGCCGCGCGCACAGCAATCAGCCGCCTGAGGCCAGAGAAGGGGTACATCGTGGCTGGGTCGGCTCCACGGCTTTCGGAGTCACTTTGGCGCGAGCCTCGAAGATCATGGCCCTAACGTCGTGCTTTACCGGGCAGGTCCACAGACTGCCCGACGCGCCGCAAGCTTACGGGGCCGTGATCACTCGCGCCGAAGCAGCGCCACCCCCAAAGCCGCTACGCCGACCTCACTCTGCGCCCAAGCCCGCGTGCCCGAGTTTTTCCAGATCAAGCACCGGCGATCGCCGCAACTCATCCCTAAAGAGGGTGCTCTTCAGTTTTTTGAGCGTCTTCGCCTTGCCGCTGAGCCTGAAAGTCCACTGGTCATCTGACCATCCGCCCCCGTCACAGTCGCAGGCACGCCATCTGCCTCTGCACCACAAGCGCACCAGATCGAGCGAGGAACAGCGGGAAATCACGATGAAAGCGACCAGCCGAGACGGGGCCACGCTCGGACCGTACACCCAGGTCAACGACCGCACCGACCCAAGTGATCGCAGCTTCTCAAGCTGAGGACTCCGGCGCCGCGGCCACGCATCGGCTGTCGTGGATTGCTCTGGTCGACGGCATCAGCAGCGTGGCTGAGCCCCGTGGGGTACAGCGAGACATGCGCGCGCCTGATCGGTCGGCGCACCCGCCATCGTGGCTGACTTTCGTCAGCTGAGGTTCAGGCACGGGTCCGCCGAACGCCGGTGCACGCGATCAGCCTCCCGCCGTCTTCGGTCAGAAACAGCATGAAGGTCCAGGAGCCATCGGTAGCCCTGATCTGCCCCAGACGAACCGGCTGTGGATGCCGGCCGAGCAGTTCCACGGCGCATGCCAGGTTCTTGGTCTCGATTCCCCGGCGGCGCGTGTGCCGCAGCCGGCGTCCATAGACAAGGGCTAGCGACTCAGCAGACGCAGTCCCCTCCCAGAGCACGTGGGAACCGCTGCAGCGGAGCGCAGCCAGAGCGGCCACGGACGCCTCGTCGTCGCCAACCAGCAGCCGTTCGAGTACTTCCCGCTCCACGCCGCCCACCCCCACCAGGATCCTGCTGTACAGCAGCCGGATAAAGCAACCACAGCAACCGGCCCCACTCCGTAGCGTCCCAGTGCAGCCGAAGGGCGACCTGTATGACCGTCCGTGACCGATCTCTTTAGAGCTACGGATCAGAAGGTCGCGCCAGGTAGAGACAGTCTGGCCCTGTGCCAGGTCGTCTCAGTTTCCGTCTCATCCAGCTACGTTCACCGCCATACAGACGGGCCCGTCGCCAGCGACCAGCCCAGCCCTCGTTCGCCATGAACGCAGGTGAACGGCCACGGCCGCACCCTGCTTCTTCACCAACAGACTTGGAAAGCGTGCACATCGAAGAGATGCTCCGGATGTACTGACCGCGTACGCGTGGGGCCCGGATGCCGCCTGCCATGCGCCCTCGGCTACGACTGCACGGCCACGCACGCTGGTTGTCGACAGGTGGCGCTGGACTACCGGGGGTTGACAGTGGGCGAGTGGAAGCAAGGGAAGTGCGGTTGGCCAACGGCGGCCGGCCGTCGTTGCCGGCCAGTAACCGCGCGCTTCGGCCGTCGTCTCACCCATTCCCGGGTCGGCGGCCGAAGCGGGCTCACGTCCGAGCACTATCCGACAGAGGAGGCAAGGCGTGACAACCGTTCGCGAACGACCCGTCCTTGATGCAGGAACACTGGTCAGTGACGAACTGCGGGAGACCATCGCGTCTGACGTCCGGGCCAAGTACGGACACATCACGGCTGATGTGGCCGGCCGGGGCGTGGGACAGATGCTGGCGTTCCTCGCCGCCAGCGCCGCCACCGACAAGCCGCTCAGTCCGTCTCCCTTGGTAGACGACTTCTGGCACGCGTTCGTCCTGCGCACCAAGGACTACGCCGACTTCTGTCAAGCGGCATTCGGCAAGTTCGTTCACCACCAGCCTGGGTTCCTCAGCCGCGAGGAACACGGTGGCGGAAAGGCACTTCGCGCCCGGACCGTGGAGGCCATCATGGCGGCCGGGTACGCGGTGGATCTGGAGTTCTGGCCTGAGCTGGAGATCGCCGACTGTTCGCAGTGCCACGCCAACTGCCACAACAGCCCGGTGCAGAACATCGCCCAGGCTGGTTGAGCACGGCAGACGTTGAAGCCAGCCGTCCCCGGGAGGGGCGGCTGGCCACCCTTGGCCAACGACGGGAGAGCATGTGACCGACACGACCACCACCGCATGGGACACCTACGCTCGCAAGAAGCCGGGTGGCCGTCGGTTGACGAACGCCAAGGGCGAGACGACCTGGTTCAACTGGACTCAGTACCCCGACCACGGCCCGGGCGCTGAAGTCCTCGGGGCGGAGCGGAGCAGCCCCATTCTGGAGTTGGGGTGCGGCACGGGCGGTAACCTCGCCCACCTCGCCACCATCGGTCATCGCGCGGTCGGGCTGGATGTCTCCCCCGTGCAGCTCGATGCGGCCCGGGAACGGTGGGGTGAACTCACCGGGCTCGAACTCCACCAGCGGGAGGCGCTCGACTTCATGAGCGATACCGAGGAGCGGTTCGACGCGGTGTTCTCCGTGTTCGGAGCGGTCTGGTTCACTGATCCGGAGCAGATGCTCCCCGCCGTGCGCGACGTACTCAGACCCGGTGGAGTCCTGGCCTTCTCCCAGCGGCCGCCCGTGGAAGGCTGCTACGGCTGTCAGGCGTCCTATATCAATCAGGCTGACGATCCGAACCCCCTGGTCGTCAAGCGCTGGGACTACACCGCCGAAAAGTGGGTCGCCCAACTGGATCAGCATGGGTTCCGTGACCCACTGGCCATCGAGATTCCGGCCCCCGAGGGGTGGACGACCGGGACACTCCTGGTCCGAGCCATGGCTCCGGCCGGCCCCTCCTGAGCCGCAGCATGCCGTACACATTCGGTACATATGCCCCCCTGATCGGCCGGGATTCCGGGTGATAGCCAGTGATGCCATTTCCGCAGACCAGGGGGCCTATGGATGCGTATCCGCAGGTGGGGCGCAGGTCCCAGAAGACTCTTACAAAGCAGATGTGGCTGGTTCGATCCCAGCTGCGCCCACCGGTGCGGAGGCATCCAGTCCTGATCGGCTGGGGGCCTTTCCCTCTTCAGGGGGGCGCGTCACACCGGAACGGCCGGCCCTGGTGACCGGGTCCCGCCAGGTGGCCGGCGGCCGGTAAGCGCGGCCTCGCCCTGGTCGTAGTCCTCGCGACCCGCCTGGCGGCCCGGCCGGAACGAAGAGGGGCATACGGTGACCGCCGAACTCCTGCGCCCGCTCCGTGACCCGAGGCGGCATGCAGCTCAACTGGACTTTGCCACCAGTGCTGTTCCTCCCGCTCGGCCACCGCCCGGCGAGGCAGTAATGGCTGCCGGAACGCCTTCATCGGCGATTCCGGCGCGAACCTGCACAACGGCGGTAAAAGGGTGTCCGGGAACAGCAGAGGCATCCTGACGTCTTCCCGATTGAGTGCAACTCCCCAACAGCGGCTACGCTTTGGTCTTTCCTGGGAAGGGGCGCTGATGGGTACCAGATTCATTGAGGTAGACGAATCGCGGCGAGGTGAGCCGGGTGTGCGGAAGGGAGGCAGAACATTGACGGTGGGAGACCAGTCCTTCACCCAGGAGACCTGGGTGAAGGTTGAGGCTTACGATGACCTCGATCCGACCGTGACGGGGGACGTCCATCTGCACACCTTCGCAGTCCCCGGTATGGAGGTGCGGGTAGGGGCGGCGAAGAATGATGAGGACGGAAGCGGCGAATTCGAAACCAGGTTGGTGCCCTCTGTCCAGTATTACCAGATCGAGCTTGGGCCCGACTCACTGAACAAGCTCCATGACGCGCTCAAGCCCTTCATCGCGGCCGCGAAGGAATGCGAGCCGCCAAAGGGCCGTAAGGTACGCGCCAAGTAGCCCACATTGTCCGCTCTCATGAGGGGGCATTGCCAAATCGCAGACGGCGGGGCTCGCTTTGTCGGGACCTCGCCGGCCTTCCCGCCATCCCGTCCGTATCCTCACCACAACAACCGCAGGCGCAACTGCCCATATGGGGCCGCTCGCCGGCCGGCTGATGGGGCACGCCGCACCATGATCTCGGCTCCCAGCTCCCCCGGCGGCATCGACGCCGGTGTCCGCCCTCACCCCGCCCACTCATCCGCCCCCAGATCCGCCCGCATCGCATCACGGAGTTCCTTGACGGCAGCGGTGAGTCTGCCGAACTCGCTGTCCAGCCGGGCCTGGTCGGCGCCGTCGCGGATGTGGTCGCGGACGTCGCGCAGCAGACGCAGCGCGGTCTCGGAGGGATCGACGACCCGCCCCGGCGCGATGATCGCCATCTGGTAGCGGAGTTCATAGGCGCCGCCGTCCCGGTAGGCGTCCCCGGCCCTGCGGGCGCGTTCCTCCCCGGCGGAGGCCGTGGTGCGGACCACCTCCTTGAGATCGGTCCGCGTCCGGGTGAGGGCGGCCAGGTACTCGCCGTAGAGCTGCCGCTTCACATCCTGCTGCCGGGCGGCGTGGTCGCGCCGCCAGCGCACCCGGTCGGAGAGCAAGGTGGAGCCGACGCCTACCACGGCGCCGAATCCGGTGCCCACCAGAGTCCCCCAGTCCATGACAGGACCCTAGCCGCTGGTGCCAAAGCCCTGTGGCCCAAGGGGCCTACGTGACCCGGCCCGGCTTTGCATCGTTGGCCAAGGACCAGTCGCCGCAGCAGAGGAATCGAGGCACCCCATGGCCGAGCAGCAGCCCGAACGCGCCCAGCCCAGCACCGTGCATGTGTGCACCCTTGGCCATGTGGACCATGGCAAGACCACGGTGACCGTGGCTCTCGCCCGCGTGCTGGCCAAGGAGTACGGGGGGCGGCACAGCCACTTCCAGGCGGTGGACCGGGCGCCGGACGAGCAGGCGCGTGAGGGCGCCGTGGATGCCAGCCATGTCGAGTACGACACCGCGGCCCGCCACTATGTGCACATCGACTGCCCCAAGCCCGAGGACCTCAAGGGCCTGGCCGAGGGCGGTGCCCGGCTGGACGCCGCCATTCTGGTGGTCGCCGCCCCGGACGGGGTGACCGCCCAGGGCCGGGACCATCTGCGGCTCGCCCATGAGATCGGCATCCGCCGGGTGGTGGCCTTCCTCAACAAGAGCGACCTGGCGGACGAGGGAATGCTGGACGTGGTGGAGGCGGAGATCCGGACGGCTCTCACGGAGGCCGGATACCCCGGTGACCAGGCACCCGTGCTGGTGGGGTCGGCGCTCAGGGCGCTGGAGGAGGATGAGGACCGGGCCGCCGTCCTCCAGCTCGCGGCCGCCCTGGACTCCTACGTGCCCGACGGGGCGTAGCGCCGCGCGGCACGCACCAGCTCCGCGTTGTCCGGCGCGGGCGCACCGTCCGGCAGCTGTGAGGCGTCCTCCAGCCCGATCCGGGTGTGCAGCCCGCGCGCCAGCGCCATCCGCAGCACAGGCCAGGCCGCCGCGCCCTGGCCGTGCAGCAGGATCCCCAACTCGGCGGCGGGAGTGAGCTGTCGGAGGAGTGCGGCGGCGGTGGCCGGGGCGGTGTGCGGGTCCTCGTCCATCACCTCGGCCAGGACGCGCAGCACACGGTGCGCGCGGGGCCAGGCCAGGAAGCGGCGGGCCGCGTCCGTGCCGGAGAAGATTCCGGCCTCGATGCCCACGCCGTGCTCCAGCAGGGCATCGGTCACCGATGCGGCGCCGTCCTTATGCCAGTTGACCGAGGCGTGGTCGGGCAGCACGGTCCAGGACCGGACGAGCCGCTCCCGCTCCACCGGATCCGGTACGGCCCAGGCCCCGGTGGTGACCCCGACCCGGATTCCGGGGACGGCGGACTGTACGGCCGTCACCGCCGCCGCGACCTCGGCGGGGGCCAGGGAGTCGCGGCCCTGGGCGTCCTTGGGGTGGGGGTGGACGTCCTCCGCTCCGGCCGCCACTGCCTCCCGGGCGGCCGCGGCCAGTTCGTCCGGGGTGACGGGGGTGACAGGGATGACAGGGATACGGTTGTGACCGGCGGGGGTGTGCGGGCCATTGAGGCATACCTGGAGCATGAGCCCATGCTGGCAGAGGGGTTGAGCGGTGATGCCTAGCGCCCGGTCAGCGCCTTCGCCGAGAACCAGGGGTTGCCGCCGCCCAGCACCCAGACCGAGACATGGCGCACCCCGAGCCGGGTCAGCTGAGCCAGCCGGGCGTCCATGGTGGACTGGTCCGCGTAGTCGTAGAGGGTGTTGTGGTCGACCCAGCGCACCTCGCCCGAGCCGGGGTCGCGGCGGCGGCGCACCACTTGGGGATCCTCGGAGTAGCCGGGCTGCCGGCGCGTCACCGACATCGCCTGGCTGTCCTGGATGTGCTTGGGGTCGCAGGGGTCGGGTGCGCTGATGCCGTACGAGGGCAGTCCGATGACCAGCCGGTCCGGGTCGGGGACCTGTGAGCGGGCGTAGCCGACCGCGTCCCGTACCCAGTCGTCCGGGGCGATGGGCAGGCAGCGGTCGTTGCCGGGGGAGTTGAAGACCCGGCCGTAGGCCATGACCACCAGCTGGTCGGTGCCGGCGCCGAGTACGTGCTTGAAGTCGAACGGGGAGTCGTGGTCGTGGAGTTCGGCGGGGGCGTCGACCTGGAGTTTGAGTCCGGCGGAGTGGAGGGTGCGGGCCAGTTCGGCCAGGAAGGCCGTGAAGCCCCGCTCGTCCTGCGCGGACCAGCTCCAGAAGTCCTCGAAGTCGATGTCCACTCCGGTGAAGCCGATCCGCTTGGCCAGGTCGGTGAGTTGACCGACGGCCTTGGTTCGGCGGGCCGGGTCATTGACCAGGGCGGCGACCATGGTGTGGTCCATGGCGGAGACGGTGGTGTACTGGTGCGCCGAATTCCGCTTCATCTCGGCGGCGTTGGCCTCGCTGAAGCCGTTGCAGGGCAGTTCATCGGCGGATTGCAGAACCAGTGCGCCGTCCGCGTCCACCTGCCAGTACTCGGCTTTCAGGGTGCCCTCGCGCAGGCGCCCGTCCCGGTACTCGGCGGGAGCGGTACAGGCGGGGTCACCGGCGGAACCGGGATGGACCCAGGCCTGCAGGGCCGGGGTGGTAGCGGATTTCGCCGCGTGGTGCGCTGAGGGGCCATGGCCGCAGGCGGCGAGTCCCGCGGCGGTCATGGCGAGGGCTATGGCGGCGCGCATGGCGCGGTGGGGGGTGGGGGTGCGGGGCATCTTCGGGGTCTCTGCGGGCTCTCTGCGGCGGGGCGGGACTGCGGGCGATCAACGGTAGACCGGTGGGCGGGGCGGCGTGTCACCGCCGGGTGCGGGCCGGCCGTGACAGGTCGCGCCCACGCGGCGGAGCCGCATGACGCGGCTGGGCTGCCCCGCGACCCTTACGGGCCGCGCTCAACGCGTGGTGTAGCCGCCGTTGATGAAGAGCGTCTGGCCGTTGAGCCACCAGCCGTCGGTCAGCAGGAACTTCACGCAGGGCGCGATGTCCTCGATCTTCGTCAACTCGCCGTTCATGGCAGAGGACTTGTGGTAAGCGATGGAGTCATCGGTCTCGGCCGGGTAGAAGAAGGGGGTGTCCATCGGCCCGGGGGCGATGTTGTTGACCGAGATCCTGCGGCCGAAGAGTTCCTTGGACAGGGCGCGGGTGAAGTGCTCGACCGGTGCCTTGCTGCCCGCGTAGACGGAGTAGAGGCCGGTGTAGGCGGCCAGCAGCGAGGTCACCACGGTGATGATCTTGCCGCCGTCCTCCAGCCGCTTGGCGGCCTCGCGCATCATAAAGTAGGCCGCCTTGGTGTTGACGGCGAACATCCGGTCGAACTCCTCTTCCGAGGTCTCCACCATCGGCTTTTTGATCACCATGCCGGCCGTGTTGACCAGGCAGTCCACCTTGCCGAACTCCTTGTGTGCGGCGTCGAAGAGCCGCTCCACCTCCGCGACCTCGGTGAGGTCGCCCTGGTGGCTGATCGCTTCGGCCCCGGCGGCCTCGCACTGGGCGACCGTGTCCTCCGCCTTGTCGCGTGAGGAGTCGCTGTTGTAGTGGACCACCAGCTTGGGGCCGTCCGGTGCGATCTCCCGGGCGATCAGGCTGCCGAGATTGCGGGAGGCGCCGCCGATGACGACGACCTTGTCCTTGAGGGTGCGAGTGGGCATGGGAACTCCCGGGCGCTCGAAGGACACCATCCCCTCCACGGTCGCCCGGCGGGCGCGCACTCGCAAATGGACCGGGAAGTGCCGGCTGTCCCCAAGGGGGAGTTGGTGGCCGGTATGCCGTGAGTCAGACGTCGAACTCGTATTCAAGGAGGTAGGAACTGGCGTCCAGAGTCAGCTCGTTGACCTCGATGGCCCGCCCGTCGGGCGCGAACCCGGTACGACGGATCTGGATCACCGGCGTGCCCGGCGGCAGCCGGAGCTGCTGCGCCTCCTCGGAGGACGGCATCCGGCAGTGGATCTCCTCCCGGAAGCGCACCGCCACCAGCCCGGGCTGGGGCCGGTACGAGGTGGAGAGCAGCACCGGCTTGCCGTCCCGTACAAAGCGGTGATCGCGCACCGGGATGACCGCGGCCGGCGACAGGGCCAGGGCGTCGGCCACGGTGGGCGGGGGAGTGCGCTGCTCCTCGACGGCACCGTCGAGGGCCACCGCATGGGTGTCGATGCCATCGGGGCCGCCGCGGCGGCGCAGTGGCCGGAATGAGCGGACGAAGACGCCGGCGCCCTTGCGCGCCTCGGCGAGGCCCTCGGTCTGCAGCACACCCAGCGCCTGGCGGGCCGTCATCCGGGCCACCTGGTAGGCGGCCATCAGGTCGTTCTCGCCGGGCAGGCGATCGCCGGGGCGGTACTCGCCCGCCTGGACCGCCTGCCGCAAATCGGCCGCGATCCGCTGGTACTTGGGGCGGCGGCTGGTGCCCGGGTTGGCCATAAAGCGATCACCTCTCTCTGGAGGAGAACAGCGTAGAGGGAAGTCGCGATGCCTCTTGCCATGTATAGAGACAGACTGCTTCAATTTACTCGTGGCTCTAGACACTGTGGGGGCGTGGTGAGGGGCATTGCGCAAACAGGCGGCGACAGCGTGCGGTCGGGCCGCGCGCGAACCGGCCGCCGGCCGGGACGGCCAGGGCGAACGGGCGGAAAACCGGCCGGCTCCCTGTGGACGCTGCGGGGAACTCAGGCGCGAGTTCGGCGCAGCCGTGCGGCGGAGGGACGTCCGGGCGGGGGAGTTGGCGATCGCCGCGATGGGGCGGCATCTGCGGTGGTCCCATCCCGGGTGAACTGCCGCCATGAAGTGGCGGGTTGGGTCATGGAGGGGCGCGGCGCCGAGAGCTGCCGGGCCTGTGGGGTGCGGCGGTTCACCGACTATGGCGCGCTGATCCGCGGGCTGGAGCCGCCACAGATGGGGGACTTGGGGACAGTAGTGCGGCAGGTATGGCCGGTTCCCGTCGGCCAAGGCCACACCTCATCGAAGAGTGTGGAGCCATGGCGTTCCAGCCATCCCTGATAGGTCGCGTTCGCGGCCACCAGTTCGCCGTACGCCTCGCGTAAGTCCCCGCAGAGCTCGTCCAGTTCGGTGCGGGAGAGCGCGCCGGGCCGGGCTGCCAGGAGCAGCCGTCCGGTCAGCGGGTCGTCCCGCAGCGGGCGTACGACCGTGCCGGCGGCCGGCTCGTCCAGCGGCTGGCAGGGGCGGACCGCCTCGGCGGCGGCCACCAGATCGCCCGCGATGAAGTGGTCGCGTATGTTCAGCAGCCGGGGGCTGAGCCCGGCCAGGGTGAAGGCATGGCGCAGCGCGGCGCAGTCATGGTCCGCCGCCGGGTCCACGATCCAGGCGTCCTCGGCCAGTTGGGCCAGTGGCACCGAGGACTGCTCCGCCGCCGGATGGGCGGCTGACAGGGCGATAAAGCGTGGTTCGAGGGGGACGACCACCAGTCGTTGCAGGCCGTCGGGAAGGTGTAGGGGGAATCCGGCCGGCTCATGGAGCAGGGCCAGGTCGAGCCGGCCGGCGCAGAGCAGTTGCACCAGAGTGGTGGACGAGACATCTATGTGAACGGTGGTGTCCACTTCCGGCAGCCTCTTGTGGATGCGTAGCAGCCAACCGGCCACCGCCCGGCTGCCGATGCCGCCGATGCGCAGCCGAAGGCCGCCCAGACCGGCCGCCGCCGCGTCCCGGGCGGCCGCCACCAGGGCGGTCATCTCGGCCACGATGGGACGGGCCCGGGAGAGCACGGTCTGGCCCAGCGGAGTGGGCTGGCTGCCGGCCCGTCCACGGGTGAACAGCGGCCCGCCGATGGCGGTTTCGATGCGGCGCAGCTGGGTGGTGAGCGAGGGCTGGGTCATGCCGAGCCGCACCGCGGCCTTCCGTACGCTGCCCGTGTCGGCAATGGCACAAAGCGCTCGGAGGTGTCTGACCTCAAGCTCCACAGACGGGAGCATATCCGCGCCTCGTTGGCCACACCAGGCACATCTCGGGCAACCGTGCGGCCGGTCCGGGGTGATGGGACGGAGCTATCGCCAACTGGCATCATCCGCAACGGCGGTGTGTGGCGGACACTCTGCGAAACCGAAAGTTCCGGTGCGTCCCGGACCGCTGTCCCACCCGGCGGTCACCGGGACCTCCGTATGGATGGAGTCCCCCACATGAACCGCTCCATGAGCACGTTCCACCCTGCGCTCAAGCGCTCCTCCATGGTACTGACCGCCGCCCTGGGCCTTGGTCTGGCGGCCGCCGTCGCGGCGGTACCGGCCCAGGCGGCAAGTAGCCACCAGCAGGTCTCCACGGCGAAGTCCAGAGCGGCGTACGCCGGATCCCGGGCCGAGGCGGTCAACAACAAGGCGTTCTTCGATGCGGTGATGAAGTCCGCGCTGGCCAAGCAGAAGGCCCAGCCCGGGCTGCGTACCGTGACCGTCACCTATGACCCCAGCCAGGCGCCGAGCTTCGCCGGCGAGATAGCCAACGCGGCCCGGATCTGGAACGGTTCGGTGCACAACGTCCGGCTGCAGGAGGGCGGCAACGCCGACTTCAGCTACTACGAGGGCAATGACGCCAATGGCTCCTACGCCAGCACCGACGGCCATGGGCACGGCTATGTGTTCCTGGACTACCAGCAGAATCAGGAGTTCGACTCCACCCGGGTCACCGCCCATGAGACCGGCCATGTGCTGGGCCTGCCGGACCACTACTCCGGGCCGTGCAGCGAGCTGATGTCGGGTGGCGGTCCCGGCCCGTCCTGCACCAACCCGTACCCCAACTCCAATGAGCGGCGGCGGGTTGACACGCTCTGGGCGAACGGGCTGAGCGCCGGAGCCGACAAGGGGCTGCGGGCCAAGGCTCATTGAGCCCACCGGGCTCACTGAGCCACTGAGCTCACTGAGCCACTGAGCTCACTGAGCTGACCGGGCCCGATGACAGATGTGCCCCGCGCCTCGTCGGAGACGCGGGGCACCGGCGCGAGCGCCTAGCTCGCCTCGGCCTCCCGTGGGCGCCGTATCAGGAACGCCGCCCCGGCACCGGCCAGGAACAGCGCCAGCACCGAGACGGCCGTGCCGATCCAGGTGGCGCCCAGCCAGCGGCCGCCGAAGTAGCCCAGGCTCACGCTGTACGAGGCCCAGGTCAGTCCGGCCAGCGCGGACCAGGGCAGGAAGTCGCGGACCCGGCGGTGCATCACTCCGGCGCCCAGGCTGACCACCGAGCGTCCGGCCGGCGCGAAGCGGGCCACTACCACCAGGGCGCCGCCGCCGCGCAGCAGCGCGGTGCCCAGCTTCTCCTGGGCGGCGGTCAGCCGGCGGGAGCGGGCGATGGCGCGGTCGAAGCGGTCGCCGCCGCGCCAGGCCAGCCGGTAGGCGACCAGGTCACCCGCGACCGAGGCGGTGGCGGCGCAGAGCACCAGCGCGAACATCTCCGCCAGATCGGGGCGGGGGTGGTCGCCGCCGACCGCCGAACCGGCCGCGGCGGTCGCCGCGGTGATGACCAGTACGCCGCTGGGCAGCACCGGCAGAAAGACATCGAGCAGGACGGAGAGTCCCACCACGACGTATATCCAGGGCGTGTTGGCCAACGCCCCCAACTGCTCCAGCACGACCCGATCTCCTGGTACGGTCCCCCGCCGCGATGTCGCAGGGGAGCGGCAGGAGCGGCCTTCACAACCGTACACAGTACGCCTGGGGCTGCTGCGAAATGTGCATGGGGCATGGGATGCGAGCTGCATCACCTGCCCCATGGGTTGCGTGCGCCGGGCGTCAGCTCTGGCGGGAGCGGGCCGCCAGACGGTCCACGGAGAGCGGGCCGGCGCCGGTGAAGACCAGCAGCAGGAAGGCCCAGCAGAACATCACGGAGGCCTCGCCGCCGTTCTGTATCGGCCACAGGGCGTGGCTCTGGTGGACATTGAAGTACGCGTAGGCCATGGAGCCCGAGGAGATGAAGGCGGCGCCGCGGGTGCCCGCGCCGAGCAGCACCAGTACGCCGCCGACCAGCTGGATCACCGCCGCGTACCAGCCCGGCCAGGTGCCCGCCGGGATGCTGCCGCCGCCCACCGCGCCGCCCAGGACGCCGAACAGCGAGGCCGCGCCATGGCAGGCGAAGAGCAGGCCGACCACGATCCGGAAGGCGGACAGGACATAGGGACGGGCGGCGTCCAGCCGCTCGCCCAGCGGGCCGGCCGCGGCGGTGGGGGAGGCGGCGGCCGTGGTGGTACCGGTGGTGGTGGGGGACATGCCTGGCTCCTCGTGGCAGGGACGGGAAACAACGAGCGGTCTCACAGGTTAGGTATCCCTCAGAGTACTTGCAAGTTCAAGCTTCTTGACCGTTTTCCCTGGTCCTTCCGTTCTCGGCACCTTCGCGGTGACGGAGTGCGACGCTAGGGTGGCGCCGTGCTTGCCGCCGCCACCCTGCTCCCGGTCAACCGCACGCTGGCCGTGGTGCTGGCCCTGCTGCTGGTCACCGCCGTGACGGTGACCGCGCTGGCCCGGCTGGCCGACCACCGGGAGCGCGGCTACGCCCGGGCGGTGGCCCTGGCCGGGCTGCGGGCGGCCGTCCAGCTGGCGGTGGTCTCGACGCTGATCGGCTGGGTGGTGCACCGGGCGGCTTCCCTGGTGGGCTTTGTCCTGCTGATGTTCGGGGTGGCGGCATGGACCGCCGGGCGCCGGATCACCGACAACCGCACCTGGGTGTGGGCGGCGCTGCCGATCGCCGCCGGGGTGGGCCCGGTGGTGGCGGTGCTGCTGCTCACCGGGCTGGTGCCGTTCCGCGGGGTGGCGCTGATCCCGGTGGCCGGGATCCTCATCGGCGGTGGGCTGACCGCCACCGTGCTGGCCGGCCGGCGGGCCCTGGACGAACTGCGCACCCGCCGGGGCGAGGTGGAGGCGGGCCTGGCGCTGGGCCTGCTGGAGCGGGACGCCCGGCTGGAGGTCGCCCGGCCCGCCGCCTCGGACGCCCTGCTGCCGGGGCTGGACCAGACCAGGACGGTGGGCTTGGTCACCCTGCCCGGCGCCTTTGTGGGCATGCTGCTGGGCGGGGCCTCGCCGGTGCAGGCGGGCGCGGTCCAGCTGTTTGTGCTGGTGGCGTTGTTGGCGGTGCAGGCGGTGGCGGTGGCCGTGGTGCTGGAGCTGATCGCCCGGGGGCGGCTGCACCGGGACGCTTCCCGGCGGCGGCCGTCCCGGCGGTCACGTACCCTGAGGGGAGCAGAAGGGGAGTAGCTCTTCGCCGGACCGTCGACATACTGCCGAGCCCCGCTCGGCCGGCGCCCGGAGGCACCCGGCTCATGGCCGTGCGCCAGCGAGACCTTCGGCCGCAGTGTCCATGACGCTGCCGTGCCGAAGCGACCCCTGATCCACGCGGGACACTCGGTGCGGCGGCCCCCACCGACAGAGGGAACCCGTGTTCAGCTTCACCGTCGCCGCGCTGGTCTTCGGCGTGATTTTCCTGGCCGAACTGCCGGACAAGACCGCGCTCGCCTCCCTGATGCTCGGCACCCGCTACCGCGCCTCCTATGTGTTCGCCGGTGTCGCCGCGGCCTTCGCCGTCCATGTGGCGCTGGCCATCGCGGCGGGCAGCCTGCTGACCCTGCTGCCGCACCGGCTGCTGCAGGCGATCGTCGGCGCCGCCTTCCTGCTGGGCGCGGCCATGCTGCTGCTGAAGAAGGACGACGACGAGGAAGAGATCACCAAGCCCGCCGACCAGTCCTTCTGGAAGGTGTCCGGGGCGGGCTTCATGCTGATCCTGGTGGCCGAGTTCGGCGACCTCACCCAGATCATGACCGCCAACCTGGCCGCCCGCTACAACGACCCGGTCGCGGTCGGGGTGGGCGCGGTGCTGGGCCTGTGGGCGGTCGCGGGCCTGGGCATCGTGGGCGGGCGCACCCTGATGAAGCATGTACCGCTGGCGCTGATCACCAAGGTGGCGGCGCTGGTGATGCTGGCGCTGGCCGGGTTCAGCCTCTATGAGGCGGCGATGGGCTGAGGCCCGTCCAGCGGTCAGAGGTGCAGCAGCAGGCCGCCGTCCGCGGCGGCTGCCACCCGCACCCCGGCCAGGTCCATGACGTGGACGTCCGGGGCATGCGCGGCGGCGCGCGGGCCCACGCCCACCACCCGCATCCCGGCCGCCTTGCCGGCCGCGATGCCCGCCTCGGAGTCCTCGAAGACCACACAGTCCTGGGGAGTGAAGCCCAGCTCGGCGGCGCCCTTGAGGAAGCCCTCCGGGTCCGGCTTGCTGGCGCTGACGCACTCCGCGGTGATCATGACAGGCGGCATGGGCAGCCCGGCGGCGTTCATCCGGGCCCCGGCCAGCTTGCCGTCGGCCGAGGTGACCAGGGCGTGCGGCAGCTGGGCCAGGGCGTCCATAAAGGCGGGAGCGCCGGTCACCGGCACCACTCCGTCGACATCGGCGGTCTCGGCCGCCAGCATGCGCCGGTTGTCGGCGTGGTTGAGCTCCATCGGGCGGTCCGGCAGCAGGACGGCCATGGTGGCGTAGCCCTGGCGCCCATGGACGACCTTCATCACCTTGTCGCCGTCCAGGCCGTGCTCGGCGGCCCAGCCGCGCCAGCAGCGCTCCACCACCGCGTCGGAGTTGACGATGGTGCCGTCCATGTCGAGGAGTACGGCCTGGCAGGCGAGGGTGGGCATATCGGTACTCCCGGGGTCGAGGGTGGGCACGCGGTCCTGGACCGTGGGCACTTTGTTCATCCACGATACAAAGAGCGGGGCCCCGGGCCAAGGCAGTCCGCGCGCGGCCCGGGCACTCAAGGGGGCGCTCAGCGGGCGGCGGCGCGCCCCGCCAGCTCCGGCAGCCGCGCCGCCGTCTCCGCGTCCGCCGGCATACAGGCGATCAGGCTCAGCCCCGGTGCGTCCACCGCCGCCAGCTTGAGGTAGTCGAAGGCCAGCCGGCCCACCCCGGGATGCGCGAACTCCCGCCGGGCGGACCGGAATTCGGCCACGTCATGGGTGTCCCACCAGGCCCGGAACTCCGCGCTGCGGGTGCACAACTCCTCGGTCAGCGCGGCGAAGGAGGCATCCCCCAGGTGCCGGTCGGCCTCCGCCCGGTACTGCTCCAGCAGCGCCCGCGCCTGTCCCGGCCAGTCCACCAGCAGCTCCCGCAGCCCGGCGTCCAGAAAAACCTGCCGGACCAGATTGCGCTCACCCTCCGGCCAGCGCTCCGGGTCACCGATCAGCCCCGCCTCCGCCCGGTTCCACGCCACCAGGTCCCAGTTGGGCGCCACCAGATACGCCGGATGCGGATCCAGCGCGTCCACCAGCCGCTGCAGGGCCGGCCCAGGCTCCCGCCGCACCGCCGGCACCGGCGGCGCCCCCTCACCCGCCAGCGTGAACAGATGCCGGGCCTCCACCGGGGACAGCATCAGCACCCGGGCCAGGCTGTGCAGCACCTGCCGGCTGACGGTGATGTCCCGCGCCTGCTCCAGCCAGGTGTACCAGGTGACACTGACACCCGAGAGCTGGGCCACCTCCTCCCGCCGCAGCCCCGGCGTGCGCCGCCGGGGTCCCGCCGGGATCCCGGCCTGGTGCGGGGTGACGCGCTCCCGCCGCGAACGCAGGAACTCCGCGAGGGCGCGCCGGTGTTCCAGGTCGGCCACGGGGCTCCTCGGCAGGCGGTGGGCGGTTGGACGGCAGAACGGTACGGGCCCTGCTCGCCCCAGGGGGGTACCGAGGCCACCAGCATAAGTGCCCCCTGTATAGCCCCCGCGCCCGGCCCGAACCTCTATCCATGCCCTCTCGATCCATGACCCAGACGCAGTTCCCCGTGGCCCCAGCGCCGCCCACCGCCGCACCCTGGCGCGCGCTGTCCGTCGTCCTGGCCGGAGTCTTCATGGCCGTACTGGACACCTTCATCGTGCTGGTGGCCACCCCCGCCATCCAGCGCGACCTCAACGCCACCGACGCGGACGTGCAGTTGGTGCTGGCCGGCTACCAACTGGCCTACGCCGTGGCCCTGATCACCAGCGCCCGGCTGGGCGACCTGGTGGGCCGCCGGCGGATGTTCCTCTCCGGGCTGGCCCTGTTCACCCTGGCCTCGGCGGCCTGTGCCGCCGCCCCCGGGCCCGCCGCGCTGATCGCCGCCCGGGTGGTGCAGGGGCTGGGCGCGGCCGCCATGTTCCCGCAGATCTTCTCCATGATCCAGGTACTGCTGCCCCCGGAACGGCGGGCCCGCGCCTTCGGCGTGCTGGGCGCCGTCATCGGACTGGCCGGAGTGGCCGGGCAGTTGCTCGGCGGCGTCCTGGTCTCCGCCGACCTCTTCGGCACCTCCTGGCGGCCCATCTTCTGGGTCAACGTCCCGGTCGGCCTGCTCACCCTGGCGCTGGCCGCCGCCTTTGTACCCGAGTCCCGCGCCCCCGGCGCCCAGCGGCTGGACCTGGCCGGCGCCGCCGTGCTGACCGTCGCCCTCCTGCTGCTGGTGGTCCCGCTGGTGGAGGGCCGCCAGGCCGGCTGGCCGCTGTGGACCTGGCTCAGCCTGGCCGCCGCCGTGCTCGCCCTGGCCGGTTTCCTCCTGGTGGAGCGGCGCGTGGAAGCACGGGGCGGCACCCCCCTGATCCGTCCGGGTCTGCTGCGCCGGCGCTCCTTTGTGGTGGGTATGGCCCTGGTGCTGCTCGCCTACTTCGGCATCAACTCCTTCTTCCTCGTCCTCTCCCTCACCGAGCAGGACGGCCTGGGCCTGGACACCATGGGAGCCGGACTGATCTACATCCCGTTCGCGGTGGCCTTCTTCACCGGCAGCCTGGCCGCCGGCCGGCTGACCCGCCACGGCGCGCGGATCCTCCAGGCCGGCGCCCTGCTCGCCGCCCTGGGCTACGCCCTGGCCATCGCGGTGAGCGTCCACCAGGGACCGTCCCTGGCCGCCTGGGACCTGGCCCCCTCCTTCGTCCTGATCGGCGCCGGCAACGGTCTGCTGGTCACCCCTCTGATCAACACCGTGCTCTCCCGCGTCCCGCCCGCCGAAGCGGGCATGGCCTCCGGCGTACTGTCCACCGGCCAGCAGGTCGGCGGCGCGGTGGGCGTGGCGGTGGTCGGCGTCCTCTACTACGGAACGCTGGGCGGCGCCCGGCACGGTGACGCGGGCGCCTACGGTCACGCGCTGGCGGTGGCACTCGGCTTCCATCTGGCGCTGTGCGCCGCGATGTTGCTGCTGTTGCCGCTGCTGTCCAGGGGGCGCCGTGGTGGCGCGTCCCGCTAGCGCCTGTTCGTCTGCTGTTGCCGGGGGCCGGAAGCCCGTCGTACATCGTGACCGCACGACGGACCGGCGCCGCCGGGGCGGCCAGGGGCGTACCGGCAGGAGAGCGCACACCTGACCGCATTGTCAGTGCCGTAGGGCAGTCTGACCCCATGAACCGAACACAGTGGCAACCGTTCCTCAAGCGCTGGAGCGAGGAGTGGATCCGTGGCCATGACCCGGAGAAGGACGCGCCCCTGGACGAGGCGGTGGTCCGGGACCGCTGGCTCGGTTTCGCCCCGGCGGGCGAGGCCCAGCTCACCGCCGCCGAGACCCGCCTGGGCCGCCCGCTGCCGCCCTCCTTGCGCGAGTTCCTCGCGGTCACCGACGGCTGGCGGGACGCGGGCTGCTTTGTCTACCGGCTCGCGGGGGCGGATGAGCTGGCGTGGCTGGCCGATACGGATGACGCCCACTGGATCGAGATCTATGAGGAGCTGGCGGGGGAGGACGACGAGCTCGACGACGAGGACGACGACGAACTCGATGACGCGGACGACATCGACGACCTCGGCGACGACCTGGACGCAATCAACGAGGCGGCCATCGTCCGCCGCTCCCTCCGCCTCTCCCTCGAAGCCGATGCCGGAGTCGTCCTCCTCGATCCCGAGGACGTGGACGAGCACGGCGAGTGGGCCGCCTACTGGCTCTGCTCCTGGTCCGGGAGCGGGCCGGAGCGCCATGACTCCTTCCGTGACCTGATGTACGACAAGTTCGCCGGTTTCCATGCCCTCCGCCACCCGCCGGGCGAGACCCGGGACGAGTGGGACGCCAAGGTGGAAGCGGCCCGCCTCGCCCTGCTCGGCGGTGAGACCGACGAGCCGCTGGCGGTGCTGGAGCAGGCGTCCCGATTCGGCCATGACCGGGCCGAGTTGCTGCGCTTCCAGGCCCTGGCCATGCTCGGTGACCGGCACACCCTGCCGCTGGGCCGGCTGACCGACCATGACCAGGACGGGCTGTTGCTGCGCAACCCCCTGTTCGCCGCCGAGCTGCTCCCCCTGCTTGCCGCCGAGGAGATCAGCGACCATCTCGCCGAACTCCGGCCGGAGCCGCTGCGGTTGACGCTGGCCGATTACGAGACCCGCCGCCGCGCCTCCGGCTTCCGGACGTGCTTCGGCAACCCCGAGTTCGACGCCGCCGTACATCGCCTCCTCGACCGGCTCACCGTGGACCCGGCGTTCCAGGTGCCGGAGCCGGCCGCACCGGTCCGGGACCCGGAACGGCTGATGCTCACCGTGAGCGTCCAGGCCACGCTGGTCGCGGGCGGCACCGGCGATGACCAGCCGTCCGAGGAGGACAGACGTCTCCTGCTGGACGCCGCCTGGCCGGAGTTGAGAGCGGCGCTACGGCTGTGGCGTCCGCTGACCGAGGACCACATAGCCCCGGTGTCGCTGCTGGCCGAGCCGGTCTTCGCCGAGATGCTCACAGAGGAGCGGGGGCGGGAGTTCCTCTCGATGCCCCGGCGGGCACGGCCGACGGTCGGTGATCAGTAGGTGGGGTTCGGGGCGAGGGCGTCCTGTTGTGCCGTACCCCACTCCCAAAGGCTCCGCACCACCGGCTCCAGCGCCTGGCCCTGGCTGGTCAGAACATAGCGGACTCGGGGAGGCCAACCGGGTTGGCGATGGCGTTCGATGACGCCTGCACCGGTCAACTGGGCGAGCCGGTCCAGCAAGGAGCACAGACCGATGCCGTGGCTCGCGTGGTGGCTCGCGACCGGCTGCGCGCCCTTCACCGCGACCGCGCGGATGCGGTCACGGTCTTCAGCGCACACGACCCGTGGGAGTTTGCTCGCCTTGCTGTCCTCAGGGGCTAGGACTGCCGGGTCGGTGGCCGGTCCTGGCTGTCGTCGTAACCCTCCGTCTCGCTTGTCGATGTGAGCGGTAACTCGGCGGCGGGCGGCTGCACTTGAGGCCCATGCGGTCCTCGCCGGCCCGTACGCGTACCGCAGTGCGTACTCAGCCCGCACCCATCCCGTACTCAGGCCGTACCGTTCCGGACCGGATCCGCCCCGGCGGCCGGCGCGGATCCGGTCCGGGCGCCCCACCAGATGGAGCCGAGCAGCAGTACGCCGGGAGCGATTCCGCCGACGGTGGCGATGACGGCGGCGGAGGCGCCGCAGGCCGCCAGTGCCAGGGCGCCGAGGCCGCAGAGGGTCATCCCGCCGGCGAGGGTGTTCAGCGACGGCCTGCGCCAGACGGCCGCGAGGCCGAAGAAGTGCACGCCGACCACCAGGGCGATCCAGCCCACCGTGGCGTGCTGGGCGTGCAGCACCCCGTTGATCACGAACAGTCCGGCCACCAGTGCCACGGCCTCGACGGCCGCCACATACCAGTAGCGGCGCCCGAAGCCTGTGCTCGTCCCCGGCCCGGATTCCGCGCTCCGCTCGACCGTGCCGCCGCCGCGCCGCCGCACGATCAGCAGTCCGAGGAGGGCGACGAGCGCGAGCACGCGCAGGGCGATGCCGACGCCCTTCGGCAGGGCACCGGCGTTCATCTGGATGAAGACGGTGCCGAAGATGCCGCCGATGAGCCTGCCGACCTGATCTCTTGTCATGGCCATTAGCTTTTCACCAAAAAGAGAACAAGCGGCCCCGACCGCCGGTCAGGGAGTGCGGGCGGGGCCACTTTGTTTCTCAACGATACAAAAAATCCGGGGCTCCACGCCAACGCCCCAGGTCACCGCCGGTTTTCCGGAGCCGGAGGGGCATCCGATGGCCTATCTCGGCGGGCCGAGGGCAGGCGAGCGACTCAGGATGGATCTGAGGTGTCGCACGGTTCGCGCACAGTTCGCGCACGGTTCGTTCGTGCGCCGGGCGCCGTGCGCCCCCGGCCGCACTCCAGCCGCACCTGAGGAGGTCCCATGGCGAAGGACACCCCCGACCGCGCGGTGGCGGCGCGGGCCGCGCCCGGTGCGGGGCAGGCCCAGGGCGGGGTGTGGGTCGCCATCAGTGCCCTGCTGCTCGGGATGCTGCTGGCCGCGCTGGACCAGACGATCGTCTCCACCGCGCTGCCCACCATCGTCAGCGACCTGGGCGGACTGTCCCACCTCTCCTGGGTGGTCACCGCCTATCTGCTCGCCTCCACCGCCGCCACCCCGCTGTGGGGCAAGCTGGGCGACCAGTACGGGCGCAAGAAGCTCTTCCAGACCGCCATCGTGATCTTCCTGATCGGCTCGGTGTTGTGCGGACTGGCCCGGAACATGCCGGAGTTGATCGGGTTCCGGGCGCTCCAGGGCCTGGGCGGCGGCGGGTTGATCGTGCTGTCCATGGCGATCGTCGGCGATATCGTCCCGCCCCGGGACCGGGGGCGCTACCAGGGCCTGTTCGGCGCCGTGTTCGGCGGCACCAGTGTGCTGGGGCCGCTGCTCGGCGGGCTTTTCGTGGACCACCTCAGCTGGCGCTGGGTGTTCTACATCAACCTGCCGGTGGGCGTGATAGCGCTGGCCGTGATCGCCGCCGTACTGCACATACCCAGCCGCCGCACCCCGCACCGCATCGACTACCTGGGCACCTTCCTGATCGCCGTGGTGGCCGTCTGCCTGGTGCTGATGACCTCACTGGGCGGGGTGAGCTACCCCTGGTCGTCCTGGCAGATCGTGCTGCTGGGAGTGCTGGGCGTACTGCTGCTGGCACCCTTTGTGGCAGTCGAACACCGCGCCGCCGAGCCGGTGTTGCCACTGACCCTGTTCCGGATCCACACCTTCACCCTCTGCTCGGTGATCGGCTTTATCGTCGGCTTCGCCATGTTCGGGGCGATGACCTATCTGCCGACCTTCCTGCAGGTGGTCCATGGCGTCAGCCCGACCCTGTCCGGCGTGCATATGCTGCCCATGGTGGCCGGCATGCTGATCTCCTCCACCGCCTCGGGCCAACTGGTCAGCCGCACCGGCCGGTACAAGGTCTTCCCCATCGCCGGCACCGGGGTGATGGTCGTCGGACTGCTTCTGCTGCACCAGCTCACCCCCTCCACCAGCACCGCCATGATGAGCGTCTACTTCTTTGTGTTCGGCTTCGGGCTGGGCCTGGTGATGCAGGTGCTGGTGCTGATCGTGCAGAACTCGGTGGGGTACGAGAACCTCGGCGTGGCCACCTCGGGCGCCACCTTCTTCCGGTCCATCGGTGCCTCCTTCGGGGTGTCCATCTTCGGCACGATCTTCAGCAACAAGCTGGGGCCGCGCATCGCCGACGCCCTGGCCGGGGTGCGGCTGCCGCCGGGCGTCACCCCCGGCAGCCTCAGCGCCGACCCGCGCGCCGTCGCCAAGCTGCCGCCCACCGCCAAGGCCGCGGTGCTCGACGCGTACTCCACCTCGATCACCGATGTCTTCCTCTACGCCGCGCCGGTCGGACTACTGGCCTTCCTGCTCGCCTGGCTGCTCCGCGAGGAGCCGCTGCGGGCCAGCGTCACCGCCCCCGACGCCAGCGAGGTGGTCTCCAGCAACCCGGTGCAGCGCTCCTCGCGCGACGAGGTCGCCCGGGCCCTGTCGCTGCTCAGCAGCCGGGAGGGCCGCAAGAAGATCTACCAGGACATCATCGAGCGCGCCCGGCTGGACCTGCTGCCCGCCGCCGGCTGGATGCTGGTGCGCATCAGGCGCTATGGAGCGGTGGAACCCGCCCTGCTCGCCGAGCGGGTGGACGTACCCCTACGGGCCATCACCGAGGCCGACCGGCAGCTGGAGAGCCGGGGGCTGGTCATCCGTGAGGGGTTGCAGATCAGCCTCACCGAGGAGGGCGCCCGCCAGGCCGAACTCCTGCTGCGGGCCCGGGAGGAGTCGCTGGCCGAGCTGCTCGGCGACTGGTGGACGGCGGACCGGCCGCAGGACCTGGACGCACTGGTCAAGGAGCTGTGCCAGGAACTGTCCGGTTCCGACGCGGAACAGCCGCATGAGGAGGACGAGGGCGGGCCCCAGGCCAACCACCGTCATCCCTGAGCGGTGTCCAGCCCCTTGTCCAGGTCCAGCTCCTTGCCCAGCCAGACCTCGCTGTAGCGGCCGGTCCGGTACGGCGGGATGTCCATGAAGCCATGCCGGGCGTAGAGCGCCCGGGCCTGCACCAGGTCCTGCCTGGTGTCCAGCACCAGCCGTCGCGCCCGCCAGCCCCGGGCCACCGCCTCCAGCGCGTCCAGCAGCGCCGTACCGCCACCCAGCCCGCGCCACTCCGGCCGGATGAACATCCGCTTGACCTCGGCGGTCTCCGGCGCCTCGGACGTCTCCGGATCCAGCCACCGCAGCCCGGCGCAGCCCGCCGCCCGGCCCTCGTACTCGGCGACCAGCAGTACGCCCCTCGGCGGGTCGAGATCGTCGCTGGGGTCCTCGGCCAGGTGCCGCTCGATCTCCTCGGGCGTGCAGGTACGACCGTGATGCAGGACGTACCAGCGGTCGGCCACGTCCACCAGGTAGTCCCGCAGCAGGGCGGCGGACGCGGGGTCGTGCACGGGGCGGCGGGTGACGGTCCAAGTGGCCGGCGAGGCAGGCGAGTTCGGCGAGGCGGGTGAGATGGGAGAGGTGGGCGAGGTCGGCGTCATGCGGTGCATGCTCACATGGCGCCCCCTGCCGGGCCAGGGATTTCCCCAGGGCTTCCTGGGCTTGCCGGGCTTCCGGGACCCCCGGGGAGAGAAGGGCGTTCCGGCGTCCGGCGTCGGCGCCCCTCCACCCCAGCGCGCCCTCAGCCCCGCTTGGGCGCCGCCTGCTGCACTACCTCGAAGGACCACAGGGTGGAACCCGAGGCGGCCGGCCGCTGCTGGGGCGCACCCTCGCCGCCGCCCTGGTGGGCGGCCTTCATCGGGCCCTCCATCCAGGCCTGGAAGTCCTCCTCGCTGCGCCAGCGGGTGTAGACCAGGTACTGGTCGGTGCCCTCCACCGGACGCAGCAGCTCAAACCACTCGAAGCCGTCCGAGTTCTCCACGGCGCCGGCCCGGGAGGCGAAGCGCTGCTCCAGAACCTCCCGCTGCTCGGCCGGAACGGTCAGCACATTGATCTTGACGATGCTCATAAGACCCATCCTGCCGCAGAGCCGGAAGTCCTCCGAGCCCACCCAGGGATCACAATCGGCCAACGTCAACGTCGCCCCTCCGACGCCCGGGTGAGCCGGGGCGTGAACGCGCCGCAGGTGACCGGTGGGTAAGGGGCGCTGAGCGCCCTGCGCGCTGGGGCATCGACTTCCGGCCACGCCGCCGAACGGCTTCAGGTGACCGGGGGGTGACCTGCGTCTGTCCCCCAGGACTCAGTAAGGTCCTGTAAGGCTCGTAGAGCCCCACGAGGGTGACCGAGGTGGGCGACTGGAGGAGCAGCGGGGCGTGGCGAATGCAGAACAGGGCGGGCTGGCGAGTCCGCCGAGGGCGGGCTCCCGAACCGTCTTGGCGCTGGGCGCGCTGTGGCTCGTCGCCGGGCTGCTGGCCGCCCGTCAGGCCGCGGTGGTACTGCGGCGGCCGCCGGACCGCCGGTTCACCGACCTCGCGACCTGGATAGGGGACCACGGCGTCCTGCGGGCACGCGGGTCCTTCTACGACACCGACCAGTTCACCGGCACCCCCTTCGCCGGCCTGGTGCTCAAACCACTCACCGCGGCCGCCGAGCACAGCCTGGGCATCGTCTGGACCTTCGGCACCTTATCGCTGGTGGTCGCCCTCGCCCTGGTCGCCGCCCGCGCCCTGCCCGGGCCGGTGTCCCGGCGCACCGGCCTGGTCGCCGCCCCCGTCGCGGTGATCCTGGCGGTGCTCTCGCTGCCCGTACGCAGCACCTTCAACTTGGGCCAGACCAGCATCATTCCGGTGCTGCTGGTACTGCTCGCCTGCTGTCTGCCGCGCCTGGCGAACGGCTCCGGGCACGGCAGCGGGGTCCTGACCGGTATCGCGGCGGCGCTGCAGCCCGCCGTACTGCTGTTCGTCCCACTGCTCTGGCTCACCGGCCGCCGCCGCGCCGCCGCCACCACCGGTGGCACCTTCGCCGCGCTCACCGTGCTGGCCTGGGCCGCCGTGCCGGACGACTCCTGGACCTACTGGGTGCACCACCTGGCCGGCGCCGGGCTGGGCGACAAGGCCGACGCGCTGGCCAACCAGTCGCTGCACGGGCTGCTGCTGCGCATCGGGCTGCACGGCCCGGTGGAGATCGTGCTCTATCTGCTGCTCGCCGCCGCTGTCGCGGTGGCCGGCCTGCGCCGGGCGGTGCGCTACGCCCAGGACGGTCAGCCGCTGCTGGCCACCGCCATCACCGGCTGTGTGGCGGTGGCGGTCTCGCCCACCGCCTGGCAGCACCAGCAACTGTGGATCCTGCTGGCGGTCTGCGGCCGGGTGGGCAAGCGCCGGGCGGACCGGATGGTGTGGCCGGTGCTGGTGGTCCTGGTGATGACCCTGACCAGCCGGGTACTGGTGCCGGACAACCCGGTGCTGGGCCCGGTCGGCGACAACGCCCCGCTGCTGGCGGCACTGGCCGCGGCCTGTCTGGTGCCCTTCCTCTCCCGCTCCTCGGCCGCCTGGGACCGCCCCACACCCACCCCGCTGTCCGAGTCACAGCGCGGCCGCTTCTCCTGGGTGCCGCTGCTGGGCTTCTGGCGCCGCCCGCTCAACCGGCCCAATCTACTGCTGGAGTTGATGCTGATACGAGTGGGCTACTTCGTCTACTCGTATATCCGCGGCAACGCCCCCGACGAACGGAGCCCCGCCGAACACCACGGCCGGCAGATCCTCGGCATCGAGGGTTTTCTGCACATCGACATCGAGCATGGCTTCAACCACTTTGTGGCCGGCATGGACTGGCTCGCCGATGCCATGAACTACTACTACGGCACCTTCCACTTCCTGGTGCCGCTGTCGCTGCTGGGCTTCCTCTATCTGCGCCGCCCGGCCACCTACCGCTGGGCGCGCACGGCCCTGGCCCTGACCACCCTGCTGGCGCTGATCGGCTTCTGGGCCTACCCGCTGGCGCCGCCGCGCCTGATGCCGGGCCATGGCTTTATCGACACCGCCAACGGGCCGCAGGACCTGGACAATCCGGACTATGGCGCGCTGACCGAGCTGTCCAACCAGTACGCCGCCATGCCCTCGCTGCACATCGGCTGGTCACTGTGGTGCGGCGTGGTGATCGCCATGGTGGCGCCCAAGCTGTGGATGAAGGCACTGGGCATGCTCTACCCGGTGTTCACCTTCACGGTGATCGTCGGCACCGCCAACCACTATGTGCTGGACGCGCTGGGCGGCGCCACGGTGGTCGCCTGCGGCTTCGCCATCCAGTACGTCCTCACCGGGCCGGGCCGGCAGGCGCTGGCCAGGATTCCGGGGGCGCGTGAAGCGGGTGAGGCGGGTGAGGCGGGGCCTCCGGAGCCGGGGGAGTCCGCGGAGCCGGTGCGAACGGAGCGGGTCGGGAGCTGACCGCGTAGGTGACGGCCCCGGTCCCGCCGCGAACGGCTAACCGGGGCCCAGGCGACGGCAGTTGGGTGCCGATCAGCTGCCGACGGTGATCTGCTGTGCGGGGTCCGTGACGTCCGTGACGTCATACACCGCGTTGAAGGTCGATGTGGTGGCGGCCGTCGGGCAGCCGAAGCCGCCGGTGACAATCACCGGGATACTGGCGTTGGCGACGCTGATCTGCGAGGGCGTGCCATTGGTGAACGTCGAGTCGAAGGTCGCCGGTCCATTGGGCGCCGCGGTCACCGTGCAGGTGGCCAGGCCGGTGGTCTGCAGGACGAAGCTGCCGGCCGGCATGGTGAAGGACGCGGTGATCGAGGAGCCGTTCTGCACGGAGATGCCCCAGGTGCCGGAGGTGGTCACCGAGGCGTCCACGCCGGGCACATTGGTCGAACAGTCCGAGTAGACCGGCGGGTTGAGCGCACTGGCCACCGGCCCGGCCGGGTTGGCATTGCCCGGTGCCGCCGGTATCTGGTTGTTGCTGCTGCCGCTGACCGGCGCGGTGCTGGAGGTGTTGCAGGTGACGGTGACGCTCCCGGCGGTGAAGGTGGCGCTGCCGTTGAGGGTGGCCGCGAAGGAGTGCCCGGCCGGCCCCACGGTGGTCGAAGGGGCGTCCGCGGTACGGGCGTTGGCGGTGCCCGCCAGGGTGAGCGCCGCGGTGACGGCCAGCCCGGCGCCGGCGGCGAGCAGGGCGCGGGTGCGGGATCTGTGCACACTCATCATTGCGACTCCTTGGGGGGAAGTTGCTCCTGTGGGTGTTGCGTACTGGCCGTCGGGCCTTCAGGTGCGGGTTCGGTGTCGGTAGGAGAGTCCGGGGCAGGTTCCGGCTCCGCCGGCGGATAGGGCTGCCAGGCGAAGATCATGCTGCCCCCGATCACGCCCATCAGGGTGCCGATCAGAAACCCGCCCAGGTTGGACATCACCAGCGCGGCGGCCGCGCACATCACGGTGACGATCCCGGCGAACACCCGGTAGTGGGGCGCAAACCACGCACTCAGGCCCATCAGGATCATCACCAGTCCCATGAGGACCGATGGGATGCCGGCGATCCCCTGGGCGAGCATGATCTTCAGTGGCGCCAGCGGCAGTGAGCAGATCTCGGTGCCCGCGAACACCGCGAACAGCCCGCCCCAGAAGGGGCGTCCCTTGCGCCACTGCCGCCAGGCCCGCCATGGATGCCGCCGTGCGGGGGCCGGGAGTGCGCCTACTTGCACTCGTCACTGCCCTTGACGAGGTTCAGACTCAGCCCGGCGAGGGTGAACTTACCGGCGTTGGTCGCCCGCGCGGTCTGGTGGAGACCGGTGATGCTCACATGGGTGGACTGCTGGCCGAAGGCGTCCTGCATGCCCTGGGCGGTCTTGGGCCCCTTGCTCAGGGTGGACGCGTCCTGCCCGATCTGGATGTCGTCGAAGGTGGCGTCACCGGAGAGCTGGGTGGCGTCCACGAACAGATCGGTGGCCTCGGCGGGCTTGCCACCGCCGCCCGCGTGCAGCTTGAGCGTGATGTCGCCGAGCGGGCCCAGGTGGGTCACCACCGACTGGCACATGCCGTAGAGCTTGGCGTGGCCGATGGCGGTGACGGCGACCGGTACGAGCTCCTTGCGCACGGTGCGGTCCACGCCTCCGTACTGGACGAAGCCATCGCCGTCCAGACGCTCGGCCGTGACCTTGAACTCCTGCCCCGACACCGCGAACGAGGCGGCCAGTGCCCCCTGCGCCAGCGCGACGGCCAACGCGGCCGTCGCCGCGAACCCGGGCACCGCCAGCACGGCGAACTTCCGCCATCTGACGCGCCCCGTCACCTGTCTTCCCTGAGCGTCCTTCATCCTGTCGTCCCCTTGGTGAGCGGTATGAGCCTGGTACGTGGGGGGAGTGCGCAGCGTGCGGGGGGCAATTGCCGCATCAGGGCCGTGACACGGCGAACGTGCGTAGTACGAACATGCCGCCCCAGAAAGGTGTACCCGAGAGTAAGTCCGCGGGTGGGCCTTGGCAAGGTTCGGGTACGGACCAATTCGACGTTGCCGAGGGTGAGTTGGGAATCAAGGGCGGGGTGGCGCCCTTCGCCGCTAGTGAGCGTGCTTGCGCCGCTCCGCCAGCCGCCCCGCATGCTCATGCTGCTGATCCGTCGCGAAGCGCAGGAAGTCGATCAGCCGGGTCAGTGTGGTGACGTCCAGGGCGCGGAGGTACTCGGAGCCCTCGGCCACGATGGGGCCATAGATCTCCATCACCATCGCGAAGCACTTCTCCGTGGGGCGGACGATCACCCGCCGGCGGTCGGCCGTGTCGCGGCTGCGGGTGGCATAGCCCGCGGCCGTCAGACGGTCGATGGCCGTGGTCACTCCGCCGGTGGTGAGGCCGGCGGCGGTGGCGAGTTCGCCGGGGCTCAGCGGGGTGGGGTCCAGGAGCAGCTCCAGGCAGCGCAGGTCGGTGCGGTTGAGGCCGAGGTGGTCGGCCAGGCGCTGGTCCAGGACGTCGCTGGCGCGCTGATAGCGCTGCATGGCCACGCCTACCTCCTGGATCAGCCGCTCCCGGCCCTCGGTCTCGTGCTCCGGCTCCGCTGCCATCTGTCTCCACCCGTCCTTCCTTCGAGATTCCTCTTGAAATTCTAGCGATCCCTTCGTAGGGTCATCCTCATCGTTAGATCGCTAGAAAATCTAGCGACTCGAAGTTCTAGAGAAGTGGAGCAGAGTGATGAGCAGCGAAAACCGGCCGCATGTCCTGATCGTCGGAGCCGGGTTCGGCGGGCTGGCGCTGGCCCATGGGCTGCGGCAGCGCGGGATCCCGGTGGCCGTCTACGAGCGGTACCGCAGCCGCACCGATGGACTGCACGGCTACCGGGTCGGCATCGACCCCACCGGCAACCGGGCGCTCAGGGAGTGCTTGCCGCCGCGGCTGTTCGACACCTTTGTGGCGACCTGTGCGCGGACGCCCTCGCACTTCACTGTGCTCACCGAGAAAAAGAAGATCACCGCGGCCGTACCGCTGCGCGGGGACGCCGACCCGGTCAACTCCGAGCGTTCGGTGTCCCGGCAGACGCTCCGGCAGGTGCTGCTGACCGGGCTGGAGGACATCGTCCACTTCGACAAGCGCTTCACCGGATATGAGCGGCGGCCGGACGGGAAGGTGGTGGCGTACTTCGCCGACGGATCCTCGGCGGTGGGCGATGTGCTGGTGGGGGCGGATGGGGCGAACTCCCAGGTACGTCAACAGTATCTGCCGCACGCGGTACTCAAGGAGGCCGGGATCACCAGCATCGCGGCCAAGATACCGATGAGCCGGGAGGCGCTCGGCCTGCTGCCCGGCCCCTCGCGCACCGGGCTGTCGCTGACCTTCGCCCCCAAGGGGTTTATGTGCATCTGGCATGTGATGGAGTTCGGCTGGGACGAGCGCGGCGGCATCAAGGAGGGCGCGGCCGGCAATGACGCCGAACTGCTGCGCTCCTGGCCGGGGTTGCTCTTCGATAACACCCGGGACTACCTCTCCTGGGGGCTCTGGGCGGCCAACGACAAGTTCCCGGCGGATGTGATGTCGCTGCGCGGGCGGCAGTTGACCGATCTCGCGCTGGAGCTGACTCCCAACTGGCACCCGGATTTCCGCCGGCTGTTCGCGATGGCGGACGCGTCGACGGCGTTCCCCATCCGGATCGCGACCTCCGAGCCGGTGCCCGCCTGGGAGACCACCCAGGTGACCCTGCTCGGCGATGCCGCGCACACCATGACCCCGGGACAGGGCGTGGGCGCCAACACGGCACTGCGGGACGCGATGCTGCTGGCACGGGCGCTGGGGGAGGCCGCGGCGGGGCGGCGCGATCTGCTGGGCGCGATCGGCGACTACGAGGCGGAGATGATCCCCTATGGCTTCGCCCGGGTGAAGGACTCACTGGCGCAGAACGGAACCAGTGGCGATGATCCGCTGCACAAGCCGGTGCTGGGACGGGCTGTACTGGCCGCCAACCGGACCTACTTCCGGGCGGTCGACCGGATCCCGGCCGTGCGGCGGAAGTTTCTGGACGAGCTGTATGCGTACCGGGGTGCGGACGAGGCGTAGTGCGGTCCTGCCTGGCGGATCAGGCCGCGTCCGTGTGGTGTGCGGTGAAAGTCACCTGGGTCCTGTCGTCGTCCAGGGCGATGTTGAGCGACGCGTCCAGTGCCCTGGCCAGCTTGCTGAGCAGCGGCAAGGTGGGCACGGTGTCCGAGCCCTCGATGCGGGAGATTTTCGCTTGGGTGAGTCCGGCCCGTTTGGCGAGTTCGGTCTGGGTCAGTCCGAGCTCGGTACGCCGGTCGTACACGGCTTGGGCGAGCGCCATGGACAGATGGATCTCATAGCGAGCCTCGGCGATGCCCTCGGGTTCGGTGTAGCCCTCGGCCAGCTTCCGCTCATGAGAGAGCTTCCATCGACTGTGGTTCATCGGCTGCTGTTCCCTTCCTTGAACGTGCGCGAAAACTCCTCGTGCGCTGGGCCATGTTCGGTCATACAGGTCTTCCGTGCGAGTTTTGCCCGTTGGATCTCGCCGTCCTCATGCTGCTTTGTCTTGTGGAAGACGGTCAGGAGGACCGCCGTGCGACCTGGGGTCAGCCAGTAGGTGATGCGCACCGACGCGCCGTCGAGGGTCGGGCGCAGCTCGCGCAGGCCGTCGCCGAGATAGCGGGCGTACGGTTCTCCGAGGGTTGCCGCTTGCTCGGCAAGTAAGCAGGCGTACTCCTCGACCTTGAGGTAGTGCTTGACAGGTAGCGATTCGAGCCAGGACCGCACCTCCGGCTCGATCTCGATCGTGTAGAGGCGCTCCACGCGATCCACTGTATATGTCGTTGGCGACATAGGTGCCGCAAGGCGAAAATTGCTGCTCGGTAGCCACACTGATTCCCAGCCGGACCCACCTTCGGGGGCCCGTGCGCAGCCCCCGGTGGACTACCGGGCCATGGACGGCGCGTACCGCACCCGCATCTCCTTGATCCCGTTCAGCCAGGCCGACCGCAACCGCCGTGGCTCGCCGGCGAGTTCAATGCCGGGCATGGTGTCGGCGATGGCGGCGAAGAGGAGGTCGATCTCCAGGATGGCCAGCGACTTGCCCAGGCAGAAGTGCGGGCCGCCGCCGCCGAAGCCCAGGTGGGGGTTGGGGTCGCGGGTGATGTCAAAGGTGTCGGGGGAGTCGAAGACCTCGGGGTCGCGGTTGGCGGAGGCGTAGAAGAGGCCGATGCGTTGGCCGGCGGCGATGGGGGTGCCGCCCAGTTCGGTGTCGTGAGTGGCGGTGCGCTGGAAGGCGGTGACCGGGGTGGCCCAGCGGACGATCTCCTCGGCGGTGGTGGCGGGGCGGGAGCGGCGGTAGAGGTCCCACTGGGCGGGGTGGGTGAGGAAGGCGTGCATCCCATGGGTGATGGCGTTGCGGGTGGTCTCGTTGCCGGCCACGGCGAGCAGCAGGACGAACAGGCCGAACTCGTCGGAGCGGAGGTTGCCCTGGTTCTCGGCGGCCATCAGGCGGGTGACGATGTCGTCGGCGGGGCAGGCGGTCCGTTCGGTGGCCAGCCCCATGGCGTAGGCGACCAGTTCGGCGGCGGCCTGGACGCCGGGTTCATGGTCGGCGGCGAGTTCCGGGTCGTCATAGGCGATCATCGTGTTGGACCAGTCGAAGATCTTCGCCCGGTCGCGCTGGGGAATGCCGATCAGCTCGGCGATGGCCTGCAAGGGCAGTTCGCAGGCGATGTCGGTGACAAAGTCGCCGCCGCCCCGGGACCGGGCCCGGGCCACGATGTCCTCGGCGCGCTCGCGCAGCGCGTCCCGCAGGGCGCGGATGGCGCGCGGGGTGAAGCCGCGCTGGACGATCTGGCGCACCCGGGTGTGCTCGGGCGGGTCCATGTTGAGCATCATCAGCCGCTGGGCGTCGATGTGTTCGGGCCGGATGTCCGGACGGAAGCGGATGACGGCGGTGTTGCGGGCGGAGGAGAAGTCCTCGGGGCGCAGCGATGCCTCGCGTACGTCGGCGTGGCGGGTGACCACCCAGTAGCCGTCGTCGTCGAAGCCCGCGGCGCCGGCCGGCTGGGCGTTCCACCACACCGGGGCGGTACGCCGCAGCAGGGCGAACTCGGGGAGCGGGACCCGGCGGTGGTACAGGCCGGGGTCGGTGAAGTCGAAGCCGTCCGGCAGGGCGGGGCAGGTCATGGCCACCACTCCTCGATTGCTGACGCACCGTCAGTCAACTGTTTTCCGACGCTAACTCCGGCCCCCGGACAAGGCAATGAGGAGGACGCCATCTGTTGCCGGGCCCGGCTTTGCGCGACCCTTGCGTACCGGCGGTAGCACCGCGTAGGACTGGGATCGCGGGATCAGGAGAGGACGAGTCATGGCCGCTGAACCTGTCATCGTCGAAGCCGTACGCACCCCCATCGGCAAGCGCGGCGGCGCGCTCGCCCAGCTCCATCCCGCCTATCTGCTGGGGGAGACCTACCGGGAAGTCCTCGCCCGCACCGGCATCCAGCCCGACTGTGTGGAGCAGATCGTCGGCGGCACGGTCACCCACGCCGGGGAGCAGTCGATGAACCCGGCGCGGACGGCCTGGCTGGCGATGGGCCTGCCGTATGAGACGGCGGCCACCACCGTGGACTGTCAGTGCGGCTCGTCCCAGCAGGCCAACCACCTGGTCGCCAACATGATCGCCTGCGGCGTGATCGACATTGGCATCGGCTGCGGACTGGAGGCCATGTCCAGGGTGCCGCTGGGCAGCGGCTCCCGGCACGGTCCGGGCAGACCCTTCCCCGACGAGTGGAATGTGGACCTGCCCAACCAGTTCGAGGCCGCCGAGCGGATCGCCCGCCGACGCGGCCTGACCCGGACCGATGTGGACGCCCAGGGCCTGCGCTCCCAGGAACGGGCCGCCCGGGCCTGGGCGGAGGAGCGCTTCAAGCGCGAGACCTTCGCGGTCCAGGTGCCCACCACCGAGGAGGAACAGCTGGCCGGGCAGGGCATGTGGCGCCTGGTGGACCGGGACGAGGGGCTGCGCGACACCAGCATGGACGCGCTGGCCGGCCTCAAGCCGGTGATGCCCACCGCCGTGCACACGGCCGGCAACTCCTCCCAGATCTCGGACGGGGCGGCCGCCCTGTTATGGGCTTCCAAACGCATGGCCCGGGCCCTGCGGCTGCGCCCCCGGGCCCGGATCGTCGCCCAGGCCCTGGTCGGCTGTGACCCGCACTTCCACCTGGACGGGCCCATCGACGCCACCCGCGCGGTGCTGGGCAAGGCCGGGATGTCACTGCGCGACATCGACCTGGTGGAGGTCAACGAGGCCTTCGCCGCAGTGGTGTTGTCCTGGGCCCGGGTCTTCGACCAGGACCTGGAGAAGGTGAATGTCAATGGCGGGGCGATAGCCCTGGGGCACCCGGTGGGAGCCACCGGGGCCAGGCTGATCACCACCGCACTCTATGAACTGGAGCGCAGGGACGCCGAGTTCGCGCTGATCACCATGTGCGCGGGCGGGGCGCTGGCGACCGGGACGATCATTCAGCGGTTGTCCTGACCGGTTCCGGTGCCAGGGCGCCCAGCACCCATGGGACGTTGTTCTTCCCGGTGACGATGAGGACCTGCTGCTCCCCGTCACGGCATTCGATCACCCGGGAGCCGCGCTGGGGACCGTCGACGGGGTCGGTGAGATAGAGGTGGCGGACGCGCTCGGCGAACAGCGTGCGCGGCAGCGGCTTGCGCAGGATCCGGCCGTCCGGGTCGATGGTCACGGCCAGTTGACCGGGTTCGGCCACCAGGAAGCCACCGCCGGCATAGGGGACATGGCCGATGACGAGACCGGGGAAGCGCTCTTCCCGCTCGGGCGTCCGGGGGGTGACCGCAAGGGAGTCGGAGGCGCGCCGACCCAGCAGGAACATGACCATGGCGGTGATCACCAGCACCGGAGCGTCACAGAGCGCGGTGAGCCGGAGGGCCGCGGGCAGGTCCGGGGTGACGAACGGGGCGATGCCGCCGATGCCGCCGATGACAAGTGCGGCCATCACCGGAAGGCGCATGCGCCAGCCCCGCCGTGCGGCGGGATCGGGGCTGCGCCAGGCCCGGCGCAGGGCGTGGGCGCACCAGAGGAACAGACCGGCGAGCCCGGGCAGGCCCAGACCGGCCGCGGACCAGGTGCGGTAGGTGCCGGCCGGGTTCTCGGCGGTGGACTGGCGCCGCCCATGGAAGTCGACGGAGCGGATCGCGTCGCGCCAGTACGTCACGGTGACCCGGTCGCCCGGGGAGACCGCGGAGGAGACGGGGCCCGTGCCGCGCATCGCCAGGCGGTGCGCGGTGCCGTCCCGTTCGGTGAGGGACAGCCAGTGGACGGTCGTTCTGTGCACATACTCGCTGTCGGTCCCGGTCACGGTGGCCGGCACCCGGCGCAGACAGTCCCCGGCCCCCGCGTTCGCCGGGCACTCGGCCGCGGCGGCGTAGGCCCGCTGCTCATGGAGGGCCCGGGGCACGGGGACCAGGAGCAGCACGACGGCGGCGATGGCGAGGGCGAGCCCCAGCGCCGCCGAGGCGATGATGCTGCCCCGCAGCTGTCCCGGGCTACGGGTGATGCCGGTTGGGCTCATGGCGGTTCCCGTTATGAGGTGGAAGTGAAGGTGACCGGTGCGTCGAACGCCGCCCGGCGGGTGGCCCGGCGCAGGGCCTTGAGGACGGTGGGGCCCAGGGTGAGGGTGGCCAGCACCGTGACCACGGCGCGTGGCAGGTCCCAGCCCAGTGAAGTGGCCAGGCAGTACGCGGTGAAGCGGGCCAGGTTGTCGGGGAGCGGGTCGCCGGGGACGAAGGAGATCCCGGAGGCGAGGGAGCCGATATAGGGCCAGCCCTGGAGGTTCATCACCGTGCCGTAGAGGATGGAGGCCAGCGCCCCGTACCCGGCGAGCAGGGCCAGTTCGCCGCGGCCGCGCAGCCGGTCGGGGGCGGGCAGCAGGCCCGCGCCCATGGAGACCCAGCCCATGGCCAGCATCTGGAACGGCATCCAGGGGCCGACCCCGCCGGTGAGCAGGGCGGAGGCGAACATCGACAGGGCGCCCAGGACAAAGCCGAAGCCGGGGCCCAGTACCCGGCCGGAGAGCACCATCAGGAAGAACATCGGCTCGATGCCGGCGGTCCCGGCGCCCAGCGGGCGCAGCGCGGCGCCGGCCGCGGCCAGTACGCCGAGCATGGCGATGGCCTTGGCGTCCAGGCCGGTGTCGGCGATGGTCGCCAGGACGACGGCGAGCAGGAGCGGGAGCAGGGCGGCGAACAGCCAGGGGGCGTCATGGCTGTGCGCCAGCCCGGAGTTGCCGTCGGCCAGCAGGGGCCAGGCGAAGGCGGCTATGCCGATAAGGGTGATCAGGGCCAGGGCCGCTATGGAGCGGGGGCCGAGGCGGATGGGGTTGGCGCGGGGCGCCGTTTCCTTGCCGGGTGCGGGCCGGCTGTGGCTGGTCGCGCAGTTCCCCGCGCCCCTTGCGGGGCGGGGCCGGGGCAGCTTCATGACGGCATCAGCCCCAGCGCATTCCGCACCTGTCCGACCGTCAGCCACGCCGCAGGCGCCAGCACCTTCGCCACCTGGGGGGCGAACGCGGGCGAGGAGACCACGACCTCGGTGGTCGGGCCGTCCGCGACGATTTCGCCCTCGGCGAGGATGACCACCCGGTGGGCGAGCTCGGCCGCCAGCTCCACATCATGCGTGGCCAGCACGATCGCATGGCCCTCGGCGGCCAGCCCGCGCAGGATTTCCACCAGGCGGGCCTTGGCCGCGTAGTCCAGGCCCCGGGTGGGCTCGTCCAGCAGGAGCAGCGGTGGCCGGGCGGTGAGCACCACGGACAGGGCGAGGGCCAGGCGCTGGCCCTCGGAGAGGTCGCGGGGGTGGGTGGTGTCGGCCACCTCCGGGAGCAGTTCGGAGACCAGGGCCCGGCAGGTGCCGGGCGCCGCGTCCGCGTCCCGGTCGGCGGCCGCGCACTCGGCGGCCACCGTGTCGGCGTAGAGCAGATCGCGCGGCTCCTGCGGCACCAGGCCGGCCTGGCGCAGCAGTTGGCGGGGCCCGGTGCGGTGCGGGTCCAGGCCGCCCACCCGGGCCGTGCCGTGCGCGGGGGCGTGCAGGCCCACCAGGGTGGTCAGCAGGGTGGACTTGCCCGCCCCGTTGCGGCCCATCAGGGCCACCGTCTCCCCGGCGTGTATCCGCAGGTCCACCCCGCGCAGCGCGTCCAGGCGGCCGTGCCGGACCACCAGGGCGGAGGTCTCTGCGGCGGCGGGCGGAGCGGTGGATTCCGGGGAGCGGACGCCCAACAGGCGCTTACGCGGCCGTTGTTCCGGAATCGTGGGTTCCGGCGCCGGTGGCGGGGTACGGTCCGCCAGCCGTTCGCGCAGTGGCGCTGCCTTGCGGCGGGCGTCGCGGACCGACAGCGGCAGTGGGGACCAGCCCGCCAGCCGGCCCAGGCCGACCACCGGCGGATGCACCGGGGAACGGGCCATGATCTCGGCCGGGTCGCCGATCACGGGGGCCGCGCCCGGCGAGGGCAGCAGGATGACCTGGTCCGCGTACTGCACCACCCGTTCCAGCCGGTGCTCGGCCAGCAGCACCGTGGTGCCCAGGTCGTGCACCAGGCGCTGCAGTACGGCCAGCACCTCCTCGGCGGCGGCCGGGTCCAGGGCGGAGGTCGGCTCGTCCAGCACCAGCACCCGGGGGTGGGTGGTGAGCACCGAGCCGATGGCCACCCGCTGGCGCTGGCCGCCGGAGAGGGTGGCGATGGGCCGGGCGCGCAGGGCCGCCAGGCCCAGCAGGTCCAGGGTCTCCTCCACCCGGCGGCGCATGGTGTCGGCGGGCAGGCCCAGCGACTCCATGCCGTAGGCCAGTTCGTCCTCCACCGTGTCGGTGACAAAGTGGGCCAACGGGTCCTGGCCCACCGTGCCCACGACATCGGCGAGTTCACGGGGTCGGTGGGTACGGGTGTCGCGCCCCGCCACGGTGACCCGGCCGTGCAGGGTGCCGCCGGTGAAGTGCGGCACCAGCCCGCTGACGGCGCCCAGCAGGGTCGACTTGCCGACTCCGGACGGGCCGACCAGGAGGCACAACTCACCTTCGGGGACGGTCAGTTCGACGTCCCGGAGGGCGGGTGCGGCGGCGCCGTCATAGCTGACCGACACCTGCTCGAAGCGGATCACCTGGTCAGGTCTCCTTCCACAGTGCGCGGCGCCGGGGCCAGGAAGCCCGGCGCCAGGCCGATCAGCAGCGCGGCGGCCGGCCAGAGCGGCAGCCGGGGCGCGGCCAGCGGTACGGCGGGCGGGTGCAGCGCCCCGGGGGCGTGGGAACCGGCCAGGATCATCAGCGTGGCGACCAGCGCCCCGGAGCCGGACACCAGCCACTCCCGGAGGCCCCAGGAGTCCGGCCGGTAGCGGGTGCGCACCGAGCGGCGGCCGCCCAGCCGCAGTCCGCCCAGCGCGGCCAGCAGTCCGGCCAGCAGCAGGGGCAGGCCGTATCCGGCGCCCTGGTCGGCCAGCAGGCCATAGGTGCCGGCGCACACGCCCAGCAGACCGCCCAGGGTCAGCGCCGAGGTCAGATGCCGTACCGCGGGCGGGACCTGGGCGGTACGGCCGTAGCCGCGCGCGTCCATGGCCGCCGCCAGCGCCACCGAACGCTCCAGCGCCCCCTCCAGCACCGGCAGCCCCACCTGGAGCAGGGCCTTGAGCCCCCGGTCCGGACGGCCGCGCAACCGCCGTGCGGCGCGCAGCCGTTGGACATCCGCGACCAGGTTGGGGGCGAAGGTCATCGCCACCACCACCGCCACGCCCGCCTCATAGAGCGCGCCCGGCAGCGACTTCAGCAGCCGGGCCGGGTTGGCCAGCGCATTGGCGGCGCCCACACAGATCAGCAAGGCGGCCAGCTTGAGCGCGTCATAGAGCGCGAAGACCAGGCCCTCGGCGGTGACCCGGCCGCCCAGGCGCACCCCGCGCGCCCAGTCGGGCAGCGGGATCTCGGGCAGGGTGAGCACGGTGTGCGTACCGGGGATCGGGGAGCCGAGCAGCACGGCGAACAGCAGCCGGATGACGATCACGGCCAGGCCCAGCTTGAGGAAGGCGCCATAGGAGCGCGCCCAGGGTGCCTCGGTGCGCCGGGCCGCCACCACATAGCCCGCCACCGCCACCAGCAGGCACAGCAGCAGCGGGTTGGTGGTACGGGAGGCGGCGGTGGCCAGGCCCAGCGCCCATATCCACCACGCGCCCGCGTGCAACTCCCGGGCGCGCGCCTGTCGGGCGCTCATCCGCGCCGGTGGCGCGCCTGCCACAGGGCGGCGGCGCCCAGTACGACCACGGCCGCGACCGCGGCGATCAGACCGACGGACGGCCCGTCGCCGCCCGCACTTCCGGCCGTGGCGGGCTGCTGCCCGTCCACCTGCTCGCCACAACCGGCCCTGGGATAGCCGGAGATGGCGCACAGCAGCGCGGCGGAGTTGTACCGCAGCGGCTTGGCCACCGCCGCCAGCGCGTCTCCGGCACTGGCGTCCCGGGGCAGCTGGGCACAGGCGGTACGGCCGGCGGGCGGCCGCTCACGGTCGGGGGCGTCGGCGGCGGTGCCGAAGTCCAGCACCACGGCCACCCGCTTGCGGCCCTCCTGGGCGGGGGTGGCATCGCAGACCGCCCCGAAGGCGGGCGCGGTGCGCGGCTTGGCGGCGTCGGCGGAGTCCTGGCTGACGGCGAAGCGGAAGCCGATGCTCTGGCCGTCGGCCGGGCGGGCCTGGGCCGGGCCCTGGGTGGCATAGGTCCAGCCGCTGCCGCCGCTCTGCCAGAACGACCAGTAGCGGTAGCCGGCCGCCTGCGCCGGGGCCAGGCCGAGGAGGGCGAGCAGCCCGGCGATCAGCAGGGCGCCCGCCGTGCGGGCCATGGTCACGGCTGCTTCTTCTTGCGGCCGCTGAGCAGGAAGCCCACGCCGATGCCGGCCACCAGGCAGACGCCGACGAACCACCAGACGCCGAAGGTGGTGCCCTTCTCCTTCTTCTTCTCCTCCTGCTGGGCGGGCGTGCTCGCCGGCTTGGGGCCGGTGGCGTTCAACTGGGCCACCAGGTCGGTGCCGGCGAAGTCGCCGGGGTCGCCACCGGCCGCGTGCACGGCCAGCACCAGCTTGGCCAGCCGGCCCGGGTCACCCTGGCCGGAGTCGCCCTTGGCCCACTGCACGGCCTTGGCGTCCTTGGACTCCAGCCACTTCAGCGGCTTGGCGGCCGCCTCCCGGTGGCCGCCGGCGGCCAGCGCGGTCACGGCATCGGCGGTGACCCCGAAGTCCGGGCCCTTGGGGGCACCGGGCATGGAGGACTCCAGGTGGTCGCCGGTGGCGTCCAGCTTCTTCACCAGATAGGCGGCGGCGGCCGAGGCGGCGGCCTGCGGGTCCTTCGCGGCCTTGCCCTGCTTGCAGTCCAGCGGCTGCACCGGCTTGTTGTCCTTGCCGGCCGCCGGCACCAGATAGCCCTTGCCCAGCGCGGCCAGGGACGAGGCGGCGGAGGCGGAGTTGTCGGCGGTCAGCTGCCCGTTCTGCGGTGCCCAGCCGAACGCGCCCTGGTCATCGGCCTTGGCGTCACAGCCCAGCTGGAAGGTGAGCAGGGCGTCATAGGGGGACTTGCCGCTCTTGGCGGTGATCCTGGCCGGGTCCTTGCCGGCCGCCGCCAGGGCGCCGATCGCGGTGGCGGTGGAGTTGGCGTTGCTGTTCTCGCCCGGGCCCATGCCCCAGCCACCGTCCGCGTTCTGGTGCGCGGTGAGCCAGTCCAGGCCCTTCTTCACCTGCTCGCCGCGCCCGCCGACGGCCGCCAGGGCTTGCACCGCCGCCGCGGTGTTGTCGGTGAACTCGCCCTTCTGCGCGTCACAGGGCTTGCCGGTGTCGGCCCGGAAACCCGGGTAGCCGCCGTCCGCGCACTGCTGTCCGGCCAGCCAGTCCACGGCCTCCGGGGCCGGGCTGACCCCGGCCGCGTTCTGCGCCAGGAAGGCCAGCGACTGGCGGAAGACGCCGTCGAACTTGGGGTCCGCCGTGCCGTAGAGGCCGGGGGCCTTGGGCGACGGGGCCGAGTCGGCGTGGGCGGCGGTCAGGCCGGTGGTCCCGAGCAGGGCGACTGCGCCCAGGATCGCGGAGGTCCGGCGCGCGGCGGAGCGGGGGGCCATGGTGGAGTGCCTCTCAGACATCGGACGCCGGGTTTGTACCGGGTTTCCGGACATTTTAGCGGGGGCTTATCCAGCGGCCGGGTAGTGCCCCCGGCCGCCGGAGGCATTGCCGGGCGGCTGGGGCGGTGCTACCACGTCTGACATGGCGTCAGATATGGAGCACCGGCAGCTCTTCATCGGCGGGGCCCTGACCGACCCGGCCTCCGACCAGGTGATCGAGGTCGTCTCACCGCACAGCGAGCAGGTCATCGGACGGGTGCCACACGCCTGTTACGCGGATGTGGACCGCGCGGTGGCGGCGGCCAGGGCCGCGTTCCCCGCCTGGGCCGCCCGGCCGCCCGAGGAGCGGATGGAGATCGTCACCCGGATCAAGGACGGACTGGCCGCGCGCTATGAGGAGATCGGCCGGCTGATCTCCGCGCAGAACGGCTCGCCCTGCTCCTGGAGTCTGCTCGCCCAGGCGCTGGGCGCGGTGATGGTCTGGGACGGCGCCCTCCGGGTGGCCCGCGGGCAGAGCTATGAGGAGCGCCGCACGGGCGTCCTGGGCCCGCTGTTGGTGCGGCATGAGCCGGTGGGGGTGGTGGCGGCCGTGGTGCCCTGGAACGTTCCCCAGTTCGCGGCGGCCGCCAAGCTGGCGCCCGCACTGCTGGCGGGCTGCCCGGTGGTGCTCAAGCCGGCGCCCGAGACCCCGTTGGACGCCTACCCGCTGGCCGGGATCGCGGCGGAAGCCGGACTGCCGCCGGGGGTGCTGTCCATCCTGCCCGGCGGCGGCCAGACCGGGGAGTACCTGGTGGGCCACCCCGGCGTCGACAAGGTCTCCTTCACCGGCTCGGTCGCCGCCGGCAAGCGGGTGATGGCCGTGGCAGCCCGTGAACTCACCCGGGTCACCCTGGAGTTGGGCGGCAAGTCGGCGGCCGTGGTGCTGCCGGACGCCGATCCGGACACCGCCGTGGCCGGCATTGTCCCCGCCGCCTGGATGAACAACGGCCAGGCCTGTGTGGCCCAGACCCGGGTCCTGGTCCCGCGCACCCGCTACCCCGACTATGCCGAGCGCCTCGCCGCGGCGGCCAACGCCCTCTCCGTGGGCGACCCCCTGGACCCGGACACCCGGATCGGCCCCCTGGTCTCCCGCCGCCAGCGGGAACGGGTGCTGGAGTACATCGCCCTGGGGCAGCACGAGGGGGCCAAGGTCCTGGCGGGCGGCGAGCCCCCCGAGGCTCCCGGCACCGGCTGGTATGTGCGGCCCACCCTGCTCGGCGAGGTCACCAATGGCATGCGGGTGGCCCGCGAGGAGATCTTCGGCCCCGTGGTCTGCCTGATCCCCTACGAGGACGAGGAGGACGCCGTCCGCCTCGCCGACGACTCCGAGTACGGGCTGTCCGGCAGCGTCTGGACCGCCGACACGGACCACGGTGTGGCCTTCGCCCGCCGGATCCGCACCGGCACCTTCTGCGTCAACACCTTCAGCCTGGACATGCTGGGCCCGTTCGGCGGCTTCAAGTCCTCCGGAATCGGGCGGGAGTTCGGCCCCGAGGGCTTCGCGGAATATCTGGAGCACAAGACGATCCACCTGCCGGCGGGAGCATGACCATGGCCCGGTGGCGGATCGAGGTGGACCGGCAGCGCTGTGTGGGCTCCGGCCAGTGCGCGGCCCTGGCGCCCGGCGCCTTCCGCCTCGACCCGGCGCATAAGTCGCACCCCGCCGCGGCCGACACCGAGCCCTCGCGGGCGGTGCTGGACGCGGCCGAGGGCTGCCCGGTCGAGGCGATCACCATTTACCGCGCCGACACGGGGGAGTGGGTGTTCCCGGCCGAAGGCATGGACGCCCCGTAGGGGCAGCCCTTCGGGGGCGCGGGGCGTCCGCGTCATGCGGCTCCGCCGCGCGGGCGCGACCAGCCACCGACGGCCCGCACCTCAGAAACAGCCCAACCTGCCCCGAACGAGTGCACTTTGGAGCGGAACCCCATGTTCCGGCTGCCCGCTGGCGAGAAAGGAGCCGACGGCCGGAAGGAGGGGTTCAGGGTGCCGACATCGCGGCCGGGGAGCCGGACGAACAGCACGCCCCCGTCGGGTGAACCCCCGCTGTCGCCCCGGGGAATTCACCCGCCAAAACCCCAACTCCCCTGCTGCGCAACCCTATTGAGTGATCGCCGTACGGCCACCGCTTCCGGTATTCCTATGAGGCGTTGGCCGTGCGGAGGGGTGATGGTGACGGTGTCATCCCCGAGGGAGGGAACTGACGATGGGATCCGCCATTACCTTCGAGGAACTCGACCGAATGTCCGGTGAGTTGCTGCCGATGCGCACCGTGCTGTCCAGCGTTTCGCCACCGGGGGCCGACCATCCGCTGTACCGGATGCTGGTGCGCAGCGAACACGGCACCACCGTCGCCTATGCCTGCCAGTACCGGCAGGAACCGGGAAGCCCCGGCCTGCTGGCCGCGCTGGGGCTGGCCTCCAGCACGCCCGGATACACCATGACCTGCATTCCCGCGGCAGTCTCCAGCCACTGAACCACCTGCCGCACATCAATCCCAGAACTCCGGATCGCCGAGCGGGCCTTCCGGGTGCGAAAAACCAAGGAAAGGGGATGGAATGGAAAACGTCATCAGCTTCGAGGAGCTCGGCCTGATCTCAGGTGAGGTGCTGCCCGAGCGCACCGTCATGGGCATCGTGGCCACCCCGTTCAACCACCCCGGCGGCGATGGTGCCGGCGCCGCCAGCAGCAGCTCCGCGGCGGCCACCGGCGGCGGTGTGTTCGCCCCGGCCCCCAGCGACCACGGCACCACGGCGCTCTCCGCCTGCCAGGCCGTCGACCACCAGGGCACCCCGGGCCTGCTCGGATCCCTCGGCCTGGGCTCCCAGAACCCGGCCAGCGGTGTGACCTGCGTCCCGGCGGCCATCTCCAGCCACTGACCGGATAGCAGCGGCTGGTCGCATCCGTCCGGGGAGGGACCGGAGTTCTCCGGTCCCTCCCCGCCTCCCCCTACGCCCCGGAGAGTCCATGTCGCTGCCCTCCGCCCCGCGCACCGGCCGGACCGGGGAACCGGCACCGGTGGCCGGCATCGAGCTGGTCGGCGAGTTCGAGGGATCCGGCTACCGCGAGCCGCCCCAGCTGGTCTGCCGCCCGGACGGACAGCTGGTCCGCCTGCCCACCCTGCTCTACCAGGCCGTCCGCTCCCTGGAGCGGCATGGAGCACACAGCGGTGCGGGCGATCCGGTCACCGCACGGGTGGCCGCCGACCTGAGCCGGGAGACCGGCCGGCGCTTCACCGAGGCCCATATCGCCTACCTCCTCGACCACAAGCTCGCCCCCCTCGGCCTGACCACCCGCGCCGATGGCTCGCTCCCCCCGCCGCCGGCGAAGACCGATCCCTTCCTCGCCTTCCGGTTCCGGCTGGCGGTGCTGCCGGAACACCTCACCTGGTTTCTCTCCGGCCTCTTCGCCTGGCTCTTCCGGCCGGTGCTGGTATTCCTGGGCGTCGGCGCATTCCTGGCGGGCGAGGCATGGCTCTGGACCACCCAGGACACCGCCGCCGCACTGGGCTCGGTGCTCTCCTCCCCGGGCCTCATCCTGCTGGTGATTTTCCTGGCCGTCGCCTCCTGCGCCTTCCATGAACTCGGCCATGGCGCAGCCTGCCGCTATGGCGGAGTACGGCCCGGGGCGATGGGCTGTGGCATCTATCTGGTCTGGCCCGCCTTCTACACCGACATCACCAACTCCTACCGGCTGAGCCGGGCGGGCCGTATCCGGGCCGATCTGGGCGGGGTCTATTTCAACGCGCTGTTCGCCCTGGGGCTGTTGGGCTGTTACGCACTGACCGGATTCCAGCCGCTGCTGGTGGCGATCCTCTCCGTCAACCTGGAAATCGTCCAACAGCTGCTGCCCACGCTGCGGTTCGACGGCTATTACATCGTCGCGGACCTGGTCGGTATCCCCGACCTCTTCCGGTATATCGCCCCCATTCTCCGGCGGGTGCTGCTTGGGCGCCGGGACGAGGAGGGGCTGCTGCGTGCCCTGAAGCGGTGGCCGCAGATTGTGGTGGCCTGCTGGGTGCTGTTCCTGGTCCCGACGCTGGGGCTCCAACTGGGACTGATGCTGGTCAACTTGCCGCAGCTGCTGTGGGCCGACTGGTGGCGTGCTGATGCGTTGCTGGCGCATGCCCACTCGGTGCTGGGGCTGGTGGCTGCCTGGCTGCAGATCCTGCTGTTGGCTCTGCCGCTGGTGGGGCTGGTACTGGCGCTGGGGCGGCCGGGGTGGCTGCTGGTGCGGGCCGGGTGGCGTCGGGTTCAGTCCTGGCGGTGAAGGGGCCGGCGGCAACGCCGCCGGCGTCGTGCCAACTCCCGCGAGGACCTGGGCAAGAGGGCATTCGGCCAGGGAATGTGCAACTTCGACATGGCTCGCAGAGGCAGCTACCTTCATCTCGTCCTCGGCAGTCGCACAGGGGATTCCTGCGGGCTGAGCCACCCACGACGGGATGAGCCGGTCACGCCCATGAACCCTCGCCCCCACGCATAAGCCACCGAACCGGGTCCACACCAGGCAGCCACAACCAGGGAGAGACGCATGCCCCATCTTGCTCTGTACACATTCGGCGTCCTGAAGTCACCTCTCGCCGATTCCGCACCTCTTACGCACGAGTTCTACGCCATGGGTGAGGCCGTCTACCGGAAGTTCAGTCAGCACCCCGGATACCTGGCGCATGCTGAACCGGTAAACGTCGAGCGGGGCGGCCTCTTCGAGGCGGACTGGGGTGCCTGGGGAGAGTTCTCCGTACCGACCTGGTACGGCAAGGGCCGTACGGCGGAAACCACCGCCCTGGCCGCGACCCTCTCACTCTGGACCGATCTGCGCCCCGCCTTTGACGCCGTCTACACCGGTATGCACCGTGAGGCGCTGAACAGGCGTTACGACTGGTTCGAGAGGACAGGGCACCCGAATTACGTCTTCTGGTGGGTCTCCGGCGACGCGATACCCACCTGGCGGGACGGGGTTTCCAGGCTGGAGCACCTCCATGATCATGGCTCCGCGCCGCACGCCTTCACCTTCCGCGACTCATTCGCCCCGGACGGAACTCCGAACAGGATCAAAGACATCGGGCCGAAGAGCGACCGGGTGCACTGACAAGGAAGCCTGAAAGTTTCCCGCGCCCCCTACGGGGCGTCCAGCGCCGGGGCCAGGACCGCGAAGGCCCGGTCGATCAGGGCGGCCGCGTTCTCGGTGCCGTCGCTGTCGCTCCAGCGCCGCAGCACCGCGTCGAACGCGGTGAGGGCCATGCCGGCCGCCAACTCGGCTTGCAGATCCGGGGACTTGGCTCCGGCGCCCCGGCGTCGGGTCAGTTCCACCGCCAGGTCGGCGCGCCACTGGGCCTGGCGTTCCAGGAAGCGGGCGTAGAGCGCGGGGGTGCGCAGGATCAGCTGGACCACCCGCAGCGCCCGGTCGCCGTGGTCCGCGCAGGCCGCCATGGCGATCCAGACGGCGTGCCGCAGGGCGGCCGAGGGCGGCTCCCCGGCGGGGCGGGCCGCCAGTTCGGCGCACATGCCGGTGCCCATGCCAGCCAGGAACTGGACGACCACGTCCTCCTTGGAGGAGAAGTACCGGAAGAAGGTCCGCTTGGACACTCCGGCGGCTGTGGCGATCTCGTCGATGGTGACCACATCGAACCCCTTGAGCGCCAGCAACTGCAGTGCCGCCTCGGTCAGTTCGTCCGAGACGAGCTGACGCTTGCGCTGGGCCAGGCTGGCTTCGGGGCGGAGTGGGGAAGTCACCAGTCCATCGTAGCTCCATGCCATGGGTGTCATGCAGTGACATCTTGACACCGAGTGACACGAGGGGCAACGTGTGTCGCATGACCAAGCAGCGCGAGCAGCAGCAGAAGCAGCAGTGGGCCGCCGAGCGGATCCCGGACCAGAGCGGCAGGGTGTTCCTGGTCACCGGGGCCAACAGCGGCCTTGGCCTGGCCACCACCCGGGCCCTGGCCCGCCGGGGCGGGCGGGTGATTCTCGCGGTGCGCGACCTCGACAAGGGCCGCCGGGCCATCGCGGAGATCACCGCCGAGCAGCCCGCCGCCGCCCTGGAGGCGCGCCCGGTCGATCTGGCCGACCTGGACTCCGTACGGGACTTCGCCGACCGGCTGCGCGCCGACCACTCCCGGCTGGATGTGCTGATCAACAACGCCGGGGTGATGGCGCCGCCCCGGTCGCTCAGCCCGCAGGGCCATGAGCTGCAGTTCGCCTGCAATCATCTGGGGCACTTCGCCCTCACCGGGCTGCTGCTGGACCTGCTGGCCGCCGGGCGCGATCCCCGGGTGGTCACCGTGAGCTCGGTCAACCACCGCAAGGGGCGGCTGCGTTTCGAGGATCTCGCCGGGGAGCGGGGGTACTCGCCGATGGGCTTCTACAACCAGTCCAAGTTCGCCAACGCCGTCTTCGGCCGGGAGCTCCACCGCCGGCTGGTGCGGGCCGGCAGCCCGGTGCGCAGTGTGCTGGCCCACCCCGGCTATACGGCCACCAATCTGCAGACCAGCGCTCCGGTGGGGCTGTGGCGGGTGGTGTTCGGCCGGATCGGCAATCCGCTGCTCGCCCAGCCGCCGGCGCGGGGCGCGCTGCCACAGCTGTACGCGGCCACCGAACCGGCCGTGGCCGGGGGGCAGTTCATCGGGCCGGACGGTCCGGCCGAGTTGCGGGGCGAGCCCACCCTGGTGCCGCTGTCCGACGCGGCGGCCGACCCGGAGACCGGCCGCCGGCTGTGGGAGCTGTCCGAGGAGCTGACCGGGGTGCGGTTCGCCTTCCCCGCAGCGGTCTGAGCCGGGGCGCCCGGGCGGGGCGTAGCGAGTGGTGCGTACACTCTCCTCAACTCGCCCTTGTTACTCGTGCGTTCCGCACGGTCACTCAGTGACATCTGTGACTGTTCCGTCCCGCTCACCCCATGGCAGCCTCATTCCGTCGCAATCAAGGGCGCACACCGGGGGACGCGATGGATAAGCGGTACGAGGTCTACTGCCTGGCGGACAGGCACTTCTATGAGACCCCGGACCGGCTGACCGGCCTCGGCGAGCAGCGGCCCGCGCTCTATGAGGCGGCCCGGCGGCCGGTGCCCGAGGGGTGGCAGAGTGCCCGTACCGGGGACTGGCTGCATCTGTTCCCCAGCGGGCAGGAACTGCCCGCGCAGGGCTGGAAGATCCATGCGGCGGCCACCGCGGACACCGCCGAGAAGCTGGCCGCCACGGTCTGGGACTACTGCGTGGGCCGGGGCATCCCCTTCAAGTTCGTGCCGGCGCCGCATCTGCTCCACCTGCGCAACAGCAAGTACGCGGGGCGGGACATGAGCGGCAAGGCGGTGACTGTCTATCCGGCGGACGAGGCCCAGCTGGAGCTGGTCCTGAATGAGCTGCAGGAGCTGATCGGCGGCTGGCCCGGGCCGTATATCCTCACCGATCTGCGCTGGCACCAGGGGCCGTTGTATGTCCGGTACGGGGCGTTCGCCCGGCGGTTCTGCGTGGACGAGCGCGGACGGCTGGTGCCGGCCATCGAGGACGGCGAGGGCAAGCTGGTGCCGGACGGGCGGGAGCCCGCGTTCCGGGTGCCGGAGTGGGTGACGCTGCCGGAGTTCCTCCGGCCGCACCTGGCCGCCCGCAACGCCACCACGGTGGGCGAGCTGCCGTACCGGATCGAGAAGGCGCTGCACTTCTCCAATGGCGGCGGGGTGTACGCCGGCACCGACCGGCGCAATGGCCGCAAGGTGGTGCTGAAGGAGGGCCGGCCGTATGCCGGACTGGCCTCGGACGGCGCGGACGCGGTGGCCCGGCTGGACCGGGAGCGAACGGCGCTGGAGCGGCTGTCGGGGCTGGGCGTGGCGCCGGAGGTCAGGGGCTGGCTCCAGCTGGGCGACCACCGGTTCCTGGTGATGGACTTTATCGAGGGGCGTCCGCTCAACTCCTTCTTCGGGGAACGGCATCCGCTGCTGGCGGCCCGCCCCGACCCGGAGGCGGTGGCCGGGTACACCCGGTGGGCGCTGCGGGTGCACCGCGCGGTCGAGGAGGCGGTGACGGCCGTCCATGACCGGGGCGTGGTCTTCAACGACCTGCATATGTTCAATGTGATGGTGGCGCCGGACGAGAACTCGGTGGCGCTGATCGACTTCGAGGCGGCGGCGGACGCCACGGAGAACGGGCGCCAGGTGGTGGCACATCCGGGCTTCTTCGCCCCGCCGGACCGCACCGGCCCGGAGGTGGACCGCTATGCCCTGGCCTGTCTGCGGCTGGCGCTCTTCCTGCCGGTGACCACCCTGCTGGTGATCGACCGGTCCAAGGCGGCCCACCTGGCCGAGGTGATCGCCGCCGAATTCCCGGATGTGCCAAGGGAGTTCCTGGACGAGGCGGTACGGGAGATCACCCGTACCACGGGCCAGACCAACAGAACCGTTTCGCCGGGCACTTCGCTCCCGGACACCGCCGACTGGCCCACCGCCCGGGACTCCATGGTGCGCGCGATCCTGGCCTCGGCCACCCCGGACCGCGACGACCGGCTGTTCCCCGGCGATGTGGAGCAGTTCTCCGACGGCGGCGGGCTGGGGCTGGCGCATGGCGCGGCGGGGGTGCTGCACGCCCTGGCCGAGGTGGGCGCCGAGCGGTACGAGGCGGGGGAGCAGTGGCTGCTCAGGCACACCGACCCGGTGCCGGCCGGCACCCCGCTGGGGCTGTACGACGGGCTGGCCGGTGTCGCCCTGGTGCTGGACCGGCTGGGGCACCGGGCCCGCGCCCTGGACCTGGTGGAGCAGCTGCTCGCCGAGCGGTGGCGGCAGCTGACCTCGGACCTGCGGGGCGGGCTGGCCGGGATCGGCCTGGCGCTGGACCGGCTGGCACACACCACGGGCGAGACCGAACTGGCCCGGTACGCCGAGGAGGCCGGGCAGCTGCTGGCCGAGCGCCTGGCCGGGGACCTGGCCGACGCGGAGGGGACCAAGCGCCGCCGGGCGGGGCTGATGCGCGGGGCGAGCGGCCCGGCGCTGCTCTTCCTGCGGCGGTATGAGCGCACCGGCGATCCGGCCCTGCTCGAATTGGCCAAAAACGCGCTGCGGCTGGACCTGGCCCACACCGTGCGCACCCCCAGCGGCAGTCTCCAGGTGGACGAGGGCTGGCGCACCATGCCCTACCTGGGGGACGGCAGCGTGGGCATCGCCATGGTGCTGGACGAACTGCCCGCCCAGGCCCAGGAGGACGCTGAACTCGCCCGGGCCCGGGCGGAGATACTGCCCGCCGCCTGCTCCCGGTTCTACGCCCAGCCGGGGCTGCTCCAGGGGCGCGCCGGAATGATCCTGCACCTCAGCCGGACCACGACCCCCGGCGACCACCGTGCGGCGCTGGCCGCGCAGGTCGCGGCGCTGGGCTGGTACGGCATGCCCTACCAGGGCGAACTGGCCTTCCCCGGCCACCAGATGATGCGTCTGTCGATGGATCTGGCCACCGGAACGGCGGGCTGCCTGCTGGCCCTGGGCGCGGCGCTGGGCGACCGCCCGGCCGGGCTGCCGTTCCTCTGACCGTCCCCCACCGCCCGGAACACCGGGCCCCATGAGCCGGTTCCGCTTTCCGTGGAATCGTGGTGAGCAGTACCAACTGTCCCCAAGTCCCCATAAGAAAGGAAGACATCATGGCGCTTCTCGACCTGCAGAGCCTGGAGTCCGAGGACCTCGGCACCACCGCCAACGAGAGCACGGTCAGCCTGCTGTCCTGTGTGAGCAACGTCAGCGTGCTGATCTGCCTCTGAACCAGGCGGCGGTACAGCGGGCCCTCCCTGTGCGGGAGGGCCCGTCCGCGTTCACAGCCAGCCGGCGCGGCGGGAGATGCGGATGGCGTCAACGCGGTTGCGGGCGCCGGTTTTCCGGGTGATGGCGGCCATGTAGTTGCGTACGGTGCCATTGGCCAGGTGCAGGCCGCAGGCTATCTCGTCGATGGAGGCGCCCTCGGCGGCCAGCGAGAGAACGTTCAACTCCCGCTGGGTGAGGGGGATGTCGGCGGCCTGGAGGAAGCCGAAGCCCAGGGACTCGTCTATATAGCGCTCACCTCTGGCCACCTGGCGTATTCCGTCTGTTAAGTGCTCCGGGGCGGCGTTCTTGCTCAGATAGCCCAGAGCACGGGCCTCGTAGGCGAGCCGCAGGGGCCCGGGCCGTCCCCGGCTGACCAGGGCGAGCAGTGCGCTGTGCCCGTCGCCGGCGGGACATCGCCGGGCCAGTTCCCGTACTCCGTGGGGTTTGGCCGCTTCCGGGCCGTCCATGTCGACCACACATACCTGGGGCCGTCCCTCCCAGCCGGCGGCGTCCCGCCAGCCGGCCGTGGTGACCTCGATACCGGGCTCCTTCTCCAGCAGTGCCGCCAGCGCGGTGCGCAGCAGTCGGGTGTCGTGGACCAGCAGAACCTGGATCACCGAACCATTCCTCCCCGCAGGAATTCCACAGCCTTGTTCGTTTAACACCGGCCGCCTATTTCATACCTGCGAGGCAAGGATCTTGCGGGAGTTGACGAAACCCGTGGAAAGCGCAAGAGCGAAAAAGACTCAGGTGATCAGCCGGCAGGCCGTCTCGATGTCCACCCGCACCTGGGCGATGGAAGCCCGCCTGGACAGCCAGGTGACCAGCGCCGAGTGCCAGGTGTGCTCGATGACCCGCACCGCCGAGAGCTGCTCGGGGGAGGGGCCGCCGGGCAGGCCCATGGCATCCAGGATGATGGCGGTGGTCAGCCGGGAGACGGTGTCCACCTCGGCGCTGACCGAGCGGTCGGCGAAGGTGAGCGCACGCACCATGGCATCGGCCAGATGCGGTTCGCGCTGCATGGCACGGAAGGCGCGCATCAGGGTCTCGGCGACCCGCGCCGCCGGATCCCCGCCGGTGGGCGGCCGTTTGCGCAGGGTCTCGTGCAGCCGCTCCAGCTGGTCCTGCATGGTGGCCACCAGCAGGTGCACCTTGGACGGGAAGTAGCGGTAGAGAGTGCCGAGCGCGACACCGGAGCACTCGGCCACCTCCCGCATCTGCACCGCGTCAAAGCCACCCCGGCCGGCCAGTTGCGCACTGGTGGCCAGAATGCGGCGGCGGCGGGCCTCCTGGCGCTGGGTGAGCGGCGGCGCGGCCGGCTTGGGGGCTGCGGTCATCTGCTGTGCTGGGTTCCGTTCCATGCGTAACGGCTGTGGCGGCGGACACGCTGCATGATGTCAGGGCTCCGCGCAGTGACGCGAATCACTGGAACGTGTTCTGAACCCGCCGGGTATGGTCGGCAGTTGCCGGGCCCGGCGCCAGGTGGAACTTGTTCTAGGTATACGCAGCGGTTACGCTCCCGCTGAACTGCAGGAAGAAGGGGGCCGCGAGTGACCGCTGAGACCGCCCGGGCAGTCGGGTCAGGTCCGCCCCGCACGGTGCCCACCGCCGGCGGTGACGGCCCGCTGCGCATCGCGCTGCTGTCCTACAAGGGCAACCCGTTCTGCGGCGGCCAGGGGGTCTACGTCCGCCACCTCTCCCGTGAACTGGCCCGCCTGGGACACTCCGTGGAGGTCATCGGCGCCCAGCCCTACCCGGTGCTCGACGACGACGAGGGCGTCACCCTCACCGAACTGCCCAGCCTGGACCTCTACCGGCAGCCCGACCCCTTCCGCACCCCCGGCCGCGAGGAGTACCGGGACTGGGTGGACGCCCTGGAGGTGGCCACCATGTGGACCGGCGGCTTCCCCGAGCCGCTGACCTTCTCGCTGCGCGCCCGGCGCCATCTGGCCGCCCGCCGGGGCGACTTCGATGTCGTCCACGACAACCAGACCCTCGGCTACGGCCTGCTCGCCGATCTGGGCGCCCCCCTGGTGACCACCATTCACCACCCCATCACCGTGGACCGGCAGCTGGAGCTGGACGCCGCCGAGGACCTGGCGCGCCGGCTGTCCGTCCGCCGCTGGTACGGCTTCACCCGGATGCAGGAGCGGGTCGCCCGCTGCCTGCCCAGGGTGCTCACCGTCTCCGGCTCCTCCCGGCAGGAGATCACCGACCACCTGGGCGTCCGCCCGGAGCGGGTCCATGTGGTGCCCATCGGCGCCGACACCGACCTCTTCTCGCCGGACCCGGCCATCGCCGAGATCCCCGGCCGGATCGTCACCACCGCCAGCGCCGATGTCCCGCTCAAGGGACTGGTGCACCTGGTGGAGGCCCTGGCCAAGGTTCGTACCGAACACCCGGACGCCCACCTGGTGGTGGTCGGCAAGCGCGCCGACGACGGGCCGGTGGCCCAGGCCATCGAACGCTTTGGGCTGGAAGGCGCGGTCGAGTTCGTCAAGGGCATCAGCGACGCCGAACTGGTCGACCTGGTGCGCGGCGCCCAGATCGCCTGTGTGCCCTCGCTCTACGAGGGCTTCTCGCTGCCCGCCGCCGAGGCGATGGCCACCGGCACCGCCCTGGTCGCCACCACCGGCGGCGCCATCCCGGAGGTGGCCGGCCCGGACGGTGAGACCTGCCTGGCGGTGCCGCCCGGCGACGCGGGAGCACTGGCCGCCGCGCTGGGCCGCCTGCTGGACGACGGCGAACTGCGCCGCCGGCTGGGCGCCGCCGGACGCCGGCGCGTACTGGACCGGTTCACCTGGCGGCAGGCGGCCATCGGCACCGCCGAGCACTACCGCGCCTCCATCGCCCGCTACACCGAGGCCCGGCGGGCACGGCAGCGCACCCGCACCACCGCCTGAGGCACACCCGCCCAGGCGCACCACCGACCCGCTCCGCCGGACGAAAGCAGACACCGTGCTGACCGTCGACTTCTCCCGCTTCCCGCTCGCCCCCGGCGACCGCGTCCTCGACCTGGGCTGCGGCGCGGGCCGGCATGCCTTCGAGTGCTACCGGCGCGGCGCCCGGGTGGTGGCACTGGACCGCAACGCCGAGGAGATCCGCGAGGTCGCCAAGTGGTTCGCCGCCATGAAGGAGGCCGGCGAGGCCCCGGAGGGCGCCACCGCCACCGCCATGGAGGGCGACGCGCTGGCCCTGCCGTTCCCCGACGACAGCTTCGACGTAGTGATCATCTCCGAGGTGATGGAGCACATCCCCGACGACAAGGGAGTGCTCGCCGAGATGGTCCGGGTGCTGCGGCCCGGCGGCCGGATCGCCATCACCGTGCCGCGCTACGGCCCGGAGAAGATCTGCTGGGCGCTCAGCGACGCCTACCACGAGGTCGAAGGCGGCCATATCCGCATCTACAAGGCCGATGAACTGCTGCGCAAGATGGAGGAGGCCGGACTCAAGCCGTACGGCACCCACCATGCGCACGGCCTGCACAGCCCCTACTGGTGGCTGAAGTGCGCCTTCGGCGTGGACAACGAGAAGGCACTGCCGGTGCGCGCGTACCACAAGCTGCTGGTCTGGGACATCATGAAGAAGCCCCTGGCCACCCGGCTGGCCGAACAGGCCCTCAACCCGGTCATCGGCAAGAGCTTTGTCGCCTACGCCACCAAGCCGCGCGCGGCGCACGGCGCGCTGGACGAGGTGCGCGCGTGACCACGTACCACCGTCGTCCGGGACGCGCGGAGCGCCTCGCACTGCCCGGCGTGCTCACCACCGAAGAGGCCACCCGCACCGTCGAGGGCATCGCCGCCACCCAGCGCGAGGACGGGGCCATACCGTGGTTCCGCGGCCACCACCTCGACCCCTGGGACCATGTCGAGGCCGCCATGGCCCTGGACGCCGCCGGCGAACACGGCCGCGCCGAGGCCGCCTACCGCTGGCTGGCCCGGCACCAGAACGCCGACGGCTCCTGGTACGCCGCCTACGCCGACGGCGCCGCCGACGAACCCACCGACCGCAGCCGGGAGACCAACTTCACCGCCTATGTGGCGGTCGGCGTCTGGCACCACTACCTGGCCACCGGCGACGACGCCTTCCTGGACCGGATGTGGCCGGTGGTCTGCGCGGCCATGGAGTTCGTCCTGGAACTCCAGCAGCCCGGCGGACAGATCGGCTGGAAGCGCGAGGCCGACGGCCGGGCCGTAACCGACGCCCTGCTCACCGGCTGCTCCTCCATCCACCAGGCGCTGCGCTGCGCCCTGGCCATCGCCGAGCACCGCGAAGAGCCCCAGCCCGACTGGGAGTTGGCGGCCGGCCTGCTGGCCCATGCGATACGCCACCACCCTGAGCGGTTCCTGGACAAGAGCCGCTACTCCATGGACTGGTACTACCCGGTACTGGGCGGCGCCCTCACCGGCGAGGCGGCCAAGCGGCGCATCGAGGCCGACTGGGACCGCTTTGTGGTGCCCGGTCTGGGGGTGCGCTGTGTGGTGCCCAACCCCTGGGTCACCGGCGGCGAGAGCTGTGAACTCGCCCTGGCGCTCTGGGTGATGGGCGAGTCCGACCGCGCGGTGGAGATCCTGCGCTGGATCGGTCATCTGCGCGCCGACAACGGCATGTACTGGACCGGCTATGTCTACCAGGACCAGGCGGTCTGGCCGGAGGAGCAGACCACCTGGACCGCGGGCGCGCTGCTGCTGGCGGTGGCCGCGCTGGGCGGCGACGAGGCGACCACGGCGGTGTTCGGCGGTGAACGGCTGCCGAGCGGGCTGGAACCCGACTGCTGCGGCTGAGCCGTACTGCCGTGCCTGAGCCCGGCTGCGGCGCTTCAGCCGGCCGGTGCGCTGCCGGGCCTGGGCAGGCGTACGAGGGCATCGCCCGAACGGTACGGTCCGGCGTGCGGGGGGCGTCGCTTTGGGTAAGCCTTGTCGGGAGTGTCCCCAAGCGCCCGTCGGAGGCCAACCGTGTCCAGTCGCGCCCGCGTCCGCCGTACCGCCGTAGCGCTGCCGCTGGTCTGCAGCCTGCTGCTGGTCGCCCCCGCCTGTGGCGGCGGCAAGAAGGAGAGCAAGAGCGAGGCGTCGCCGACGACTTCGGCCGAGAAGCAGAAGTTCGCCAAGACACGGTTTGTCGCCAACGCCGGGCTCGCCGCGGGCGCCACCTACAAGTGGATCGTCAAGCCCTACAAGGCGGGCGCCTTCAAGAGTGGTGAGAAGGGCCGGGTCAAGGCCCTGGCCAAGGCGGCCCTGGCGGGCACCTTCACCTACAACCGGCTCAAGGCCGCCAAGAAGAACGCCGAGGGCGACCCCACGCTGTCCAAGGCGCTGGCGCCCCTGGCTGCCGGCATCGAGTCGCTCAAGGGCCTGCCCGGCAAGCTGAAGAAGGGCGATGCCGTCGACGGTGATGTCAACAGCTTCCAGGACGTCATCAACAAGGTGAAGGACGCCGGGAAGGGCGCCGGTGCCGAGGTGAAGGACAAGACGCCCTCGGCGAGCGAGCTCGGCTCGGGCGGCTGAACCGGACGGCCGGGAAGGGGCGTTGCCGAGCCTGTCGACAATGAAAGCATTGCGGGCATGGCAGACACTCTCCGAAGACCGGGGCAACAGACGCTTCCCCGCAGGCTGTCGCGGTGCGCGATACCCCTGGCACTCGCGTTTGTCACGGCCTGCGGCGGCGCCGACGAAGGCCAGGGGCGCCCCGGAGCGCAAAGCGCGGGGGACAGCGTCTTCCCCCGGCTGGGCAATGGGGGCTACCGGGTTGAGCACTATGGCCTGACCCTGGACTACCGGCCGGAGGACAATCTGCTGGAGGGCAAGGCGGTGATCACCGCCCGGGCCACCCAGGACCTCAGCGCCTTCAGCCTGGACCTCAAGGGACTGCGGGTGCGCGAGGCCCGGGTGGCGGGCAGGACGGCCCACACCTCCCGCAAGGGCACCAAGCTCACCGTCCGGCCGCGCCAACCGGTGGCCAGGGAGGCCGAGTTCACCACCGAGATCAGCTACCGGGGCACCCCCCAGACCGTCCATGACGTGGACGGCGCCACCGAGGGCTGGGTGGAGACCGAACACGGCGCGGTCGGACTGGGCGAGCCGGAGGGGTCCATGGCCTGGTTCCCCGGCAACCACCACCCCTCCGACAAGGCCGCCTATGACATCACGGTGACCGTGCCCAAGGGCTATACAGCCGTGGCCAACGGCGAGTTGCGCCAACAGGAGACCAAGGGCGGCAAGACCACCTTTGTCTGGCACAACGGCGAACCGATGGCCAGCTATGTGGCGAGTGTGGCGGTGGGCGAGTTCCGGATCACCCGGGGCCGGGCCGGCCGGCTGCCGCTCTATATCGCCTCGGCGCCCGGCGAGGAGGCGGCCGCCGAGCGGATGAACAAGGTGCTGCCCCGGGTACTGGACTGGGAGACCGGCCTGTTCGGCCCGTACCCCTTCTCCTCCGCCGGCGTGGTCATCGACCGCAATGAGGAGGTGCACTACGCCCTGGAGACCCAGACCAAGCCGTACTTCCAGGAGCCGCCGGACGACAAGCTGGTGGTACATGAGATGGCCCACCAGTGGTTCGGCAACTCGGTCACCCTGCGCGACTGGCGTGATATGTGGCTCAACGAGGGCTTCGCCCAGTACGCGGAGTGGATGTGGGAGGAGAAGGAGGGCGGCCGCACGGTGCGGCAGACCTTTGACGACTACTACGACGGCAAGGACCCGGAGAGCAAGGGCCCGGCGGGCGAGGACATCTGGTCCTATCCGCCCGCCACGCCGGACGCCGAGCAGATATCGGGGCGGCCGGTGTACGGGCGGAGCGCGATGATGCTTCAGCGGTTGCGGGAGACGGTGGGGGACTCGGTGTTCTTCGATGTGCTGCGCACATGGGTGCGGGAGCATCGTTTCGGCAATGTGGAGGCCCAGCAGTTCTTCGCGCTCTGCGAGGCGAAGTCCGGGAAGGGGCTGGGGGAGTTCTTCCGGACTTGGCTGTACATGGCGGGGAAGCCGCCGAGGAGTTGAGTGGGTTCGGGGTGTCCCCGGTCTAGGCGTTGAGTTCGGCCAGGGCTTGGAGGGTTGGTGGGTCGGGGGCCGTTATCAGGAGGTCGGTGACCGGGCCCGACCGCCAGGCTGTCAGGCGTTCGGCGATCCGCTTCCGGGGGCCGACCAGGGAGATCTCGTCGGCCAGGGTGTCCGGCACCGCGGCCACCGCCTCCTCGCGGCGTCCGGACGCGAACAACTCCCCGATGCGGGCGGCGACTTCGCCATAGCCCCAGCGGGCCAGCAGGTCCGCGTGGAAGTTGCGTCGGGCGTGCCCCATGCCGCCGACATAGAAGGCCAGCATCGCCTTCACCGGCCGCAGGCCCTCGGTGACATCGGCGCAGAGGGCGGCCCGGACCAGCGGGGCCACCAGGAAACCCTCGGGGGCGGCGGCCAGGGATTCGGCGTAGAGGTGGGTCCGGGCGGGCGACCAGTAGAGCGGCAGCCAGCCGTCGGCGATATGGACGGTCTGGGCGATGTTCCTGGGGCCTTCGGCGCCGAGCAGCACCGGCAGGTCGGGCCGGAGGGGGTGGGTGATGGACCGCAGCGAACGGCCCAGGCCGGTGCTCCCCGGGCCGTCATAGGGGAGGCGGTGGTAGCGGCCGTCCAGGGTCACCGGTGCGGTGCGGCGCAGCACCTGACGGACGATGTCCACATACTCCCGGGTGGCCATCAGCGGGCGGTCCGGGAACGGGCGCCCGTACCAGCCTTCCACCACCTGCGGACCGGACAGCCCCAGCCCCAGCAGCAGCCGGCCGCCGGAGAGATGGTCCAGGGTGAGCGCGTGCATGGCGGTGGCGGCCGGCGAACGGGCCGCCATCTGTGCCACCGCGGTGCCCAGCGCGATGCGCCGGGTGTGGGCGGCGATCCAGGTCAGCGGGGTGAAGGCGTCCGAGCCCCAGGACTCGGCCGTCCACACCGAGTGATATCCCAAGTCCTCCGCTTCCCGGACGAGTTGGAGATGGCGGGGGTCCGGGCCGCGGCCCCAGTAGCCGAGTGCGAGACCGAGTCGCATGGCGGGTCACTGTACGGCGAAGGCCCGCCGGAGGGAACCGGCGGGCCTTGGCGTGGAAATGGGCGGGGCGTTGAATCAGCCGCGCTGGATGCCGGAGGTGTCCTGGAGGACACCACGGCGGCCGTCCTGGGTCTGGGCGACCAGGGCCGGACCGCGCTGGTCCACGGCCAGGTACCAGGTACCGGGGGTCAGCTCGGCGATCGGGGTCTGCGAGCCGTCCTCCGGGAACAGCGGCCGGTTCACCGGGACGGCGAACCAGAACGGGGTGAACCCGGAGGCGGGAGCGCCACCCTGCGCACCGGCGGGCTGGCCGCCACCGAAGGACTGGCCGGCCGCCTGCTGGGCCGCGGCGGCACCCGCGCCACCATCCGGCTGGGAAGCGGCGGGCTGCACCGTGGTCGGGTCCTGCGGCTGGTACGGGGACGGGGCCTGGCCGCCGAAGGAGGCACCCGGCTGGGCCCCATAGGGGGCGCCGGGCTGGCCGGCGGCCGGGTTGGGGTAGCCATAGCCCGGGTTGGGGCCGGTCCCGTAGGGGGAGACGGGCTGCTGGGGGGCGCCCATCAGAGGGGCCTTAAGGGCCGGGACGCGGGAGGAGAACAGAGCGGCGGCGGCGATGACCGCATTGGCGATCAGTGCCAGGATGCGGCCGATGCCGACACCGACGTTGGAGTTCATGTCCTCAAGCGGACCGTCGAACATGGTCCACAGGGTGGTCCAGGTCGCGAAGACCGCCAGCGCCGTCCCCCACTGCTCCAGCGTGAGGCCCAGCACATTGCGGCCCGTCTGGATACGGGAGGCGACGATGAGCGCGGCTGCGATGAGGCCGGCGAGCACGATCGACGGCAGTGCGGGGAAGACCTTGCCTTCCCACAGATTGGGCACCTTCGATGTGTCGCAAGGACCGCTGCAGTCGACCGAGTAGTAGTCGAGGAACGAGGCGATGAACAGCAACACCGCTGCTCCGATCACCACGCCGTCGCCTCGAGTGAGGGAGCGGATGTTCACCTGAAGTCCTTTGTCCGTGCAGTTGGAAAGTTGTCAGCTGGCGTCGGTGCCAGTTCGCGAGGTGCGAGGGCGCGGGGGAAACTCGGCCCCCCATCGTACGGGGGAACCTATCGCTCCCATGTCCGGGGCGGCTCTTCGTTTCGCCCTCGTGACAAGGCTGTGGCCTGCCGTTATTTCCCTCCGTTACCCGTGCAGGAAGTCACTGATGCCGTTTGCGATCCCTTGCGCCGCCTTTTCGCGCCAAGCGTCATCGGTGAGTTGGGCGGCATCATCGGGATCGCGCATATTGCCGCATTCGATGAACACCTTGGGGACTTTGGACAGATTGAGTCCGCCCAGATCGTCACGGACGTCCAAACCCGTTCCCTTGCCCACATAGTTGGAGGGTGCGCTGCCGGTGACGCGGACGAAGTCGCCGGCGATGCGTTCGCCAAGTGCCCTGGAAGGGCCGACGATGGGCGTGGTGTCCACCTGCCCGTTCTTGAGCGGTGCGGGAAGAATCACATGGAACCCGCGGTCGCCGGCCGGTGCGCCGTCGGCGTGTACCGATACCGCGGCGTCCGCGTGGGCCCGGTTGCCGATCTCGGCGCGTTCGTCCACGCACGGCCCGTAAGGGCGGTCGCCGTCATGGGTGAGGGTGACGGTGGCGCCCTGCGCCTGGAGGATACGGCGGATGCGGTGGGCGACATCCAGGCTGAAGGTGGCTTCGGCGTAACCGGAGTTGGTGGCGGTGCCGGTGGTGTCGCATTCCTTGCGGCCGTTGCCCATCTCCACCTGCTGATTGATTTCGGTGGGATGGTCCTGGTTGTGGATGTTGTGGCCGGGGTCGATGACGACGACCTTGCCCTTGAGCGAACCATCGTTGGCAGGGGAGGTACTTGGCTTCGGTGCCGCGGAGGCGGGGGTTGAACTTGAGGCGGAAGCAACGGCCGAAGGCGCTTTGCCCTCGGCCGACTTGGCGTCGTCGGTCTTGTCGTCGCAGCCCGCGAGGCCCGTCAGGAGCAGCGCGGTCAGTGCCACGGCCCTGAGCGGGCGGGGTATGCGGGGGAGGCTGCCGGTGGACACCTGGGCGATGGTAGCGCCTATGGCTCAGTGGCCGGGGGCGATCCGGCGCAGGACGCGGAGCGAGTGCGTCACCGAGACCTCGGTGAAGGCACCGGATTCCAGGGCCCGGCGGTAGATGCGGTACGGGGCCTGGCCGCCGTCGGCCGGGTCGGGGAAGACATCGTGGATGACCAGCAGGCCGCCGGAGGCGAGGTGCGGGGCCCAGCCCTCGTAGTCGGCGGTGGCGTGCTCATCGGTGTGACCGCCGTCGATGAAGACCAGGCCGACGGGGGTGCGCCAGGTCTTCGCCACCTGGGGGGAGCGGCCGACTATGGCGATGACATGGTCCTCCAGGCCGGCGGCGTGCAGGGTGCGGCGGAAGACGGGGAGGGTGTCCATACGGCCGGTGACCGGGTCCACCAGGGTGGGGTCGTGGTACTCCCAGCCGGGTTGCTGCTCTTCGCTGCCGCGGTGGTGGTCGATGGTGATGGCGGTGAGGTGCGCCTGGCGGGCGGCGTCGGCGAGGAGGATGGTGGAGCGGCCGCAGTAGGTCCCTACTTCCAGTAGGGGGAGGCCCAGTTCGGCGGCCTCGGTGGCGGCGTCGTGGAGGGCGCGGCCCTCGTCGGTGGGCATAAAGCCCTTGGCCTCTTCGAAGGCGGCGAGGGTGGCGGGGCTGAGCATTGCTTTTGTCCTTGCGGTCGTGGGTGGAGCGCCTTCGGTGGCTACAGCCAGCCGTTCTGGCGGGCGGTGCGGACCGCTTCCATGCGGTTGCGGGTCTGGGTCTTGCCGATGGCGGCCGAGAGGTAGTTGCGCACCGTGGCCGGCGAGAGGTGCACCTTGGCCGCGATGTCGGCGACCGTCGCGCCGTCCACCGCCGCGGCCAGCACCTCGCGCTCCCGCTGGGTGAGCGGGTTGGGGCCGGTGCTGAGCGCGGCCGCGGCCAGCACCGGGTCGATGACCTGCTTGCCCGCCAGCACCTGGCGGATGGCGGCCGCCAGGTCCTCCACCGGGCCGTCCTTGACCAGGAACCCGGCCGCCCCGGCCTCCATCGCCCGGCGCAGATAGCCGGGGCGGCCGAAGGTGGTCAGGATCAGCACCTTGCACTCGGGCAGCCCGGCCCTGAGGTCGGCCGCGGCGTCCAGCCCGCTGCGGCCCGGCAGTTCGATGTCCAACAGCGCGACATCCGGTCGTACTTCCAGGGCCGTGGGCAGGATCTCGTCCCCGTTGGCCACCTGGCCGACGATCTCGATGTCGTCCTCCAGGCCGAGCAACAGCGCCAGCGCTCCGCGCATCATTCCCTGGTCCTCGGCGAGGAGGGTGCGGATGCGCTGGGCGGGCTGCTCGGGGCCGGTGTCTGTCATACCGTCCAGCCTAGACAGTGGTGCGTTCATCAGGCCGCCAGTCCCTCCTCGTCGTCCACCGGCAGCTCCGCCACCAGCCGGAAGCCGCGGCGGCCGGCCGGGCCGGAGGTCAGTGAGCCGCCCGCGGTGGCCAGCCGTTCGGCCAGGCCCCTGAGGCCATTGCCGCCGGTCTTGGGCCGGGGCCGCTCCATCTCCGGCCCGGCGGCCGGGCCCACGCCGTCGTCGGTGATCTCCAGATGGACCCGGTCGGGTTCGCCGCGTACCTCGATCGCACAGTGCGAAGCGCCGCTGTGCCGCACCACATTGGTGACGCCCTCGCGCACCACCCAGCCCAGCAGCGCCCCGGTCTGCGGCGGCAGCGGCGGGCCGGACTGGCTGATCTCGGCGGCGATCCCCGAAGCCTCCAGCAGGGAACGGGCGTTGTCCAGCTCGGTGGCCAGGCTGCTCTCCCGGTAGCCGGTGACGGCCTCCCGGATTTCGGTCAGGGCCTGGCGGCCCACCGCCTCGATGTCGGCGGCCTGGGAGAGCGCGGCGTCCAGGTCGCGCGGGCCCAGGCGGCGTACCGCCTGTGCCTTGACCACCATCACCGAGAGGGTGTGGCCCAGCAGGTCGTGCAGGTCCCGGGAGAAACGCAGCCGCTCGCGCTCCACCGCGGCATGGGCCAGCTGTTCGCGGGTGGCCCGCAGGGCGGAGTTGCTCTCCACCAGGTTGAGCAGGTTGGCGGCCAGCATCCCGGCCAGGCCGGTGCCCCAGCCCGCGGCCACGATGTCCCCGGTGGTGTCATGGGCGCCCCGGAGCGAGGCCATGATCCCGTAGGTGATGCCCAGCAGGGCCAGGGCGAACGCGATCAGCCGGGTGTCGCGGCGCAGCACCACGCCGGTCGCCAGGGAGAGCAGCGGGAAGCACATCTGCCAGTGGTTCCAGTAGCCGACGGCCAGCGCATAGGTGACCACGGCCAGTCCGGCCAGCAGCAGCCGGGGGGTGCGGCTGTCGTGGCGGTCGTCGTCCAGGGCGGTGGAGATGGTGGCGAGATACAGGGCGATGAAGACCAGTTCGCCAAGGCCACCGAGCCAGGGCAGCGGCATGCCGCCGGTGAGGACGGCGATGGTGTCATGGATGTTGACGAGCAGAAAGGGGATGAAGCTCTTGAGGGTGGGCATTTTGGTCCATCCGGCGGGCTGGCCCGCTGCCGTGCTCGTCATGCCGCACAGCCTACGAAACCCCTTTTGACGAAATCCCGTTGAGTGTCCGGTTCCCGGCGGTGCGGGGGCAACCGCCCGTCGACGGCGGTGACATGCGTCTTCCCAAGCCATCCGGAACGGGCTATACAGCCGTGCATGCCCATCGACGCCGCCAAGGCCCTTGCCGCCGATCCGCGCGTGACCGATCTGTCCTGGGACCACAAGGACATCCAGCTCTACCACCTGGGCATCGGTGCGGGCCGGCCGGCCACCGACCCGGCCGAGCTGCGCTACACCCTGGAGAGCAGGCTGCAGGTGCTGCCCTCGTTCGCCACCGTGGCCGGGGGCGGGATGGCGCTGGCCGGCGGGCTGTCCGCGCCCGGGATCGAGGTGGACCTGGCGGCCGTGCTGCACGGCGGGCAGACCGTCTCGGTGCACCGGCCCATCCCGGTCCGGTCCACCGGAGCCACCCAGACCTCACGGGTTGCCGCCGTCCATGACAAGGGCAAGGCGGCGGTGATTGTGCTGCGCAGCGATGTGGCCGACGCCGAGGGGCCGTTGTGGAGCAGCGATGCGCAGATCTATGTCCGGGGCGAGGGCGGCTTCGGTGGGGAGCGCGGTGTCGCCATGCGGCTGGAACTCCCCGAGCGCGCACCCTATTTGACGGTGGAGCGGGCCCTCCGCGAGGACCAGGCGCTGCTCTACCGCCTCAGCGGGGACTTCAACCCGCTGCACGCCGACCCTGAGTTCGCCCGGCGGGCCGGGTTCGACCGGCCGATCCTGCATGGACTGTGCACCTATGGCATCGCGCTGAAGGCCGTGGTGGACGGGCTGCTGGGCGGGGACGCCGGGCGGGTCCGCTCGTACACCACCCGCTTCACCGGCGTGGTCTACCCCGGCGAACGGCTGCGGCTGCGGATGTGGCGCGACTGCCCCGGGCCCGGGCGGATCCAGGTGTCGGTGACGGTGCCCGAGCGCCAGGACGCCGCCGTGCTGGCGGACACCGTGGTCGAACACCGCTGAGCCCGCAACACCCCAGCCGTACGAAGGGAGCCGCCCATGCGCGCCGCCGTGCAGCACGAGAAAGGGCAGGACAAGCTCGAAGTCGTGGACGACATCGAGGCGGTGGGCTTCGGCCCCGGCAAGGTCCGGGTGCGGATGCGGGCCGCCGGGCTGTGTCATTCCGATCTGTCCGCGATGTCCGGGGTGCTGCCGCAGCCCGCGCCGTTTGTCCCCGGGCATGAGGGGGCGGGCGAGGTCCTGGAGGTGGGCGAGGGTGTCACCGGGGTGCGGCCGGGGGACCGGGTGCTGGTGTGCTGGCTGCCGGCCTGTGGCGGCTGCGCCGCCTGCCGGCGTGGCCAGACACAGCTGTGCCTGTCCGGCTTCCTCAGTGTCTCCACCCCCAACTTCCGGCGGCCGGGCGGCGATGTGTTCAGCTTCGCGGGCACCGGCACCTTCGCCGAGGAGACGGTGGTGGGCGCCGGATGCGCGGTGCCGATCCCGGACGATGTGCCCTTTGACATCGCCGCCCTGATCGGCTGCGGGGTCACCACCGGGCTCGGTGCGGCGCTCAACACCGCGCGGGTGGCGGCCGGTTCATCGGTGGCGGTGATCGGCTGCGGCGGGGTGGGAATCGCCACCGTGCAGGGCGCCCGGGTGGCGGGCGCGGCACGGATCGTCGCGGTGGACCCGGTGGCCTCCCGGCGCGAGGCGGCGCTGCGGTTCGGGGCGACGGAGGCGGTGGCGCCGGAGGAACTGGCCGAGGCCAGGAACCGGGTCACCGGTGGTGAGGGCTTCGACTATGTCTTCGAGGTGGTGGGCACCTCGGGCACCGCCCGTACCGCCTATGACCTGACCCGGCGCGGCGGCACCCTGTGTGTGGTGGGCGCGGGCGCCATGGACGACACCCTGCAACTCAATATGTTCGAGCTGTTCTTCAACGAGAAGCGGATCCTGCCCTCCTTGTACGGCGGCGGCGATGTGCTGCGCTCCTATGGCCGGGCCATTGAGCTGTGGCGGGCCGGGCGGGTGGAGCTGGCCGGGATGATCACCCATCGGGTGCCGCTGGCGGGCGTCAATGACGCGCTGGAGCAGATGCGTTCGGGTGTGGCGCTGCGTACCTGTGTGGAGCTGTGAGATGGCGGCGATGACGCCGCCACTGCGCGGCAGAACGGCGATCGTCACCGGAGGCGGCCGGGGTCTGGGCCGGGCCGAGGCCCTGGAACTGGCCCGGCGCGGTGCCTCGGTGGTGGTCAATGACCAGGGGCGGCCGGGGCGGGACGGCTCGGGTGCGGCCTCGGCGGGGCCCGCCGAGGCGGTGGCGGCCGAGATCCGGGCGGCGGGCGGCCGGGCCGTCGCCCACGCCGGGGACATCGGGGACTTCGCCGTCGCGCGGGAGCTGGTGCGGCTGGCCCTGGACACCTATGGCTCGCTGGATGTGCTGGTGAACAACGCGGGGATCCTGCGGGACCGGATGGTGTTCGCCATGTCCGAGGAGGAGTGGGACACGGTGATCCGGGTCCACCTCAAGGGCCACTTCAACACCATCCGTTTTGCGGCCGCGTACTGGCGGGAGCGGGCCAAGGCCAGCGGGGAGCCGGTGTACGGGCGGGTGATCAACACCGCCTCGGAGGCGTTTCTGCTGGGCGCCGCGGGACAGCCCAACTACGCCGCGGCCAAGGGCGGGATCGTGGGCCTGACCCTGTCCACCGCCGCGGCGCTGCGCAAGTACGGGGTGACGGTGAACGCGATCTGCCCCCGGGCGCGCACCCGGATGACCGAGGATGTCTTCGGTGCCGCGCCGGCCACCGGGCCCGATCCGCTGGCGGTGGAACAGGTCTCCCCGCTGGTGGGGCATCTGGCGTCCCCGGCGGCGGGCGGGGTGAGCGGGCAGGTGCTGGTGGTGTACGGGGGGCGGGTGGCGGTGCTGGAACGGCCGCGGATCGCCGCCCGGTTCGCCCTGGACGACCTGGCGGGCGGGTTCACCCGGTTCTTCGCGGAACGCAAGGGGGAGTCGTTCGCGGCGACGGAACTGCTGGGACTGTGACGGCCGGCGGCAGTTGCCGGATACGGAAAAAGGGCGGAACCGGAACATAATCCGGCACTCCGCCCCAGAAGTCCGGGACTTATCAGTTGGCCTCCGCCGGGCGGCGGTGCTTTCCGTGCGGCGAGGCAGGCTGGTCGTCAAGCATCGACGACGGGCCGCGGTGCCTGCCGGAGCCGGCGGCTGCGGCCTGGGCGGAAGCCTCGATGCGGCTCGCTTCGGTCGTGTCGGTTCGGGCTTCGGACATGGGGAAGGTCACTCCGTCGGTGTGGGAATAGCGTGCACCGGGGGCCACTTGGGCCACTCACACGGCGGTCAACACGCTTTCCGCGCACGCCCCTTCAGCACCGCTGCGCAGCCCCCGCCCCAATCCTAACGGGACCTTGATCGAGCCAGCCACCCAGGATCGAACATCCGTCAGAGTTTCCGTCAGAGGGGACGCCGTGTCACGGCCCGGGCGTGGGGTGCCTGCTGGAGCGGCACCGGGCGCAGCGCGGCCGCCCCGCCCGGGTCCTCCTCCGGCGGTTCCGCCACCTCCTCCGGCAGCCGCAGCCGGGCCAGGCCGCAGGGCACCTGGGGGGTCACACAGGGCAGTCGCAGCTCTCCGTCGGCGGTCCACAGCCCGGCCCCGGCCACCCAGCCAGCCGGCCCGGGGAACTGGCGCAGCCGCCGCTCGGCGGGGCGCCACACCCCCACCCAGCTGCCGGAGTCCAGCTCCACCCGGTCGATCAGAAACGCCACCGAGCAGGTCTCCGGGGTCAGCGGCTGTCCCGGCTGGGTGGCGAAGGGGACCAGGGGTGCCTCGTCCAGCCGCAGGCACTCGGGGAACCGCACCGGCCGTGCCGAGCCCAGCACGCCCCAGCCCAGCCGGTCCTCGCCGGGGGCGTCGGACCGTACCAGCAGCAGGCCGCTGTCCACATCGGCCAGCACCAGCCGGTCGTTGCTGTGCTCGGCGATCTGCAGCAGCGGGCTGGTCTCGCCGCCGCGCCCCAGATCCACCACCACCGCCTTGGTGAGCCCCTCCAGCTCCCGGTCCAGGGCCAGCAGCCGGCCGGAGCGGTCCAGCCAGGCGCCGCCGGTGCACCGGCCCGGCACCTTGGCCAGCAGCTCCGGCCCCCGGCTGCCGCCGTGCACCCGCCACAGGGTGGTGGCCAGGTCGCCGTGCACCAGGGCGTAGGCCGAGCGGCCGTCCGGCGCGGGCGGCAACAGCGACAGATGCGGGCACTCGATGGCGCCCAGCGGCAGTTCGCCGGTGCCCGGCCCGGTCGGGTAGAGCAGCGAGAGCGCGAACCGCTCGGCCACCCGGCGGCGGATCAGCACCCGCCCGTCCGCCAGCGGCAGCACCTCGGTGTCCGCCTCCTCCGGCTGGCTGGCGGGCAGCGGCACCGCGTAGGGCTCGGGGCCGTCCAGCGTCCACCGCTCCGGGAACCAGCCGCCGGTGCTGCGGCTCAGCGCCAGCCAGGCGGCGTAGGAACCGTCCGCGGTGACCGTGAACGCCCGGCGCCGCACCGGGGCCGACGCGCGGTGGACAGTGCTCTCGGGGCTGCTCTGGGGGGCACAGACCGTCATGAGAAACGTCACCTCCGGCACAGAACGTAGTTTTCGGACCTGCCGCCCAACCCTCCGAGGGAGGGTGCTTCATGCGTATGGGTGGAGCTTGGGGGATTCGCCGGGTGAAGAGGTGCCGAGTGTGCTTCCCCACCGGCCGGGTACGGGGTGCAGGTAGCCTTTCCCCGTGCCCGTACTGTCTGAAGTCATCGCCGCCCTCGACGCCCTGTGGCCCCCGGAGCGGGCCGAGCAGTGGGATGCCGTGGGCACCGTCTGCGGGGACCCCGACAGCCCGGTCAGCCGGGTGCTGTTCGCCGTGGACCCCGTACAGGAGGTCGTCGACGAGGCGGTACGGCTCGGCGCCGACCTGGTGGTCACCCACCACCCGCTCTATCTGCGCGGCACCACCACCGTCTCGGCCGCCACCTTCAAGGGCCGCGCCGTGCACACCCTGATCAAGCACGACATCGCCCTGCATGTGGCGCACACCAATGCCGACCGGGCCGACCCCGGGGTCTCCGACGCCCTGGCCGGCGCCCTGGACCTGCGGATCACCGGCCCCCTGGTGCCCGACCCCACCGACCCGGCGGGTCGCCGCGGCCTGGGCCGGATCTGTGAGCTGGACCCGCCGCTGCCGCTGGCCGAGTTCGCCGGACGCGCCGCCAGGCGGCTGCCGTCCACCGCCCAGGGCATCCGGGTCGCCGGCGACCCGCAGCGCCTCATCCGCACCGTCGCGGTCTGCGGCGGCTCCGGCGACTCCCTGTTCGCCGAGGTCCGGGCGGCCGGTGTGGACGCCTATGTCACCGCCGACCTGCGCCACCACCCGGCCTCCGAGGCCCGCGAGCAGAGCCCGCTGGCCCTGCTGGACGCCGCCCACTGGGCCACCGAGTGGCCCTGGTGCGAACAGGCCGCCGCCCAGCTGGACGAGATCTCCGACCGTCATGACTGGGGCCTGCGCACCCATGTGTCCCGTATCGTGACCGACCCCTGGACCGCCCACGCGGCGTCCGCCGACTAAAAGCCCCGCCCGCCACTCCCTTCCTAGGAGCCCCCAACTGAACGCCGCGCCCGCCGACCAGATCCGCCTCCTCGACCTCCAGGCGCTCGACACCCGGCTCGGACAGCTCGCGCACAAGCGCAAGAGCCTGCCCGAGCACGCCGAGATCACCACCCTGGAGAGCGACCTCGCCCAGCACCGCGACCTGCTGGTCGCCGCGCAGACCGAGGAGAGCGACACCGCCCGCGAGCAGACCAAGGCCGAGCAGGACGTCGACCAGGTGCGCCAGCGCGCCGCCCGCGACCAGCAGCGGCTGGACTCCGGCGCCGGGATGTCCCCCAAGGACCTGGAGAACCTCCAGCACGAGGTCGCCTCGCTGGCCAAGCGCCAGGGCGACCTGGAGGACGTGGTCCTGGAGGTCATGGAGCGCCGCGAAGCCGCCCAGGAGCGGGTCACCGAGTTGACCGGCCGGGTCGAGGCCGTCCAGGCCAAGGTGGACGCCGCCGTCACCCGCCGGGACGAGGCGCTGGCCGGGATCGACGCCGAGATCGCCACCGTGGGCAAGGAGCGGGAGATCGTCGCCGGGTCCGTCCCCGCCGACCTGCTGAAGCTCTACGACAAGCTGCGCGAGAAGGAGGGCGGCGTCGGCGCCGCCCGCCTCTACCAGCGCCGCTGTGAGGGCTGCCGCCTGGAGCTGAACATCACCGAGCTCAACGAGGTGCGCGCGGCCGCCGCCGACACGGTCGTCCGCTGCGAGAACTGCCGCCGGATCCTGGTCCGCACCCCCGAGTCCGGCCTGTAACCACCATGGCCAACCGCTTTATCGTCGAGGCCGACGGCGGCTCCCGCGGCAACCCCGGCCCGGCCGGCTACGGCGCCGTCGTCCTGGACGCGGTCACCGGCGAGGCACTGGCCGAGGCCGCCGAGTACATCGGCACCGCCACCAACAACGTCGCCGAGTACCAGGGTCTGATCGCCGGCCTGGAGGCCGCCAAGGCCCTCGACCCCGAGGCCGCCATCCAGGTCCGGATGGACTCCAAGCTGGTGGTGGAGCAGATGTCCGGGCGCTGGAAGATCAAGCACCCGGATATGAAGCCGCTGGCCGCCCGGGCCGCGTCCGTCTTCCCGGCCGGCCAGGTCCGCTACCAGTGGATCCCCCGGGAGAAGAACAAGCACGCCGACCGGCTGGCCAACGAGGCCATGGACGCCGGCAAGCGGGGCGAGCGGTGGGAGCCCTCGCGGGCGGCCGTGCCTCAGACCCGCCCGGAGCCGGTGGCGGAGCCGCTCGCGGAGCCGCTCTCGGAGCCCAAGGCCACACCGGTCGGCTGGGCCGCCCCGGCCGACCTGGGCACGCCCAGCACCTTTGTCCTGCTGCGCCACGGGGAGACCGCTCTCACCCCGCAGAAGCGCTTCTCCGGCAGCGCCGGCCCGGACCCTGAACTCTCGCAGGCCGGCCGCCGGCAGGCCGAGGCGGTCGCCGCCGCCCTGGCCGCGCGCGGCACCATCCAGGCCGTGGTCAGCTCCCCGCTGCGCCGCTGCCGGGAGACCGCCGAGACCGTCGCGGCCCGGCTGGGCCTGGAGGTACGTGTCGAAGACGGCCTGCGCGAGGCCGACTTCGGGGCCTGGGAGGGGCTGACCTTCGCCGAGGTGCGCGAGCGCTACCCGGCGGACCTGGACGCCTGGCTGGCCTCCAGCAAGGCCGCCCCCACCGACGGGGAGTCCTTCGCGGCCGTCGCCCGCCGGGTCGCCGTCTCCCGGGACAAGCTGCTGGCCCGCTATGCGGGACGCACGGTGCTGCTGGTGACCCATGTGACGCCGATCAAGACCCTGGTGCGGCTGGCGCTGGGTGCCCCGCCCGAGTCCATGTTCCGGATGGAGCTGGCGGCGGCCTCACTGTCGGCGGTGGCGTACTACGGGGACGGCAATGCCTCGCTGCGGCTGCTGAACGACACCGCGCACCTGCGCTGACCGGGCCGCCGGCCCCGGTGGCCGGTTTCCTGGCCAGTTTCTTACTACTGACTGCGAGGTTCGGCCGTCAGTCTGTGAGCGCCCGTTTCCGCGCAACATCCTCATCAGGAGGCGCACATGAAACACCGCTCACTGCTGGCGGCCGGAGCCCTGGCGGCCACCGCCGCCCTCACCGTGCTCACACCCACCGCCGGCGCCAGCTCCTTGTCCTCGATGCCCGGCATGTACCAGTACCAGAACGCGGCCACCGGCAAGTGTCTGGAGTCCGACGGCAGTACGGTCTCTCCACAGGACTGCAACAGCACCGGCTACAGCCAGCGTTGGGTGGCCTCCGGCACCAGCGCGGTCCAGCTGCGCAATGTGGCCGCCAACGAGTGCCTGGACACCGACGGTTCGTCGGTGTACGCGCAGAACTGCGGTAGCGGCAACCAGTTGTGGTTCCTGGACGGTGCCAACCCGTACCAGCTGCGGAACGTCAACACCGGCAAGTGCGTGGCCACCGACGGCACTTCGGTGTACGCGCAGGACTGCACCGGCGGCGCCGACCAGAGCTGGACGCGCAGATAACGCGCTGATGTCCGGGGCCGGGCCGGGCCGGCTCAGCGCTCGGCCCGGCCCCGGGCTACCGCCTTGCCCAGCAGGGCGACCGCCCGCAGCCGCTTGCGTTCCCGCTCCTCGATGTCCTGGGCGCGCTCACCGGTGGCGGCGGTGCGCGGACAGCTGGGACAGGCCCAGCGGTCCGGGGCGCCGGGCGGTGGCGCCGCCATGTCCACCCCGCAGTGCGGGCACCGCACGGTCACCTCGGCCACATGACCGCAGGAGCCGCAGACCCACACCGGCCCCTCGGGATCCTGCCGCCGCCAGGCCGTCCCACGACAGCGCGAGCAGCCCGTGGTGACGATCCCGGCCTGATCCATGATCGGCGGCTCCGGCGTGCTGTCGGCGTACTCGATGAGCCGGGCGCGCACCTGGTCGTCACTGGTGTTGGCCATCCTGAGCAGGTGGGCGACGCGTGAGCGGGCTTCGTCGGCGAATTCGTGCATGGCGGGCAGCAGGCTATCGCCCCTGGTGCCGGGGATCGGCCCGACGCACCACTTGTGGGTGACGGATGTTCCCATCTCGGCTGTGCGCGGGGGCAGTTGCGGGGCCGGTACGCCAGACCCCCTACGCAAAGGGGAGAGGCGGCGGACGAGTCGGCCTGTACGCCGGGTTCTGTGGACCACTTAGCGGTCGGCGCCGGCCCGGGTACGGAACAAGTGACCCGGGCCGTCCGGCCAGCACGTCTCATGTCTCCCGGCGCCCGTAGCGGAGACTGCGCACGGCCTGGAGCGCCATTGGAGCCAGCGCGACCACTGTGTCTCGCCCGTTGACGTCGCGCACCAGGATCCACCCCTTCCTTCGGAGCGACAGAGCGGCGGAGTGGACATCGTGCCCCAGATCCGCGGACAGACCATCGACCGTCGGCGCGTTGCCAGCGTCCAGGTGGCCGACGATCACGAGGGGAAGCCGTTGTTCCTCCGCTGTGATGTTGAAGTCCACACCTTCACTAGGTGCGGCGCCTCCACGATTGGCACGACCAGGGGGCTACGTCTGGTCTGGCAGTGTCCAGCTCGGACCTTCGGGTGACCGGAGCCAGATCGCCTGACGCGTCGGCGTAACCGTGATCCCGAACTCGGTGGGCGCCGGGGAGCCGGCGGTGTGCCATGTGGCGAGCGACCGTTCCAGCTCGTCCCACAGGGCGATGGGGCCGCCTTGGCGCACGGTCCATTCGTTGCCGTCGGCGGGTGTGAGGACGGCGAAGGCGTTGTTCGTGGCGTCGAGCACGTAGGTGTGAGGGGTGCCGTTGTCGGCCGGCATGGTGAAGAAGCGGGCGTTCGGCATGGCGAGTTGGGCCAGGAACCCGCTGTCGGACATGGACAGCAGATCGGGGCCGTGCGGCGTGGTGCGCGTGCTGCCCTCGTCCGGTGCAGGGAGCATGCCGAGGCTTTCGGGTGCGTCCTGCTGTCGGGCGATCATGAAGCTGGGTTCTTCGGCGATGATCCGGCCCTCCGCGTGTCCGTCATGGCCGACGGTGAGGCGGACGAGGCCAAGGGAGCGCATCCAGCCGCGCAGCGTTGCGAGGATGAGGCCGCCGGGGCGCGTCTGCTCCACCCATGTCTGGGGGATGTTGCGGACACCGCAGGTGGCAATGACCCGGTCGTAGGGGCCGCCTTCGGGGGCGCCGGCGAGTCCGTCGCCGATGACGAGGCGCGGGCTGTATCCGCACCTGTTGAGTGCTTCGCGTGCGCGGTCGGCTACATCAGGATCGGTCTCCACGGAGGTCACGTTCTGGGCCCCGAGACGGTGACACATGAGGGCGGTCGAATAGCCGGTGCCGGTACCGATCTCCAGGACGGCCATGGCGTCGTGAACCTGAAGGTCTTCCAGCATGCGCACGACGAGGGACGGCAGGGTGGAGGACGATGTCGGGTGCGCGCCGCTGATCGGCTTCGGTTCGCTCCAGTCGATCTCCCGGCCATCGAACTGGGTGATGAGGGTGTCATCGGTGTACGCCTGTTGCAACCACTCCCCGACACCGACGAGGTCGGCTGTGACCGGCGTCCACGTGGTCAGCCCGGGGGCATCGGTTTCGCGGTAGAAGCGGCGGACGAATTCGTGACGGGGAACGGCCTCGACCGCCGCCCGCCACTGTGGCGAGCGCAGCCAACCGTGGCCGGCGAGCTGGTCGGCGAGCTTGTGCCGCAGGTCGGCGGCGGTGGTGTCGATGTCAGGTACGGCGGTCACGGGTACCTCGTTCCAGGAGATCAGCGAGGGCCGCGGTCATGGGCAGACCCGTAGGGGGCTCCATCCATGCCCACTGACCCGAGGGATTGCATTCGATGAACGTCCACTCGCCGGAGCGCGAGAGGGCGAAGTCGAAGGCGCCGAAGACGAGCCGGAAGTGCCGAAGGTACGCGAAGATCGCGCGCTCTACGGGCGCAGGCGCAGAGACAGGCGTGTAGGTGTGAACGCTGTAATCGGTGCGCCAGTCAAGGAGGTCACAGTCGATGCGGACGGCGAAGACGCGATCTCCGATGACCGTCACCCGCACGTCGGCGACCTTGTCCACGCGGGCCTGGAAGAGGTGCATGGTGCCGGTGACGGCTTCGTCTATCTCGTCGGCACTGACGTCGGCGACGGGTACGGTCTGGGCTTTGCCGTCCACGAGGTAGAGCGGTACGGACAGCGGTTTGAAGATGGCCGGCCCGTGCTGCTTGATGAAGCTGCGGGCGTTGTCGGGGCGGTTGGTGATCAGTGTGGGCGGCACGGCGAAGCCGCAGGTCGCCGCGGCGGCGAGCCCGGCCGGCTTGTACTCGGCGTCCCCGATGCGGTTGGGGTGGTTGACGTACAGGCAGTCGGGGAGCGAGGTGAGCACGCCGCCGAGGCCGAACCGGGCCTGTGCGGCGGCGAAACGTGCGTCTTGGGCATCGAGGTGCGGGAAGGCGAACCCGGAGGGGCGCCGGTAGTACAGGGACCGGGCGGCGCCGAGTTCGGCGGTACGGGTGGGCGTCTGAACGCTTCCGCGCCATTGCGTCACATCTCCGCCGATGAAGGCGCAGCAGGACAGGGTGGCGGGGAAGTCACCGGAGTCGAACCGCACGACCGGGGTGCCCCGGTCGTGCAGCTCGGCAATCACCAGATCGGCGGTCGGGTCGTCAAGGTTGGTGACGACCAGTACCGGGCGCGGGTCTGTCACTGGTCGGTGTCGTTCCCGGTGTCGCTGTCGGGCGAATCACTGCTGCGGTCGCCCTGTCCGGTGGTCCCGGTCGGCGGGTTCGTGCCCGACGACGTACCGTGCCCCGGCGCCATGACCACGGCCCCGTTGGCGTCAAGGTAGCGGGCGGTCTGGGTCGCGGCGTCGAGTTCGACACGGTGGTACTGCGGGACCTCGACCGGCGGGTACGCGGCGATCCGGCGGAGCCCCCACGGCGCTGCTGTCAGGTGCCCCTGCGGAAGAGGCGTCCCGGTCGGCAGGCGATCGGAGTAGTTGAACATCACGAGCCTTTCCATTCGATGACGGATGAGACTGTGCGTGGTGCGACCCGGCCGGCCGCCGTACCCCGTCCTCACGAAGGACGGTCGGCCGGGAACTTGACGCCCGCCACGTTGCCGTGGCGGGAAGCTCGCAGGTATGCGCTTCGTGCGGAGCCGGCCGAAACCCGCCCCACCCGCCCTGTGCCGACCGGCAGTTCACCGGCACTGGTGGGGTCGGTCTTGGCGAGGGTCATCCTCAGCCCCCTTGCCCGTGGTGGCTGCTGCCGACGGCGTGGGCCTCGGGAGTCTCGGCCGCTGCCTGCTCGCGCCAGCGGGCAATCTCGTCCTCGGGCACGTGAGAGATACCCGCCAGGTGAACGAAGAGCTGTCCGGCGAGGACCCACCTCAGCCGCGCGGAGTCGTCGTAGTAGACGTACTCCTCCCTATCGGCGACGGCCTGGCCTGTGCTGCGGCAGCGCCGGTAGAGATAGCCGTACACCCCGGCGATCGCGTGATGCCGTACACGGACCAGGGCATGACCACGGCGCAGGGCCGGACACAGGCGCGGAGCCTCGATCGCGCAGCGGCGGCAGACCGGCGGCTGCACCGTGCCCTCCACGGACTGAGGGAAGGGCTGTTCCACATCTGCGGTGTCCAGGAGCCACAGCGTGCCGTCAGCGGTGTGATCGGCCGGGCCCCCGCAGACCTGACAGAGCCGGCGGTGCATGCACCGGCGTTGACGCTGGGAATGGACGTAGCCGAACAGGGGCGTCCCCTTGCCGCGAGCAAGGCCGCGGGTGGTCCACAGGGCCCCGCGCTCGTCGCGGTCCTGCACGTTCTCTCCTTCCAGGAACGTGATTCCGGTGCCGTCGCGGTTGGGGACGATCGCCTCTTGCCTGCGGGTCTCCCCGCTCCACGCGGTGATGAACGGAACGCTCAGAGGTCTCCGCCCCGGCGCATGCGGGTCGGTCAACAGCTTCGTAGAAGTGGGTAGCGTGATCCCCGGGACAGTCACAGCAAGCCCCCGGCGCGCTTCCGGGAGGCCGCGTTCTCCTCGGCGACCCGGGCCCGCAACCGTTCGGCCGCCGGCGCAGCCCCGGGTGGTCGTTCCACGACGGTGCCGTTCTCGCGGACGACGAACACCCGCCTGCCCTGGTCGCGGCGTTCAGCGGCGGGGCCGTGTGCAGCGGTCAGTCGCGGCAAGGCCACGCGACTGACGTTCGGCTTGGCGGCAAGGGCTTCGGCTCCTTGCGGACTGGCCATGTCGGACGCTCCTCTGTCCCGTTGTTCCGTGGGACGAGCGAACCGGTGATGGTGGCGTGACGCCAGCATCTATGCGCAGCGAGCATACGAATATGCGGTCTGCGGGTACGTGGGTTCGTATATCCGTTCCCCGCTACTTACCGTGAGAGGGACAGGCACGGATGAACTGGTCCGACAGCGCCTTACAGGCCGCGTCCGCGCAAGGTGACTACGGTCGCGTGATCCAACTTGTGCGTGCATCTGTGCGCATGACACAGGGCCAGCTCGGCGTTGCCTGCGGCTTGTCGCAGTCAGCGGTCTCCCGGCTGGAGAAGCGCGGTGCCGGCGAGTACAACATGACCGCCCTTGCCCGGGCTGCGCACCACCTCGGCATTCCGCCCCGACTGGTTGGCCTTGCCGACTCCGGCGCGGTGACGGGGCAGCGCAGAGATGGAAACGATGACGTGAAACGGCGAAATTTCCTGCTCGACGTTGGTGCCGTGGCAGCAACGCCGGTCCTGAACCCAGTGACGCCCCCGCGCGCCGAGTGGGAAGGGGGGCAAGCCGCCGTGCTCCATCTCGCGACGACTGCATATCGGCGGATGGACGCCACCGTTTCAGCCCGGCAGTTGTCGGACACAGTTGAAGGGCATATGCGCCTCGTGCAGACGGTGGCCGCTCAGACCACCGACCGAGCGGCGAGGAACCGCCTCGCCGCCGTCGGAAGTGAAGTCGCGAGCCTAGTGGGATGGCTGAGCTGGGACATGGCGGATCAAGGGTCGGCGCGTACTTGGTACGGCGCCGCGATCAAGGCGGCGCGACGTGCTGGCGATCCGCTGCTGATCGCCTATCAACAGGGAAGTCTCGCTCAGTTCGAGGTCGAGTACGGTAACTGTGCGCAAGGGCTCGCGCTGATTCGGTCGGCACGTCGGCAACTAGGCTTGTCGTGCCCGCCAATTGCCGCCGCATGGCTGTCATCACTGGAAGCTGTCGCTCACGCCACGGCCGGGGACGAGCGAGCTGCCGACCGGGCTCTCGCCACCAGCGCCGCCGAGGTCGCCCGGATTCCGACAACGGAGATTCCCCCATGGCCCTGGGTATTCACGTTCGATGAGCGCAAGGTCGCAGCGGCCCGAGTGACGTGTGGTGCCCGACTGTCGCGGCCTAGGTGGGTGCTCTCCTCCGTAGCGGACGCCACAGCCGCGCTGTCATCCGCCCACGAGAAACAAAGGGCTCTGCTGACCCTCGACGTGGCCAGCGGCCACCTGGCGACAGGCCACCTCGACACTGCCTTTGCTCTGGCATCCCAAGCGCTCGACACCGGGCTGAGGCTGCGCTCGGGGCGTGTGGCTGAGCGTGCCCGCATCTTCCGGCGAAGCTACTCGTCCTCCACGCCGCCGGCCGTGGTCCGGGAGTTCGACGGCCGTTTGAGCGACGCATATCTGTAAGCGAGGGGGCATGTATGAGGGTCGGCATCACGGGACATCGGGGGCTCTCCCAGGAGGTGGAGAAGGACGTTCGGCGGGCACTCCGCGAAGCGGTCGAGGCATATCCGCCGGATGACCTTGTAGGGGTGAGCTGTATCGCCGACGGGCCAGACGCCTGGTTCGCCGAAGCGGTGCTTCTTCACGGCGGCCGAATCGAGGTCGTAGTGCCAGCGGACGAGTACCGTGACGGTCTGCCTTCCTGGCATCACGAGACTTATGACGCTCTGCTGCGGCGTGCGTCAGACGTTCACCACACAGGGCTGATCCAGTCCAACTCTCAGGCACACATGGCCGGTAGTGAGCTACTCGTAGGGCTCGTTGACGAGGTCCTCGCAATCTGGGACGGGCAGCCTGCGCGGGGCTTCGGTGGCACAGCCGATGTGGTGGCCTACGCCGACCGCACCGGGGTGCCGGTTCGTGTGCTGTGGCCAACGGGCGCCACGCGGGATTGAGCGAAAGCCGGTGAACGAGGAGAAGGCCCCTGCTCCGGCTAGGGCCGGAGCAGGGGCATTGAACTAGGGCCTGTCCGAGGGATCGGGTAACGGTCTCAGCGGCAGGTCGCTCTGCCTGGGGTGGGGCGGGATGATCTGTGTTACACGGAGTGGGCTCGGCGACGAGCCGCACCTTCCACAGAACGCGGGGCGAGGCGGACGGGAAGCGAGCGGCGCTCATAAGGTCGAGAGGCGTGCGGTCGGGCGTGGGCAGTCGGACTGTTCACCCGATCGGGCTCTGGCCGGTCCACTATGGCGAGCGATAGCGCCGCAACTCAGCGTAGGGGGCGCTGGGTTGGCCTCCGCCGGCCCTTCAAAGGGGGGATGCATGCGAATCTCACTCTTCAACCGCGCCATGGCTGTGACAGCGGCTTGCCTCGCGGCCTTGGCCGCCACTCCGGCCTCCGGGTATGCAGCTGAGACGAGAACGGCGTCGGCAACGGCTCCGCGCGTGATGATGCGCCAGGAGAAGAACTATCAAGTCGAGGTGGACAACTTCTCCAACCAGGCTTTCGACGAGGTCGCTCTGGCCTTCACCCGCAACAGCACGCCCGTCACCCAGATCCTCCACCAGTTCAACGTGCCGGCCTCCAGCGTGATCATGTTCGACCTCGGACCGTGCTCCGACGTCAAGCAGTACGCCGTCAGCGGCCTCGTGGGCGGTGAGCGCAAGTTCACCACCGGCGACGTCGACGCCGATCCTGTCGGCTGCGACGACGTCGTCACCATCCGGAACACGGGCGCACTCGAAATGCACAGGAAAGTCCGATGAGGTGCGCGGTCAAGGCGGTCTGCGCCGCCTCGCTGGCAATCGCCGCGGTGCTCACGCCTACCGCGCCGGCTTCGGCCGTACACCAGGCGGCCGCACCGAGCTACCGGGTTGATGTCGTCAATCACTCTGGCTTCGGTCTGGACGAAGTTGACCTCGCCGTCGCGCGCTTCAGCGACCCGGTCATCCGGCTGCAAACCCAGCGCCACGTGGTGTCAGGAGCCACAGCGAGCTTCGACCTCGGGCCCTGCTCGGACGTCCGGCAGTTCGCAGCAAGTGCCTTCATCGGCAGTCGCGAGGTCCTCCACACTGCAGACATCAACCCCAGCCCGAGCTGCCACACCCAAATCGAGATCACACACACGTGAGCACGGCGAGGAGGGAGGACCGAGTGAAGCACCGCATGAGCATCCTGCTCGCGCTGCCCGTAGCAGCGTTGCTCGCCACCACGGCGGGCACAGCCCCGGCATACGCGGCGAACGGCCGCTTCGTTTTCGAGAACTCGGCCAGCCGAACGGGAGAGATGACCAACCCGCCCTCGGGCAGGTGCATCACATTCCCCTATCAGGTCATCAGGGTCACCAACGCGACCAACCAGAAGGCTCACCTCTTCCAGGACGACAAGTGCAACACAAAAGAAATTGCCGTCGTGGCGGCCGACCCCGGAACCGGAAGGGGCACGGCGTGGGGTAAGCCGGACGGAACGCCTCCCGCGTTGGCAGTGAGGTTTGACTGCGACCTCGTCGCCTGCTCCTGAGCCACACCCTCCTGGGCTGGCTATCAAATCGCCGGCAACACCTGCGGCCAGAACATCCTGGCCGCACGCCCGGAGTAGCCACGCCAGATCCGCAGGAACAACTCTTCCTTCGTTTCCCACATCCCATAGGAAGCCACCCTCGCGCGGAGCAACTCGACTTCGTTCTCAATATGCCGAAGTCCAGAGCCCGGGGAATTGCCGCGCTCGGCTCCCTGCTGGCGCTCGCCGTTCGCGTGGCCGTGGAGACGCAGCGGGAAATGGCGAGCGCTCCGACTGAAAACCCCCAGAAAACCCCCAGGAGTCAAAAAGAAGCCCCGCCGGAGCCTGTTTTCGCAGGTCAGGAAGGGTAAGGGGCGGACGAGTCGGCCTGTACGCCGGGTTCTGTCTCCCAGGGGCCTTGCGGCCCCGGGGGAGGCGGCCATCCATCTAGGCCTGCCGTTGCCGGCAGGCTCATGCGGTCTACCCGCGGACTCGGGCGGGCAGCCCTCGAACGTCCGCGCAGGACCGTCGCAAGCGGCGGTCCCTCTTGACCTTGCTCCGGGTGGGGTTTACCTAGCCGTCCGAGTCACCTCGGACGCTGGTGGTCTCTTACACCACCGTTTCACCCTTACCGGGAAGCCTTACGGCCCCCGGCGGTCTGTTTTCTGTGGCACTGTCCCGCGGGTCACCCCGGGTGGGCGTTACCCACCACCCTGCCCTGTGGAGCCCGGACGTTCCTCGGGAGATCCGAAGATCCCTCGCGGCCGCCCGGCCGGCTCGTCCGCCGTATGGACCATGGTAGCGGGCTGTTACCCGACGGTTCACACGGGGGCGAGGTGACCGCGGCGTGCGGCGCTAGGCTCCGTATCCGACCGCTTTGCGAAGGAGATCGACTGTGCTGGTGCTGCTGCCGCCGTCCGAGGGGAAGGCCACCGCGGGGACCGGGGCCTCGGTGGACCTCGGGGCGCTGTCCCTGCCGGGTCTGGCGGACGCGCGGCGGGCGGTGCTGGACGAGCTGGTCCAGCTGTGCTCGGGCGATGAGCAGAAGGCCGCCGAGGTGCTGGGCCTGAGCCCCGGGCTGCGCGGTGAGATCGCCAAGAACGCGGGCCTGTACGGGGCGCCCACCGCGCCCGCCGGGGAGATCTACACCGGCGTCCTCTATGACGCGCTGGACCTGGCGAGCCTGGAGGGCAAGGCCCGCCGGTCCGCCGAGCGCTCGCTGCTGGTCTTCTCGGGGCTGTGGGGCGCGGTGCGCATCGGTGACGCCATCCCCTCCTACCGCTGTTCGATGGGGGTCAAGCTGCCCGGCCTGGGGGCGCTGGCGGCGTACTGGCGGGAGCCCATGGCCCGGGTGCTGCCCGAGGCGGCGGGCGACGGGCTGGTGCTGGACCTGCGTTCGGCGGCATACGCGGCCGCCTGGAAACCCAAGGGCGAACCGGCCGAACGGACCGTGACGGTGCGGGTGCTGCAGTCCAGGGTGGTGGCCGGGGTGGAGAAGCGGTCGGTGGTCAGCCACTTCAACAAGGCCACCAAGGGCCGTCTGGTACGGGACCTGCTGACCGCCGGCGCCGAGCCGGAGCGCCCGGCCGAGCTGGCCGAGGCCCTGCGGGAGCTGGGTTACCGGGTGGAGGGCGAGCCGCCGGCGAAGGGCGGCCGGCCCTGGGCACTGGATGTAGTGGTCACCGAGTTGTGACGAGTATCAGGGAACTGCCGGGGCCAACGCTTCGTCGATGACAGGGAGTTATGCTGTTCGCCGGCAGTGCCGATTACAAGGAGTAACAATGACCTGCTTCTTCGACCCGTCTCACGGGGTCGGGACGATGAGCGTGCAGTGGTCACCCCAGTGGGGCGTCCCCAGGCCCATCCAGACGTGCCCGGCTTGCGCCCAGCGGGTGCAGACCACGCCCCCGCCCTTCTACACGCCGCAGGCTCCCCAGGCCGGCTACCCGCAGGCGGGCTACCCCCAGCAGGCCGGTTACCCGCAGGCCGGCTACCCCCAGCAGCAGCCGGGTTACCCGGCCGCCGGCTACCCGCAGGCCCAGCAGCCCCCGCAGCGCGGCGGCCACAGCACCGGTGCCCTGGTGGGCGCGGGTGTGGCGGGCCTGGTCGGTGGCGCGCTGCTGAACGAGGCGTTCAGCGACGACGAGCCCGAGCAGGTCACCGTCGTCAACAACAACTACTACGAGGAGGACGACGACGAGGGCGGCTTCTTCTAAGCCGTCGTAAGTCGTCGCGAGCCGTCCTCGCACCGGCACGCACACGGCGCCGCAACCAGGGACCCGATGGTCCAACTCGGTTGCGGCGCCGTGTCGTTGTCGGGTGGCGGCAGTCCCCGGTCAGCGGACCGTGACGGTGAACTGCGGGGAGACCGCGCCCCCGCCCACCACGCGCAGTGCGTTCTTGCCCTTGATGCCCAGCTTGACGCGCATCGAGTAGCTCAGGCTCTTGTTGACGGCGACCTTCGCGGGCAGTGAGACCCACTTGGCGCCCTGCTTCTGCTGCAGGGTGACCGTGGTGCCCGCCTTGATGCCGGACGCCTTGCCGCTGACCCGGAACTCCTGCCACGCCTTGACGGCGCCGGTGCTCGCCTGGGCGGTGAGGGCGGGCTTGGCGGCCGGCTGGGCGGCGGACGGGGCGGTGTGGGCGGAGGCCGGAGCGGCGACGGCGGCCGCGGCCCCGCCGGCTATCAGGGTGGCGGCGAGAGCACCGGAGGCGGCGAGACGGTATGCGCGTTTCATTGGCGTTCCTCCCGATTAAGCCCGATCGGCCCGTTCTTGGGCCTTCGTTGAGGAACACGAGAGACCTGGGCCTCTGGTTGCGGGTTTCTCGAACGAATTTATTTGATTCGTATGGGACGTTGATGCGGCCTTGTCCGGTCGGACCACAGGCGAGGTGATCAATTGTGGAAGTAATGGCCGCCGCCGGGTGACACCCATGACAGCATGAGGGTTCAACAACCCAAGGAGCAGCGGATGACCGAGACCGGCCGGATAGGCCGCACCCACGCCGGACCAGGGCAGGAGGCGCCGGAAGCCCCTGACCGGACCCGGCGCACCGGCCTGCTGGTCACCCTCGCCCTGGGCTCCCTGACCGCGCTGCCCCCGCTGTCCATGGACATGTATCTGCCGGCCCTGCCCGAGGTCACCGACGCGCTGGGCAGCCCGGCCGCCACCGTCCAGCTCACCCTGACCGCCTGCCTGATGGGCATGGCGCTGGGTCAGCTGGTGGTGGGGCCGATGAGTGACAAGTGGGGACGCCGCAGCCCACTGCTCACCGGCCTGGTGATCTACGTACTGGCCACCGCCGCCTGCGCCTTCGCGCCCACCACCGAACTGCTGGTCGCCTTCCGGCTGGTCCAGGGCCTGGCCGGGGCCGCCGCCATTGTGATCGCCCGTGCCATGGTCCGCGACCTCTACGACGGGCTGGCCATGGCCCGCTTCTTCTCCACCCTGATGCTGATCTCCGGAGTGGCGCCGGTGATCGCCCCGCTGATCGGCGGGCAGATCCTCAAACTCACCGACTGGCGAGGGGTGTTCGTCGTCCTCACCGCCGTGGGCGTCGCCCTGGTCCTGCTGGTCTGGGCCCGGCTGCCGGAGACGCTGCCGCCGGAGCGGCGCCGGAACGGCGGCGTGGGGCAGGCGCTGCGCACCATGGGCTCGCTGCTCGCCGACCGGATCTTCCTGGGCTATCTGCTCTCCGGTGGCTTCGCCTTCGCCGCGCTCTTCTCCTACATATCCGCCTCCCCCTTTGTGGTGCAGGACATCTACGGGGCCTCCCCGCAGACCTTCAGCCTGCTCTTCGGCCTCAACTCGGTGGGTCTGGTGGCGGTCGGGCAGATCAACGGCAAGCTGCTGGTCGGCCGGGTCAGCCTGGACAAGGCGCTGGCCTTCGGCCTGGCCGTGATCACCCTGGCCGCCACAGCCCTGCTGCTGATGGCCTCCGGGGTCTTCGGCCGGGCCCCGCTGGCGGCCATCGCCGCCGGCCTGTTCGTGCTGATGTCGGCCATGGGCCTGGCCATGCCCAACACCAACGCCCAGGCGCTGATGCGCGCCCAGGACGCGGCCGGTTCCGCGTCCGCGCTGCTGGGCACCTCCACCTTCCTGCTGGGCGCCATCGCCTCACCGCTGGTGGGGATCGCCGGCGAGGGCACGGCGGTGCCGATGGCGGCCGTCCAGCTGGGCTGTGCGCTGGCGGCGGTGCTCTGCTTCGCCGGGCTGTGCCGTCCCTGGCGGCGCACGGACGCCATGGGGGGTGCGGGTGCCGCCGGCGGTGCGGACGCCACCGGGAGTGCGGGTGCCACCGGCGGTGCGGGGCCGGCGAAGCCCGTCCGCCCGTAAGGCCCGTCAGCCCGTAAAATCCGACCAATGCACGCCCCCCACACCGCCCCGACCGGCGAGGACCTGCGCGCCGCGCTCGCCGGACTGCTCGACGGACTGCCGCCCACCCAGGCGGCCCAGGCCGTCGACCGGCTGATCGCCAACTACCGGGGGCGCGTCCCCACCCACGCCCCCGTGCTGCGTGACCGCTCCGATGTGGCCGCGTACGCCGCGTACCGGATGCCGGCCACCTTCGAGGCGGTACGGTCCGCGCTGGCCGCCTTCCACCAGCGGCTGCCCGAGTGGGTGCCCGCCACCCATGTCGACCTCGGCGGCGGCACCGGCGCCGCCACCTGGGCGGTCGCCGCCACCTGGCCCGGCGGCGAGCGGCACACCACCGTCCTGGACTGGGCCCAGCCCGCCCTGGACCTGGGCGCCGAACTGGCCCGGGACTGTCCGGCGCTGGCCGGTGTCGACTGGCGGCGCCAGACCATCGGCGGGGAACTGCCCATCCCGGACGGCACCGATCTGGTGACCGTCTCCTATGTCCTCAACGAGCTCACCGAGGAAGCCCGGCGGACGCTCACCGCCCAGGCCGCCCGGGCCCGCGCCGTGCTGATCGTCGAGCCGGGCACCCCCGATGGCTACGCCCGGGTCATCCAGGCCCGCGACCAGCTGATCGCGGCCGGTTTCCGGGTGGTGGCCCCCTGCCCGCACAGCGCCGCCTGCCCGATAGTGCCGGGTGCCGACTGGTGCCACTTCTCCGCCCGGGTCAGCCGCTCCTCGCTGCACCGGCAGGTCAAGGGCGGTTCGCTGGCCTACGAGGACGAGAAGTTCTCCTATGTGGCCGCCGTCCGCGAGGAGTCGCTCCCGGAGGCAGCCCCGCGCATCGTCCGCCGCCCGCAGATCCGCAAGGGCCAGGTCCTGCTGGACCTGTGCACCCCCGAGGACGGCCTGGTCCGCGAGACCGTGACCAAGCGGCACGGCGAGCGCTACCGGGCGGCCCGGGACGCGGACTGGGGCGACGCCTGGGCATAGCCGCCCGGCTGCTGACCCCGGTGCTGGGACGGGTGGCGGGGAATCCCTCGCGGGAACCCCGCCGGCAGGACGGAACGCGCGCCTGAACTGACGGCGCTCACCGGGCAACCCCGCTCAACGCAGTTCCTGCGTGCAGCACTTGACGCTGCCGCCCCCCTTCAGCAGCTCGCCCAGATCCATCCCCAGCGGCTCGAAGCCACGCTCCCGCAGCGGGGCGAACAGGCCCACCGCGGCCTGGGGGAGCAGCACATGGCGGCCGTCGCTGACCGCGTTGAGGCCCAGGGCCGCGGCGTCCGCCTCGGTGGCGATCAGGGCGTCGGGGAAGAGCCGGGCCAGGACGGCGCGGCTGCCGGGGGAGAAGGCGCCGGGGTAGTACATCACCTCGTCGCCGTCCAGCACGCACAGCGCGGTGTCCAGGTGGTAGTAGCGGGGGTCGATCAGGTCCAGGCCGATCACCGGACGGCCGAAGAACTCCTGGGCCTCGGGGTGGGAGAGCGGACTGCTGCGGAAGCCGCGGCCGGCCAGCAGATAGGAGGCGGTGACGGCGAAGTCGCCCTCCCCCTCGTTGATGTGCTCCGGCTCGCGCACCTCGCGATAGCCATGGGCCCGGAACCAGTCCAGATGCACCGCGGCCTCGGGGACCCGCTCGGGGTGGGCGAAGCGGGCGCCCAGCACCCGGCCGTCGACCACGGTGGCGCCATTGGCGGCGAACACCATGTCGGGCAGGTCGGGGCGGGGGCTGAGCTCCTCGACGGTATGGCCCAGCGCCCGGTAGCGGTCGCGCAGCTCTTCCCACTGGGTGAGGGCGAGCGGCAGGTCGACGGGCTTGGCCGGATCCATCCAGGGATTGATGGAGTAGGTGACCCGGAAGTGGGCAGGCGCGCACATCAGGTAGCGGCGAGGGATTGCGGTACGCAAGTAGCGCTCCTCACAGTGGTGTTGGGCCAGGTGTGGCGGTGGTGCGTGCCCAAATGGTCCACGGTCGGCGACCTGCGCGCATGAACCGTACGGGTGGTTTACACGGGACCGTCTTCGTGCGTCACTCCTGCGTGGCGGATGGTCGTACCGGCGACATATGAGACGAACCGTCTCGGCTCAAGATCCCGCTAGGGTGTTCCGTATGACCCCCAAGACCGCCCCCGACGCCTCCCGGCGCAGCGAGCGCTCCCGGCGCGCCATCCTGGACGCGGCCCTCCAACTGGTCGGCGAGACCGGCTATCAGCGGCTCACCATCGAGGCCATCGCCGCCCGGGCGGGCGTGGGCAAGCAGACCATCTACCGCTGGTGGCCCTCCAAGGCGGCGGTCCTGCTGGACGCCTTCGCGGCCTCGGCCGAGGAGGCGGCCGCGGGGGAGCACGAGCTCCCGGACACCGGGGACCTGGAGGCCGACCTCAAGCTGGTGCTCCGGATGACCGTGGACGAGCTCAACAGCCCCGTCTTCGACGCGGCCCACCGGGCGCTGGCCGCCGAGTCCATCGTCAACCCCGAGGTCTGCGCCCAGTTCACCGAGCGGATCCTGGAGCCCCAGCTGGGGCTGTACGCCCGGCGGCTGGCCGCCGCCCAGCGGGCCGGCCACATCCGCGCGGACATCGACCCGCGCACCGCCCTGGAACTGCTGACCGGACCGCTCACCCACCGCTGGCTGCTGCGCACCCTCCCGCTGACCCATGAGTACGCGGACGCGGTGGTGGACCTCACCCTGCGCGGGCTCACCGGCGGCTGAATCCGCGCGGAACACCCGCCGAAGCGGCCCGAGTCACACCCCCGGGTGCGCCCGGCGGTCACGCGGGGCCGCGGATGGTGGCAGCATTGAGCGAAGAGCGCGGTCGAGGTCGGTGAGGGGATAGATGGAACGCAAGGGCAGGTTCTCCCAGTGGTTGCGCCGCCCCAGAAACGGGTCGGACGATTCGGGCACGGGGGCGGCGACCGCGGCCGCCCGCGAGGAACTGCTCCTGGCCGCGGCCGCCGCCGGCTTCCCGCTGGCGCCCGCCGCGCACCCATCCGGCTACGGGTGTTCCTGTGAACGCATCGGCTGTCCCACCCCGGGGCGCCATCCGGTCTCCTTCGCCTGGCAGACGCTGGCCACCACGGACACCGAGAAGGTGGCCAAATGGCTGCGCGGCCAGCCGGAGGCCAACTTCATCACCGCCACCGGCATCGCCCACGATGTGCTGGACGTCCCGGCGGAGGCCGGCCGCCAGGCGCTGGAGCGGCTGGCGGCGGCTGGAGTGGAGGTCGGTCCGGTGGCCACGGTGGCCCCGGACCGCATGCTGTTCTTCACCGCCACCCGGGGCACTCCGGATGACGAGGACGAGTGGTGGCCCTGCGAGCTGGACTGCCATCCGGAGACCATGGATGAGCATCCGGGCCTGCGCTGGCACTGCCGGGGCAGCTATGTGCTGCTGCCCCCCTCCTCGCTGCCGGGTGACGACGGGCGGGTCGCCTGGCTGCACGGCCCCGAGCGTCCGCTGCCCGATCCGCTGACGCTGCTGGAGGCGCTGACCGACGCCTGTGCCCAGTACGCGGGGCAGCGGCCCGACCATGAACACCACGCCGCCTGGCCGATCGGGCGGTAATGAATTCCACCGGGTAATTCCAAGGGACGATCAGGTCCGTAAAGGGTTCCTCCGCGTTCCATGAGAAGTTCCTTGAAGCGGCCGCTTTTCCGACAGGATTCCGCCAACCGTGGCCAAGACTGCTCCGCATGGCTACGACTCCCCTCGCTCCTGCCGCCCCGCCGGGGGCGGCCACCCGCCGCGCGCTCTGGAAAACACCGGACGACCAGCCCGGATACGCCCGCCCGGCGCTCTGGGCCATGACCGTGGCCGCCGCCGTGCTCTATGCCTGGGGGATCAACCACAGCCAGTACCACGCCTTCTACGCGGATGCCGTGCGCAGCATGACGCAGAGCTGGAAGGCGTTTTTCTACGGTTCCTTCGACCCGCGTGATTCCATCACCCTCGACAAATTGCCGGGATTCCTCTGGCCGCAGGCGATTTCCGCCCGGATCTTCGGTTTTCACCCCTGGGCGCTGACGCTCCCTCAGGTAATCGAGGGGGTGCTGAGCCTGCTGGTGCTGCACCGGGTGGTCCGCCGCTGGGCCGGCGCCAGCGCGGCGCTGATCGCCGATGCCGCGTTTCTGCTGACGCCGGTGGCGGTGGGGCTGTTCCGCACGGCCGTGGAGGACCCGCTGTTCACCCTGTGTGTGCTGCTGGCGGCGGAGGCCACCCAGCGGGCGGCGGAGCGGGGGCGGCTGCGCCCGCTGCTGATGGCCGCGGTCTGGGTCGGGGTGGGCTTCCAGGCCAAGATGCTGGAGGCCTGGGCCGTGCTGCCGGCGCTGGCCCTGGTGTATCTGGTCTCGGCGCCCATCGGACGGCGCAGACGGCTGGCCCACCTGGGTGCGGCGGCCGCGGTGGTGCTGGCGGTCTCGGCGTCCTGGACGGCGGCCGTCACCCTGACCCCGGCCAAGGACCGGCCCTATGTGGACGGCACCACCAACAACTCCGCGGTCAGCATGGTGGTGGGCTACAACTTCCTCAACCGCTTCTCCTCGCTGGGCATCAGCGCCGCGTCCACCGGCAGCGTCAGCGCCACCCAGGGCGGGGGCGGACACCACCAGCCGTCCGCCGCGCCGGGCGGGGACCGTGCCACGCCGCCCACCGCCGACGGGTCGTACGGCCGGCGGCCGGCCGGTCAGGGCCAGACGGCTCATGGGCAGACGGCTCATGGGCAGGCCGTTCACGGGCGGACCGGTCAGCAGGCTGATGGACAGCAGGCCGACGGTCAGGCCCCGGCCGCCCGGGCCCCGGGTGGCCCGGGCGGTCCCGGCGGCCGGGGTGAGGACGGCTGGGGGAAGATGTTCGGCCCGGCGCTGGCCGCGCAGACCGGCTGGCTCTACCCGCTGGGCGCCGTCTCGGTGGTCTGCGGGCTGCTGTGGCGCCGGGGCCGGCCGCGCACCGACCGCGCCCGGGCCGGCTTCCTGCTCTGGGGCACCTGGCTGGCCGTGTACTTCCTGGCCTTCAGCGCCGGCAGCGTGGGCGGCCACACCTACTACATGGGCGTGATAGCGGTACCGCTGGCCGCGCTGGCCGGCGGCGGCCTCACCCTGATGTGGCGGTCCTTCCGGGCCGGCGGCAGCCGCCGCGCCTGGGCGCTGCCCGGCGCGGTGGCGGCCACCGCCGCCTGGGGCACCTATCTGGCCGGGCGGTTCCCCGGCTTCCTGCCCTGGCTGGCGCCCACCGTGGCGGTGCTGGGCGCGGCCGCCGTGGTGGTGCTGGTGATCGCCCGCACCGGTGGCGGGCGGCGGCTGGCCCTCACCGGCCTGGCCGCCTCGCTGGCCGCAGTGCTGATCGCGCCCAGCGCCTGGGCGGTGCAGGTCTTCAACCCCCGCTACGGCAGCTCCGGCATGGGCGCCGTCGGCCCCTCCGGAACGGGCGGACCGGGCGGGCACCGCGGCGCCGGGAAGCAGGGCCGGATGCCGTGGGGCGGCGCGCCCGGCGGCAGCGGGGACTTCGCCAAGGGCGGCGGCTTCGGCGGGCCCGGCGGCCGGGGCGGCTTCGGCCAGGGCGACGGCCGGCTCACCGCCGAGCAGCGCGGGCTGCTGGACTACACCACCGCCCACCGGGGCAGGGCCGAGTACCTCTTCGCCACCACCGGCTGGAGCCAGGCATCGCCCTACATCCTGGCCACCGGCGCCGATGTGCTGCCGATCGGCGGATTCAGCGGCCGGGCGCCGTTCCCCACCGAGGCCGGATTCCGGCAGCTGGTGAGTTCGGGCAAGGTGTCCTACGTCCTGGTGGGCACCGAGCGCGGCTTCGGCGCCATGCTTGGTGGGGGCGGGGGCGGCGGCGCCACACCCGTCACCGGGATCACCGACTGGGTCCGCTCCTCCTGCACCCGGGTGCCGGCCGCGTCCTACGGCGGCGACCCGCATGGGCCCGACACCCTCTACCGGTGCTGACCGGCGTCAGCCGCCCTTGGCCGCGGTCAGCGACTCGATGCGGTTGAGGAAGGTGACCCGCCCGCCGGCCGGCCTGGCGGGCACGGTCACCGCCGACTCCGAGACCCGGGTGTAGGTCACCGAGGTGTTCAGCTCCCCGGACAGCAGCGCCTTGGTGCGCGGGTCGGTGACGGCCGGGCGCAGGCCCTTGGCCATGGTGCGCTTCTCGCGGTGGTGCGCGGTGAAGAACACCAGCGCCCCGCCGTCCTTGGTGCGCAGCGCGAAGGGCGGGAGGCCGGGGGCCCCGTCCGGGGTGTCCAGATACTCGGTCCAGAAGCTGGGAGTACGGGCGAACTTGGCGCGGTCCGCCCGCAGTTGGGTGGTGGCCCCGCTGGGGGCGAACACCTCCCCGCCGCCGGTGCCCAGGAAGCGGGTGTACGCGCCGCTGACCGCCGACGGGTCCACCGCCAGCCCGGCGGCGGCGCCCGGCTTCACCGGCACCGGCAGGGCGTAGCCGTCCTTGTCCAGGGCGAAGCCGGGCACCCGCTCCTTGGGCATCAGCGACAGATAGGCCGCCTTCCAGGGGTCCTTGGGCCCATTACGGGTGAAGACCACCAGCCAGCGGTTGCCGTCCCGGTTGCTGCGGGTGTCGGCCAGGAAGAACTTGGGCCACCCGGCCATCTGCGGCACGGTGAAGCGGGCGTCGTCCAGCACCAGTGCCGGATAGCCGGGATTGCCCTGGGGAGTCAGCGCGCGCTGGGCCGTCAGGTCGGCCTTGCCTATCTCCGCCAGCGCACCGGTCTCGACCCGGTCCACCTGGGCCGGGTCGAGGGTGCGGTAGGCGCGGGTATAGCCCTCGGTGAACTCCCGCAGGACCTTGGGGGCCTCATCCCTGGTGAGCGATGGGATGATCGCCCGCTCCCCGTGCACCGTCACACAGCCGGTCGCCACCAGCAGCGGCGGCACGGTCAGCACCACCAGCCACGGAAACAGTCTTGGGCGCGGCCGACGTCGCATCGGGGGTGGCCTCCTTGGGTGCCGCGGAATTCCGGGCAACCCTACCCGGGGCGAAGAACACCGCCGGCGTGGGTACCAGGTACCCGGCCCACACGACGACCTGCGGCCGGGCGCAGGTCGTCCGGCTTCATCGCCCGCGGACCGGGCCGACGGTGGGCGCCGCGGCCTGCGGCGGCAACTGGCCGGATAGCCGGTGTCGGGGTGTCGCGCCCGGCGCATAGCGTGGGCGCCGCTGATGTTCCCCGACCACAGGAGAGCACTCCATGCGAACGCGACTCCTCGGTGCCGCGATCATTGCCGTCGGTCTGAGCGCCCCGTTCCAGGCGCAGGCCCTGGCCCAGCCCCAGAGCCCCGCCGCGCCCGCCAACATCCGGGCCCTGTGGGACAGTTGTGATGCCGCGCTGGACTCACCGCATGAATCGCACACCAACCCGGACGTCATCAATGTGCACGCGGACCTCAAGGGCTGTAAGAAGAAGATGCCCCACTACTCGATATCGGTCACTCTCTTCCGGGAGGGCCACCAGGTCGCGCACAACACCGGTTCCGGCAGCAATAAGTTCAAGGCGCGGGTGGTGGCCAACTGGCCGCCGCCGAAGGGGCAGTGCCACAAGTACTCGGCCAATGCCACGTTCACCATCACCGCCGATGGCCATGCGCACACCACTACGCTGACCAACCACAGCCAAGGCGAGATCTGCATCCACAAGTAGCCGTCGCGCGGTCGTCCAGAGCGGGAGCATGACCCACTACGCCGTCTTCCTGGCCGTCACCGAGCGGCCCGCCGCCCCGGTGCTCGGCCTCACCTCGCTCGCCGTGCCGGCCGGCCGCCTGGCGGAGGCCGAAGCGCGAGCCGCGGCCGCGCTCACCGGGCTGCCGCCCGCCGCCGCATGGCCGGACCTGGCACCGGCCGTACGGCGGTGGCTGGTCGCCGGTGTGCGCACCGTGCCGCACTACGCCGTGGACCATATCGAGGCCCCGGTCTGTCCGGCGGGTCATCCGCTGGCCGACTGCCTCGCCGCCCTCGCCGTCAACAGTTCCCTCAGCGGTATCGCCGGCCGGCCGCGCACCGTCCACCTCACCGGTGGCCGGCCGCCGGCCGATGTGGCCCAGGCCCCCTTCCTGGCCGACGCCCTCGCCGTGCACTCGGCGGCCGGGGCCCGCCACCCGGCCCTGGCCCGGCTCACCACCCTGCTGGCCACCGCCGCCGGGCCCTCCGTCGACGGTTCGCTGCCCGAAGACCAGGACCTCTACCAGGCTTTCGACCGCTTTACGGTGGGTGGCTGCTGAACGGCCCGGCGGTGTACGGAGGTTGTGTCCTCAGGGCAGCGACCACCAGTCGTCGTCATCGTCAGCGATGACCTTGCCGTCGAAGGCGCCGCCGGAGCAGATGGTGTAGGTGTCCCAGCCGAAGGAGACGTTCTTCGGCTGTCCGCCCGCCTCTATGCACTCCACATCGGTGACGGGCTGAGGCGCCCTGGGCGCCGCCGTGGCCGATGCGGCGCCCAGGCCGGACACGGCGAGCAGAAGGGCCGGCGGCACCAGTACGCGGGATACCTGACGTATTCGCATGGGAGTTCCCTCCTCCTGCCGTCGAACGCATGACCTGCTCAGTGTTGTCACCCGCCACTCGCGGCCGCCCGGCCTGCTGCTCCATATGGGGGACCGTCGCACCGCGCGGAGTTATCCGTCCGGCCTTGGGTACTTCCGCCCGATTTGGTGGGCCGATCGCTCTCGGTCATCCATGGGGCGAGTTGATTGAGTCACCGTCTTGGATCCCCGGTCCGGAGAAAGCCGCGGACGGGGTCTTTCCCGGGTGTTCGCGACCGGCCGGCCGTCCGGTGCCGAGCCGCAAGTGATAGCGGAGCGCGGGGTTCACCACAGGTCGCTCCCGATTGCCCCAACTGATGACTCACCTCCGGTAGTTGGCGAAATAGGTTCGACTATCGGACAACGTGGGTGCCGATCGCAACGTCGAACGTGTAGACGATTGTCGTTTCCATTCGCTCGATATCTCGAGGTGATGATGATGCGAGTCAAGGCTCTGGCCGTTCCCTTCGCCGTAGGCATGGCCCTCACCGGGGTTGCCCTCGCCGCCCCCGCGTCCTACGCGGACACCACCGCCGGCGCCATCACGCTGTCGGACACCGACAACGGCACCGCTGTCTCGGTGCACGCCGGGGACACCGTCACGGTTCAGCTGACCGGTTCCACTGGCAACGGGATGACCTGGACCTGGAGCACGCCCACGGCGAGCAGCAGCGATGTGCTGACCCTGACCAACTCGGCGTCGCTGGGCGGCGGCAGTGTGACGGCCACCTTCCAGGCCAACGCCACCGGCACCACGGACATCACGTCCGTCAAGGGCTGTGTGCCGGACCCCGGCCACTTCTGTTCCCACCTGCTGCAGCAGTGGAAGGCCACGGTCACCGTCAACTGACGTGTGATCAATAGAGGTTGCGCCCCGGTCCGTGGCAGCGGGCCGGGGCGTGGCCGCGCTCCGCCGGTCACCGCCGTGGCCGGGCTGCCGTCCGGCCGGGATACCGTGCCCCGTTGCTGGTTGCGGCGTTGTCGGGCGGCCCTGGCACCGGCCATCGGAGGCGCCCGCTACGAGAGGATTGCCGGATGACCGATGTGCGCATAGTCCATGTCTTCTGCGGCCCGGACGGCCGGGGCGGCAATGCCCTGGGGGTGGTCGCCGACGGCGCCGCCGTGCCGGATTCCGCCGGGCGGCAGGCGCTGGCCGCCCAACTCGGTTACAGCGAGACGGTGTTCGTGGACGACGCCGAGCGCGGGGCCGTCGACATCTACACCCCCAGTACCCGGCTGCCGTTCGCCGGGCACCCGCTGATCGGCGTGGCCTGGCTGCTGGGCGGTGACACCGAGGTGCTGCGCCCGCCCGCCGGGCAGGTGCCGGTGCGCCGGGAGGGCGAGCTGGTGTGGATCACCGCCCGCCCGGAGTGGGTGACCGGACGCCGTACCGAGCGGTACGCCTCCCCGGCGGAGGTGGACGCGCTGCCCGCGCCGCCGCCGGGCGAGGGCTGGCTGTACGCCTGGGCCTGGGCGGACGAGGAAGCGGGCCGGGTCCGGGCACGGGCCTTCCCGCGCCGTGGCGACGGAATCACGGAGGACGAGGCCACCGGCGCGGCCGCCCTGCTGCTCACCGGGGAGCTGGGCCGCGCCCTGGACATCCGCCAGGGCGCCGGCTCCCAGCTGCTGACCCGTCCCCTGCCGGACGGCACCATCGAGGTGGGCGGCCGGGTGCGCCGGGCCGCCGCCACCGCTACGCGCTGAGCGGGAAGGCCTCGCCGAGCTGCCGGAAGACCGCCGTGTTGAGCGCGAAGGCGCGCTTGCACTCGTCGATGACCTGCTGTTTCTCCAGGTCGTCCAGGGGCAGCGCGTCCAGCAGCGAGCGGTAGTGGCGCTTGAACTCGGCCGGGTTCCCTATGTCCTCGAAGACATAGAAGCGCACGCCGTCTCCCTTGCGGGCGAAGCCCCAGGTCTTCTCGGCGGTGCCCCGGATGACCTGGCCGCCGGAGAGGTCGCCCAGGTAGCGGGTGTAGTGGTGGGCGATATAGCCGGCCGGCCAGGCGCGGGCGCAGTCCTCGATACGGGCCGCGTAGGCGGCGGTGGCGGGCAGCGGGCGCAGGCCGGTATGCCAGCCCGGGCCGCCCAGGTGGGCCAGGTCGCGCTCCAGCTGGGCGGTGCGGGCCAGCTCGGGACGGATGAACGGGCCCGCCACCGGGTCACCGGCCAGCGCCGCCGAGGAGGACTCCAACGCCCGGTAGACAAACCAGAGTTGCTCGGTGTAGCCACGGTAGGCGGCGACCCCGAGCCGCCCGCCGAGCAGGTGGCTCATGAACGACGAGTTCTCGGCCTCCGTGTGCTGCTGGTGCGAGGCGGTGCGGATGAGCGTGGAGAACGGTGTCGCGGCGGGCGAGTCCAAGGCGGACCTCCGGTGACCAAACGAAGGGCGGAAGATTAGGGTTACCTAAGCCAGATGTTTCCCGACGTGCTGTCGGGAAAACCTTACCGCCGTGAGGTCCGTCACGGCAGGGTCAGGATGTCCGCCCCCGTCTCGGTGACCACCAGGGTGTGCTCGAACTGCGCGGTCCGCCTGCGGTCCTTGGTGACCACGGTCCAGCCGTCCTCCCACATGTCGTACTCATGGGTGCCCAGGGTCAGCATCGGCTCGATGGTGAAGGTCATTCCGGGCTGGATCAGGGTGTCGTGGTGCGGGCTGTCGTAGTGCGGCACGATCAGGCCGGAGTGGAAGGAGGAGTTGATGCCATGGCCGGTGAAGTCCCGTACCACGCCATAGCCGAAGCGCTTGGCGTAGGACTCGATGACCCGGCCGATGATGTTGATACGGCGGCCCGGCTTGACGGCCTTGATGGCCCGGTTGAGCGCCTCCTGGGTCCGCTCCACCAGCAGCCGCGACTCCTCGTCCACCTCGCCGCACAGATAGGTGGCGTTGTTGTCGCCGTGCACGCCGCCGATGTAGGCGGTCACATCCAGATTGACGATGTCGCCGTCGCGCAGCACGGTCGAGTCCGGGATGCCGTGGCAGATCACCTCGTTGACCGAGGAACACAGCGACTTGGGGAAGCCGCGGTAGCCGAGGGTGGACGGGTAGGCGCCGTGGTCGCACATGAACTCATGGGCGACCCGGTCGAGTTCATCCGTGGTCACACCCGGGGCGATGTGCTTGGCCGCCTCCGCCATGGCCTGCGCGGCGATACGGCCCGCGATCCGCATGCGCTCGATCGTCTCGGTGTCCTGCACCTCGGGACCGGCGTACGGCGCCGGGGCCGGCTTGCCGACGTACTCGGGCCGGGGGATGGAGGCGGGGACGGGGCGGGTGGGAGAGAGTCTCCCGGGGGCGAGAAGTGACTGGCCAGACATGTCAGCGAGTGTAGTCAGCGGCTCTCGGGGAGCATGTGGGTGAGCAGTCGGTGAGGAGAGGAGGGCGCGATGGCCCTGTTCAAGCGGCGCCCGGCCGGGAAGCCGGGTGAGTGGTACTACTGCCTGAAGCACCGCGTGGTCGAGGAGGGGCCGCAGTGCCGGGCGGCGGACCGGATGGGGCCGTACGGCACGCGGGAGGAGGCATCCCACGCGATGGAGACGGCACGGGAACGGAATGAGTCCTGGCGCGAGGATCCTCGCTGGAAGGACGACTGACTCCTCGGGTCCGCCGGCCGGGGTCTCCGCCGGTGCGGGGTGACCACTTCGCGCCCGCCCCGCCGGAACGGGGTGGGCACACAGGGCCCGCGGCCGGCCACGCGCCCCGGCCACGCACCCGCCTGGTCCGCCCGGGGCGGAGCCCCGGGCAGGCGCGGCCGCGGCCGGGGTTTCCTCGCCGGGTGCCGCCCGGCGGGCGGTGGTCCGGCAGCCGTGAGGCTATGCCGCGCGGGCCAGACGGACCCGCTGGGCGTGCTCGTCCGTGCGCTGGTCGTAGGAGAGAAGCCTCGGCAGGGCCAGGGCCAGCAGGCCCACCGAGGCCACACAGGCCAGTCCGCCCGCCCAGACGGCCATCCGGACCCCCGTGACAGAGGCCATCGCACCGGCCCGCACCTGCCCCAGCTGCGGTCCGACCGAGTAGGACAGCAGCTCGATCCCGGCCAGACGGCCCCGCAGCTCATCCGGAATGCTCTGGTCCCACATCGCCGAGCGGAACAGCCCGCTGACCGTGTCACAGCCGCCCGCCACCGCCAGCAGGAGCAGCACCAGCCAGATCTCGCCCACCCAGCCCGCCGCGGCCATCGCCAGACCCCAGCAGGCCGCCGCGCCCGCGACCATCCGGCCGTGCCGGTGCACCCGGGTGATCCAGCCGCTGGTCGCGCTGACGGCCAGCGAACCGGCCGCCCCGGCGGCGTACATCATGCCCAGCGCCCAGGGCGCGCCCAGATCGTCGGCGAGGAAGGGGAAGACCGCGTTGGGGAAGGCGAACAGCATGGCGGTCAGGTCCACCGCATAGGTGCCCAGCAGTTCCTTGCGTCCCCAGGCGTAACGGGCGCCTGCCACGATGCCGCGCAGCGAGGGCCGGGCGGCGTCCCGGGACGCGGGCGAGGGGGCGAGGCCCAGGAGAAGGGCGAAGGAGACGGCATAGCTGAGCACATCCAGCCCATAGGACACCCGCAGGCCGCAGTAGGCCATGATCACGCCGGCCAGGGAGGGTGCGGCGACCGCGCCCAGCTGCCAGCGGATGGTGTTCAGGGCGGTCGCCGCGGGCAGTTGCTCATGGGCCACGATGCGCGGCACCAGCGCGTGCAGGGCCGGGCGCTGGAGCCCGTTGAGCGCGCTGGCCAGGGCGGCCACCAGATAGAGCGGCCAGATCATGGGATGCGGCAGCAGCGAGTTGGCCAGCAGGAGGGCGCTGAGCAGGCCCAGGCCCGCCTCGGTCCACAGGATCAGCCGGCGGCGGTCCAGCGCGTCCGCCAGCGCCCCGCCGTAGAGCCCGAAGACGATCAGCGGCACCAGTTCCACCGCGCCGATCGCGCCCACCGCCAGCGTGGAGCCGGTCAGCTCCTTCAGCTGCACCGGCAATGCCACCAGGGTGAGGAAGCTGCCGAAGACGGTGATCAGCCCGGCCAGCCACATCCGGCGGAAGTCCGCCGAGGAGTGCCAGGGGGTGAGGTCGGGGAGCAGGGCGCGCAGCCGTGCCGTGGGAGAACGGGGATGGTGCTCGGTCACGGGGCATCATGCTCGGCGTTCGCCGGGCGGGGCGGCAAACGGTTTTCGCCCCGCCTCACCAGCGGTTGGGCGGCGCGGCCGTCAACTCCTCGGCGAGTCTGGCCAGTTGGTCGCGGAAGCGCCGGCCGGACGGCGCCGGTTCGCCCGCCGTGGCGCTCAGCAGATGCTGCACCAGGGAGAAGTCCGGCTCGGCGGACGGCGGTACGGACAGCGCGTCATGCGCCAGGGCGCGCATCTCCTGGTGCACGCCCTCCGGCGCGCCGTCCAGCGCCAGTACCGTCGCCCCGCCGCGCCGTACATCCTGCACCCGCTCCAGCAGCTCCGCGCCGGGCTCCGCACCGGTCCGCGCCAGCACCACCAGCAGGGTCTCGCCGCGCCCCGCCGCCCGCAGTCGGCCCAGGCCGACCGACAGATGGGCCGGGACGGCGGGCGGCACCCGGTGGCGCACCAGGGTGGGGGACAGCTCCGGCAGCCCGGAGCGGGCCGCCTCCTCGTCCAGGTGCGCGGCCAGATGCCAGGGCTCGTACTCCGCCGTGCCGAGCAGCAGCAGGCCCCCGTCCCGCGTCCCCACGGACTTGCGCAGCGCCCCGGCGAAGCGGCGGGTGGCCTGCAACCACTCGGTTCCGGCGAGCACTTCGCGCAGCAGCGCGACCCGTACGGCGTCCACGCCCCCATCCTGGCGCGCCCGGCGCAGTCGGGGAGCGGGGAAGGGGCCGGCTCACTCGTTAGGGACCCAGCTCGCTCGACAGGGGCCGGGCCGGGGCCGGGGCGGGCGTGACAGTATCGCTGTCATGACTGCTTCTGCTGACACAACAAAGCCCGCGGCAAAGGACCCTTGGGACCTTCCGGATGTTTCCGGCCTGGTGGTCGGAGTCCTCGGTGGCACCGGTGACCAGGGACGCGGCCTGGCCTACCGGCTGGCCAAGGCCGGCCAGCGGGTGATCATCGGCTCCCGGGCGGCCGAGCGGGCCGAGGCCGCCGCCGCCGAACTGGGCCTGGGCATCGAGGGCGCGGACAACGCCGAGTGCGCCCGGCGCAGCGATGTGGTGATTGTCGCGGTGCCCTGGGACGGGCATGCCAAGACCCTGGAGGCGCTGCGCGAGGAACTGGCCGGGAAGCTGGTGATCGACTGCGTCAACCCGCTGGGCTTTGACAAGCAGGGCGCCTACGCCCTGAAGCCGGCCGAGGGCAGCGCCGCCGAGCAGGCCGCCGCGCTGCTGCCGGAATCCCGGGTGACCGCCGCCTTCCACCACCTGTCCGCGGTGCTGCTCTCCGACCCGGAGATCGCCGAGATCGACACCGATGTGATGGTGCTCGGCGAGAAGCGGGCGGACACCGACCTGGTGCAGGCGCTGGCCGCCCGCATCCCCGGGATGCGGGGCGTCTTCGCCGGCCGGCTGCGCAACGCCCACCAGGTGGAGTCGCTGGTGGCCAACCTGATCTCGGTGAACCGCCGCTACAAGGCGCACGCCGGGCTGCGCGTCACCGACGTCTGAGCCCTGACGGTTCACCCCACCGGGCGGCCGCGCAAACGGGGCATGGGGGACAATGGCCGGGTTCAGTACGCGACCGCGCTGCCGACAGGAGCCGCCCCCCATGCCCCGCCTCGCCCGCTACGCCCTCGCCGTCTGTGTCCTCGCGACCGCGGCGGCCGTCGTCTCCTTCGTACGCGGCAGCTGGCTGGGTGTGGTCTGGGTACTGCTGGTGGGCGTCTCCTCCAACATGACCTGGTACTACGTGCGCAAGGCGCGGATGGAGCGGGCCGCCGTCAGCGAGTGATCAGGTAGCCGCCGAGGTCCGGGATCTCCGGGGTGCCCTGCCAGAAGCGGAACAGCCGCTGGCCCCAGTAGGCGTCCCAGTCGCTGACCCCCAGCACCCGCAGCACCGAGTCGATCAGGTCGAAGAAGGCGTTGTTGACCTCGGGGATCCACAGGAAGCCGAACACCGCCAGCAGGCCGAAGGGCGCGAAGGGCTCGATCTGCCGGCGCACCCCGTACGACAGCCAGGGCTCGACGATCCCGTAGCCGTCCAGGCCCGGCACCGGCAGCAGGTTGAGGATGGCCGCGGAGACCTGGAGCAGCGCCAGGAAGGCCAGTGCGTAGCGGACGTGGTCCGGCACCCCGTCCATCGCGTGCAGCCAGAACGGCGCGGTGCACACCGCCGCGAACAGGACATTGGTCAGCGGGCCCGCCGCCGAGATCAGGCTGTGCCGCCAGCGGCCCCGGATGCGGTGCCGCTCGATGAAGACCGCGCCGCCCGGCAGACCGATCCCGCCCATGATCACGAAGACCACCGGCAGCACGACGCTCAGCAGGGCATGGGTGTAGGCGAGCGGGTTGAGGGTGAGGTAGCCCTTGGCCCCTATCGAGATGTCCCCGCTGTGCAGCGCGGTGCGCGCGTGCGCGTACTCATGCAGACAGAGCGAGACCACCCAGGCCGAGACCACGAAGAGGAAGACCGCGAATCCGGGGCTGGCCGAGAAGTCCGTCCAGATCGCCCACAGGGAGACCGCCATGATGGCGACGAGGGCGAGAAAGACGGGACTTACGCGCCGCTCGCCGCGGGTCGCGTCGAATGCCATCTGAGTGCTCCTGGGGTGGGCGCCGGGGAGATTCCGGGCGTACGGACGGTTCCGGGCGACGGTACCTGGGCGCGGTACGAATGGCGTAATGGCAGGGGAGAATGGGCCGATGCGTTATGGCATCCTCGGCACCACCCAGGTCCATGCCTCCGACGGCCAGCCGGTGGCCCTCGGCGGTGCCCGGCTGCGCGCCCTGCTGGGCGCCCTCGCCCTGCACCCGGGCCGCACCCGCACCACCGGGGCGCTGGCCGACGCCGTCTGGGGTGCCGAACCGCCGGCGGACGCGGCCGGGGCGCTGCAGGCGCTGGTGGGACGGCTGCGCCGGGCGATCGGCCGGCAGGCGGTGGAGTCGGTGGCCGGCGGCTACCGGCTGTGCGCCGAACCGGACCAGGTGGATATGCACCGCTTCCAGCGGCTGGCCGAGGAGGGCGCCCTGGCCCTGGCCGACGGCGACCCGGGCAAGGCGGTGGTGCTGCTGGAGGACGCGCTGGCCCTGTGGCGCGGCCCCGCCCTGGCCGACCTGCCCGGCCATCAGGCGGAGGCCGCCCGGCTGGCGGCCCGCCGGCTGGACGCCCGCCGCGACCGGCTGGCCGCCGTCGTCGCCCTGGGCCGGGCCGAGAGCGCCCTGCCCGAACTGGTGGAACTGTGCCTGGACCGGCCCCTGGACGAGCCGCTCCAGGCGCTGCGGCTACGGGCCCTGCGCGCGGCCGGCCGCCAGGCGGAGGCCCTGGCCGCCTATGAGCAGTTGCGTACCGCGCTGGCCGAGCGCCTGGGCGCCGACCCGGGGCCGGAACTCCGGGCGCTGCACGCGGAGTTGCTGGCGCCGCCGGAGCGGTTGCGGGATGTGCGGGGGGCGGGGTCTGCTGCCGCCGGGGCCGCCGGGGCCGCCGGGGCCGCCGGGGCCGCCGGGGCCGCCGGGGCCGCCGGGGCCGCCGGGGCCGCCGGGGCGAATAGGGCGGGTGGGCCGTACGGGTCCGCCGTTGCCGGGCCCGCCGGGACGGACCGGGCTGTCGGGCCCGGCGCCGCCGGGCCGTACGGGGACACCGGTGGCACCGGGGCATGCGGGGCCGCCGGCCCTGCCGTCTCCGCGGCCGCCGGAGCGGGCACGGTGCCCGGGCCGGTACCGGAGGAGCCCCGGCCGTCCGGCAGGGACCGATCGCCCGGCATGGACCGGCCGTCCGGCGGACCGGAGAGCGCCGGACGGCCGCCGGCGGAGCACGGGGCGGCCGCCGGAGCCGCCCCGCCCCGCCCCCGGCGGGGCAATCTGCGGGCCCGGCTGACCTCCTTCGTAGGGCGGGAGCGGGAACTGGCCAGCATCCGGGCCGATCTGGCCGGGCACCGGCTGGTCACCCTGCTGGGGCCGGGCGGCGCCGGCAAGACCCGGCTGTCCCAGGAGGCCGCCGAGGCCGCCGCCGACGCCTGGCCGGACGGTGTCTGGTTCGCCGAACTGGCGCCGCTGGAGGACGAGGACACCGTGGCCGAGGCGGTCCTCACCGCGCTCGGCGCCCGCGAGACCGTGGTGCGCGGCACCGCCGAAGGGCTGCGGGCGGCGGCCGACACCACCGCCCATGACCCGGTGGCCCGGCTCGCCGAACACTGCGCCCAGCGCCGGATGCTGCTGGTCCTGGACAACTGTGAGCACTTGGTGGCCGCCGTCGCCCACCTGACCGAGACGCTGCTGGCGCACTGCCCCGGCGTCACCGTGCTCGCCACCAGTCGCGAACCCCTGGCCGTACCGGGCGAGTTGGTACGGCCGGTGGAGCCACTGCCGGACCCGGTGGCGCTGCGGCTGCTCGCCGACCGGGGCGCCACGGCCCGCCCCGGCTTCCGTGTCGAGGACGACCCGGAGGCCTGTGCCGAGATCTGCCGCCGCCTGGACGGACTGCCGCTGGCCATCGAACTGGCCGCCGCCCGGCTGCGGATGCTCACCCCGCGCGGCCTGGCCGACCGCCTGGACGACCGCTTCAGGCTGCTGACCTCCGGCAGCCGCACCGTGCTGCCCCGCCAGCAGACCCTGCGCGCGGTGGTCGACTGGTCCTGGGACCTGCTGGACGAGCCCGAACGCGCCGTGCTGCGCAGGCTGTCGGTGTTCTCCGGCGGCTGCGACCTGGCGGCGGCCGAGGCGGTGTGCGCCGACGACGGCGCCGGACCGGGCGAAGTGGCCGTCATGGTCGGCTCGTTGGTGGACAAGTCCCTGGTGGTCGCCGCGCCGGACGACCAGGGCGAGATGCGCTACCGGCTGCTGGAGACGGTCGGCGAGTACGCGGGGGAGCGGCTGGCCGAGGCGGGCGAGCGCGCCGGGGTGGAGCGCCGGCACCTGGTGTACTACCGCGAACTGGCCCGTACCGCCGACCCCTTGCTGCGCGGGCCGCGGCAACGGCACTGGCTGGACCGGCTGGAGCGGGAGCAGGACAACATGCGGGCCGCGCTGCGGCACGCGGTGGCGGCGCAGGACGAGCAGGAGGGGCTGTGCCTGGTCATCTCCCTCAACTGGTTCTGGCACCTGCGCGCCCGGCTGACCGACGGCCGGACCTGGTCCAACGCGGTGGCCGCGCTGGGACCCGATCCGTTCCAGGGGCCGGTGGAGCCGGCCCCGGCGCTCACCGAGCGGTGCATCGACGCCCCGCCGCCGATGCGGCCGGAACTCCTCCAGGAGGCCCGGCGGCAGGTGCGGCTGATCGCCGTGGCCACGGCCGAATCCGATATGCAGGTGTTCAACGCCCCCGAGATGCAGGCCCGGCTGCGGGCCGTGATCGAGGCGTACCGGCACCTGCCGCCGCAGACCCTTCGCACGCCCGGCATGCTGTGGATCTACGCCCGGCTGCTCACCGGCGACTTCACCGGGCTGTTCGACGATCTGGACCTGGCCGTGCGGCAGTGCCGGGAGCTGGGCTACGAGTGGGAGCTGGCCTTCCATCTCCTGCAGCGGGCCAAGGTGGGCAATGAGTGGCCCGGGCGGGCCGAGCAGGCCCGGCTGGACGCGGACGAGGGCCTGGAGATCTTCCGGCGCACCGGGGACGCCTGGGGAGTGGCCGAGGCGCTGGCCGGACGTGGCGAAAACCGGGAGCGTCGCGGGGAGTTCCTGGCCGCCGCCGAGGACTACCGGGCGGCCATGGACAGCGCCCGTGCGGTGGGTGCCACGACCCAGGTGGCGCTGATGCGCTCCCGGCTGGCCGAGATGCTGATGGAAGCGGGGGCCATCGACGGCGCCGAGAACGAGCGGATGCTGCGCGAGTCGATGAATGAGGCCGAAGGAGGCGTTCCGGATGTGGACTTCCTCATCCGGCTCACCCTCGGTGTCAGAGTCGCCCGGTCCGGGCGGCTCGTGGAGGCCCGGCAGCTCCTCGAGGAACTGCTCGGGGAGTTCCGGCACCGGGCCATCCGGCTGTTCCAGGGCCTGATGATGGGCCTGCTGTCCTGGCTGGACGTGCTGGAGGGGCGTCCCATGGACGCGCTGCCCAGGGTGCGGCAGGCATTGGAACTGCTCGACGACCCGATGTCGGCCTTTGTCGCGGTCAAGCTGCCGGTGGTGCAGCTGATGCACGCCGCGTTCGCCCACTCCGCGCTGGACGGCGAGGAGCACGCGCTGACCGCCGCCCGGCTGCTGGGGGCGGTCGAGGTGCTGCGGGCCGACGGCCCCCAGCAGCAGTCCCTGGAACGGGAGATCATGCTGCGGGTCGAGACAACGGCGCGGGCGGCGCTGGGCGAGGAGACATACCGGCGGGTGTACGCCGAGGGCGGCCGCCTCTCCCTGGAGGAGGCCACCGCCCTCATCTGACCGGATGCCCGCCAACCTCAGGCCCGCCGGCGGAACTTGGCCACCGCCAGCGGTGCCACCACCACGGTCAGCCCCACCGACCAGGCCAGGGTCATCCACACCGAGTGGGCCACCGGGCCGCCGTTGATCAGGCTGCGGGCGGCATCGGCCAGATTGGCCAGCGGGTTGTACTCGGTAAAGCCCCGCAGCCACCCGGGCATGGACTTGGTGGGGGCGAAGATGGAGCTGGCGAACTGCAGCGGAATCATGATCATCATCCCCATTCCCTGCACGGCCTGTGCCGACTTGGCGGTCAGACCCAGCAGCACGAAGATCCACATCAGAGAGGCGCCGAAGAGCACACTCAGAGCGACCGCGGCCAGCAGTTCGCCCACCGAGGTCTTGATCTCCAGGCCCAGCGCGAAGCCCATGCCGAGCTGGATGGCCACCGCCACCAGCATCCGGCCGACCTCCACCACGATCTTGGCGATCAGGACCGAGGACCGGGCTATCGGCAGGGTGCGGAACCGGTCCATCACCCCTTTCTGGAAGTCCTCGTTGACGCCGCTGCCCACCGCCATGGCGATGTTCAGCCCGGTCATCGCCATCAGGCCGGGCACCAGATAGTTGACATAGTCATCGCGGTGGCCCGGGAACATGGCGCCGCCGAAGACATAGACAAACATCAGGGTGAAGATCACCGGCGTCAGGACGACATCGACCATCGCCTCCGGATTCTGCTTGAGCTGCAGCGCGTTGCGGCGGGCCAGCGCGCTGATGTGCCGAAGGTGGTCCCGGAGACCGAGCCGGGCGTCGGTGACGGGTGCGGTGATCGTCGCGGCGCTCATACCGCCACCTCCTGGAGTTCTTCGGCCTGGACGGCGTTGCCGGTGGAGGTCTTCTGGCCGGTGATGGCCAGGAACACCTCGTCCAGGCTGGGCAGATGGGTGCTGATGGAGGCGAGGGCGAAGCCGCTCCCGGCCAGCAGGCCCACCACGGCGGTCAGTTGCTGATCGGTGACGATGGGGACGTTGACCAGACCCCCGTCCTGGTCGACGGTCGCCCCGGAGACACCGTCCAGCCCCGCCCGGGCCACCACCCCGGCCAGCCGTGGCAGTTCGGCCGGATCCGCCGGCCGGACCTGCAGGGTGCGGCCGCCGACCTTGGCCTTGAGCTCGTCGATCCGGCCACCGGCGATCACCCGGCCGCGGTCGATGACGGTCAGCTCATCGGCCAGCTGCTCGGCCTCCTCCATGTACTGGGTGGTGAGCAGCACGGTGGCGCCCTCGCGGACCAGATGGTGCACCTCGGCCCACACCTCGTTGCGGGTGCGCGGATCCAGGCCGGTGGTGGGCTCGTCGAGATAGAGCACCGCCGGGCGGCCGATCATGGAGGCGGCCAGGTCCAGCCGGCGCCGCATACCGCCGGAGTAGGTCATCGCCGGGCGCTTGGCGGCCTCGGTGAGCGAGAAGCGCTCCAGCAGCTCGGCGGCGCGGCGCTTGGCCTCCTTGCGGGGCAGGTCCAGCAGCCGGCCGATCAGGTACAGGTTCTCGGTGCCGGAGAGCTTCTCGTCGACCGAGGCGTACTGGCCGGTGAGGCCGATCACCCGGCGCAGCTGCCGGGGCTGGGTGAGGACGTCGAAACCGCCGACGCGGGCGGTGCCGGCGTCCGGCCTGACCAGCGTGGAGAGCACTCGGACCAGGGTGGTCTTGCCGGCTCCGTTGGGGCCCAGGACGCCGAGGACGGTGCCTTCGGGGACGTCCAGGTCTATGCCGTCCAGGGCCTTGGTGGTGCCGTAGTGCTTGACCAGGCCGCGGACTTGGACGGCGCCGTTGGCGCCTCGCGGGGTGTCTTGGGGTCGCATGCGGATGAGGCTGCCAGGGGGCGCCGACATCCCGCCGACAGCCGCCGACATCCCGCCGACAGCCCGCCGACAAGGGGTGCGGGCCGCCCCCGGCCGGCCGGGGGCGGCCCGCACCCGAGACGCGGCCTAGTGGAAGGAGTGCTCCTCGGCCGGGTAGGCGCCGCCCACCACATCCGCGGCGAACTCCCGTGCCGCGCCGCTGAGTACCTCGCGTATCTGGGCGTACTGCTTGACGAAGCGCGGCAGCCGGCCCTGGGTCATTCCGGCCATGTCGGTCCAGACCAGTACCTGGGCGTCGCACTCGGGGCCGGCGCCGATGCCCACGGTGGGGATGTGCAGGATGCGGGTGACCTCGGCGGCCAGCTCGGCCGGCACCAGCTCCAGCACCACGGCGAAGGCGCCGGCGTCCTGAACGGCCTTGGCGTCGCGCAGCAGTTGCTGGGCCGCCTCCTCGCCCCGGCCCTGCACCGGGTAGCCGCCATAGGCGTTGACCGACTGCGGGGTCAGGCCGATGTGCGCCATCACCGGGATGCCGGCCTGCACCAGCAGCTCGATCTGGTGGGCGGACCGCTCGCCGCCTTCCAGCTTGACCGCGCCGACGCCCGCCTCCTTCACCAGCCGGGTGGCGTTGCGCAGCGCCTGGACGGCGCCCTCCTGGTACGCCCCGAAGGGCAGGTCGCCGACGATCAGGGCGCGCTTGGTGCCCCGTACCACGGCGGCCGACAGGATGCTGATCTCGTCCATGGTGACCGGCACCGTGGACTCGTAGCCGAGGTGACAGTTGCCCATCGAGTCGCCGACCAGCAGGACCGGGATGCCGGCCTGGTCGAAGACGGAGGCGGTCATCGCGTCGTACGCGGTGAGCATGGCCCACTTCTCGCCGCGCTCCTTGGCGGCGGCGATGTCGCGGACCGTGATGCGCCGGGAGGTGATCCCGCCGTACAGCGACTTGCTGCTGTCGGGCGTCTTCGCGGCATGCGTCATTGCACTGGCTCCTGTGATGTCGTCTCGAGGCGCCCTGACGGCGTCCCCGGATCAGTTCCAATGCTGACACGGCCGCCGCGGACGGGGAAGACAGGGCCCCGGATCCTTCACGGGCAAAGACTCCGCCTGACTTTTCGATACGAGACGGTCTCGTATCGAAAGTGCTTTAGTCTGATGACATGACTTCTCCTGTCGGGTCCGGCGGGGCCGGCCCGTCGCGCCAGGTTCCCGAGGCCGTCCACCGCAGGCGGTGGGCGATCCTCACCGTGCTGCTGTTCAGCCTGCTGGTGGTGGTGCTGGACAACTCGATCCTCAATGTGGCGATGAAGACCATCGCCTCGCCCAGACCCGCCGGACTGGGGGCCACCCAGAGCGAGCTGGAGTGGGCGATCAACTCCTACACGCTGGTCTTCGCCGGAATACTCTTCACCGCCGGCCTGCTGGGCGACCGGCTGGGCCGCAAGAAGGTCCTGCTGTTCGGCATGACCGTGTTCGGCATCGGCTCGGTGCTCTCCGCGATGGCCGGCTCGCCCGCCGAACTGATCACCTTCCGCGCGGTGATGGGCCTGGGCGGCGCCTTTGTGATGCCCGCGACGCTGGCCATCATCATGAATGTCTTCGAGCGCGAGGAGCAGCCCAAGGCCATCGGCATCTGGGCCGGCGCGGTCGGCCTTGCCATCGCCATCGGCCCGATCACCGGCGGGGTGCTGCTCTCCCGCTTCTGGTGGGGCTCGGTCTTCCTGGTCAATGTCCCCATTGTGATCGCCGGGCTGATCGCCATGGTGCTGCTGGTGCCCGACTCCAAGGACCCCCGGCCCGGCCGGCTGGACCCGGTGGGTGTGCTGCTGTCCGTGGTCGGCCTGGTGCTGCTGGTGTACGGCATCATCAAGGGCGGCCAGCTCGCCGACTTCACCCGGCCCGAGGTGTTCGGCACGGTCGGCGGCGGGCTGCTGGTGCTGCTGCTGTTCGTGCTGCACGAGCGGCGCAGCGACCACCCGGCCATCGATGTGCGCTACTTCCGCAATCCGGCCTTCTCGGCCGCCGTGAGCTCCATCGCGCTGGTCTTCTTCGCGCTGATGGGTGTGACGTTCTTCGTGGTCTTCTACACCCAGAGCGTGCGCGGCTACACCCCGCTGCAGAGCGGTCTGCTGCTGCTTCCGCTGGCCGCCGCCCAGATGGGCTTCGCGCCCCGGGCCCGGCTGGTGGTGGACCGGTTCGGCGCCCGCGCGGTGTGTGCCGGGGGCATGCTGCTGGTGGCCGGGACCATGGCCGGCTTCCTGCTGCTGGAGAAGGACACCCCGATCTGGATCCTGGAAGTGATCTTCTTCCTGCAGGGCGCGGGGATGGCGCACATCATGCCGCCGGCCACCGTCTCGATCATGCAGTCGCTGCCGCGCGAGAAGGCCGGGTCCGGATCCGCGGTCAACAACACCTTCCGGCAGGTCGGCGGTGCGCTGGGGGTGGCCGTGCTGGGCTCGGTGCTCTCCACCACCTACCGGGACGGCATCTCCGGCAAGCTCGGCCAGGTGCCCGGTCTGCCCGAGTCCGCCCGGCACGCGGCCGGCGAGTCGGTGGAGGCCACCCTGGGTCTGGCCCAGCGGCTCGGCCCGGCGGGACGGGCGCTGGTCGGCCCGGCCGAGGACGCCTTCCTGCACGCCATGCACATCACCGCGCTGTGCTCGTCCGCGGTGGCCGTGCTCGGTGCCATTGTGGTGACGCTCTTCCTGCCCGGCCGCGGCCCCGCCGCCGCGTCCGGCGGTTCCTCCCGGCCGGAGAGCGAGAAGGAGCAGACGGGAGCGGGCCGATGACCGGAACCCAGGTCTCCGCCGCCCCCGCCGTGCAGCGTGGACGGCCGCGCAGCGGCGCCGTGGACTCGGCGGTGATCGACACCGTGGTGCGGCTGCTGGAAGAGGGCGTGGGCCTCGGCGATCTGTCCATGGAGCGCATCGCCCGGGAGGCGGGCGTCGGCAAGGCCACCGTCTACCGGCGCTGGCCGGGCAAGGAAGCGCTGATGCTGGACGTACTGCGCTCCCTGGACATCGCCTATGACCCGCCGCCGGCCGGCAGCTCGGTCCGGGACGCCCTGGTCCACCTGCTGGAACTGATGCGCCGCCGGGTGCTGGCCAAGCGCTCCTCCGCCGTGCTGCGGACGGTCCTCGCCCAGGTCAAGGCGCATCCCGCGGTGTGGCGGGAGTACCACGACACCATCCTGGAGGCCCGCCGTCAGGTGTTCGGCGAGGTACTGCGGCGGGGCATCGCCGAAGGGCTGATCCGCCCCGGGGCGGACCTGGAGCTCCTCACCGATCTGCTGGTCAGCCCGCTGCTTTCGCGCTCGGTGCTGCACGAGTGGAAGGAGCTGCCGGAGGGGCTCTGCGCGGAGATCGTGGACACCGTGCTGTACGGGGCGGGGCCGCCGGATCGCGAGGGCACCGGCTGACGGGCTCCGGCAGACAGGCGCCGGCTGACGGGTCCGAATGTGCCCGTTGTGTCACAGGACGCCCGTACGGCCGACCGCCAGGAACCCGGCCCCACCGGCCGTCCGTCCTCCTTCCCGACCGCCCTGCCGGGGTGGTCGGGAAAGTGACGGCGCACGACCTGGTGAGGACAACGGGATGCCACAGGCGGACATGGCGGAGACCGGCCACAAGGGAGCCGTCGCGGAGCCGGCCGGCTCCGCACTCCGGCGCTTCCTGAGCGGCTGGCGCGGGCCGGGCATCTGGCGCCGGGGCCTGGTCATCGGGGTGCTGGGGCTGCTGCTGGGGCTGCTGATGCTGATGCATGCGGCGATCCCCAACCGGGTGGGCAACCTGGGCAGCCTCACCGAAACCTTCCTGCCGTGGCTGGGGCTGTTCATCCCGGTGCTGCTGGTGCTCGCGGTGCTGCGGCGCTCGGCCAGTGCGCTGCTGGCGCTGCTGCTGCCGGTGCTGGTCTGGCTCAATCTCTTCGGCGGGCTGCTGGCGCCCAAGTCGCACACCGGCGGCAATCTGATGGTGATCAGCCACAACGTCAACGCGGACAACCCCGACCCCGTGCACACCGCCAAGGCGGTGGCCGCCGCCGGGGCGGAGGTGGTGGCGCTGGAGGAGCTCAAGCCGGACGCGGCGCCCACCTATGAGCGGGCGCTGGCGGGCACCTATCCGCACCACTCGGTGCAGGGCACGGTCGGGCTGTGGAGCAAGTACCCGCTGAGCGAGGTGCGTCCGGTGGACATCAAGATGGGCTGGACCCGGGCGATGCGGGCCACGGTGGACACACCGCGCGGGCAGGTGGCGGTGTATGTGGCCCATCTGCCCTCGGTGCGCGTCAAGTTCAACGCCGGCTTCACGGCCGGGCAGCGCGATGACAGTGCGGCGGCGCTGGGAGAGGCGATCGCGCGGGAGCGGGGCAAGCGGGTGGTGCTGCTCGGCGACCTCAACGGCACCATGAACGACCGGTCGTTGGCACCGGTCACCTCCCAACTGCGGTCCGCGCAGGGGGCGGCGGGGGACGGCTTCGGCTTCAGCTGGCCGGCGAGCTTCCCGATGGCCCGGATCGACCAGATCATGGTGCGGGGGATGGAGCCGGTGGCGGCTTGGACCCTGCCCGACACCGGCAGCGACCATCTCCCGGTCGCGGCCCGCCTAAAGCTGTAACCCACCCCGCCGGGTCCCATCAGGGGCGCGGGGAACCGCGCGACTCCACGCACGATCCGCGGCCGAACCGCGGAAGTCGCCGGCAGACGCCCCGGGGCGAGCCCCGCTCCGATCAGCCCCGTTCCCGCCAGCGATTGGTGATCGGCAGGCGCCGGTCCTTGCCGAAGCCCTTGGGCGAGATCTTGGTACCCGGCGGGTACTGGCGCCGCTTGTACTCCGCCGTATCCACCAGCCGCAGCACCCGAGCCACCAGCTCCCCCTCGAAGCCGGCCGCCACAATCGAGGCCAGGCCCTGGTCGCGGTCGACATACAGCTCCAGGATCCGGTCCAGCACCTCGTAGTCCGGCAGCGAGTCCGTGTCCACCTGCCCCGGGCGCAGCTCGGCGCTCGGCGGCTTGGTGATGGAGTTCTCCGGGATGGGCGGGGTCTCACCACGCCGCTCGGCCGCCCGGTTGCGCCAGCGGGCGAGGCGGAAGATGCCGGTCTTGTAGACGTCCTTGATGGGGCCGTACGCGCCGACGGAGTCGCCGTAGAGCGTCGAATACCCGCAGGCCAGCTCGGACTTGTTGCCCGGCGCCAGCACGATGTGCCCCTCCTGGTTGGAGATGGCCATCAGCATGGTGCCGCGCAGCCGCGACTGCAGGTTCTCCTCGGCCAGGCCGGTCAGCCCCAACTCGCCCATATAGGCGTCGAACATGGGGGCAATCGGCTGGATGCGGAAGTGCAGCCCGGTCCGCCGGGCCATCTCCCGGGCGTCGGCGACCGAGTGCTCGGAGGAGTAGCGGGACGGCATGGCCACCGCGTACACATGCTCCGCGCCCAGCGCGTCGCAGGCGAGGGCGGCGACCAGCGCCGAGTCGATGCCGCCGGACAGGCCCAGCACCACGCTGCGGAAGCCGTTCTTGACCACATACGCCCGCAGGCCGGTCACCAGCGCGGTGTAGACCTCCTCGTCGTCATCGAGGTGGTCGGCGCGCTCGCCGGGGAACTCGGGGGCGTAGGCGGGCAGCGGCTCGGCCGAGACGGTGTGGTGGTCGATGCGCAGTCCGTCGTCGACCACCCCGGAGGGCGCCTCGGGCCGGGCGGCGGGCAGGTCCAGGTCCAGCAGCAGGCACTGCTCGGTGAACTGGGCGCCGCGGGCGATGACTTGGCCGTCCCGGTCCACCACGATGGAGTCGCCGTCGAAGACCAGCTCGTCCTGGCCGCCGGTCATGGCCAGGTAGGCGGTGGTGCAGCCGGCCTCCTGGGCGCGCTTGCGCACCAGTTCCAGGCGGGTGTCGTCCTTCTCCCGCTCATAGGGGGAGGCGTTGACGGAGATCAGCAGCCCGGCCCCGGCGGTGCGGGTGGCCGGCACCCGGCCGCCCTCCTGCCAGAGGTCCTCGCAGATGGCCAGGGCCACATCGATGCCGTGTACCCGCAGCACCGGCAGGGTGTCACCGGGCACGAAGTAACGGAACTCGTCGAAAACCCCGTAGTTGGGCAGATGGTGCTTGGCGAAGGTGAGCACCGCCTTGCCGCGGTGCAGTACCGCGGCCGCGTTGAGCGGGGAGCCGGCCGGGCGGCCGAGGCGGGACGCGGCCTCCTCGCTGCGGTCGAGATAGCCGACCAGTACCGGCAGTTCGCCCAGGCCCTCGTCCCGTAGCCGGGCGGCCAGTTCGCCCAGCGCGGCGCGGCTGGCCTCGACAAAGGACGAGCGCAGCGCCAGGTCCTCGACCGGGTAGCCGGTCAGCGCCATCTCGGGGAAGACCGCCAGATGAGCCCCCTGCCCGGCGGAGTGCCTGGTCCAGCGGACGATCGACTCGGCGTTCCCGGCGAGGTCGCCGACGCCGGCATCGACCTGATTCAGGGCGAGACGAAGTTGAGGCACAAGGCCAGTCTAATCGTCTCTCTGACGCGATCTTGTGTGAGCGGGGCCATAGGCGTGACGGGCGGAGGGTGAGGGTTCCCGCTGGCATACGGGTCCGATCTTATGAAAACCTTGCGCACCGCTCATGGCGATCAGGCCATGATGACTGAAAACCCGCCAGGGTCCATGCCAAGGAGACTCGTTGACCACGCCGCCGCAGTGGGGCCAGCCCGGCCCCAATCCGTACCAGCAGATGCCCGCCGGATACGGCTACCCGGCACCCGCCGCCCCGGTCGGCTACCCGGCGCCGGCGCACTATGGCCTGGCCATGAAGCGGCGCGGCCCGTGGGCCGTCTGGTTCCTGGTGATCATCACCCTGGGGATCTACTCCCTGGTCTGGTACTTCAAGATCCACAAGGAGATGGCGGAGTTCGACAGCCGCCGCAAGATCAGCCCGGCGGGCTCCATGCTGACCATCTGGTTCGGCTGGTACCTGCTGATCCCGCCGTTTGTCTCCTACTACAACACCGGCAAGCGGATCTGCGACGCCCAGCGGGCGGCCGGTCTGCCGCAGACCTGCAGCGGCGGCCTGGGCCTGTTCCTGGTCTTTATCTTCGGCACGCACTCGGTCTACTACCAGAGCGAGCTGAACAAGGTCGTCGACCACTACGGCCAGGTCCCGCCGGGCACCCAGGTGCCGCTGGCCGCCTGATCCGCCTTCCGTCCCCGCCCGGGCCCCCGTCGCACCGCGACGGGGGCCCGGGTCGTTCCTGCCCCGTACGTACTCCGCAGCGGATGTGCGCAGAGCGGGCCCAAGGGCCGATGATGGGGCGAAACGTATAAACGCTCGGCCCGAAGGACGCTCCTCCCGCTCATGCCCCTCAAGGAAAAGGCCCGGGACGAATGTCCCTCCATCAGCACGCCCGACACCCACCCCCGCCCGCGGTTCATCTCCTGGGCCGGTCTGGCCCTGATGACCACCGCCTCGGTGGCCAATCTGCGCCCCGCCCCCTCCATGGCCCTTTACGGACTGGCGGCGGTCTTCCTCTACCTGCTGCCCGCCGTGGTCTTCCTGCTGCCCACCGCCCTGGTCTCCGCCGAACTGGCCTCCGGCTGGCCCGGCGGGATCTACCGCTGGGTCAGCGAGGGCCTGTCCAAGCGGCTGGGATTCCTGGCCGTCTGGTGCCAGTTCGCCATGACCATCGCCTACTACCCCAGCCTGCTCGCCTATGTGGCCGGCACCTTCGCCTATGTCGTGGACCCCTCGCTGGCGGACAACGGCCTCTATGTCGCCCTGGTGATCGTGGTCATCTACTGGGCGGGCGTGCTGATTTCGGCCCGCGGCACCCGGGCGGTGGCCGGACTGGCCGGGATCGGGCTGGTGATCGGCACCCTGATACCCGGAGTGGTGCTGGTCGTCCTCGGCCTGCTCTTCCTCGGCCAGGGCAACCACCCGGCCGCGCCGATGGACACCGGCCACCTGCTGCCGCCCTGGACCGGCATCTCCTCGCTGGTGCTGATCGTGGGCAACTTCCTCTCCTACGCGGGAATGGAGATGAACGGTGTGCATGTCTCCGCGCTGCGCAGGCCCGAACGGGACTTCCCCCGCGCCGTGTTCACTGCCACCGCCCTGGTGCTGCTGATCTTCATCCTGCCCGCGCTGGCCATCAGCTGGGTGATGCCCGGCAAGGACCTCAGCCTCACCGCCGGAGTGATGCAGGCGTTCCAGGGCTTCTTCGACCACTTCCACATCGGCTGGCTGACCAAGGTGGTCGGTGTGCTGCTGGTCGCCGCCGCGCTCGGCGGGATGCTCACCTGGCTGGCCGGACCGTCCCGGGGACTGCTGCTGGTCGCCCGGCAGGAGGGCTATCTGCCGCCGGTGCTGCAACGGCTCAACAAGCACGGCGTCCAGCGCAACATCATGGTCGCCCAGGGCGTGCTCACCACCCTGATCGCCCTGCTCTACGCGGTGATCCCCGATGTCTCCAGCGCCTACTGGATCTTCTCCGTGGTCACCGCGCAGATCTACCTGGTGGTCTATCTGCTGATGTTCGCCGCCGTGGTGCGGCTGCGCACCCTGCGCCCCGGGCAGCCGCGTGGCTTCCGGGTGCCCGCCGTCCGTCTGGTCGCCGGCACCGGGTTCGCCGCCTCGCTGGCCGCCCTGTGCATCGGCTTCATACCGCCCGAGCAGTTCGGCGGCCAGCCGCTGTGGCGCTACCTGCTGATCGTCGGCGGCGGACTGCTCACCCTGGGCTTCCTCGCCCCGCTCGCCTTCCTGAGGTTCCGCAAACCGCACTGGGCCCTGGGCGAGGAAGGGGCGGAACGGGAAGGCGCCGCCTTGGACTAGCGTTGCGCCAACCGAAGGGGAGCCACCGGGATGCGATCCGAACACCGCCCACCAGGACACATGCTGCGCGTCGGCGGAGTGCCACTGCATGTGGTGCGCCAGGGCGCCGGGCCGGTGTGTGTGCTCAGCGGCGGGCTGGGCATGGGCTGGTTCGACTGGGAACCGGTGGTTCCGCTGCTCACCCCGCACCGCACCGTGGTCCGCTTCGACCGCCCCGGCCTCGGCTTCAGCGCCCCCGCCGAGGAGCCGCCCAGCGCCGCCGGCGAGGCCCACCGGATCGCCGGGGTGCTGGACGCGCTGGGCCTGACCGGACCGGCCACCGTGGTCGGCCACTCACTGGCCGGCTTCCACGCCGAGGCATTCGCCCGGCTCCACCCCGAGCGCACCGCCGGACTGGTGCTGGCCGACGGCAGCGTCGAGGACAACGCCCGCCCGCTGCCCGGCGGTGAACTGCGGCACGCCGCCGCCCGCGCCCGCGGCCGGGTGCTGGCCGCCGCCGGACTGCCCCGGGCCATCGGCCCGGCGCTGCGCCGGCTGACCGTCCGCGCCTCCTCGCTGGGCCGCCACGACCCGGCCCCCGAGGAGCTGGTGCGCCGCACCTATGGCACCGGCCGGGTGGTGCGCGCGGTGCTGATGGAGAACGCCCGCTACCGCGATGTGGCCGCCGAACTGGAGCGGCTGCGCGCCGAGCACCCGCTGCCGCCGGTCCCCGTCACCGTGCTGGCCGCCTCGCCCGGCACCGGCTCCTGGCTGGAACGCCGCTGGCTGGAACGCCAACGGGCGCTCGCCGAACGGCTGGACGGCCGCTTCGAGGCCGTCGCCCCCGCCGGGCACCTGCTGATGTACGACCGACCGCAGGCCATCGCGGCGGCGGTGCTGGCGGTACGGCAGCCCCGGCACTGAAGCCGGCGGGTCCGTTCCACCCCGCTTGACCCTCACCCGACGTCAGGCGGCAAGGTGACCGGCGGACGAAAGGAACGCCATGAGCCACACCGTCGGCCAGTTGTCGGGTTTCGCCGGCGTCACGGTACGCACCCTGCACCACTACGACCGGACCGGACTGCTCAGCCCCAGCGAGCGCAGCCCGGCCGGCTACCGGCTCTACACCGACGCCGACCTGGCCCGCCTCCAGCAGATCCTCTTCTACCGGGAACTCGGCTTCTCCCTCGACGAGATCGCCGCCATCCTGGACGACCCCGGGGCCAGCGCCCTGGACCAGCTGCGCGCCCGCCACAAACAGCTCAGCGCACAGATCGCCAGGCTGCGACGCCTGGTCGAGGTCGCCGAACGGGCCATGGAGGTGGAACGCACCGGCGTCCGGCTCACCCCGGGGGAACGCTTCGAGGTCTTCGGCGAGATCGGCTTCGACCTCAGCTATGCCACCGAGGCGGACCTCAAGTGGCGGCACAGCGAGGGCCATCAGCGGTCCATGGCCAGCGCCGCCGCGCACAGCAAGGAGGACTGGCAGCGGCTGATGGCCGAGGCCGCCGACTGGCGGGAGGAGCTCCGCGCCGCCTTCGACGCCGGCGAACCGGCCGACGGGGTACGGGCCATGGAGCTCGCCGAGCGGCACCGGCAGCACATCGCCCGCTGGTTCACCCCCTGCCCGTACGAGATGCATCTGCGCATCGCCGAGGACTTCGCCACCGATGCCCGGGCCTTCGCGCTGCTGGTGCCGCCGTCCCAGCAGCGGCCCGGGCTGGCCGGGTATCTGCACCGTGCGGTGCGGGCCAACGCGGAGCGGGCGGTGGCCCGATGAGGGTGACCATCACGGCCGCGGGCTCGCGCGGTGACATCGCCCCGTACACGGGGCTGGGGGCCCGGCTGCGGGCGGCCGGCCATCAGGTCACCCTGGCCACGCATGACTCCTTCGCCCCGCTGGTGCGGGACGCGGGGCTGTGCTTCCGTTCCCTGCCCGGCAACGCCCGTACCGGGCCGGTGGGCGACCGGCGGCAACTGGCCCGTGCGGCAGCCGCGTTCGGCCGGGAGCTGGCCGCCGGGCTGCCCCGGGCCGTCCCCGAGGACACCGAGGCGCTGCTGCTGTCCACCAGCACGGCCCCCTTCGGCTGGCACCTGGCCGAGGCCACCGGGGTCCGCACCCTTGGCGTCTACCTCCAGCCCACCGCCCCCACCGGGGACTTCCCGCCCACCGTGGGCGCCCCCCGCTCCCTGGGACGCCTGGGCAACCGGGCCGCCGGGCGCCTCTCGCTGCGGGTGGTGGACCGGCTGTTCGCCGGTGCCATCCATGAGCTGCGCCGCTCCCTGGAGCTGCCGCCGCTCGCACCGGGCGCCGCCCGGCGGCGGCTGGAGGCGGCCGACTGGCCGGTGCTGCACGGCTTCAGCTCCGTGCTGGTGCCCCGGCCGCGCGACTGGCGGCCCGGCCTGACCGTGGTGGGCAACTGGTGGCCGCACCGGGCCGGTGAACTTCCGCCGGAGGTGGCGGAGTTCCTGGCGGCCGGTCCGCCGCCGGTGTTCGTGGGCTTCGGCAGCATGGCCGCCGGCGAGGGGGAACGGCTGGGCGAGCTGGCCGTGTCCGCGCTGCGGAGGGCGGGGCTGCGGGGGGTTCTGCAGGCGGGCAGCGCGGGGCTGGCCGCCGGCGGGGACGATGTGCTGACGGTGGGGGACCTTCCCCATGAGCTGCTGCTTCCCCGGTGCGTCGCGGCCGTGCACCACGCGGGTGCGGGTACGGCGGCCGCCGCCCTGCGGGCGGGGATCCCGTCCGTCCCGGTGCCGGTCACCGCCGACCAGCCGTTCTGGGCGGCGCGGTTGGCGGCGCTGGGAGCGGCGACGCCGGCGATTCCGTTCGCGGAGCTGACGGGGGAACGGCTGGCGGCGGCTCTTGGGCGGGTGACCGAGGAGCGGTCTTTTGGGCGGGGTGCTTCCGCTGCGGCGGCTTTGCTGGCGGGTGAGGACGGGGCGGGGGAGGTGGTGGGGGTGTTGGAGGGCTGGTGACGGGGTTCGGGTGCGGCGCCGTTTCCCGCCTTCGACGGGTTCTCCCCACCCACGCGCCGCCCGTTACCGTCCCCCGGGCCGGGTTGCGCAACTCGTGGGAGATCAGGTGCCATTGGCGGCGAACGGTCCGCGGACGCCGATGGCGCGCAGCCACCCACTGGCGAGCCCAGCCAGGCTACGCACCGTTACCGCCGGCTCGCTCCAGGGTCAGCACCGGCACCCGTCGCCCCGCCGCCCGGGCCCGGAAGTCCGCGAACTTCGGCTCGGCGGCGATCTGGCGGCGCCACAGCTCCTCGTACTCCGCCTCCTCGATGACCTCCGAGGCCCGGACCGGGAAGGTCTCGCCCCCCAGCTCTATATGCAACTCCTCCGGGTGGGCGCGGAAGTTGTGGTACCAGGCGGGGGCTACCGGGGCGCCGCCGTTGAGGGCGAATACGGTCCACCGGCCGTCCCCGGTCGGCAGGTGGACCAGGGGCGTGGTGCGCGGACGGCCGCTGCGCGCGCCCCGAGTGGTGAGCAGCAGCAGCGGCTTGCCGTGGAACTCGCCGCCGACTCTGCCCCCGTTGGCGCGGAACTCCTCGATGACCCGCAGATTGAAGGGGTTGGCGTTGATCGCGGTCATGACGGTCGAGGTGTGGTTCGTTGTCTGCGTTGTCATGCGAGTTGTCATACGAGGGACGCTAGAAGCTCACACCGATGTGAGCTTCAAGCGGATGCGAGCGGATGTGAAGGGGATCACCATGCGGATCGGTGAGCTGGCCGGGGCCACCGGGGTCGGCGTCCGGCTGCTGCGCTACTACGAGGAGCAGGGGCTGCTGGTTCCCCGGCGTACGCCCGGCGGGCACCGCGTCTATGCCGGGGACGCGCCGCTGACCGTCCGCCGCATCCGGATGCTGCTGGAGGCGGGGCTGCCGACCCGGGTGATCCGGGAGGTGCTGCCGTGCATCGAGGGGGACGGGATGGTGGTTCATCCTTGTGTGAGTGGTCAACTGCGCGAGCAGTTGCGGGAGATGGACCGGCGGATGGCCGAGATGCGGGCGAGTCGTGGTTCGCTGGCGGCGATCCTGGCCGCCGCGGGCGACTGAGTGCCGGGTGCGGCGCTGTTTTCCGCCTGCGGCGGGCGGGCGAACGGCGCCGCACTCGGCGACCCCGCCAACGTAAAGAAAGAGTAAAGCGCACCCCGTGCGCCACCGCTCATACGGGAGTGCGAGCGGCACGCGCCCCTCGCCCGTAAGTACGATGCAGGAGGGGGCTGAGGGACGGTGCTACCGGCCGGAAACCCCTCGGTAACGCGCGGACGTGATACTCAAGGTCCCAGTCCCGCCCGCACCCGGTGACCCGAGCCGTCTGACCTGCGAGGATAGGTAGCCATGGATAAGCAGCAGGAGTTCGTGCTCCGCACGCTCGAAGAGCGCGACATCCGGTTTGTGCGGCTGTGGTTCACCGATGTGCTGGGCTACCTCAAGTCCGTGGCCGTCGCCCCCGCCGAGCTGGAGCAGGCCTTCGACGAGGGCATCGGCTTCGACGGCTCCGCCATCGAGGGCTTCGCCCGGGTCTATGAGTCCGACATGATCGCCAAGCCGGACCCCGGCACCTTCCAGATCCTGCCCTGGCGCGCCGAGACCCCCGGCACCGCCCGGATGTTCTGCGACATCCTGATGCCGGACGGCTCCCCCTCGTACGCCGACCCGCGCTATGTCCTCAAGCGCATCCTGGCCAAGACCTCCGACCTCGGCTTCACCTTCTACACCCACCCCGAGATCGAGTTCTTCCTGCTCAAGGACAAGCCGGTGGACGGCACCCGGCCGGTGCCCGCCGACTCCTCCGGCTACTTCGACCACACCCCCACCAACATCGGCATGGACTTCCGCCGCCAGGCCATCACCATGCTCGAATCCATGGGCATCTCGGTGGAGTTCAGCCACCATGAGGGCGCCCCCGGCCAGCAGGAGATCGACCTGCGCTACGCCGACGCCCTCTCCACCGCGGACAACATCATGACCTTCCGCGTGGTGATGAAGCAGGTCGCCCTGGAACAGGGCGTACACGCCACCTTTATGCCCAAGCCGTTCTCCGAGTTCCCCGGCTCCGGCATGCACACCCACCTCTCCCTCTTCGAGGGCGATCGCAACGCGTTCCATGAGTCCGGCGCCGAGTACCAACTCTCCAAGGTGGGACGCTCGTTCATCGCCGGCCTGCTCCGCCATGCCGCGGAGACCTCGGCCGTCACCAACCAGTGGGTCAACTCCTACAAGCGCATCTGGGGCGGCTCCAAGCGCACCGCCGGCGCGGGCGGCGAGGCGCCGTCCTACATCTGCTGGGGCCACAACAACCGCTCCGCGCTCATCCGGGTGCCGATGTACAAGCCCGGCAAGACCGGATCCACCCGCGTCGAGGTCCGCTCGATCGACTCGGGCGCCAACCCGTACCTGACATACGCGGTGCTTCTCGCGGCCGGCCTCAAGGGCATCGAGGAGGGCTATGAACTCCCGGCGGGCGCCGATGACGACGTCTGGGCCCTCTCGGACGCCGAGCGCCGGGCGATGGGCATCGAACCGCTGCCGCAGAACCTGGGCGAGGCGATCGAGCTGATGGAACGCAGTGAGCTGGTCGCCGAGACGCTGGGCGAGCATGTCTTCGACTTCTTCCTGCGCAACAAGAAGCAGGAGTGGGAGGAATACCGCTCCGAGGTGACGGCCTTCGAGCTGCGGAAGATGCTGCCGGTGCTCTGACCTTTTCGCCCGCCGGAAAGGGGAGTTGGGCCGCTGGTCCGACGAGCGCGAATGAGGCTGCCGGGCGTAGGCTCACTACGATCTTGAAAGCTCGGTCAGTTCATTCGTGAATGGGGAGAGGGCACACACATGACCACGGTGCATGGAACGATGGTGGACATTCCCACGCCGGACGGCGCCGCCGACGCCTACCTGGCACACCCCGAGGGGGACGGCCCGTACCCCGCCGTCCTGCTCTACATGGACGCCTTCGGGGTGCGCCCGCACCTGAAGAAGATGGCCGACCGGCTGGCCTCGGCCGGCTACACCGTCCTGATGCCCAATGTCTTCTACCGCCATGGGCGGGCACCGGTGCTCGACCTGCCCGACTTCATCGGCTCGGAGCATCGCGAAGAACTCTTCAAGAAGATCTGGCCCATGATGGGGGCCGTCCTGAAGACGGACGGGGCGATGCGTGACGCCGATGCCTATCTGCGCTGGCTGGCCGACGCTCCGCAGGCCGCGGACGGGCCGGTCGGTGTCACCGGCTACTGCATGGGCGCCTACCTGACCCTGCGCACCGCCGGCACCTACCCGGACCGGGTCGCCGCGGCGGCCGGCTTCCACGGCGGGCACCTGGCCACCACCGAGCCGGACAGCCCGCACCTGCTGGCCGACCGGATCACCGCCGAGCTGTACTTCGGCCACGCCGACCAGGACCCCTCGATGCCGCCCGAGCAGATGGACCGCCTGGAGAAGGCCCTCACCGAGGCGGGCGTACGCCACCGGTGCGAGGTGTACCCCGGCGCCCCGCACGGTTTCACCCAGGCCGACACCGCCGAGTACCAGCCCGAGGGCGCCGAACGCCACTGGACGGCGCTGCTGGACCTCTTCGCCCGCACGCTCTGACCGGTGCGCCGGGAGCCGCGCGGAGTTTCCGGGCGGGGGCGCCGGGCCCCGCCCGGCGCCGGTCCGGGTCCGCCCGGCAGGACCGGTTCAGGCCCCGTCGTCCGTGCCCTCCGGGGTCCCGTTCCACCGCCAGGAGGTCCGGCGCGGCCTGCCGGGCAGTTCGATACGGCCCGTCGCCCAGAGCAGGGCCTGCCAGGCGCCCTCCTCGCCGATGGCCACGTCCCGGAACAGCCGGGCCATCACGCGCCCGCAGATGTCCAGGGGCGGCTCCCAGGCCGCCCCAAGCCCCTTGGCCACGTCATACATATGCACCAGGGCCTCCACGATGCCCATGGCGGTGAAGCCCTCGGGGTCCGAAATCCCATGGCAGTGATGCGCCCGGGTTTCCGGCGACTTGGTGCGCGCCACGGCGGCCAGCAGCCCCGTACACCCCTCAAGGACCTGGATCAGCCCGTCCGGGCCGGCGTCCCGCTCGGCGTGCACCGTCTCCTTGGGGCCGCCGGGGCGCAGCCGGCTCAGCACGGTGGGTACATGGCCGTCCAACGGCGGTGCGGGAGGGGCCAGTTGCAGGGCGTAGCAGAACATGTCGTCGGCGAGGTGCCCGACGGTTTCCCAGCAGTCCCACTCCAGCTCCCCGGCCGGCCGCGACCAGGCACCGGCGGGCGCGGCGCGGCAGACGGCGACTGCCAGGCGAACGACTTCTTCCAGGTCGTCGGGGGTGACGGGGGTACTGGTGAGGCGTGTTGGCGACATGGCGAGAACCTACCAACGAGGGCCGTGAGCGCCAGTCGTTTATCCGTCCGCCGGGCGGCGATGGTGAACTCATGCCACTGGGCCCAACCGCCGGTGGGGAGCCGCCCCTTCAGGGGCACAGGCGATGGGCTGCGCCCGGCAGGGCTTGGGTGAAGGTGGCCCAGGGGGCGGTGGGGAAGGTTAGTTGGGGGCCTTGGGGGTTCTTGGAGTCGCGGACGCGGATGGTGCTTGGGGCGGCGGCGACCTCGACGCACGCGGGGTCGTCAGCCGCGCTGTAGCTGCTCTTTATCCACTCTGGCCCAGAGGCGGTACCGGGCGAGGGCTTGAGCATCATGTCTCTCCTAGCACGTTCTCGATAAAGGCCAGAGACTCTCGTGGCGCGAGAGCCTGCGCCCGGATGATCCCATAGCGTGAGTCCAGGATTTGGAGCTCCTTGTGGTCGGTGATCACACGACTCGTGAGCTGTACCGCGTCCATCCCGACGGCCGTGCCGTCCTTGAGCTTCAGCAGTCGGAACGGGCCATCCAGGCCGGAGTTCTCCTCGCTGCACAGGGGCAGGACTTGCAGGTCTACGTTCCACAACTCTCCGACCTGCAGCAGGTGTTCGAGCTGCCTCCGCATCACCATTCTGCCTCCAACGCGACGGCGTAGCGTAGCCTCGCACTGCACGTAGCTGAAGGTGGGCCGTGCCGCCGAGCCGTCCATGATCTCCTGGCGAGCCATCCGTGCGGCCAAGCGACGCTCCACCTCGCCTTCAGGGAATGAGGGGCGACGGCTGCCGAACACCGCTCGGGCGTACGCCTCGGTCTGTAGGAGCCCGTCGATGACCGAGTTGTTGTATGCCCCTACCTCAACTGCCTCTTGCTCCAGCTTCGCCAGGTCCCGGACCTTCTTCGGGAACCGCGCCTGCGTGAGGTCCTTCTTCATCGCCGCGAGTTTGCCGCCTGCCCCCAACGCTTCGTCGACCCTGTCCAAGAACTCAGGCTGCGCAATGCGCTTACCCTGCTCCACCTTGTAAACCAGCGCCTCGCTATACCCGATCGCCGCCCCCAACTCCGCAGGCCGCAGCCCCGCCGCCTCCCGCCAGAGCCGTAGCTGGCGGCCGACCGCCGCGACCATCACCACCGACTCGTCGTCCGGGTCGAGCTCCCACCCCGGCTCGTCAACACCCTGCTCCGCAGCGCTCATGCGCGTCCACCTCCCAGTGCCCGTCCCCAACGCCGTAGGCCACCGGTACGTCACGGTGGACAGCCAGGACAGCGCGGACCCCCCCTCGGGACAGGTGCCGTACAACAACGGCGCCCGCCGGTGGCAAGCCTAGGGACGCCGCCGCACGCCGGGTGGCGAAAGCCGTGAAGCCGTGGAATCAGCTCCCGCCCACAACTCCCTCGGCGTATGCGATGGCGTCCCGCAACGTCCGCCGCGCACGGGCCAGTTCGTCGGCGCGTTCGTCGAGGAGGGTCAGCTGGGTGCGGAGGGAGTTCACCACGCCGGGGCAGGGGTGCAGGGAGCCATCGCCGAGGGCGCACGGCAGGACCTGCCGGATCACCTTGGTCGGCAGGCCCGCGGCCAGCAGGGCGCGGATGCGGGCGACCGTCTCCTCGGCGGTCTCGTCGTAGTCGCGGTAGCCGTTGGCCCGCCGGGTCGAGGCGAGCAGCCCGGTCCGCTCGTAGTAGCGGAGCTGCCGCTCGCTGGTGCCGGTCCGTTCGGCCAGTTGCCCTATGAGCATGGCTGCTCTCGCTCCCCCGTGAACTCAATGAATTTGACCTTGTCACAGTGTCAGGGTTCGACACTGGTCAGGCAGCCGCATTCCACGTCGCCGCCAGGAGAGACCAATGATCATCGACGCCCACAGCCATGTCCACGACCCCCTGCACACGCACCTCGCGCTGCTGGACGAGGCGGGGGTGGACCGGGCGGTGCTGTTCGCCACCCGTCCGCACCCGGAGCGGGCCCAGGACCTGGCCTCGCTCCGCCGTGAGATGGGCGTACTGGCCGGGGCGCTGGGCGGGGACGCCGATGGCCACCGGGCCGCATGGCGGGAGCTGGACGAGGCGATCGCCGCGCACCCGGACCGGTTCATCGGCTTCCGCTCGGTCCGGCTCGATGTGCCGGCCGAGGAGATCGAGCTGGCGGTGGCACGGGATGTGGCCGGGCGGGGGTTCCGGGGGATCGGTGAGCTGACGCCGCCGCCCGGGCAGGCGGCCGGGATCGAGCCGGTGCTGCGGGCGGCCGCCGACCATGGCGCGCTGCCGGTGGTGGTGCACGGGGCCGCGCCGACCACCGAGGCCGACCTGGCGACCCTGGCCGGGCTGGCCCGCCGCTACCCGTCCGTCCCCCTGGTGATCAGCCAACTCGGCGGCGCGCACTGGCTGTCCGCCATCGAGCTGGCCCGGGAGACCCCGAATGTGTTCCTGGAACTGTCGACGGCCAACATCATCTTCGCGGTGAAGCTGGCGATCCACGAGGTGCCGGAGCGGACGATGTTCGGCTCCGACGCGCCCTACGGCGACCCGGCGCTGGCCCGGATGACCGTGGAACGCGTCACCCGGCCCGGGGAGTTGCGCGACCGGGTCCTGGGCGGGACCTTCGCCGAGTTGCTCGGGCTGTGAGGCACCCCTGCCGTCAGGCCAGCGCCAGAGCCGTCGCGAAGGGGGCCGGGATCAGCGCGGCCGCACCGAGCCAGACGCCCGGGCGGCGGCCGCGCCGCGGCGGGAGGTGCACATCCACGAGGTACACCAGGGCGAGCATCGGCAGCCCGGTCACCGCCAGCAGGAACATCATCACGGGCGCGTGATCGAGCGTGGTGTAGTCGCAGTTGGCTGCCCCGGGCAGGTCCGCCACGCTGCGGCAGTCCATCGGCAGATACTCGGTCAGCAGCCACCAGGCGAGGTAGAGGGGTGGCAAGGCGGGCACGCCGAGGGCGAGGTTGGCCAGGGCGGGGGCCCAGAGCCCGCTCCCCGTCCGCCGGTTGGGCCCGGCTGTGTTGTTCAATTCCGGCATCGCCGCTGTTTCCCTCCCAATTCCCTGCGGCCAGCTTAGGGCTCGTAGCCGTCGGCGGGCTGATCGATGGGATGGGATCCCATGGAACTTTGGGGAGCGCGACGGTACGGAAACCCTTGCCGGGGCTGTGGGTTCGAGGGCCCGCTGCTACAACGACATCGCTCTGGCGGGCGCCTTGTGGTCGCTTCAGCGGGCGGCCGGGGCCTGGGTGGAGTCCGTGTCCGCCGCATTGGACGAGAATGTGGTCCTTGAGTACGCGACGCGCAGCAGCCAGCGGGCCGAGGAAGGAACAGTCCGTGCACACCGCCTCTACCGTGAGCCCGGCAAGTCGCCCGCCGGCCCGGCTGTTGAACGAGAGGAGTGAACGAGCGCTATGGCGATCGCTCCCGACCGCGCCGACCGCGAGGCCCTCCGCCGCAGCCGCTACACGCTGATGCGAGCCGCCGTGGAGCGGGTGCGGGACAGCGTGCCCGGCACGTTGGAGATCACCAAGGAAGGGATCGTTCACGATCTGCGCATGCCGCAGGGGCCCCACGAGCTGACGGCGTATCGCGTCAGCCGCCGCCTGGAGCAGGTCATCCCGGGCGGACTGGTGGCCCATGCCGGGGCGCCCGATGTGGAGAACGCGCGCGAGGGCGTGCTGCGCTGCCCGGATGTCATCGTCATCGCCGAGTCGGACATGGAGGGCCAGGGAACCTTCGACCCGCGCAGCCTCCTCGCCGTCGTCGAGGTGGTGTCCGTCGCCGGCCCGGACAACGACTGGACCGGCAAGGTACGGGACTATGCGCTGCTCGGTGTCCCGGTCTACGCGGTCTTCGACCCGCGCCATGGCGAGGGTGCCGTCTTCTCCCGCGTCCGCCAGGGCCCGTCCGGCCGCCCCCGTTATGCGAGCAGAACGGACTTCGTCCACGGCGAGGACGTCGCCATCGGTGAGTGGCGCATCCACACCGGCGACCTGCCCCGCTACCGCCAGCCCCGGTCCCGGATAGGCTGGTCCCCCGAAGCCCTTGATCGGACATGGTCAGCCTGGAGGCGGCGGAATGACGGTGCCGGGACGCAGGAGCAGTACCTTCACCCGGCTGGTGCGGTACGGGTTCGCCGATCTCACGGCGGCCGAGCGGCTGCTCGGGGCCGAGGGGCTGGGGGCCGTAGGGGACGATCCGGTACTGCTGGAGGCGCTCGGCGCCACCGCCGATCCCGATCTCGCGCTGCGCGGGCTGGTCCGGCTGCTGGATGTGCTGCCGGCGGACGGGCGGCGGGCGCTGGTGGACACCCTGGTGTCGGCCAAGCCGCTGCGGGACCGGCTGCTGGGGGTGCTCGGTGCCTCGGAGGCGCTGGGTGACCACCTGACGCGGCACCCGGGGGACTGGCGGGCGCTGATCGCCTTTGAGCAGAACGATCTGCACCCGGGTACGGCGGACTTCGAACGGGCCCTGGCCGAGGGCGCGGCCCTGGGGCGGGAGCGCGGGCTGGTGCCCAGTGACGCGCTGCGCGCCGCCTACCGGCGCTGTCTGCTGACGATCGCGGCCCGGGATGTCACGGGGACGATCGACATCGCCGAGACCGCCGCGGAGCTGGCCGACCTGGCCACCGCCACCCTGCGCGCGGCGCTGGCGATCGCCGCCGGGGAGCACCCGGATGACGCGGCGGTCTGCCGGCTGGCCGTGATCGGCATGGGCAAGTGCGGGGGCCAGGAGCTCAATTACGTCTCCGATGTGGACGTGATCTTTGTGGCGGAGGCCAACGGGGGCGCGGAGGAGGCGTCGGCGCTGCGGGCCGCCACCCGGCTGGCCTCGCGGATGATGCGGGTGTGTTCGGATGTGACGCCGGAGGGCACCATCTGGCCGGTGGACGCCAACCTCCGCCCGGAGGGGCGCAACGGCCCCCTGGTGCGCACCCTGGCCAGTCACCTCGCCTACTACGAACGCTGGGCCAAGACCTGGGAGTTCCAGGCGCTGCTCAAGGCCCGGCCGGTGGCCGGCGACCAGGAGCTGGGGCGGCGCTATGTGGAGGCCGTGACACCGTTGGTGTGGCAGGCCGCGGAGCGGGAGAACTTTGTGGCGGACGTCCAGCAGATGCGCCGGACGGTGATCGCCTCCATTCCGGTCGCCCATGTGGAGCGGGAGCTCAAGCTGGGGCCGGGCGGGCTGCGCGATGTGGAATTCGCGGTGCAGCTACTGCAGTTGGTGCACGGGCGGAGCGATGCCACCCTGCGCGCGGGCGGCACACTGGCCGCGCTGGCGGCGCTGGCCTCGGGCGGGTATGTGGGGCGGGCGGACGCGGCGGCGCTGGACGCCGCGTACCGGTTCCTGCGCACCATGGAGCACCGGATCCAGCTGCACCGGCTGCGCCGCACCCATCTGATGCCGGAGGCGGCGGACGAACTACGCCGGCTGGGCAGATCGCTGGGGTTCCGTACCGAACCGGTCGCCGAACTGGGCAAGGAGTGGCGGCGGCACGCGCGGGAGGTGCGGCGGCTGCACGAGAAGCTGTTCTACCGGCCGCTGCTGGACGCGGTGGCGCAGCTGGAGCCGGGGGAGATCCGGCTGAGCCCCAAGGCGGCGGGGCAGCGGCTCCAGGCGCTGGGGTACGCGGACCCGGCGGCCGCGCTGCGGCACCTGGAGGCGCTGGCCTCGGGGGTGACGCGGAAGGCGGCCATTCAACGGACCTTGCTGCCGGTGCTGTTGGGGTGGTTCGCGGATTCGGCGGATCCGGACGCGGGGCTGCTCAACTTCCACAAGGTGTCCGACGCACTGGGCAAGACGCCCTGGTATCTGCGGCTGCTGCGGGACGAGGGGGCGGCGGCGGAGAACCTGGCCCGGGTGCTGTCGGCCGGCCGGCTGGCGCCGGACCTGCTGCTGCGGGCGCCGGAGGCGGTGGCGCTGCTGGGCGCCGAGGAGGGGCTGCGGCCCCGGGACCGGCAGGCGCTGGAGCAGGAGACGCTGGCCGCGGTGGGCCGGGCCGGGGACGCGGAGGCCGCCGTGGTCGCGGTGCGCGGGGTGCGCCGGCGGGAGCTGTTCCGTACCTGTGCGGCGGACATCATCGGGGCGTACACCACCGGCAATGGCGAACGGGACTTCGGCGCCCGGGTGGACGCGGTGGGCCAGGCCGTCTCCGATCTCAACGCGGCGGCCATCGCGGGGGCGTTGCGGGCCGCGGTACGGGCCCAGTGGGGCGAGACCCTGCCCACCCGGTTCGCGGTGATCGGAATGGGGCGGTTCGGCGGCCGGGAACAGGGCTATGGATCGGACGCCGATGTGCTGTTCGTCCATGAGCCCAGGGAGGGCGTGGACGAGCAGGAGGCCGCCAAGGCGGCGTTCGCGGTGGCCAATGAGATGCGGCGGCTGCTGCAACTTCCCACCACCGACCCGCCGTTGCTGATCGACGCGGATCTGCGGCCGGAGGGGAAGTCGGGGCCGCTGGTACGGAGCCTGGGGTCGTACGCCGCCTACTACCGGCGCTGGTCGCTGGTGTGGGAGAGCCAGGCGCTGCTGCGGGCCGAACCGGTCGCCGGGAACGAGGAGTTGGGCCGCCGCTTTATGGAGCTGGTCGATCCGCTGCGCTATCCGGCCGGCGGGCCGGGCGAGGACGCGGTGCGCGAGATCCGGCGGCTGAAGGCCCGGATGGAGAGCGAACGGCTGCCGCGCGGGGCCGACCCCACCACCCACACCAAGCTGGGGCGCGGCGGGCTGTCCGATGTGGAGTGGACGGTCCAGCTGTTGCAGCTGCGGCACGGGTGGGAAGTGCCGGGGCTGCGGACCACCCGGACCCGCCGGGCACTGACGGCGGCCTGCGCGGCCGGGCTGATCCCGGCGGACGAGGCCCGGACCCTGGACGAGGCATGGGTACTGGCGACCAGCGTGCGCAACGCGGTGATGCTGGTACGCGGCCGGGCCGGCGACACGTTTCCGGGCGATCCGCGGGAGTTGGCCGCGGTGGGGCGGTATCTCGGGTATGAGCCCGGGCATGTCGGCGACATGCTGGACGACTACCGGCGCGTTACGCGGCGGGCGCGGGGTGTGGTGGAAGAGCGGTTCTATGGGAGGTAGGTCCCCGCGCCCCTAGCGGGGCGCGTTCGCACGGACCGCCACCGGCCGGCTGCTCACCTGCCGGGACAGCCGGAACGGGAAGGCCCCGTACCAGAAGTGGGACAGGGTGAAGCCGAAGGCCAGGCAGAGCAGGCCGCCCACCGCGTCCAGCCAGAAATGGTTGGCGGTGGACACGATCACCAGCAGGGTCAGCGCGGGATAGAGCATCCCCAGCACCCGTACCCACAGCGGCCTGGCCAGGGTGGCGATGGTGATGCCGCACCAGGTGGACCAGCCGATGTGCATGGACGGCATCGCCGCGTACTGGTTGGAGACGTCCGCCAGGTTGCCGGAGGCCATCGATCCCCAGGTGTGGTGCACCGTCACCGTGTCGATAAAGCCCACCCCGTCCATCAGCCGAGGCGGGGCCAGCGGGTACAGGTAGTAACCGATCAGTGCCACACCGGTGGTGGCGAACAGGGCCAGCCGGGCCGCCGCATAGCGGCCGGGATGCCAGCGGTAGAGCCAGACCAGCACGCCGATGGTGAGCACGAAGTGCAGTGTGGCGTAGTAGTAGTTCATCCCCACGATCAGCCAGGTCACCGAGTTCATGGCCTGGTTGACGCTGTGCTCCACGGCGATGTGCAGGGTCCGCTCCGCCTGCCAGATCCAGCCGGCGTTGCGCAGCGCCGCGTCCTGCTGCTCCGGAACGGCGTTGCGCACAAGGGAGTAGACCCAGTAGCTGACCGCGATGAGCAGGATCTCGAACCACAGCCGCGGCCGCCGTGGCGCATGTGGTCTCCGGAGCACGGACCGGCGGGTGGGCGGCCTGTCCGCGTGGTCCTCGCTGGGTGACGGAGCGGCCGTCCGGTCGTGCAGGGTCCTTGCTGTCGCTTCACCCATAGGCCCAGAGTGTGCCAGATGGCGGACGCCCGCAGATTGTCTCTACGTAGGGGCTTGATGGCTTTCGGCCGGATTCGCGGCCGCCGCCGGTACGCCCTTGGGGGCCGAGGCGGTTGAACCGCGAACCACCAATTCGGGGAGGAAGACAAACTCGCCATGGGCGGCGGTCTCGCCGCCCATCTCCTCCAGCAGTGCCCGCACCGCGGCCTGCCCCATGGCCTGCACGGGCTGGCGGATCGTGGTCAGCGGGGGGTCGGTGAAGGCTATGAGGGGCGAGTCGTCGAAGCCCACGACGGAGACGTCCCGGGGGACCTCCAGTCCCCGTCGGCGGGCCTCCCGGATGACCCCCAGCGCCATCATGTCGCTGGCGCAGACCACCGCCGTACAGCCCCGGTCCAGGAGCGCGGCGGCCGCCGCCTGACCACCCTCCAGAGTGAACAGTGAGTGCTCGATCAGTTGCCCCGCGGTCGCTTTGCCCGTATCGAGCTGGTCCTTCATGGCGGCGAGGAAGCCCTCGATCTTGCGCTGCACGGGGACATAGCGCCGGGGGCCGAGGGCCAGGCCGATGCTCCGGTGGCCCAGTGCGGCCAAATGGGTGACGGCCAGGCGCATGGCCGCCCGGTCGTCGGGGGAGACAAAGGGCGCCTTGACCTGGTCGGAGAAGCCGTTGATCAGCACAAAGGGCACGCCCTGGGCACGCAGCCGGGCATAGCGCTGCATATCGGCGGAGGTGTCGGCGTGCAGGCCGGAGACAAAGAGGATCCCGGCCACGCCCCGGTCGACCAGCATCTCGGTGAGCTCGTCCTCGGTGGAGCCGCCCGGGGTCTGGGTGGCGAGGACGGGCGTATAGCCCTGTCTGGTCAGGGCCTGGCCCATCACCTGGGCGAAGGCCGGGAATATGGGGTTCTCCAGCTCGGGGGTGATCAGCCCGACCAGTCCGGCGCTGCGCTGGCGCAGCCGGACCGGCCGTTCGTACCCCAGCACATCCAGCGCGGCCAGCACCAGGTGGCGGGTGGCATCCGCCACCCCCGGCTTGCCGTTGAGGACGCGGCTGACGGTCGCTTCGCTGACACCCGCCTGGGCTGCGATATCGGCTAGCCGGGCGGTCACGGGAGGTGACTGTACCGGTCGCATGTCAGAGTTCCCACCAGACGCAGGAGTCGGCGGGCAGCCGCACCGCGCCGCCGGTGAACTCCAGGGCCGTGCTGGCCAGCACCGGGCGCCCCGGGACGGGCAGTTCGGCCTCGGTGCCGGTGGTGTTGAGGGTGCAGACAAAGCCGGGGCGGGCGAAGGCCAGTACTCCCTCGGGGGCGTCCAGCCAGGTCAGCTCGCCGTCGCCGAGGCCGGGCAGCCGGCGGCGCAGGGCCAGCGCGGAGCGGTAGAGCTCCAGGACCGAGCGCGGGTCGCCGGACTGGGCGGCCACCGACAGCTCGCGCCAGGAGTCGGGCTGGGGCAGCCAACTGCCGCCCGGGCCGAAGCCATAGGGGGCGCTCTCCCCGGACCAGGGCAGCGGGACCCGGCAGCCGTCCCGGGTGCCGTCCTGGCCGTCCCCGCGGAAGAACGCCGGGTCCTGGCGCACCTCGTCCGGCAGGTCGGTGACCTCCGGCAGGCCCAGCTCCTCGCCCTGGTAGACATAGGCGGAGCCGGGCAGCGCCAGCATCAGCAGCGCGGCCGCCCGGGCCCGGCGCTCGCCCCGGTCGCCGCCGCCGTAGCGGGTGGGGTGGCGGACCACATCATGGTTGGACAGCACCCAGGTGGCGGGGGCGCCCACCGAGCCGGTGGCGGCCAGCGACTCCTCGATGACCGCACGCATGGGCGCGGCGCCCCAGTCGCAGGTCAGGAAGTGGAAGTTGAACGCCTGGTGCAGCTCGTCCGGGCGGACATAGCGGGCCAGCCGGTCCGCGTCGGGGGCCCAGGCCTCGGCCACTCCGATGCGCTCGCCGGGGTAGGAGTCCAGCAGCCGGCGCCAGGAGCGGTGGATCTCGTGCACCCCGTCCTGGTCGAAGAACGGCAGCACCTGGGAGCCGATGAGTTTGGCCTGTTCCTTGCGGCCGATGTCGGGCAGTCCGGGGGCCTTGACCATGCCGTGCGCCACATCGATCCGGAAGCCGTCCACCCCCAGGTCCAGCCAGAACCGCAGCACCGAGTCGAACTCCGCCCGCACCTCGGGGTGGTCCCAGTTGAGGTCCGGCTGCTGGGGCGCGAACAGGTGGAGGTACCACTGGCCGTCGGCGGTACGGGTCCAGGCGGGGCCGCCGAAGACCGACTCCCAGTCGTTGGGCGGCAGTTCACCGTTCTCGCCCCGGCCGGGACGGAAGTGGTAGCGGGCCCGCTCGGCCGCGGCGGGGCCGGCCAGCGCCGCCTTGAACCAGGAGTGCTGGTCGGAGGTGTGGTTGGGCACGATGTCCACGATCACCCGCAGGCCCAGCCGGTGTGCCTCGCGGACCAGGTCGTCGGCGTCCGGGAGATCGCCGAACAGCGGGTCCACGGTGCGGTAGTCGGCGACGTCATAGCCGCCGTCGGCCTGCGGGGAGGCGTAGAAGGGGGTCAGCCAGACGGCGTCCACGCCGAGCTCGGCGAGGTAGGGCAGCCGTTGCCGGATGCCAGGCAGGTCGCCGACGCCGTCGCCGTCGCTGTCCGCGAAGGACCGGACGTAGATCTGGTAGATGACGGCGTCGCGCCACCAGGCGCTGCCCGCGGGGGTGCTGGTGATGGAGGGCGCTGTTGCCGGGTGGGTCACGGGGCTCCTGTTCGTGGATGCTTGGGGTTTCGGCGCCGGGTGCGGCCCGGTGGCGGGTTGTGCCCACCCGTTCCGCCCTGCGGAACGACTGCCCACAACCCGATGTCAGCCCTTGGTGCCGCCGGCTGTCAGGCCGGCTACCAGATGCCGTTGTGCGATGAAGAAGACGATCCCGGCGGGGACGGTGATCAGGACCGCCGCGGCGGTCATCAGACCCCACTCCGCCTTCTGCTGGCCGACAAAGGTCTGCAGGCCCACGGCCAGCGTGTAGTGCTTCTCGCTGCTCATGAACTGGCTGGCGAAGGCGACTTCGCCCCAGGCGGTGATGAAGGAGTAGAAGCCGGTGACCGCCAGGCCCGGCCGGGCCAGCGGCAGGACCAGCCGCCAGAAGGTGCCGAAGGGGGAGAGCCCGTCGACCCGGCCCGCCTCGTCGATCTCGGCGGGTATGGAGTCGAAGTAGCCCTTGAGCATCCAGGCGCAGAACGGGACCGAGGTCGAGCAGTAGGTGAGGATCAACCCGGTGTAGCTGTCCAGGAGTCGCAGCTGTCCCAGGATGTTGTAGAGCGGCACGATCAGCACCGCGATCGGGAACATCTGCACCACCAGGAAGATCCACATCAGCGGCCGGTGGCCGGGGAAGCGCATCCGGGACACGGCGTAGCCGGCGGTGGCCGCGATCAGCACGCCCACCACTGTGGCGCCCAGCGCCACCACCACCGAGTTGCCGAACCAGGTGAGGAACTCGGTCTGGCCCAGGATATGGCGGTAGTTGGCGAGGCTGAAGCCGGTCAGCCGGGTGGGCTGCTGCCAGCCGTCGCGGCCGCGCAGCGAGACAAAGAGGATGAACAGCACCGGGAAGACGGAGATGGCCGAGGCGGCGATCAGGGTGGTGTGCAGGGCCACCGAGGCGCCCCGGGACCGCTCCCCGCGAGGGCGTGCGTTCGGGCGTGCGGTCATCGGGTGGCCTCCTGACGGGCCAGCGTCCGGCGGTAGAAGACCGCGAACACCAGCAGCAGGGAGAGGATCAGAATGCCGTAGGTCGCCGAGCCCGCGTAGTCGCGGATGCCCTGGAAGGCGAGCCGGTAGGCGTAGGTCACCAGGATCTCGCTGTCCGAGTCCGCGCCCGCGCCGATCAGCAGGAAGATCACCTGGAACATATTGAACGTCCAGATGGTGCCCAGCAGGATCACCGTGCCGCTCACCGGCCGCAGCCCGGGCAGGGTCACATGGCGGAACCGCTGCCAGGACGAGGCCCCGTCCATCTCGGCTGCCTCGTGCAACTCGGCCGGAATCGCCTGGAGTCCGCCCAGGATGGCCACCATCATGAAGGGCACGCCCAGCCAGACATTCACCGCCACCGCCGACATCTTCTGCAGGGTGGAGTCCCCCAGCCAGTCCACCGTGCCCACGCCCAGCTTGGCCAGCAGGGTGTTGAACACGCCGTACTTCTCGTTGAACATCAGCCGCCAGGAGAAGGTGGCCACAAAGGCGGGCACCGCCCAGGGCAGGATCAGCAGCACCCGGTACAGCGCGCGGAAGCGCACCTTGCGGTTGAGCAGCAGGGCCAGCCCCAGACCGAGGGCGTAGTGGAGGAGCACACAGGACGCGGTCCACAGCACCGTCCAGCCCAGCCGCCCGTAGAAGTGGCCCTCCTGGCCGGAGAGCACCCGCCAGTAGTTGTCCAGTCCCACGAACTTGTAGGTGGACGGGATGTGGTTGACGCCGATGGTGCGGCCGACATTGGCCTCATTGGCGTCGGTGAAGGACAGATAGATGCCCCGGCCCAGCGGGTAGCCGACCAGGACGGCCAGGACCAGGACCACCGGCAGGACCATGGCCCAGGCGTACCAGTGGGTGTCGAAGGAGCGCCTGGCCCGGCGGAACAGGCCGGGGCGCGCGGTGGTTTCGGCGACGGTGGTCATCTGCTGGCTACTCCTGGACCGAGTAGTCCTTGAGCAGCGTGGACTTCCACGCCTTGGCGGTGGCGTCCAGCCCGTCCTTGGGCTCCTCGCGCAGCGTCAGGATCTGGGTCCAGTGCTTGAGCCAGTCGGTGAACAGGTCGCCGCCCTGGGCCAGTTGGGGACGCAGGTGGGCCTTGTCCAGCGCATCGCGGAAGGACTTGCGGACCGGGTCGGCGAGAACCTGGGCGCTGTAGGCGGACTTGCGGGTGGGCAGCACTCCAATGGCGTTGGAGGCCGCCTCCTCCTGGGCGGTGTCGGTCATAAAGCGGACGAAGAGGTAGGTGGCGTCGAAGTTCTTCGACCCGGCGTAGACCACCAGGTTGTGGCCGCCCACCGGCGCACCCGCGGTGCCGGTGGAACCGGCCGGGACCGGGGCGATGCCCAGGTTGCCGCGCTGCTTGAAGGCGTCCCCGCCGAAGAGCTCCTTGGTCGCCCAGGGGCCGTCGATCAGCATCGACAGCTTGCCGTTCTTGAAGTCGGTCTTGAGGGTGTTGTAGCCGTCGGTGCCGGCGGGCTTGGGCGCGGCACCGGACTTGATCAGGTCGACGGCGGTTTCGACGCCCTTGCGGGAGGCGGCGTCGGCGAGGGTGATCTGCTTCTTGTCCACGTCCACCATGTCGCTGTTCTCCCCGTAGAGGAAGGGCAGCGAGTAGTAGGCGTCCGGGTTGAGCCCCAGGCCGTCGGCGCCGGTCTTGTCCTTGATCTTCTTGGCGACGTCCTTGACCTCCTGCCAGGTGGCCGGGGGCTTGTCGACGCCGGCCTTGGCGAACAGGTCCTTGTTCCACAACAGGCCCAGGGTGTCGGTGACCTGGGGGACGCCATAGGTCTTGCCCTGGAAGGCGGCGTTCTTCAGCGGGCCGGGCAGGAAGTCATCGGTCCTGTCCAGCGCCGGGGTGCCGGTGAGGTCCTTGAGATAGCCGAGCTGGGCGAAGCCCGGCGTCCAGCCGACATCGGCACGCAGTACGTCCGGGGCGCCCTGGCCGGTGGCGGCGGCCGTCTTGAACTTCTGCTGGGCCTGGTCGAAGGGGACGTTGACGTAATCCACCTTGATCTTGGGGTACTTGGCCTCGAAGTCCTTGACCAGCTTCTTGAAGGCGGGTGCCTCATTGGTGGCGTCCGAGGTGTCCCACCAGGTGACGGTGCCGGTGACACTGCCCGGGTCGCTCGCCGCCTTGGCGCCGTCACTGCCGCCGCCCCCGTCACCCCCACAGGCGGTAGCGGTCAGGGCCAGCACACCGACGACGGCGGCGACCGATATGCCTCTTCGCATACGGATCTCCTCTTCACGAAGGCCGTCCTGGTGGGGCGGGCGGCCCGGGCTGAGGAGGAAGTTAACAGTCTGAAATCTCTTGCGAAAGGGTTTGCAAGAAACTTTCGGGACCCGTTGGCGGGACCGGTGTCAGCCGATGGCGAGGGGTGCCAGCCGGGCGGCCAGCCGGCCGAAGGGGGTGTCTTGGGGCTCCTTGGCCAGCAGATCACGCAGCAGCGCGGCCATGCCGTCGTCATGCGCCGCGCTCACCGCCGTCAGCGCGGCAAAGCCCTGCACCAGCTGCAACTCCAGTTCCTGGCGCGGGATATGGCGTCCATCCAGCCAGAGCAGGGCGGTGGTCTCCAGCTGGGAGAGCCAGGACCGCAGCGCCACCTCCAGCCGGGCGCTGGGTGCCGGGATCTCCAGCCGGTCCAGCAGCCGCCGGTACGCGGTGTGCCGCACCTCCTCCAGCAGGCGCTCCGCCGCGGTGGCCCGGCGCAGCGCGGACAGCCCGGCGCCATGCGCCTCCGCGAAGTCGAAGAAGCGGCTGGTCAGCAGGGACAGCCGTTCGCCCGGCGTCCCTTCGCAGGGTTCGGCGAACAGCGCGGTCAGCTCGTCCGCCGCCCGGCGCAGCGCCGCCTGGTACAGGTCCGGCTTCCCGGCGAAGTAGTGATAGACCAGCGGCCGGGATATCCCGGCCGCGGTGGCGATGTCATCGATGGAGACGGACTCGGGGGAGCGGCGGCCGAACAGCTCCAGTGCCACCGCGATCAGTTGCTCACGGCGCTGCTCGACACCCATCCTGCGGCGGGCCCCGGTCGTCATGGGGGCATCCTAGACTCCGGACCTCAGCGGCCTTTGCCGGGGCGGGACTTGGGGCGGGACCCGGGGCGGCCGGGGCTCACTTGAGGGTGGCGAGTCTGCGTCCGCCGGGCAGCCGGGCGCCGAGCTGCACATGGGCGCCCGCCGACGCGGGCAGCGCCATCACGGGGCCCTGCACGGCGCCATGCGCGCCACCGGTGGCGGTGATGGTGGTGACATCCTCACTGCCGGCGCCCAGCGCGAACCACTTGCCCGCCGGGGACTTCCACAGCGCCCCGGCCAGCACATGCGGGTCATGGGCGCCGCAGGCGGGGGAGTCGGAGGCATGCGCCACCATCGCGGCGGGCGTTCCCGGGCGGAGGTCCGGCGCCTGGAACTGGGCCAGCACCCGGCTGCCCGCTCCGCGCCAGGTCTCGCCCCGGGTGCAGTACCACTGCGCCTCGCCCGCCGGGCCGGGCAACTGCTGGCCGGCGTACGGCCAGATGTTGACCGAGCGCATCCCCTGGGAGCGCATGGTCTGCAGATGGCAGGCGGTATGTGCCCAAGCGGCCCGTGCCGCAGGGGAGTTGACATCATGGACGGCGGTGGGGGTGCCGGTGGTGAGCCGGGCCGGGACCAGCTCGCCCAGGTCGGTCACCAGCCGGCTGCCCAGCTGGAGGGCGGGCCAGCTGTGGCAGGTGCCGGCCGCGGCGGGGCTGGGCACCGGGTCGGTGATGCCATCGGGGCCCTGGTGCAGCGGCTGCGCCTCGCCGGTGGGGTTGAGCAGATCGCGGGTGGCGGCCGAGGGCACCCAAGGGGCGGTCAGGAAACGGACGTTGCCATCGGTGCGGCTGACCACCACGGCGCCGGCGGTGTCGGCGTCCGCGGCGTCGGTACGGGCGAAGTCCAGCGCGGCGGCGGAGGTGTCGCCGCTCCTGGCCTCGGCATAGCGCACCACGCGCAGCCCGTCGTGGAACAGCACGATCACCGCCGAGTCCACCTCGCCCGCGTAGAGCAGCTGCGGGGGGCCGGCGGCCGGGCCGGAGGGGGTGCCGGGGGTGGCGGTGACCTGGACCCGGCTGCCCGGGTTGGCCCAGACGGCCAGCGCCCGGCGCAGCAGCCCCTGGTCGTCCGACCGGCTGCCCCGGGCGGGCCAGCTGGCGAAGCCGGGGCGGTCGGCATGGCTCCAGGCGGTGGCGGACGCACGGGTCAACTCGCCGGGATCCAGGGCCTGTTGGATGGCGGCATTACGGGCGTAGGGCGGTGCGGCGGCGCCGCCGGGACCCCAGCCGTCGCCGGGCAGGGCGATCAGCACCCCGCAGACGGCCACTGCGGCCACCGCCGCCGCGATCGCCCGGCTGTGCTGGCGGCGGCGCATCAGATCGGTGGGCCGGGCCTGGAGGGTGCAGGCGTCGAACTCCACCGACTCCAGCAGGCAGGCGTCCCGGCTGCCCGGCGGGGTGCGCACGCCCTGGGCCTCGGCCAGCGCCGCGCCGGGATCGTCCACCCCGGCGGCGGCCAGCAGCTGCCGCACCTCGCGGTCGGTGGGCACCTCCAGGGCGCGCAGTACAAAGGCCGCGCGGGCGGGCGCGGAAAGGGTGGACAGCGCCTGGTCCAGGGCGAGTTCATCGGCCCCGCCGGAGCGCGGGAACAATCGCAGGCCCCACACCTGGGGCAGCACCGACGGCAGCTGCCTGGGCGGCTGCCAGCGCCGGCGGGGACGGGCGGCCGCCAGCGCCGCCTTGAGCACCCGCTGGCGGACATAGGTGTAACCGGGGTCGTCGGGGTCGCGGGGGGAGGGGACGACGGGCTGCTCGGGGGCGTCCACCTGGTTGCGCGGCAGGGCGCGCTGCACCAGGGCGTGGGCGGTGAGCACCCGGCGATTGCGGCCCAGGGTCGGCGGCAGGACGAGATACCCGAGACGGACCAGGCGCGGGTAGTGCTCGATCAGCGCGGCCTCGGCCTGCTCGACATCGACGAGGGAAAGGGACACGTCCGTAGAACGAGTGAATGGTGGGATGGTCACCTCACCCCTGGGGGCGAGGGATCAGGTCATGACCCGGGCCAGGGGTCATGCCTCGGCTCAGGCCACGCAGCGGGCCCGGATGCGGTCCACCGCCGCGCCCCGCAGGCCCAGGCCCAGGCGGACATAGCCCTCCACCGAGCCGTAGTGGTGCCGCATCTCCTCCAGGGCCGAGGCCAGGTAGGCGGGCCGCACCCCGAAGACCGCGTCCGCGATGGCCGGGTCGCCGCCGGCCGCCAGGAAGCGGTCCAGCAGCGGAGCGAAGGCGAGCCTTACCGCGGGCACGACCGCCAGGTACTCCCGCTCCGCGGTGGCCTCGTCCGCGCCCAGCAACAGCAGCAGCACGGTGGCCGCCCAGCCGGTGCGGTCCTTGCCCGCCGTGCAGTGGAACAGCACCGGGCCGCAGTCCGGCTCGGCGAGGGCGGACAGCAGCAGGCCGTACGCCCGGCAGGCGGCCTCGGAGGTGACAAAGGCGCGGTAGGACTCGCACATCAGCTTCTCCGCCTTGCCGCCGCCCAGGTGCTCCTCGGCCGCGAGGGGGCTGCCCAGCACCGAGGCCAGGGTCGGCGGCACCGCCTCGCCCGCGACGCCGTCCGGCAGGACATCGGCGACGATCAGCCGGGCCCCGGCCGGCAGCCGGTCCGGCCGCTCCCGCCGCTCGTGCTCGGTGCGCAGATCGACCACGGTGCGGATGCCCAGCGCCGCCACGGCCGGGTCGGCCGCCGTGTCCAGCCGGTCCAGCGCCCCGGAACGCAACAGCAGGCCGGGCCGTACGGCGGAATTGCCGCGCAGCGCGACACCGCCGAGGTCGCGGAGGTTGCTGATGGTTGAGGCCTCGAACTGCGGCATGAGCGCATCTCCCTTGCCGGGCGCTTTTTATGGTTTTTCTATGGTTTTGTTCCGCTTTTCAGTTTTATTGTGGCGAAGGCTAGCGGAACCCGCGACCAGGAAGCACCGGGGCCCCGTTCAGCCCGGGTTCGGCCCCGGCCGGCCACCGGTCAGCCCCGGTCCAGATAGGCCAGCACCGCCAGCACCCGGCGGTTGTCGTCATCGGAGGGCTCCAGGCCGAGCTTGGCGAAGATATTCGAGGTGTGCTTGGCCACCGCCCGTTCGGTGACCACCAGTTGGGCGGCGATGGCGGTGTTGGAACGGCCCTGGGCCATCAGCTCGATCACCTCGCGCTCGCGCGGCGTCAGCCGGGCCATCGGGGCGTCCTGTGAACGGCGGGTCAGCAGCTGGGAGATGACCTGCGGATCCATGGCCGTGCCACCGGCGGCCACCCGCCGCACCGCGTCGATGAACTGCTCGGCGTCGAAGACCCGGTCCTTGAGCAGATAGCCCACCCCGCCGCTGCCGTCGGCCAGCAACTCCTGGGCGTAGAGCTGCTCCACATGCTGGGAGAGCACCAGCACCGGCAGGCCGGGGACGGCGCGGCGGGCGGCCAGGGCGCACTGCAGGCCCTCGTCGGTGAAGGAGGGCGGCAGCCGGACGTCCACCACGGCCACATCCGGGCGCAGTTCGGCCAGCGCCCGGCTGAGCTCCGGACCGCTCTCCACCGCGGCGGCTATCTCGAAGTCGTACGCCTCCAGCAGGCGCACGAGTCCGTCGCGCAACAGGAAAAGGTCTTCGGCAAGGACTACGCGCACAGGGGGCTCCGGGCTGGAAGGGACGGTCGCCCCATCGTCCCCTATCAGCCGCCCGCTATCGGTCGTCGGCTACGGCCTTCGGCTACGGCCGTCAGCGTTCGTCGAGTTCGAAGTCCTCGAAGTGGAAGCCGGGGGCGACCACACAGGTCACCAACACCGGCTCGCCGCCCGCCGGTTCCGCCGCCTGCCAGGTCCCGCCGGGGATGACGAACTGGGGGCGCTCCCCCTGCTCCACCCCCGGCCCCAGGGTGATCTCGACGGGGTCGCCGGGGCGGTCCCCGTCGCCCCCCAGCCGCAGACGCAGCGGGCCGCCCCGGTGCCACAGCCACACCTCGTCGGAGCGGACCCGGTGCCAGCGGGAGGACTCCCCGGGGTGCAGCAGGAAATAGATGCCGGTCGCATAGGCCCGGCCGCCCGGATAGCCCTCGGGATCGGCGGTGGCGGCGGTGCGCCAGCTCTCGCGGAACCATCCGCCCTCGACATGCGGCTGGAGGCCGAGCAGGGTGACGAGTTCTGAGGTCATGCAACCACTGTGTCAGGTGCGGGCGGTGAGTGTGCAGGGGATCTCGATGGTGGCCATGGTCGGGCCGCCCGGCGGGCTGCTGATGGCCAGGACACCGTCGAAGGCGCCCAGGCGGCGTTCCACCCCGACCAGCCCGGTGCCCGCCTTGATGTCCGCGCCGCCGTGCCCGTTGTCGGTGACGGTGACGCGCAGCATGCCGTCCGCATGCGTGGCTTCCAGCCAGAGCCGCTCCGCGCCGGAGTGCTTGACGGCATTGGCGAGCAGCTCGCTGACCGCGAAGTAGGCGGCGGCCTCCACCGGTTCGGCGGGGCGTCCCGGCAACTGGACATCCACCTCGGCCGGCAGTGGCAGGCGCAGCGCCAGCGCCCGTACCGCGTCGCCGAAGCCGCGTTCGGCCAGCACCGGCGGGTGGATGCCGCGCACCAGGTCGCGCAGTTCGCTGAGGGCCTCGGCGGAGGTGGCCCGGGCGGCGGTCAGCAGCTGCCGAGCCTTGGCCGGGTCCTTTTCGATCAGCGCCTCCACGGTGCCCAGGCTCATGCCCACGGCCACCAGCCGGGCCTGGGCGCCGTCGTGCAAGTCGCGCTCGATGCGGCGCAGTTCGGCGGCCGAGGTGTCCACCGCGTCATGCCGGGTCTCGGTCAGCCGCTCCACCCGCTGGGCCAGTGCCCGCTCCGGGGTGGGGGCGAGCAGCCACTTGGCGAGCCGGAAGTCGGCCCGCAGCAGGGCGGGGTTGACGAAGATGCCGAGGACGCCGAGCGAAACACCCAGCGCTGCCGCGAAGTTGGCGCTGGTCTGGCCGGTGACATGGACGAACAGGAACCAGTTGTTGCCGCCGTGGTCCACGATCGGCTTCCAGACGCCCAGGGCCAGCACCGGCCCCCAGAGGGTGTAGAGGAAGCCGGTCACGCTGAGCACGGCCAGCAGATAGCCGGCGGTCATGTCCACCAGCAGCCATTGCAGGTCGCGCCAGGTGGCCTTGTCCCTGAGCAGGGCCCAGCACAGCTCCGCCTGGTGCGCAACCCAACTCCCGCGCCGGGCCGGCAGCGGCAGGTAGGGGGAGGGGATGTCTACCCCCGACCACGCCCTGGCCTGGGCCCGGCGCTGCCCGGCGAAGGCGCGTACCGCCCTGAGCGCGACCGGGGTGGCCAGGATGCCGATCCCCACCGGGATCAGGGAGATGGCCACCACGGCGAAGGTGTACACGAGGATCGCCCCGATCTCACCGTAGACCGACAGCCACAGGCCGCGTGCGGCGGCCATACCCGCCTCACGGATCCTCTTCACGGAGCCCTCCCCAAACCATGCCGGAGGGCCCGTGCCCCCCGTTTCCCGGAACACCAGTGTGCGTGATCTTGGCTGGAGGGTCACGGGGTGCAGCCCCAGGGTGCGGGTGTACCCAGCGACACCCCTGGGGCGGCGGTCAGGAGGCGGCCGGCGGGGTGTACTTGTAGCCGACCCGCCGCACGGTGACGATCGAGGAGCGGTGCTCCGGTCCCATCTTGCGGCGCAGCCGGGCCACATGGACGTCCACGGTGCGGCCGTCGCCCACATGGCCATAGCCCCAGACCGTGGTGACCAGCTGGTCGCGGGTGTGCACCCGGTTGGGGTGGGCCACCAGATGGGCAAGCAGCTCGAACTCCAGATAGGTCAGGTCCAGCAGCCGCCCGGCCACCCTGGCGATGCGCTGCTCGGGGTCGATGCTCACCAGGGCGTCCCCCCGGCCGGCGGGCTCGGGGACGGACTGCTCGGCCGGCACCAGCACCAGGTAGCCGACCATCGGCGGCCGGCCGGGCAGGGCGGGGACGGAGTGCTGCGGGGCGGGCAGCCAGGTGGCCCCGGGGTGCAGCAGCTCGGCGACCGGGGGGACCTCGCCGGGGGAGACCGCTCGCAGCCGGTGCCGGTGGGCGGCACGGTCGGCGGGCGCAACGGTCGGCAGGGTGCGGAGGTTCGTCATGGAGAGCTCAGCTCTTTCGCGCGGGAGGCCGTCGAGAAGACGTGCTGGCGCGGGCCGTTGGCCGGTAATCCGTACCGGCGGCTGACTTCGACGGGGGTCAGCGAGAGGAGTGGGCCTGCGCGAGGGACGCGCGACAACACACTCGGTCGAAGTCATGATGCTGGCGGGAAGGCCAGAAGGGCTCGAGGTCGCTGTGACCCTTCGCGGAGTTCTGGAGGCTGGCCATGCCCCCTATTGAAACATGCGGCCCGGCCCGGCAGCAGCCCCCTGAACTGTTGATACGGAACCTTGGCGGGACCGGCGGGACCCGTCGCCGGCCCCGGCCCTAGGACGAGTGGTGATCAACTACGCGACCGGGACATCGCCTCCCGCACCGCCTCCTCGGAGCGCCCCACCACCGCCGAGCCGTCGTCGGCGGTGATGATCGGGCGCTGGATCAGCTTGGGGTGCTCGGCCAGGGCCTGGACCCAGCGGTCCCGCTCGCCCGCCTCGCGGGGCCAGTCCTTCAGGCCCAGCTCCTTGGCCGCCGCCTCCTGGGTGCGGGTGATGTCCCAGGGCTCCAGGCCCAGGCGGTCGAGCACGGCGCGGATCTCCTCCGCGCTCGGCACCTCGTCCAGGTAGCGGCGGACGGTGTAGTCCGCGCCCTCGGCGTCCAGCAGGGACAGTGCGCTCCGGCACTTGGAACAGGCCGGGTTGATCCAGATCTCCATGCCCGCAACGGTACCGCGCACCTCCGCCAAATACCGTCTGAGCTGGGGCGATTGTCAGTGCTCCGCAGTAAAATGGGGGGAGTTGAGCAAGCGTGCACCACCGCGTCTGGAGGATGCCGATGGCTGTGGCAGCAATACCCCTGCCGAACCTGCCGACCCTTCCCACCCTGCCCAAGAAGCGCATGCCCGCCGGGCAGCCGCGTGACTGGTACGAGTCGCACAACCGGCGGCTCAAGGCCATGCGGCTGGCCATCGCCCTGCTGCACTCCGGCGTCTACACCCCCGACCGGGCCACCGACCGGCGGATACGGCTGGTCGCCGAGCAGATCGGGGTGCACCGGCCGTCCGAGACCACCTGCCGGCTGGTGCGGTCGCTGATCTGACCGTTCCGCCGCCCGGGCCGTGCACCGTGTGCGTACCGCGGTACGCGCGGTGTACGGCCTAGGCGGGCGGCGCCAGGTCGCGTACCCGACGGTCGTAGACCTCCAGCAGCCGGCGCAGCTGTGCCAGGGACTCCTCCGGTACGTCCTCGGGCGCCGTCTGCGCGACATAGCGGGCGGCGGCGATCAGGGCCGCCAGCTCATAGGTGTGGAAGGTGGCCCGGAACACCGCCGGACGCACCCGCTCCAGCTCCATGGGTCAACTCGCCTGCGCCCGCACATAGTCGGTGACCTGTGCCAGCTCGGCGGCGAAGTTCTCGTAGTCCTCCTGCATGCCGTTGATGTAGGCGCTCCAGCCGAGGCTGGCCTTGGCGTAGTGGACGGCCTCCTGGATCTCCTCGTCGGTGGCACCGAAGAGCCGGGCGGCCTCGGTGTGGAACAGGCTGCAGTACCTGCACTTGGTCTCGGCGTGCAGGCCGACGCCGATCAGCTCCTTGTACTTGTTGGGGATCAGCGTCTCGCCCAGCTCCAGCTTCTTGAAGATCTCCCACTCGGGGCCGAGCAGCTCGGTGGGGATGTGGGAGAAGAAGTGCGGCACCAGGCCCAGGGTCTGCTTGATGTCGGCCTCGATCTCGCCGCGGTTGACGGTGGCGGCCATGACGGCTCCCTCCTGCGGGGCGCCGCGGAGGGCGCCCGCGGCGCCGGCCTCTGCTTCCAGGCAACCACGGGGGTGGAGGGGAGGCCAGGGGCGCCGGTACCGTGCCCGTGCCCGGGTACGGGGCCTGGGGTCGGCCCCCAACGGCTCCGCGCCCGCCCGCACCCGGTCCTGCCCTTACCGGCGGATCACTTGCCCCGGCCGGCGCCGTCGAAGCCGTAGGTGGCCGTGGCACCGGCGCGTACCGCGATGCGGTCGGCGGTGGAGCGGTGCGAGGGCGTCCCAGGGGTCCAGTAGGTGAGGTCCCAGGTGCCGCGTCCGGGCGTCACCAGGAAATCGGTGGTGCCCGGGACCGGCAGCCGCCGCGAGGCGCCGATGGTCGGGCCGGTGCTGGGCTGCACATCGACGGAGGCCATCCCGTCGGTGCCCGGCCGGGCACCGCCCCGGACCCGCAAGGTGGCCAGGTCCTTGGCGGCGGGGTGCCGGGTGAGTCCGGTCAGGGCGCGGGTGCCGGTGATGGTGTACCCGAGCGCGTAGGTCGAGCGGTCGGTCGTCCAGTACGCGTCGTACCACTGCTTCACCGATCCGGGCTCGGTGGCGGGGCCCTGGTGGGCGACGCGCAGATTGGGCCGGCCGGTGAGCCGGTTGACGACCCGGGTGGTGCCGCCATGGGTGACCTGGACGAACATCGCGCCCTGGAGGAAGCCCGCGGAGCGGTCCGGCGGCCGTACGTCGACCGGGGCGGTGGTCCGCGCGTCGACGGTGACGGTGGTGTCATGGTCGAGGTCGAGGCGCGGCCGGACCACCCAGTCCGTGCCGTCCGCGGCACTGCGGCCGGTCAGATAACTGTCCAGCAGATAGCGGCCCTTGGGCAGGCGCACGGTGGTGGTCCCCGAGGCGTCGTACGGTGTGGCCGACCGGTTGGCACCCGGCCCGGAGATCCCGGTCACGCTGGTCGCGTAGGACCCCGTCGGGTGCCCGGCGCGGTCGAGGTGCCGGATGGTGAGGGTGTAGGTGGCGGGCCCGGCGGCCTGAGCCGCGGGCAGCCCCGCGGGCAGCGCGCCGCCGGCCAGGGCGGCCAGGAGCGTCAGGGTCCGGAGGGTGTTCCGGCGGGGTGCGGAGGAAATGTTCATGATCTGCACTGCGCCGCCGGGCGCCGGAGTTCCCGTGAGCCAGGTCACATCCGGGGCGGGCGGGGGCGGCATGTGGCCCACATCACCGGAACCCATGTGCCGGAAGTGGCAGAGCGGAGTGTGGATTCACTGATGAGGGAGCGCTTCCGCCGCGGGGACCGCGACGCCCTGGGGGAGCTGTACGACGAGCACGCCCAGGTGCTGTACCGCTATGCGCTGCGGGTGACGGGCGACTGGGCGGAGGCCGAGGACGTCGTGTCGGCGACCTTCCTGGAGGCGTGGCGCGGCCGGGAGAAGGTACGGCCCGACGGGGCCGGGCTGCGCCCCTGGCTGCTGGGCATCGCCACCAATGTGATGCGCCGCGCCGCCCGGGCGCGCCGGCGCCGCGAGTTCGCGCTCGCCCGCGTTCCGGAGCGCGGTTCGGTTCCCGACTTCGCCGATGACCTTGTCGCCCACCTCACGGACACCGAGCAACTGCGCGCCGCGCATGCCGCGCTGGGCCGGCTGCGCCGCCGCGACCGGGAGGTCTTCACCCTGGTGGTGTGGGCGGGCCTGGACTACGCGGCGGCGGCCGAGGCGCTGGGCGTGCCGGTCGGCACGGTCCGTTCCCGGCTGTCCCGTGCCCGGGCCCGGCTGCGCGAGCTCGCCGACGCCGAGGCGCGGGCCGCCCGCTCGCGGCCCGCCGGCCGCACTCCGGTTCCGGGCCGCGTCCCCGTGGCCAAGCCGTCGACCCAGGAGAACAACGGATGAACACCACCCCGCGGCGCCGTCCGTTCCGCCGGCCCGAGGACGCCGAACTGCCCGGCCTCGCCGAGCTGTTGCCGCCTCCATCGGTGCCCGGCCTGGAGCCCGGGCGTGAACGGCTGCTCAGGGAAGCGCTGTTGCGTGAGGCCGCGCGCCCCGAAGCGGCCATCGCGCGCCCCCGCCGGCCGCTGCTGCGGCTCGCGGTGCCCATCGCCGTCTGCACCCTGGTGGCCGGCGGGCTCGTGGTGGTGAACCTCGCGGACTCGCCCCGTCATGACCGCGGCACGGCCGTCACGGACGGCGGCTCCCCCGGCGTGCCCGAAACGGCACGGCTCCTGGACCACATCGCGCTCGCCGCCGCCAGGGCGCCCCAACCGGCCGTCCGCGCCGACCAGTTCGTATACGTCGAGAGCCAGGTCGCCTACGCCGCGGGCAGCGCCGCCGGAGGCTCCGCGACCGTGCCCCCGGCCCACCTGCGGCAGGTGTGGCTGTCCGCCGACGGCAGCCGTCCCGGCCTGCTGCGCGAGGCGGGCGGGCCGGACACCCCGCTCGGCGCCGACGCGCCCGTCTACCTCCTCGACGGTCCCGGGGCGACCCCCCGGCCGGCCGGCCCGGGAGCGAAGGCCCCGTCGGCCGGCAACCCGACCCACACCTATGTCGCGTCCCTGCCCACCGACCCCGACGCCCTGCTGCGGCTGATCCGGGAACAGACCCGCGGCCGGGGCCAGGACCCGGACCAGCAGGTCTTCACCACGATCGGCGACCTGCTCGCCGAGACCTGGGCACCGCCGAAGGTCAGCGCCGCCCTCTACCGGGCCGCCGCGAAGATCCCCGGGGTCACCGTGATCCGCACGGCCGTCGACGCCGCCGGGCGCGAGGGTATCGCCGTCGCCCGTACGGCACACGGGCAGCAGACCCAATGGATCTTCAACCGGACCACCTACGCCTTCCTCGGCGAACGCACGGTGCTCACCGAGCCGGGTCCGGCGGGCCCGGCCGGGACAGTGGCCGGCTCCTCGGCGATCCTGGCCAGGGCCGCGGCGGACCGGGCGGGGGAGGTGCCGGGGCGGTGACGGGCGGTGCGGTCAGATTGCCGCCCGGCGGACACTGGACGGTGAACGCCGGCCCGGCGACGCGCGGGACCGGTGTCCAGAGTGGGCCGGTCACGCGTGTTGACGTGCCCCCGGCTGCCCCCGGCCCGCAAGCCGGGAGCACGTCAACCGACGGTTAACCGGCGGTGGCGCCCTCAGTGGTGGTGGTGCCGGCCCAGTACGACCGCGAGCGTCACCAGCACCGCCACCAGGGCGACCGCGAACGCGATCTTCCAGGGGCTGTAGGGGCGGTCACCGGTGATCTCGCCCGTCTCGGCGTTCACCATGACCTGCCACTGCTTGCCGTTGTAGACATACGATACGAACCACACCGGCAGCAGCAGCAACTTGTATGTCACCGCCCCGTAGTTGGTGTTGACCGCGTGCACCCGCTGCCGGTCACCGCCGATGTCCTTCTTGACGTCCTTCTCGATGACCTTGGCCATCTTCTGCTGGGCGCACTGGAAACCCGCCTCCGGCTCGACGTCGTACCGCAGAGTCCGGAATCCGGCCAGATACGCCTCCTGGTACGGCACCGCCTGCTTCAGCGGCCAGGGCTCCAGCGCCTCCAGCCGGTCGGCCGGGACATGCCCGGCACCGGGGACGAGGACGTCGTCGAAGAACCGCTGGACCGTGCCCTGGACCGGGCGCCAGCGGACCTTGGTCTCCTTGTTGTCGCCGCTCCCGACGGTGTACTCCTGGCCGCGCTCGCCGCTGTACGAGGACGCGGTCGCGGCGTCGTACGTCCAGTGCGGCACATACGTCCCATGCAGGGACTCCGCCGAGTTCACCTTCTTCAGGCTGTTCGGCGCGAACCAGCGGGAGCGGGCCCACTTGCGCAGGTTGTCGTGCACATCCTGCTTGTCCACCCGGAACGGGACCAGGCCCTCGGGCACGATCCGGTCGGCGGCGGCCGAGGCGACCATGGGGGTGGCGCAGAACTGGCAGCGCCCGGAGAGGGCGTTGGTCTCGTTGGACGCGCCGCAGCCGGGGCACCGCAGAACCTGCCCGCCGGCCGCCCGGGGTTTGGCCGGCAGCGTCGCCAGCTCCTCCCACGCGTGCTCACGTACCTCGCGGTTGACGGGGGCGATGGGCTGCTCGAAGCGGCAGTGGGGGCAGCGGAGGGAGTTGGTGCCGGGGGCGTACTCGGCGGTGGATCCGCAGGAGGGGCAGGCGTAGGACTGCTGCGGGGCGGGTTCCTGTGGCTGCTGTTGCTGGTACTGCTGCTGCTGGTACGGCTGTTGTTGGTAAGGCTGCTGATAGGGCGGCTGCTGGTAAGGCTGATAGGGCTGCTGCGGCTGCGGCTGCTGATACGGCTGCTGTGGCTGATAGTTCATGGGGTCACAGGATCCTGGCGGTCGTTCACGCCTGCGGCGGCAGCGGTGGTGGAGTGGCACGGAGGTGCTGGGCGAGCTCGGGAATCTGCTCCAGCGGCTGCCAGGCCGCCATGCCCTCCCGCCAGGCGAGCATGCCGGGCCGTACCGCTCCGGAGCGGATGTGTCCGGTGAACGTCGCCTGGTCGTAGGGACCCTGCTGCTGTCCGTCCACGGCCACGTACCACTGGTACTGCTGCTGACCGGGCAGCGGCGGCGGAACGGCCGCACCGCCGGGTGCCGGGGCGGCGGGCGGGTAAGGCTGCTGGGGCGTGAACGCCTGCTGGGGCATGAACGCCTGCGCCATCTGCTGGCCGGCGGCCATGCCGAGCCCCAGGCCGACGCCTTCCCCGGCGCCGCCGGGGTTGTTCGCCGCGTCCCGGACCGCGTCCGCCGCCTGCATGCGGGCGTAGTTGTCGACGTTCCCGATGATGCCCATCCGGCTGCGGGCGTCGATGGCCTGCTCGACCTCGGGCGGCAGCGAGATGTTCTCGATGACGAACTTCGGGATCGAGATACCGTGCGACGCCGCCAGTTCCTCGGTCAGCGCCTTGCCCAGCTGGTCGCCCAGCTCGGTCTGGCGCGCGGCGAGGTCGAGCACGGGAATGCCCGAACTGCCCAGCAGCGCGCCGAGCCGCCCGACTATCAGCTGCCGCAGGTAGTCCTCGACCTCTTCGGTACGGAACTGCGGGTCGGTGCCGGCGAGTTCGGTGAGCAGCCTGGCGGGGTCGGTGACCCGCGCCGCATACCCGCCGAACGCCCGCAGCCGCACCATGCCGAACTCGGGGTCGCGCAGCGTGACCGGGTTCTGGGTGCCCCACTTCATGTCCGTGAACTGCCGGGTGGTGATGAAGTAGACCTCTGCCTTGAACGGCGCGTGGAAGCCGTACTTCCAGCCCTGCAGGGTCGACAGGATCGGCAGGTTCCCGGTCTGCAGCTCGTACATGCCCGGCACAAAGACATCGGCGATCCGGCCCATGTTGACGAAAACGGCAACCTGCGACTCGCGCACGATGAGCTTGGCGCCCATCTTGATCTCGTTCTCGTAGCGCGGATAGCGCCAGACGATGGTGTCCCGGCTGTCGTCGGTCCATTCGATGATGTCGATGAACTCGCCGCGTAGACGGTCCATGAAGCTCATGCAATTCCCCCGTGGTGCCTGTTGTGGTGCGTGTCGTCGTTGATACGTCCACGTCATCGTAGGGGTGGGCGGGGGCCGGGGCGGCCTCGGGTTCTGGCCGGGTGGATGCGCCGGCGCGCACTCCTTGGAGGACGCCGTACCGACGGCACGATCATCATGCGGGTTACTTACGGGAGACCGAGTCACAACGCCGACGGGCTGCCGGCCACTCCATGAGTGACCGGCAGCCCGTCGGACGACCGTCGACTTAGATGTCGAAATACAGCTCGAACTCGTGCGGGTGCGGCCGCAGCTGCATCGGCGCGATCTCGTTGGTGCGCTTGTAGTCGATCCAGGTCTCGATCAGGTCGGCGGTGAAGACGCCGCCGGCCTGCAGGTACTCGTTGTCCGCCTCCAGGGCCTCCAGGACCGCGGGGAGGGAGGTCGGGACCTGGGGGACGCCGGCGTGCTCCTCGGGGGCGAGCTCGTAGAGGTCCTTGTCGATGGGCTCGGCGGGCTCGATCTTGTTCTTGACGCCGTCCAGGCCGGCCAGCAGGAGGGCCGAGAACGCCAGGTAGGGGTTGGAGGACGGGTCCGGGGCGCGGAACTCCACGCGCTTGGCCTTGGGGTTGGCGCCGGTGATCGGGATGCGCATGGCGGCCGAGCGGTTGCGCTGCGAGTAGACCAGGTTGACCGGGGCCTCGAAGCCGGGGACCAGGCGGTGGTAGGAGTTCACCGTGGGGTTGGTGAAGGCCAGCAGCGAGGGGGCGTGCTTGAGGATGCCGCCGATGTAGTAGCGGGCGGTGTCGGAAAGGCCCGCGTAGCCCTGCTCGTCGTAGAAGAGGGGCTCGCCGCCGCTCCACAGGGACTGGTGGACGTGCATGCCGGAGCCGTTGTCACCGAAGATCGGCTTGGGCATGAAGGTGGCGGTCTTGCCGTTGCGCCAGGCGACGTTCTTCACGATGTACTTGAAGAGCATCAGGTCGTCGGCGGCCGCGAGCAGGGTGTTGAACTTGTAGTTGATCTCGGCCTGGCCGGCGGTGCCGACCTCGTGGTGCTGGCGCTCGACCTGCAGGCCGGCCTTGTTGAGCTCCAGGGAGATCTCGGCGCGCAGGTCGGCGAAGTGGTCGACCGGCGGGGCCGGGAAGTAACCGCCCTTGTAACGGACCTTGTAGCCGCGGTTGTTGACCTCGGAGCCGGTGTTCCAGGCGCCGGCCTCGGAGTCGATCTCGTAGATCGAGCGGTTGGCGGTGGTCTCGAAACGGACGTTGTCGAAGATGTAGAACTCGGCCTCGGGGCCGAAGAACGCGGTGTCCGCGATACCGGTGGAGGCCAGGTACGCCTCGGCCTTCTTGGCCACGTTCCGCGGGTCACGGCTGTACTGCTCGCCGGTGATCGGGTCGTGGATAAAGAAGTTGATGTTGAGGGTCTTGTCGCGGCGGAACGGGTCCACGCGGGCCGTGGAGAGGTCGGCGCGCAGGGCCATGTCGGACTCGTGGATGGCCTGGAAGCCACGGATCGACGAGCCGTCGAAGGCCAGCTCCTCCGTCGGGTCGAACGCCTCCGCCGGCACGGTGAAGTGCTGCATGACGCCCGGCAGGTCGCAGAACCGTACATCGACGAACTTGACGTCCTCGTCCGCGATGAACTTCTTCGCGTCGTCGGCGTTCTGGAACATCCAACCCTCCTAGCCCGGCCACCATCGGTCGGGGATTGCTTCGGTGGTGCTGCGGCCGACCCTAGAGAGAGCGGATTTCCCGGGCATGACCCATTTGTTTCGACGAGGTTAAGCGAGCCGTGGCCGGAATGTGGTCAGGACAGCGGGCGGGCGACCCGGCAGCGGGGAAGCGTATGCGGTCGCAGTACCGTTGTCGGGTGGACAAAAGGCAAGCAATCGGTTCGTGGCTCTCCGGCCCCCGCGCGGCCGCGGAGCAGATGGGCGTCGAGTTCGGCTACCGGGGCGAGCGCCTGGGACTGCCGGAGAGCGGACCGGGCTCCGTCGCCCCGCTCGGCCGGCGGTTCGGGGCGATTTTCATCGACTGGGCCCTGTGCCTGCTGATCGCCTTCGGGCTGTTCGCCGGCGGCAATATGCAACGGGCCAGCAACTGGGCCCTGTTGATCTTCCTGGTGCTCAGCCTGCTGACCGTGGGCACGGTCGGCTGTACGCCCGGCAAGCGACTGCTGGGCCTGCGGGTGGTCAGCGAGACCGGCGGCCGGCTGCCGTTCCCCCGGGCGGTGCTGCGCAGTGTGCTGCTGGCCCTGGGCCTTCCGGCGCTGATCTGGGACCGGGACTCGCGGGGGCTGCACGACCGGCTCTCCCGGGCGGTCCAGGTACGCGGCTGAGGGACGATGGTGCGTATGGGGGAGGGGCGGGACCGCTGAACGGTCCCGCCCCTCCTTTGGCTCGTTGGTTCCGCGCTCAGCGGCCCTTGGGCATCCGCATGCCCTTGCCGGGCAGCGGCCCCTTGGGAATCGGCATATTGCTCATCAGGTCGCCCAGCGCGCGCAGCCGGTCGTTGACCGTGGTGACCTGCGGCCCGGGCAGCACCCGGGGCAGCTTGAGCAGGGTGGTGCGCAGCTTCTTCAGCGGCACCTGGCCCTCGCCGTCACCCACCACGATGTCGTGCACGGGCACATCCGCGACGATGCGCGCCATCCGCTTCTTCTCGGCGGCCAGCAGGCCCTTGACCCGGTTGGGGTTGCCCTCGCCGACCAGCACGATGCCGGCCTTGCCGACGGCTCGGTGCACCACGTCCTGGTTGCGGTTCATGGCCACCGCGGGGGTGGTCGTCCAGCCGCGGCCGACGTTCTCCAGCACCGCGGCGGCGGCTCCCGGCTGGCCCTCCATCTGCCCGAAGGCAGCTCGCTCGGCTCGTCGCCCGAAGACGATCGCCATCGCGAGGAAGGCCAGCAGGAAGCCCAGAATGCCCAGGTAGATCGGGTGATCGATCCAGAAGCCGATGGCGAGAAGGACACCGAAGGTGACAATGCCCACAGCCGCGACGACAAGACCGACCTTGGAATCGACCTTCTTGGTCATCCTGTAGGTCAGGGCGATCTGCTTCAGTCGCCCGGGGTTCTCGGATGTTTCCTTCCTCGCCATAAAGCGAAGTTTACGTGGCCTGCGGGCCCGGGGCCGCCGCGGCCTCCAGCAGGTGCTGCGCCTCCCGGCGGTCCCGGGCGCGGCGGCGGTCCTCCAGTACGGCCGTCCAGGCGTTGCGGCGGGCGGTGCGCTGGCCCCGGCGCATCAGCAGCTCTTCGAGGGCACGCAGCGCCCCGGCGACCGTGGGCGGCCGCACGAAGAGGGTGGAAGGCAGTGCGGACGGAGCGCGGGTGGCTGTCGCCGTTGTCGGGTCGCCGGGCGCGGCCTGCATGTCGGTGTCCCCTCGGAAGCGGAAAGAGCGGATGCGGAGAGAGGTGGGGGAGCGCTCAGTGCTGCGGTGCGTGCTTCCATCGTTACCGAACGGTGTTACCAATGGATGACCTGTTGGTCAAACACTATGAAATGTTGACGCGGCCCCCGCCGGTGGCGAGGGCCGCGTCAAGGGCATTTATGGACTTCCGAACGGGATCAGACCGTGGCCTGGCCGCGCTTCTCGACCGCCTGCTGGAAGAGGCGGCCGGCCCGGTAGGAGGAGCGGACCAGCGGGCCGGACATCACTCCGGCGTAGCCGATCTCCTCGGCCTCCTCCTTGAGCTCCACGAACTCCTGCGGCTTGACCCAGCGCTCCACCGGGTGGTGGCGCACGGAGGGGCGCAGGTACTGGGTGATGGTGATCAGCTCACAGCCCGCGTCATGCAGGTCCTGCAGCGCCTCGCTGATCTCCTCACGGGTCTCGCCCATGCCCAGGATCAGGTTGGACTTGGTGACCAGGCCGAACTCACGGGCCTTGGTGATCACCTCAAGCGAGCGCTCGTAGCGGAAGCCGGGGCGGATGCGCTTGAAGATCCGGGGGACGGTCTCCACATTGTGGGCGAAGACCTCGGGGCGGGACTCGAAGACCTCGGTGAGCAGCTCGGGCACCGCGTTGAAGTCGGGGGCTAGCAGCTCGACCTTGGTGTGGCCGCCCTCGCGGCCGGCGGTCTGCCGGTGGATCTGGCGCACGGTCTCGGCGTACAGCCAGGCGCCGCCGTCCGCCAGGTCGTCGCGGGCGACGCCGGTGATGGTGGCGTAGTTGAGGTCCATGGTGACCACGGACTCACCCACCCGGCGCGGCTCGTCGCGGTCCAGGGCCTGGGGCTTGCCGGTGTCGATCTGGCAGAAGTCGCAGCGCCGGGTGCACTGGTCGCCGCCGATGAGGAAGGTGGCCTCGCGGTCCTCCCAGCACTCATAGATGTTGGGGCAGCCCGCCTCCTGGCACACCGTGTGGAGGCCCTCGCGCTTCACCAGGCCATGGAGCTCCCGGTACTCCGGGCCCATCTTCGCGCGGGTCTTGATCCACTCGGGCTTGCGCTCGATGGGGGTCTGGCTGTTGCGGACCTCCAAGCGCAGCATCTTGCGTCCGTCGGGTGCGACAGCAGACACTCCGGCTCCCTATGGCTTCGATTCGTCGGCGGACACCAGGGTACGCCCGTTTGTTCGTACGTCTTGCGCTGAGGGAACCTGTGAGGTGCCGGGCGCATTCCCGTGCGGATCAGACCGCCCGGGGGAGCGGCTCCGCGGACTCCAGGACCGCCCGCAGGTGCTTCTCCAGCAGCGGCGCCACCTCGTGGACGGTCACCTCGCGGCCCAGCTCACTGGAGAGCGAGGTCACACCGGCGTCCCGGATGCCGCAGGGCACGATGCGGTCGAACCAGGTGTTGTCCGGGTTGCAGTTGAGGGCGAAGCCATGCATGGAGACGCCCTTGGCGATACGGATGCCGATCGCGGCCAGCTTGCGGTCCTCGCGGCGCTGGCCCGCGTTGGAGGGCGCGTACTCAGGGCCGTTGAGGCGGGGGTCGAACTCCTCGTCGGCGAGCCGGGGGTCGAAGTCCAGGTCGAGACCGGGGATGGCGGGGCGCTGGTCCAGCGGGTCGCCGAGCACCCACACTCCGCTGCGGCCCTCCACCCGGGTGGTCTCCACGCCCAGCTCGGCACAGGCGCGGATCAGGGCTTCCTCCAGGCGCCGGACATGCGCGATCACATCCACCGGGCGGGGCAGCTTGAGGATGGGGTAGCCCACCAGCTGGCCGGGGCCATGCCAGGTGATCTTGCCGCCGCGGTCGACATCGACCACCGGGGTCCCATCCAGGGGGCGCTCGCTGTCCTCCGTGCGCCGCCCCGCGGTGTAGACCGCCGGGTGCTCCAGCAGCAGACAGGTGTCCGGAATCTCATCGGCGAAGCGAGCGGCGTGCACCCTTCGCTGCTCCTGCCAGGCCTCCTGGTACTCGACGGCGTCCGCCCCGAAGCCCAGGTGGACAAAGCGCAGCTCACTCACGGCAGCTCCTCTTCGAACCTTCTCGAACCCTGCCACTGTACGGCGGCGGTCCCAAAGCGCTGCGGGCGCGTCCGTCGCAAGATCGGCTGCTGGCGGTTTCCGTGCCTATTTGATCTGTCTTTGATCTGTCCTCACACGATCGGATGAATGCGGGGCGAAGGCGGCGATCGGGGCGTTGGCGACCGCTAAATTCACGCCGTTCCCAGAATGGCGATCAGGGAGACCGGGCAGGTTGATGACGGAACGACCCCCACAGCGCATTCCCAACCGCCAGCTCGCCGCGCTTATCGCGGAGGCCGGCTTCTCCAACGCGGGGCTCGCACGTCGCGTCGATCAATTAGGGCTGGAGCACGGCCTCGACCTGCGCTACGACAAGACCTCGGTCACCCGCTGGCTGCGTGGCCAGCAACCGCGCGGCACCACACCGGCGCTGATCGCGGAAGTCTTCACCCGGCGGCTGGGGCGGCGGCTGTCCGCCCAGGACCTCGGTCTGGACGCCTGCGCACCGGTGTACGCCGGGCTGGAATTCGCCGCCTCGCCGGCCGAGGCCATTGACATCGTCAGCGGGCTGTGGCGCAAGGACTCCGGCAGCCACACCGAGCTCCGGAAGATCGCCTTCACCCCGGCCGGGCTGGTGGTGCCCAGCCGGGACTGGCTGATCGGACGGGCGGACGACCGGGTGGCGCGCAATGCCACACCGGCGCCGGGCACCCCCGGCGCCGCGCCGCCCGGCCCGGCGGCGGTCCGGGGCACGGTGCCGCGGCAGCGGGCGGACCGCTCGCCCGGCGGGCGGGTCACGATGGGGGACATCGCGGCCCTGCGCTCGGTCGGCGAGCTCTTCCGCACCCTGGACCACGCCTATGGCGGCGGGCACGCCCGCCAGGCCCTGGTGCGCTACCTGGAGCACGAGGCCGAACCGATGCTGCGCGGCACCTATGGGGAGACCACCGGGCGGCGGCTGTTCGGCGCCGCGGCGGACCTCACCCGGCTGGCCGGCTGGACGTCCTATGACATCGCCGCGCACGGCCTGGCCCAGCGCTACTACGTACAGGCGCTACGGCTGGCCCAGGCCGCCGGGGACCGGGCCTATGGCAGCTATGTCCTGGTGACCATGAGCCGGCAGGCGGTCTATCTGGGGCACGGCCGGGAGGCGGTGCAACTGGCCCGGGTCGCCCAGCAGGGTGTGGGCTCCGGGGCCCCGCCGGTGGTGCAGTCACTGCTGCACGCGGTGGAGGCACGCGGGCACGCGGTGCTGGGCGAGGTACGGGCCTGTTCCGCCTCGCTGGCCCGGGCCGAGCGGGCGCTGGAGGCCGCGCGGCCGGGCGACGAGGTGCCGTACTGGATCCGCAGCTATGACGAGGCGCAGCTGGCCGACGAGTTCGGGCACTGCCACCGGGATCTCCAGCAGTGGCGCGCGGCGGCCCAGCACGCCGAGCGCTCCCTGCAACTGCGCGGCCCCGCCTATGCGCGCAGCCGGCTGTTCTGCCGGGTGGTGCTGGGCTGTGCCCGGCTGGGGCTGGGCGAGCTGGAGCAGGCCTGCGCCCTGGGGGCGGAGGCGGCCGCGGCGGCCTCGGAGATGCGCTCGGTACGGGCCGTGGAGTACGTCCGCGACTTCGAGCGGCGGCTGGAGCCGTACCGGGACGCGGCGGCGGTGCGGGCGTATCGGGAGAAGGTGGCGGCGCTTTAGGGGAGGGGGCGGCTTGGCCGCCTCCTCCGCCTGCCGGGCGGGGCCCGGGGGTTCTTGGGCGGGTGGGTGCTTGTCGGCTGCGGGTCGGCTGTGGCTGGTCGCGCAGTTCCCCGCGCCCCTGAGGGGGCGCCCCCCCTTGCGGGGCGCTCGGGTCAGGCCGCGCGGAGGGTCGGTGCCCCGTATCCCGGGCGGATGCCCAGGTCCCGCAGCAGGGCGTGGGCCGCCCGGCGGCCGGAGAACAGCGCGCCCTGGACCGTGCTGGTGTCCCGGTGGTCGCCGCAGACATAGAGGCCGGACAGCAGCCGTACCGGCCGGCGGGCGTCATGGGGTGCGGGCATGGCCGGAACCGCGTCCGGGTCGTGGTGCCCGGCCAGCAGCTCGAAGTCGCCGGGGGACAGGTCGTAGACCCGGGCCAGCTGGGCCCGGGCCGCCCGGTCCAGCTCGGTGAGCGGGGTTCCGGCGGCCGTTCCCAGGACGGTGGAGGTCACCAGGGTCCGTCCGGCGGGGGCCCGTGCGGGGTCCACCTCGCTGGCGACGGTGGTGTGGGCCACCGGCCCGCCCCGGCCGGCGGTCAGGATCAGCGAGGCGTCCCGGCCCGGCGGGGCGGCGGTGGTGTGGTGCAGCACGGTCACCGGGTGGAAGCCCGGCAGCCGCAGTCCGGGCAGCAGTTCGGCGGCGGCCCGGGCACCGGTGGCGATGACCACCGAGCGGCAGCGGAACTCACCGTGCTCCGCGGTGCTCACCGAGGTGGTGCAGGCCGAGGTGGCCTGGACGCCGGTGCGCACCGTCTCCGGCGGCAGCAGCGTCGCCAGCAGCGCGGGCAGGGTGGCCGCGCCGCCCGCCGGCACACACAGCCGGCCGCGGGCGAAGCCGCGCAGCACCAGGTCGGCGCAGCGGCTGGAGGTGGTGAGGTCCGGGTCGGAGAGCAGCGAGGCGAGCAGCGGGCGCAGAAAGCCGTCCACGGTGCGGGCGGGCAGCCCCCGGCCGGCCAGGGTGGCCGCGGTGGGCCGGTCCGGGCGGGCCAGCATCCGCTCCACCGGCTGGGCGGCCAGCCGGGCCAGCGCGGTGCTCAGCCGGGCCTGGTCCAGGCCGGTGGTGCGGGAGCGGGCCAGCGCCCGGGCGGTGCTGAAGGCCCGCTTGGCACCGCCGATGCGGTGGTTGCGGCCGTCCGCGTGCACCAGCACCCCGGGGATGAACGGACGCAGCGTCAGGCCGCCCAGGCCGGGGGCGCGCAGCAGGTCCGGGTAGGAGGTGTTGAGCAGTTGGCCGGAGCGGTCCAGGCGGAAACCGTCCACCTGGTCCGTGGCCATGCGGCCGCCCGGCTGCGGGGCGGCCTCCAGAACCGTGACGGTGACGCCGGCGCTGGTGAGCTGATGCGCCGCGGAGAGGCCGGCCAGCCCGGCTCCCACAATGACGACATCGGCGTGGTGTGCCACGTGCCCTCCCGGGGTCGGTCCGCTCGCTCGGGGGCCTGATGCCCTCAACCGGCGGGGGCGATGCGCGAGTTCGCCTCGACCGTAGAGAGAAATCCGGTCAATAACAGTCGCGCACCAGAAGAGCACGGTCGCATGGTGGTCGCACGGCGGAGCTCAAGGAGCGCCGTGCGTACGGCGCATGCGGCGCGGAGATCTTCGTTGCGGGGCCGGGCCCCGCCGGAAACACTGGCCGCATGACACAACTGACGGTCAGGACAGCCGCATTGGCGGACGAGGGCGCGCTGGCCGAGATGGACCGGCGGTGCTGGTCCCCGCTGCATGCGGTGGGGCCCCGGCCGGTGGCGCCCCACCCGCCGTTCTTCAGCGAGCGCAACCCGCCCGAGGAGCTGCTGGTCGGGGAGGTGGCGGGGGTTGTCGCGGGGTATGTGCGGTTCGCCCGTCCGGTACCGGTGCCCAGCAATGCCCATGTGCGGCAGATCCAGGGGCTGTTGGTGGATGAACGGTTCCGGGGCAGGGGAGTGGCGCGCGCGTTGCTCAGGGCGGTGGTGGCGGAGTCGCGGCGGCAGGGCGCGCGGCGGCTCACGCTCCGGGTACTGGGCGGCAATACGGCCGCCCGGCGGCTCTATGAGTCGGAGGGCTTCGTCCAGGAGGGGCTGCTGCCGGGGGAGTTCTGCCTGGACGGGGCGTATGTGGACGATGTGCTGATGGGGCGGCGGCTGCTGTAGTCCCTTCCTTGGCCCCTTCTCCGGTCCGTTCCCCGGCTCATTCCCTGAACCGGTCCCAGAGGGCGGGCAGGCGCTCGGCGAGCGCGGCGTCGTCCTCCAGGTCGATGGGGGTGCCCAGTGGCTCCGGCGGTGGGGAGGGCAGGCCCAGATCCGGGGTTTCGACGCCGGTGAGCTGCTCATAGGCCTCGTCGGCCGCGTATCCCAGGTCCTCACCGTCGCCGTCGACCTCCTCGTCGAAGTCCTCCAGGAGTTCCGCCAGGTTGTCCGGATCGTGTACCGCGCCCTCGAAAACCTCCCGGCCCTGGGCGATCAGCCAGCAGCGGAAGCAGTCGAAGACATCGTCACTGGCACCGTTGAGCAGGACGGCGGCCGCCGCCCAGAGGTCCCAGAGGTAGGCGCGGTTGTAGCGCGCCTCGAAGTGCCGGGCGAAGTCCAGCACGCCGTCCGGATCGAGTTGGATGAGCCTCTCGACCAGCAGGTCCGCCTGCTCCTCGGCATCGCCTTCGGCGGCCTCGCGGGTGCTGTCGATCAGTTCCCAGAACTCCGTCTCGTCCATCACGCCAACAGCATCCGTCCTGGGGGCGGTGGCCGCACGCGGAGGGGGTGGGAAGTCGGCCTTCCGGAACCTCTCCCGGAATACCCGACAGGAGATGTCCGGTATCGATGACAGCGTGCGCCGCATGAACTCAAGCGAACAGTTGTTGCGGGGAAAGGTGGCGCTCGTCGCGGGCGCCACCCGGGGCGCGGGCCGGGCCATGGCGGTGGAGCTGGGCCGGGCCGGGGCGGTGGTGTACGCGACCGGGCGCACCACCCGGGAGCGGCGCAGCGAGGTCGGCCGCCCGGAGACCATCGAGGAGACGGCCGAACTGGTGACGGCGACGGGCGGCACGGGGATCGCGGTGCCGGTGGACCACCTGGAGCCGGAGCAGGTGGCGGCGCTGGTGGAGCGTATCGACCGGGAGCAGGGACGGCTGGATGTGCTGGTCAATGATGTCTGGGGCGGCGACCATCTGCTGAAGTTCGGGCAGCGGGCGTGGGAGGGCGAGCTGCGCGACGGCCTGCGGATGCTCCGGCTGGCCATCGACGCGCACGCCATCACCAGCCACTACGCCCTGCCGCTGCTGATCCGGCGGCCGGGCGGGCTGGTGGTGGAGATCACCGATGGCACGGAGGAGTTCAACACCGCGTACTACCGGGAGATGTTCTTCTTCGACCTGGCCAAGTCCGGCCCGCTCCGGATGGCCTGGAGCCTGGCCCATGAGCTGCGGCAGTACGGCGGGACGGCCGTCTGCCTCAGCCCGGGCTTCCTGCGGTCCGAGGAGATGCTGGAGCACTTCGGGGTGACGGAGGAGACCTGGCGGGACGCGGTGGCCAAGGAACCGCACTTCGCCATCGCGGAGTCGCCGGCGTTCATCGGCCGGGCGGTGGTGGCATTGGCCTCGGATCCGGAACGGCAGCGCTGGAGCGGGAAGTCGGTCTTCAGCGGGGACCTCGCCAAGGTCTATGGCTTCACGGACGTGGATGGGTCGCGGCCGGATGTGGGCGGGTACTTCGTGGATGTCGTCCACGGTGGGAAGCGGGCTTCGGCGGCGGACTACCGGTAGTCCGCCGCCGGGCGGGGCGCCCCGGTCGCGTTTCGGCTGCGGGTCGTCCGGGGCTGGTCGCGCAGTTCCCCGCGCCCCTTACGGGGCGTCCCCGTACAGCTCCGCGCCGCGGGCCGCCGCCTCGGCGAAACGGGCACGGAGGGCGGGGGGATCGAGAACCTCCGCCTCGGGGCCCAGGGACAGGAGCTGTTCATAGGCCACGGCGAGGGACTCCACGGGCAGGGTAAGGGTGATCCGGCCCCGCTCGTCGGGGGCCTCCGCAGCGGATACCGCCTCCGCCGCGGCGGTGCGGTCCGTCACCTGGGGCAGGCGGCGGGCGCCGTCCGGGGTCAGGCGGAGCCGGACCCGTTCGCGGAGCAGGGAGCGGGTGAAGCGGACGGCGTGTTCCTCCCAGAAGGCGGCCAGGTCGAAGTCCTCGGTACGGCGGAAGCGTTCGCCGGAGGCGGCCACCGAGGTGAAGCGGTCCACCCGGTAGGTGCGGAAGGCGGCGTCCACCCGGGCGGCCAGGTACCAGACGCCCGCCTTGAGGACCAGGCCGTAGGGCTCCAGCCGGCGCTCCACCTCCTGGTCACGGCGGCGGTAGGCGGCGGTGAGGGCACGGTCGTCCCAGACGGCGTCGGCGATGGCGGGCAGCAGGGCGGGCGGTTCGGCGGGCTGCCACCAGCCGGGGGCGTCCAGGTGGAAGCGCTGGGCCGCACTGGCGGGAGCGTCGCCCAGTTCCGGCAGCAGGGCCGCGGAGACCTTGAGGCGGGCGGCGGAGGCGGCGTCGGCCAGTCCCATGTCACGCAGCGCGGTGGGCACGCCGGAGAGGAAGAGGGTCTCGGCCTCGGTGCGCCCCAGGCCGGTGAGCCGGGTGCGGTAGCCGCCGACCAGGCGGTAGCCGCCGGCGCGGCCGCGGTCGGCGTAGACCGGGATGCCGGCCTCGGAGAGGGCGAGGACGTCCCGGGCGACGGTGCGCTCGGAGACCTCCAGCTGCTGGGCCAGTTCGGCGCCCGTCAGGGACGACCGGGACTGGAGCAACAGCACCAGCTTGATCAGACGGGCCGCTCGCATCCCCCCATGATGGGGGCGGACGACAGGACTCCGTGCGCCGGCCAGGGCAACGGATGACGTACGGGCCCTGTCGTCGGTACCCCTGAGCCGCGCCTCGACACAGGACAGGGCGGTCGAATGCGGCTCCGGCGGAGACGATACGCCTCTGATCGATGATCGATCAATCCCGCGTAAAGATTTTCTGGCGGAGGGAACCGGCGAGAACCGGCGGAACCGGGGAAATTCCTCAGATGCGCGGGGCGCAGCCCAGGACATGGGTCTTGAGCAGCTCGCCGATGTCCGGGTCGCGCCGGCGGAAGGCGGCGACCAGCTGGGCGTGGTCCTCGGCCTGCAGCCAGGGTTCCGGGCTCAGCCAGCGGATGGAGAGGGTGGTCCAGACCTCGATGCCCAGCGACTCCCAGGTGTGCAGCAGCACGCTGTTGCCGGAGGCGCGGACGATCTCCCGGTGGAAGGCGACCGTGTGCCGCACCTGGGCCTCGCCGTCGGCGGTGCGGTCGGCCTCGCGCAGTGCCTCGACCTCGCGGTCCAGGGCGGTGGTGTCCTCGGCCAGGGCGCCGGCGGCCAGCTCGGCGGCCACCTGCTCCAGACCGGCCCGTACCGGGTAGCTCTCGCGCAGGTCGTCGGCGGTCAGCTCACGCACCCGGACGCCCTTGTTGGGCGCGGATTCGATCAGGCGCAGCGACTCCAGCTCGCGCAGCGCCTCGCGGACCGGCGTCTGGCTGACCAGGAGTTCGGCGGCGATCCGGCGCTCGACGATCCGCTCGCCCGGCTGCCAGCGGCCGCTGACGATCCCCTCCAGGATGTGCTCGCGGATCTGTTCGCGCAGCGAGTGGACGACGGGTGGTGACATGGGGCGCTCCTAGCGGGCGGATGTACGGGGCCATTATCCCGGCCCGGAAAACCGGCCAGGGAACGGGAAAACGACCAGGAAAAGGGCGCGGCCCCGGCTCGTAGCGAGTACGAAGCCGGGGCCGCGCCCTTGACCTGCGGGGATCGTCGCGAGGATCAGAGACCGATCTCGGTCTCGAACTCGGCGGCCTCCAGGATGGCCTTGACCGTGGTCAGGTAGCGGGCCGCGTCGGCACCGTCCACCAGGCGGTGGTCGTAGGACAGCGACAGGTAGGTCATGTCGCGGACACCGATGGTGGTGCCCTCCTCGGTCTCGATGACCACGGGGCGCTTGACGGTGGCGCCGATGCCCAGGATGGCGACCTGGTTCGGGGGCACGATCACCGTGTCGAACAGCGCACCGCGCGAGCCGGTGTTGCTGATGGTGAAGGTCGCGCCGGACATCTCGTCCGGGCTGATCTTGCCGGTGCGGACCTTGCCGGCCAGCTCCGCGGTCTTCTTGGCGACGCCCGCGATGTTGAGGTCACCCGCACCCTTGATGACCGGGGTCATCAGGCCCTTCTCGGAGTCGACGGCGATGCCGACGTTCTCCGAGTCGAAGTAGGTGATGGTGCCCTCGTCCTCGTTGATCCGGGCGTTGATGACCGGGTGGGCCTTCAGCGCCTGGACAGCGGCCTTGACGAAGAACGGCATCGGGGAAAGCTTGACGCCCTCGCGGGCGGCGAAGCTGTCCTTGGCCTTGGCGCGCATCCGCATGATCTTGGTGATGTCCACCTCGACCACGGAGGTCAGCTGAGCCTGGCCGTGCAGCGCCTTCATCATGTTGTCGGCGATGACCTTGCGCATCCGCGGCATCTTGACGGTCTGGCCGCGCAGCGGCGAGACCTCCAGCGCCGGGGCGGCCTTGGCGGCCGGAGCCGGGGCAGCGGCGGCGGCCGGGGCCGGCGCGGCCTTGGCGGCCTCGGCGGCGGCGATGACGTCCTGCTTGCGGATGCGGCCACCGACACCGGTGCCCTGGACAGAGGAGAGGCTCACACCGCTCTCGGCCGCCAGCTTGCGCACCAGCGGGGTGACATACGCGCCCTCGGCGGTGGCCACGGCGGCGGCCGGAGCCGGCGCCGGGGCGGGCGCGGGAGCCGGAGCAGCGGCCGGAGCCGGAGCCGGGGCCGGGGCGGCGGCGGGCGCCGGAGCGGCCGGGGCGGGAGCGGCGGCCGGAGCGGCACCGGCGGCACCGATCACGGCCAGCTTGGCGCCGACCTCGGCGGTCTCGTCCTCGCCGACCAGGATCTGCAGCAGGGTGCCGGAGACGGGGGCCGGGATCTCGGTGTCGACCTTGTCGGTGGAGACCTCGAGCAGCGGCTCGTCGGCCTCGACCGTCTCGCCGACCTCCTTCAGCCAGCGGGTGACGGTGCCCTCGGTGACCGACTCGCCCAGCGCGGGCAGCACAACGTCGGTGCCGGTGGCAGCGCCGGCCGGGGCCGGGGCGGCGGCGGGGGCCGGGGCGGCCGGAGCCTCGGCCACGGGGGCCGGGGCGGCGGCGGGGGCCTCGGCGACCGGGGCCGGGGCGGGGGCCTCGGCGGCGGCCGGGGCCGGGGCAGCGGCAGGGGCGCCGGTGCCGTCGTCGATGATGGCCAGCTCCGAGCCGACCTCGACCGTCTCGTCCTCGGCCACCTTGATGGAGGCGAGGATGCCGGACGCCGGGGCGGGGATCTCGGTGTCGACCTTGTCGGTGGAGACCTCGAGCAGCGGCTCGTCGGCCTCCACTCGCTCACCCTCGGCCTTGAGCCAGCGGGTGACGGTGCCCTCGGACACGCTCTCGCCGAGCGCCGGCAGGGTTACGGAAACCGCCATGGTGCGGTTGCTCCTTACGAGTAGTGCGGATGGTGATGCGCTCGGGACTCAGTCGTGCGAGTGCAGCGGCTTGCCGGCCAGGGCCAGGTGAGCCTCGCCCAGAGCCTCGTTCTGCGTCGGGTGCGCGTGGATGAGCTGCGCGACCTCGGCGGGCAGGGCTTCCCAGTTGTAGATCAGCTGGGCTTCGCCGACCTGCTCGCCCATGCGGTCGCCGACCATGTGGACGCCGACCACGGCACCGTCCCGCACCTGGACGAGCTTGATCTCGCCCGCGGTCTTCAGGATCTTGCTCTTGCCGTTGCCCGCGAGGTTGTACTTCAGAGCGACGATCTTGTCGGCGCCGTACAGCTCCTTGGCCTTGGCCTCGGTGAGACCGACCGAGGCGACCTCGGGGTGGCAGTACGTGACGCGCGGCACACCGTCGTAGTCGACCGGGACGGGCTTGAGCCCGGCCAGCCGCTCCGCCACCAGGATGCCCTCCGCGAAGCCGACGTGCGCGAGCTGAAGGGTCGGGACCAGGTCACCGACGGCCGAGATGGTCGGCACATTGGTCTGCATGTACTCGTCGACCAGGACATAGCCGCGGTCCATGGCGACCCCGGCCTCCTCGTAGCCCAGGCCCTGGGAGACCGGGCCACGGCCGACGGCGACGAGCAGCAGCTCGGCCTCGAAGGTCTTGCCGTTCTCCAGCGAGACCCGCACGCCCGCGTCGGTGTACTCCACACCGGAGAAGCGGGAGCCGAGCGAGAAGTTGATGCCGCGCTTGCGGAAGGCGCGCTCCAGCAGCTTGGAGCTGTTCTCGTCCTCGACCGGGACCAGGTGGGGCAGCGCCTCGACGATGGTGACGTCGGTGCCGAAGGACTTCCACGCGGAGGCGAACTCGACGCCGATGACGCCGCCGCCCAGCACGATCGCGGACTTGGGCACCCGGTCCAGGACCAGCGCGTGGTCCGAGGAGATGATCCGGTTGCCGTCGATGGTCAGACCCGGCAGCGACTTGGGCACCGAGCCCGTCGCCAGCAGGACGTGGCGGCCGGTGTAGCGCTGGCCGTTGACGTCCACCGAGGTGGGGGAGGACAGGCGGCCCTCGCCGGTCACATAGGTGACCTTGCGGGAGGCGACCAGGCCCTGCAGGCCCTTGTAGAGGCCGGAGATCACGTCGTCCTTGTACTTGTGGACGCCCGCGATGTCGATGCCCTCGAACGAGGTCTTGACACCGAACTGCTCGGCCTCGCGTGCCTGGTCGGCGATCTCGCCGGCGTGCAGCAGCGCCTTGGTGGGGATGCAGCCGCGGTGCAGGCAGGTGCCGCCCAGCTTGTCCTTCTCGATCAGGGCGACGTCAAGACCCAGCTGCGCGCCACGCAGGGCAGCGGCGTAACCGCCGCTACCGCCTCCGAGGATCACTAGGTCGAAAACGGTGCTGGCGTCGTTCGCCACGTCACGTCCTCCATGCATGGGTACGCCGTTGCCGGTCAGCGGTGACCGGGCGGCGGCTGTAGTTCGGCCGCTGTTTCTTCGGCCCTGTGCTTAACGGGGGCCCTGTCCTGCCGAGACAACATCTTCGCACTTGTTGACGGACGGCGGGACGCCGGGCCGGGCTGAGGGACGACTGATGCGTCACCTTCAAGGGGTTACTCGTGCGTACGTATGTGGGTTTTCGTCCATAGCGAACACGGCGCGGCCCCGGAGCATTCCGGGGCCGCGCCGTACGCGCGGACTCAGCCGAGGTCGCCGGCGGCGGTGAGCTCCGCCAGCCGGACGAGGGTACGGACACCGGAGCCGGTGCCGCCCTTGGGGGTGTAGCCGTAGGGGGCGCTCTCATGGAACGCGGGGCCCGCGATGTCCAGGTGCGCCCAGGTGATGCCCTCGCCCACGAACTCCTGGAGGAACAGGCCGGCCACCAGGCCGCCGCCCATCCGCTCACCCATGTTGGCGATGTCGGCCACCGGGGAGTCCATGCCCTTGCGCAGGTCGGCGGGGAGCGGCATGGGCCAGGACTGCTCGCCCACCTCCTCGGCGATCTCGTGCAGGGTGGTGCGGAAGGCGTCGTCGTTGGCCATCACCGCGAAGGTGCGGTTGCCCAGCGCCATCACCATGGCGCCGGTGAGGGTGGCCACATCGACGATGGCGTCGGGGTTCTCCTCCGAGGCGCGGGTGATCGCGTCGGCCAGCACCAGGCGGCCCTCGGCGTCGGTGTTGAGCACCTCCACCGTCTTGCCGCTGTACATCTTCAGCACATCGCCCGGACGGGTGGCGGTGCCGGAGGGCATGTTCTCCGCCAGGGCCAGCCAGCCGGTGACATTGACCTTCAGGCCCAGGCGGGCGGCGGCCACCACGGCGGCGAACACCGCGGCGGCGCCGCTCATGTCGCACTTCATGGTCTCGTTGTGGCCGGCCGGCTTGAGCGAGATGCCGCCGGAGTCATAGGTGATGCCCTTGCCCACCAGGGCCAGGGTCTTCTCCGCCTTGGGGTGGGTGTAGGCCATGCGCACCAGGCGCGGGCCGTTGGCGGAGCCCTGGCCGACGCCCATCAGGCCGCCGTAGCCGCCCTTGAGCAGCGCCTTGTCGTCCAGCACCTCGACCTTCAGGCCGTGCTCCTTGCCCGCCTGCTGGGCCAGGGTGGCGAAGGAGGCCGGGTAGAGGGCGTTGGAGGGGGTGTTGATCAGGTCGCGGGCCCGGTTCATCTCCTCGGCCACGGCCACGGCGCGCTCGGCGGCGGCCTTGAAGGCCTTGTCGCGCGGCTTGGCGCCCAGGATGGCGGCCTCGCCCAGCGGCTCGCCCTTGCCGGACTTGCCGTTGTTCTTCTCGCCCCGGAAGGCGGTGAAGGTGTACGCGCCGAGCAGGGCGCCCTCGCCGATGGCGGCGGCGGCCCCGGCGTCGGCCACCGGCAGCGCGAAGGCGGCCTTCTTGGCACCGGTCAGCGTCCGGGCGGCCACACCGGCGGCCCGGCGCAGCGCCTCCTCGGCGTACACCTCGCCCTTGGCGGGCACCTCGCCCAGGCCCACGGCCAGCACGACCGGCGCCTTGACGCCGGCCGGGGCGGGCAGCTTGGTGGCCTCACCCTCGTCGCCGCCGGCGCCGAGGGTCTCGAGGACGGCGGCCAGCTTGCCGTCAAACGCCTGGTCAACGGCTTCGGCGCCGGGGGCGACGACCGGGCCCTTGGGACCCTTGGCCACACCGATGACGACGGCATCGGCGCGCAGCGTCGCCGCGCTGGAGGTGCTGAGAGTGAGAGCAGTCACGGTGGTGGGTGTCCCTACTTCCGTTGTGGTGGCGTTTCTGAGACTGGGGTGCGCGAGCGGGGGCCGGTCCGGCCGCACTGAGCGCATCGTATGCGCCGTGAATTCGCTGGCGTCCTACCGGGCCACCGGGTAACCCGAGAGCCTATCCCCGGGTGGGCGTTCAGCCCAGGGTCAGGCCGATGAGCGTGATCGTCAACGCGGTTTCCGCCAGCGCCCCGAACACATCCCCGGTGATGCCGCCGAACCGGCGCCGGCAGTGCCGCAGCATCAACTCTCCGCCGGCCAGGCCCAGTAGCGCGGCCAGCGCGAAGTGCGCGGCCCGGTACGGGCCGAGCAGCGCGCCCGCCCCGCCCGCCAGACAGCAGGCGGCCGCCGCCACCACCGGCGCGGCGCGCACCGGCACCACCCCGGCGACCGCCGCGCCCAGCCCCTCGGGGCGGGCCGCCGGGACCCCGGCGCGGGCGGCCAGGGTCAGCGCGCAGCGCGCGGTGAGCGCCGCGGTCACGGCGCCCAGTGCGCCGTACGCGCCCCCGGTGGTGAACAGGGCGGTGAGCGCGGCGACTTGGCCGAGCAGGGTGAGCAGCAGGGTGATCACCCCGAACGGGCCGATGTCCGACTGCTTCATGATGGCCAAGGCCTGCTCGGCGGGCTTGCCGCTGCCCAGCCCGTCGGCGACATCGGCCAGCCCGTCCAGGTGCAGCCCCCGGGTGAGCACGGCGGGCACCGCCACGGTGGCCACCGCGGCCAGCAGCGGCCCCCCGCCCAGCAGCAGGAACAGCCCGCCGGCCGCCGCCGCGCAGGCGCCCACCGCCAGCCCGGCCAGCGGGGCGGCCAGCATGCCGCCGCGGGCGGTGGGCCGGTCCCAGCGGGTCAGCGGCACCGGCAGCACGGTGAGGGTGCCGAAGGCGAACCGCAGGGCGTGCGCGGGGGTTGTCCGGGCGGGAGTGGTGTCGGTCACCGCGGGAGGGTATCCCGCCGGTGAGGGCGGTCAATCGTAGATTTGGTGCATTACGGAAGTGGGGGCTAGGAGTTCCATGGGTCACTGGCTGGACCGCAACATCGTCGAGCCGGGCAAGCTGCCGCTGCTGCTGGCACTGGCCGCCTTTGTGCTGACCTTCCTGGTCACCCGGGTGATCACCCGGCTGATCCGGGCGGGCCGGGGCCCCTTCGGCAACATCCGCCCCGGCGGGCTGCATGTGCACCATGTGGTGCCCGGGATCGTGCTGATGGTGATCGGCGGCTTCGGCTCGGTGGCGGTGCGCGGGCACGGTCCGGGGGCGGTGGTCGCGGCGGTGCTCTTCGGCTGCGGCGCCGGGCTGGTGCTGGACGAGTTCGCCCTGGTGCTGCACCTGGACGATGTCTACTGGACCGAGCAGGGCCGCAAGAGCGTGGAGATCGTGGTGCTCACGGCCGCGCTGGTGGGGCTGGTGCTGGCCGGCTTCGCCCCGTTCGGGGTGAACGAGCTGACCCCGGACGAGCTGCAGAGCCGCAGCATCGTGGTGACCAACACCCTGATCAACTTTCTGGTGGCGCTGTTCGCGCTGGCCAAGGGCAAGCCCCGGATCGCCCTGATCGGCGCGGTGGTGCCGCTGGTGGCGCTGGTGGGCGCGGTGCGGCTGGCCCGGCCCGGCTCGCCCTGGGCACGACGCTTCTACCGGCACCGTCCGCGTGCCCGGCGCAAGGCCCGGGTGCGCGCCTACCGGCACGACGCCCGCTGGGCTGCGGTGCGCAACCGGCTTCACGATCTGGTGGCCGGCGCTCCGGACCGCTGATCGCGGTCCCGGTAGAGATCCTGACGGGGCTTGCGGCGCCGGCGCAGCTCCTCCGCCGTGCACAGCAGCAGCACGGCCAGCATGGCGGCGATGTGCTCCTTGCCGGCCAGATTGGGCTTGACGACCGCCTCCGCCACCATGGCCAGCACCACTCCCGCACAGGTGAGCCAGGCGCGGTAGCGCCAGCAGATGTACACCGCCAGGCCCACCACGGCCGCCGAGGGGCCCGTGTCGATGACCTGGGCGGCCTCCGCGGGCAGGCCCAGCAGCCCGCCCGGGCCCAGCCAGACGCCCAGCCGGGCGTACATGGTCCCGGCCACGGTGGCCAGATAGGCCACCGCCAGGGTCTGCCGGCGGCCCAGGCAGAGCTCGGCGATCCCGAAGACGATCAGTAACTGGGCCAGTGCGCCCCAGACCGGCAGGTCCAGGGCGGGGACGAAGAGGGACAGCGGGGTGCGCAGCAGCGCCAGCCACCAGGGCAGCTGCGCCTGGACCGAGCCCAGCCGCTGGACATGGTGGAAGCCCCAGGGCTGGTTCTGGACGATCTGGAAGAGCGCGGTGAGGGCGACCGCGGTCAGCGTCATCGGGATGGCGCGCCAGCGCCTGGCGGTGAGCGCGTGCCCCATGGTGCCGAGGAGCGGTCCCCATTCGGTGCGCGCGGCGCGTCGCAGCGCCGCGCGGTTCATCGCCGGCTCTCCAGGTGTTTGCGGTTGAGCCACTTGGGCAGGCCGGGCGCCTCCAGGAAGCCCTCCGCGCGGGCGCTGGCGATGCCGATCCGCAGCAGGTCACTGCTCTTCTCGAACAGCATGAAACGAGGCTCCCAGATCGGGCGGTACTTCGCATTTGCTCGATAGAGGGACTCGATCTGCCACCAGCGCGAGAAGAAGGACAGCAGCGAGCGCCAGGCGCGCAGCACGGGTCCCGCGCCCAGTTTGGAACCGCGTTCGAAGACCGAGCGGAACATCGCGAAGTTGAGCGAGACCTGGGTGATGCCCAACTCCCTGCCGCGCTGCAGCAGTTCGATGACCATAAATTCCATCAGGCCGTTCTCGGAGTCCCGGTCACGCCGCATCAGGTCCAGCGACAGGCCCTTGGGGCCCCAGGGGACAAAGCTCAGCATCGCCCGCAACTCGCCCTGCCCGTCGTGGCATTCGAGCATCACACAGCGCCCGTCGTCCGGGTCGCCGAGCCGGCCCAGGGCCATGGAGAAGCCGCGCTCGGTGGCCCCGTCGCGCCAGTCGTCGGCGCGCCGCAGCAGCTCGGCCATCTCCGGCTCGGGGATCTCGTCATGGCGCCGGATGCGCACGGTGTACCCGGCGCGCTTCACCCGGTTGAACGCCTGGCGTACGGTGCGCATCGCGCGCCCCTCCAGGGTGAACTCGGCGGTCTCCACGATGGCCTCGTCACCCAGCTCCAGGGCGTCCAGACCGTGCCGGGCGTAGATGGTGCCCGCCTCCTCGCCGGCGCCCATCACCGCCGGGATCCAGCCGTGCGCCCGGGCCTCGGCCAGCCAGGGCTCGATGGCGCCCGGCCAGGCCTCCGGGTCGCCCAGCGGGTCGCCGGAGGCCAGCGAGACCCCGCCCACCACCCGGTAGGTGACCGCCGCCTTGCCGGAGGGGGACCACACCACGCTCTTCTCCCGGCGCAGCGCGAAGTAGCCCAGCGAATCCCGGTCGCCGTACTTCTCCAGCAGGGCGCGCAGCCGGGACTCGTCCTCGGCGGTCAGCGGGTCGGTGGCCCGGCGGGAGCGGAAGGCCGCGTACACCACCAGCACCAGCAGGGCGGTGCTCAGCACATTGATGGCCACGTCCACCCAGCCCGGGGCGTCGATGCCGGTGTAGTGGCTCTCGTCCACCACCAGCCAGATGCACCGCATGGCGCCGTAGCGCCAGCGGTCCAGGAAGGTGGAGCGGTACTCGTCGCTCGCCTGGTTGGTGACGGTCACCAGCAGTGCGGCGATCAGCGAGCAGACCAGCAGGCCGCCGGCCGCCACCGCCGCCGCCAGCTTGGGGTTGGAGCGGTCGCCCTTGGCGTAGAACTCCTTCCGGCCCACCAGCAGGGCCACCACGAACAGCGCGGTGACCAGGGCGGAGGCCCAGTTCTGCAGGTGCCCGCGCATCTGCGGGTCGGCCAGGTAGAAGACCATCACCAGCAGCACCAGGCCGGCCAGCGCCAGGTTGAGGATCCACGCCGCCCGCTTGCGCCGGCCCAGCGTCACCGCCATGAACAAGGAGGTGACCGCCGAGGTGAAGCCGGCGTCCAGCAGATACGGGGTGAAGTACTCGTCGATACTGTGCCGGCGGATGCCCGCGCCGAGGGACACCCAGACCGCGCTGAGCAGGTTGAGGAAGGTGACGGCACGCAGGTACCACACCGCGAAGGTGGCCGAGCGGCTGGGCCAGGCGCCGCCGCTGCTCGCCTCGTCATCCGGAGTCAAGCGGACTTCTCCCCTGAAGAGTGAAGGTATGGGCGTGGTTTGACGGCGGCCCGGCCCCGCGGGACCTCAGGGCCGCTCGGGCAGTTCCGCCGCCAGGGCCGCGGCCGCCTGTACCAGGGGCAGCGCGAGCAGGGCGCCGGTCGCCTCGCCCACGGTGACGCCCTGGTCCAGCAGAGGGTTGAGCGCCAGCCGGTCCAGCGCCTTGGCCTGCGCCGGATCGCCGCTGGCCTGGCCCACCAGCCACCAGTCGGGCGCCCGGAAGGCGATCCGCTGGGCCACCAGGGCACAGGCCGCCGAGACCACGCCGTCCAGGATGACCGGGGTGCGGCGCACCGCGCTCTGCAGCAGGAAGCCGGTGATCGCGGTGAGGTCCGCGCCGCCGATGGTGGCCAGCAGCTCCAGCTGGTCGCCGAGGACCGGGCGGGCCCGGCGCAGCGCGTCCCGGATGGCCGCGCACTTGCGCATCCAGGCCAGGTCGTCGATGCCGGCGCCGCCGCGCCCGGTGACCACCGAGGCATCGGTGCCGCACAGCGCGCCGATCAGGGCGCCGGCCGCGGTGGTCCCGCCGACGCTGAGGTCGCCCAGCACCACCAGGTCGGTGCCGGAGTCGGCCTCCTCGTCGGCGATGGCCATGCCGGCCCGGAACGCCTGCTCCGCCTCCTCGGCGGTCAGCGCGTCCTCGATGTCGATCCGGCCGCTGCCCCGGCGCACCCGGTGCCGGGTGACCTCCTCGGGCAGCAGAGCGGGGTCGCAGTCCAGCGACATGTCCACCACCCGCAGCCCGGCCCCGAAGCGGCGGGCCAGCACCGCCGCCGTGCTGCCGCCGTCCAGCGCCGCCCGCACCAGCTCGGCGGCCCCGTCCTTGGGGCCGCCCGAGACGCCCAGCGAGGCCACTTGGTGGTCGCCCGCGAACAGGATCGCCCTGGGCCGTTCCACCGGCTTGACCGGCACCGTCCCCTGTGCCGCGGCGAGCCACTCGCCCAGTTCGTCCAGCCGTCCCAGCGCACCCGGCCGCGGCACCAGCCGCTCCCGGCGCTCCTCGGCCTCACGCCGCACGCCCGGGTCGGGGCGCTCGATCAGCGTGGCGAAGTCATCCAGATTCAGACCGCTCATCCGCCACACACTACCGCCGTGAGAGGTGCGGTAACCCTGGGTCGCCGGTGCCTGTTCCCAGCCCCCGGCCCGCCGGCCGTTCAGCCCCGCAGCGGCAGCGCCTGCCCCGCCACCACCAGCAGCACCTGCTCGCACTCGGCGGCGAACGCCGCGTTCAGCCGCCCCAGTTCGTCCCGGAACCGCCGCCCGGCGGAGGTGGCCGGGACCACGCCCGAGCCCACCTCGTTGCTGACGGCCACCAGCGTGCGGCCGGTGGCCCGTACCGCCGCCACCAGCTCCCGCACCCGTTCGGTCACCGCTTGCCGCCCGCCGCCGTCCCAGGTGGCGTCGGACCAGGCCCCGGCCTCGTCCATGACATGCGTCAGCCACAGCGCCAGGCAGTCGATCAGCAGCGGCGGGCCTTCGGCGGCCAGCAGCGGCACCAGGTCGCAGGTCTCGGTGGTGCGCCAGGAGGCCGGCCGGCGTTCCCGGTGCAGGGCCACCCGCGCCGCCCAGTCCGCGTCGCCTTCCCGGGTGCCGCCGGTGGCCACATAGAGCACCTGCGGGAAGGACTCCAGGCGCCGCTCGGCCTCCACCGACTTGCCCGAGCGCGCCCCGCCCAGCACCAGGGTGCGGCGCGGCAGGTCGGGCACCGCGTGGTAGTCGCCCACGGTCAGCGTGGTCCCGTCCGGCACCGCCCGGGCGCCCGCCGCCGCCAGCCGGCGGTGCAGCTCCCGGCCCGGCGGCACCTCATGGTCCAGGTGCACCGCGAGCACATCGGTGGTGGCCCCCACCGCGCCCGCCTCGCGCAGCCGGGCCAGCGCGTCCGGCCGGCCGGTCACATCCAGCAGGACTATGTCGTACGGGGCGGTCACCGCCACCAGCCCGGCCGGCGCCCCGCCCGGCGGCAGGTACAGCAGCCGGCCGCCCTCCGGGCCCTGCACCTCGTAGCCGGTGCCCGGGGCGTCCAGCGCCATCGCCCGTACCCGGTGCCCGCTGATCACCGACAGCTCACGGCCGTCCGGCACCCGCCCCGGCGCGGGCAGCCCGGCCGGGAACTCCAGCGGCGGGCCATGGTTGGGGTGCGAGAGCAGCACCTGGCGTACCCCGGCCAGCGAGCGCCCCGCGCGGGCGGCGGCGAAGGCCGGCCCCGGGGTCAGATCCAGCAGCAGCGCGCCGTCCACGAGCAGCGCGGTGGCCGCCCGGGCGTCCTCGCCGACGGCCAGGGCGCAGGCCGCGCAGGGGCAGCCGGGGCGCGGCAGCCCGTCGGGGGCCCCGGTGCCGAGCAGTGTCAGTTCCACGCCCCGATCGTCTCGCGTCCCGCCCGGGCGGGCGCGCGGGGATCCCCCTGCCATGCGGGTGACGGGCCGTTAGGCTGCGCCACATCAGCAGAGGCTTGGCAGAGGACAGCACACGGGAGGCGGACATGGCGTGGGTGTGGCGGTTCGAGAAGACCGATGGCACGGAGGTCCCGCCGGCGGTGGAGCCGGAGGAGTTCACCACTCAGGGGGACGCGGAGTCCTGGATCGGTGAGGAGTGGCAGGCCCTGCTGGACGGCGGGGTCGACCAGGTCAGGCTGTTCGAGGACGGCAAGGAGATCTACCCGGCGCCGATGAGCCTGCACGCCGCCGCCGAGGGCTAGCCGGGCTGGCCGCGGGCGTCACATCTCGCCCAGGGTGACGTTCGCGGTCCGTTCCGCCCCGTCCCGGTCGTAGGTCACCTCGGTGCGGTCGCCCGGATTCATCCCGGCCAGCGCCTCGGACAGGGACTGCAGGGTGGTGATGGCCGTCCGGCCGACCCGGGTGATGATGTCGCCGGCGCGCAGCCCGGCCTTGTCCGCGGGGCCGCCCCGGTTGACGGACGCCACCGCCACCCCGTTGGGGCTGAAGTCCGGGCCCACCACGGTCCGTCCGGTGATGCCCAGCGCGGCCCGGCCCGAGTCGGTGACCCGGCCGCTGCTGACGATCTGGCCGGCGATCCGGCTCACCGTGGCGGCCGGGATGGCGAAGCCGATGCCGGGCGCGGCGCCCTCGCCCAGCTCCGGGTCCACGGCCGCCAGGGTGGGGATACCGATCACCTGCCCGGCCAGGTTGACCAGCGCTCCGCCGCTGTTGCCGGGGTTGATGGCGGCCGAGGTCTGCACCATGTTGGCGATGGTCGCCCCGGTGCCGCCCCCGCCGCGCCCCTCGCTGACGGTGCGGCCGACCGCCGAGACAATGCCCTGGGTGACGCTGCTGGAGAGCCCCAGCGGATTGCCCATGGCCAGCACGATCTGGCCGACCTCCACCTTGGCCGAGTCGCCCAGGGTGGCCGGGTGCAGCCCCTTGGGCACCGAGTCCAGCCGCACCACCGCCAGATCCTGGTCCGGATAGCTGGAGACCAGCCGGGCGCCCACCGTGGTGCCGCCGGTGGCCAGCGAGACCTTGAAGGCGGTGGAGTCGCCGACCACATGGGCGTTGGTGACGATGTCGCCCTTGTCGTCGTAGACCACACCCGAGCCCAGGCCCTGCGCGGTGGTGATCTGCACCACCGAGGGCAGCACCTCCTTGACCACCCGCTGGTAGGCGGTCTGCAGATCGCCGGCCGGACCGCTCACCGAGGGGGCGGGTGCGGAGCCGGTCCTCGCCGGCGCCGCGGGTCCGGCCGCCGGCCCGGTGCAGCCGGCCAGTGGCAGCAGCGCGAGGGCGGCCAGTGAGGGCAGGAACCGGCGGAGGAGATCCATGCCTCGGAGTATCCGGCGCGGTGCGCCCCTTGTCCCCGCCACGGAGCCGTACGGGTGCGCCCCCTCAGGGGCGCGGGGAACTGCGCGAGCCGCCAGAGACGGCCCGCACCCGGCACAGAAACCGCAAGCGCCGCGGCGGGCTGCCGCCGGGGGTGCGGGGAACTGCGCGACGAGCTACAGCCGGCCGGCACCCGGCATGGAAACCGCAAGTCACCGCCGTCATTCGGCCGCGGGCCGTGGGTGGCTGATCGCGCAGTTCCCCGCGCCCCTAAGGGCGTACCCGGAAACGCAACCCCCCGGTCAACCGCCCCGCACCCCGCACAGGTGCAGCAACGCCGCCACCGCCCGATAGGGATCCGTGCGCCCGGCCCGCTCCTCGGCGGCCAGCAGCCGGTGCAGCTCCTCCGGGTGCGGCGGCGGCCGCTCGTCGCCGGCCGCGTCGGTGAACACCCGCACCCCGTACCAGGCGTGCAGCGGGGCGCCGATCCCGGCCAGGGTGGCGGTCAGTACCTCCCGCCGGTCGGCCCGCACCGGCAGACCGAGGCGGTTGGTGTAGGCGGGGGAGTCAAAGGCCGCCAGCGCGGTGTCCCAGTCGCCCAGCAGCCCCGGCCGCAGCGCCAGCGCGTCGGCGTTGCGCACCAGCAGGGAGAGCAGCCCGCCGGGGGCGAGCACCCGGGCCAGCCCGGCCAGCATGGCGTCCGGCTCCGCCAGGTACATCAGCACCCCATGGCAGAGCACCACATCGAAGGCGCCGGGCAGAAAGTGCGCGCCGGTGTCCCGGCCGTCGCCCTGGACCAGCCGCACCCGCTCCTGGATGCCGGCCGGTTCCGCGGCCAGCGTCTCGTGCAGCACGGCCAGCATCCGCGGATCCGGCTCCAGGCCGGTGACCTGGTGCCCGGCCCGGGCCAGGCGCAGCGCCTGGGTGCCCTGGCCGGGACCCACGTCCAGCACCCGCAGCCGGCGGCCCACCGGGAAGCGGGCCGCTATCTGCTCCTCCACCTGGCGTGCCACCAGCTCCTGGCGGACGGTGTTCCGTAACCCTCCGAGCCCCCGCAGCCAGCCCTCGGCGCCGCCGCCGAAACCCGACGGGGCGCCCGGTGAGTGCCCCTGGGGGTAGCCCGGCGGGAAGCCGCTCAGTGCTTCTCCCCGCGCGCGACCTTGGGCTTGGGCAGCCGCAGCCGGCGCATCTGCAGGGTGCGCATCAGGGCGTACGGCACGGCGCCGCGCAGGTTCTCATGGGGGAACTTCTTCTTCAGGGCGCTCTTGAGGGTGACGGCGGTGATCACCGAGTTGATGACGATCAGCAGGATCACCACCAGCCAGGCCAGCAGCACATAGGACTGGAACGCACCGCGGTTGATCATGCTCAGCACCAGGATGAGCACGGCCAGCGGCAGGAAAAACTCCGCCACCGAATAGCGGGCGTCCACGAAGTCGCGGCAGTACCGGCGGATGGGGCCCTTGTCCCGGGCCGGGAGGAAGCGCTCGTCCCCGCTGGCCAGGGCCTCGCGCTGCTTGGCCAGCTCGGCCCGCCGCACATCGCGCGCCCGCCGGGTGGCGTCCTTGCTGTTGGCCGGGGTCCCGGCCGTGCTGCGGCGCTGCGCGTTGGCCTCGCTGCGCTTGGGGGTGGGGCGGCCCTTGGGGGCCTGCGGGTCACGGGGCTGCTGGGGCTGGTCCGCGGTCACCTTGGCATCGGTGGTCTTGGCGGACCGCTCTTCCTTGGAACGGCTTCGGAACACGGGACCCAAGGGTACGGGGTGCGGCCGTGGTCGTGCCCCGCGGAGTGGTGACCGGGCTCTCCCCGCCAGGGCCGTCTACTTCTCGGGCGGGAGAAGCGGGCACCCGCGATCGTCCTCGAGGAGGAGCGCATCGGTGCCCGGACAGTGCGGTAATGGGGACAGGGCCCGTACTGTGGGTTCTGTTAGATGGTGCTGGAGCCGAAGTCCGTCAGAAGGGGGCGCGCGAAGCCCATGAGCGGTGTGATGAAGCGTATGGGGATGATCTTCCGCGCGAAGGCCAACAAGGCCCTGGACCGGGCCGAGGATCCGCGCGAGACCCTCGACTACTCGTACCAGAAGCAGGTCGAGCTGCTGCAGAAGGTGCGCCGTGGCGTCGCCGATGTGGCCACCTCCCGCAAGCGCCTGGAGCTGCAGCTCGGCCAGCTGCAGAGCCAGTCGTCCAAGCTGGAGGAGCAGGGCCGCAAGGCGCTGGCCCTGGGCCGGGAGGACCTGGCCCGGGAGGCGCTCACCCGCCGCGCCGCGCTCCAGCAGCAGGTCAGCGACCTGGAGACGCAGCACCAGACGCTGCAGGGCGAGGAGGAGAAGCTCACCCTCGCCTCCCAGCGGCTGCAGGCCAAGGTGGATGCCTTCCGCACCAAGAAGGAGACCATCAAGGCCACCTACACCGCCGCCCAGGCGCAGACCCGGATCGGGGAGGCCTTCTCCGGCATCTCCGAGGAGATGGGTGACGTCGGCATGGCCATCCAGCGCGCCGAGGACAAGACGGCGCAGCTGCAGGCGCGTGCCGGTGCCATCGATGAGCTGCTGGCGTCCGGCGCCCTGGACGACCCCTCCGGGATGGGCAAGGACGACATCACCGCCGAGCTGGAGCGGCTGTCCGGCGGCAACGATGTGGAGCTGGAGCTGCAGCGGATGAAGGCCGAGCTGGCCGGCGGCAGCACCGCCAAGCCCGCCATCGAGGGCGGCCAGGCCGGCCAGCACCACGCCGCCCAGCCCCAGGACCGCCCGCACTTCGACAAGCAGTGATCCTCCGGCCGACAGCAGACAGGAGACCGTCATGATCGTACGGATCATGGGGGAGGGCCAGTGGAAGCTGGACGACAACCACTTCGCCGAGCTCAATGCGCTGGACGACGAGCTGCTGGCGGAGATGGAGAGCGGTGACGAGGTGGGCTTCCGCCGGGTCCTGGGCGCCCTGCTGGACGCGGTGCGCCGGCTGGGCGGCCCGCTGCCGGACGACGCCCTGGAGCCCTCCGAGCTGATCCTGCCCGCGCCGGACGCCTCCCTGGACGAGGTCCGGGAGATGCTCAGCGACGACGGTCTGATCCCGGGCTGACGGTCTGATTCCGGGCTGACGGCCTGATCCCGGGCCGGCCACCCGGCTCCCGCACCCTCGCGCCCTCGTTCCGGTGTTCCGCCCGGAGCGGGGGCGCTGCCGTATGCCCCGGAGGGGACCTTGATGAACTGGCTGCGCCGCCACCCGCCGGCCGCCGATGCCCTGCTGGCGCTGGCGGTCCTGGCGGCCGTGCTGGCGGGCTCGGTGCTGGGCCGTGGTGTCTCCGGCGACCCGCTGCGCCCGTCCTTTGTGGCGCTGTCCGTGGCGGCCTCGGCCTGTCTGCTCGCCCACCGCCGGGCGTCCCGCCTGGTGCTGGTCCTGACCTGCGGCTGCACCGTGCTGGCCGCGGTGGCCACCGGGGACGGCCGGCCGCACACCCAGATCGCGGTCACCGTGGCGGTGGCGCTGTACATCGTCACCTCGCGCACCGAGCGGCCCGCCGCCTGGTGGATCGCGGCGCTCACGGTCGGCACGCTGACCCCCGCGGTGATGCTGCTGGGACCGCCGCCCTGGTACTCGCAGGAGAACATCGGCCTGGTCGCCTGGACCGGGATGGCCGCGGCGATCGGGGACGCCGCGCGTAGCCGCCGCGCCTTTGTGGCGGCCATACAGGAACGGGCGTTACGGGCCGAGGCCGGCCGGGAGGAGGAGGCCCGCCGCCGGGTGACCGAGGAGCGGCTGCGCATCGCCCGGGAACTGCACGATGTGGTCGCCCATCTGATCGCGCTGGTCAATGTGCAGGCCGGGGTGGCCTCGCATGTCATGGACAGCCGCCCCGACCAGGCCAAGGAGGCACTGGCCCAGGTGCGCCAGGCCAGCCGCTCGGCGCTGGAGGAACTGCGCAGCACGGTGGGGCTGCTGCGCCAGTACGGCGACCCCGAGGCGCCCACCGAACCGGCCCCCGGCCTGAACATGCTGGGGCAGCTGGTGGACGGGTTCACCCGGGCGGGGCTGGAGGTGGCGGTGCGTACCGAGGGGCCCATGGACCAGCTGCCCGCGGCCGTGGACCTGACCGCCTACCGGGTGATCCAGGAGGCGCTGACCAATGCGCACAAGCACGCGGGCGCCGGCGCCCGGGCCGAAGTCGCCATCCGGCGCGGTCTGTTGGAGCTGGTGCTGATGGTGCTGGACGACGGGGGGCAGGCCGGGGCGGCGATGGCGCTGCCGGCCGGCGGGCATGGGCTGACCGGGATGCGGGAGCGGGTCACCGCGCTGGGCGGGCGGATCGAGACCGGTCCGCGCCGGGACACCCCCGGCTTCCAAGTGGAAGTACGTCTTCCGGTTCCGGCCGCAACCCGCCGCTGACCCGGGGGAGTTGCCTTCTCACCGGCTGCCTAGGCTGACCCCATGACCGACCAGTCCCCCTCGCACATCCGCGTCCTGCTAGCCGATGACCAGGCGCTGTTACGCAGCGCGTTCCGGGTCCTGGTGGATTCCGAGCCGGATATGCGGGTGGTGGCGGAGGCCGCCGACGGCGCGGAGGCGGTACGGCTGGCCCGGGCCGAGCGGCCGGACGTGGTGCTGATGGACATCCGGATGCCGGGTACGGACGGGCTGACCGCCACCCGGGAGATCTGCTCCGATCCCCAACTGGCCGGAGTGCATGTGGTCATGCTGACCACCTTTGAGATCGACGACTATGTGGTGCGCTCGCTGCGCGCCGGTGCCTGCGGCTTCCTGGGGAAGGGCGCCGAACCGGACGAGCTGCTGGCCGCGATCCGGATCGCGGCGGGCGGGGAGGCGCTGCTCTCGCCCGCCGCGACCAAGGGCCTGATCGCCAGCTTCCTGGCCCAGGGCGACCGGGCCGTGGAGCAGGAGGCGGGCGCCCGGCTGACGGTGCTCACCGGCCGGGAGCGCGAGGTGCTGGCGCAGGTGGCGGCCGGGCTCTCCAACGATGAGATCGGCCTCCGGCTCTCGGTGAGCCCGCTGACCGTCAAGACCCATGTCAACCGGGCCATGGCCAAGCTCGGCGCCCGCGACCGGGCCCAACTCGTCGTCATCGCCTATGAGTCGGGCCTGGTGCGGCCTCGGGGTTAGCCCTGCGGAAGCGCCAGCATCCGCTCCAGCGCCAGCTTGGAGAAGGCGGCCACCTCCGGGTCGACCTCGATGCGGTTGACCACCTTGCCGTCGGCCAGCGACTCCAACGCCCAGACCAGGTGCGGCAGATCGATCCGGTTCATGGTCGAGCAGAAGCAGACCGTCTTGTCCAGGAAGACAATCTCCTTGCCCTGGTCGGCGAACCGGTTCGCCAGCCGGCGCACCAGGTTGAGTTCGGTGCCGATGGCCCACTTGGAACCGGCCGGGGCCGCCTCCAGGGCCTTGATGATGTACTCGGTGGAGCCGACGTAGTCGGCCGCGGCCACCACCTCGTGCCGGCACTCCGGGTGCACCAGGACATTGACGCCCGGGATGCGCTCGCGCACATCGTTGACCGAGTCGAGCGAGAAGCGCCCGTGCACCGAGCAGTGGCCACGCCAGAGGATCATCCTGGCGCCGCGCAGCTCCTCGGCGGTCAGCCCGCCGTTCGGCTTGTGCGGGTTGTAGACCACACAGTCGTCCAGGGACATCCCCAGGTCGCGCACCGCGGTGTTGCGCCCCAGGTGCTGGTCGGGCAGGAAGAGCACCTTCTCGCCCTGCTCGAATGCCCAGTTGAGCGCCCGCTCGGCGTTGGAGGAGGTGCAGATGGTGCCGCCGTGCTTGCCGGTGAACGCCTTGATGTCGGCCGAGGAGTTCATATACGAGACCGGCACCGTCACCTCGGCCACGCCCGCCTCGGTGAGCACATCCCAGCACTCGGCGACCTGCTCGGCGGTGGCCATGTCGGCCATCGAGCAGCCGGCCGCCAGGTCCGGAAGGACCACCTGCTGGCGGTCGTTGGTCAGGATGTCGGCGGACTCGGCCATGAAGTGCACACCGCAGAAGACGATGTACTCGGCCTCCGGCCGGGCGGCCGCGTCCCGGGCCAGCTTGAACGAGTCACCGGTGACATCGGCGAACTCGATGACCTCATCGCGCTGGTAGTGGTGGCCGAGGATGAAGACCTTGTCCCCGAGCTTCGCCTTGGCCGCGCGGGCCCGCTCCACCAGGTCCGGGTCGGAGGGCGCCGGCAGGTCGCCGGGGCACTCGACGCCGCGCTCGCTCCGGGGGTCGGACTCCCGGCCCAGGAGCAGGAGGGCGAGGGGGGTGGGCTGGACATCCAAGGGGTGGGCGGTGGTCACGACACGCACCCTTTCTGTTCTGCGGGACGGCCGAGAGGGCCTTGTCGTCAATTTGACGCTATTTATCATAACCGCTTCGTGTCAGTTTGACGATGGCCATTGCGTCGATGTGACGCATTCCTGTCCGCAGCCCTGGTGTGCGAGCATGGACGACGGAAAACGACTGCGGAAGAACGGTCCGAGCCCGGAATGAATCCGCGGCACCGCCGGTTGCAGCCGAGGGCAAGCAGTCCCAAGCAGTCCGCAACAACCCGGGAGTGAAGCAGATGTCCGTTCAGGACGAGAAGACCACTGTGAGCGACGGCATCCTCCTGTCCGACGCCGCGGCCGCCAAGGTCAAGAGCCTGCTGGAGCAGGAAGGCCGGGATGACCTCGCCCTGCGCGTGGCCGTTCAGCCCGGTGGCTGCTCCGGCCTGCGCTACCAGCTCTTCTTCGACGAGCGCTCGCTCGACGGCGATGTCGTCAAGGACTTCGACGGCGTCAAGGTCGTCACCGACCGGATGAGCGCCCCGTACCTGGGCGGCGCCTCCATCGACTTCGTGGACACCATCGAGAAGCAGGGCTTCACCATCGACAACCCCAACGCCACCGGCTCCTGCGCCTGCGGCGACTCCTTCAGCTGAGCCGCGCCGCACCAGCCAAGCCGCGTAGCACGCCCAAGGGCGGCCCCCCGGATCCCCGGGCGGCCGCCCTTGGGCGTGCTCAGGCCCGCTCCGGCACCGGTTCCCCGGTCTCCGCGTCCACTACCTTCCGGCCGTCCAGCGGCCGGTCCAGCTTCACCACCTGCTCAAACCGCTTGGCCATCAGGACGCACGGCCGCTCCGGCCGCTGCCGCACCCCCGTCACCCGCACCAGCGCCGCGGCCGCGGACTCCTGGGCGGAGGCCGAGTAGTCGGCGCACACCCCGCCCCAGAAGCGCAGGGTCAGCCGCCTGCCGTCCACGCCATAGGACTCCACCCGCATCGGGGTCACCTCCGGCGGCCGGGAGGACCCGCCGCCAGGGGCGGAGGACGGCGCGGACGGCCGTCGTATGTACCGGGGGTCCACCGCGGGCTGCACCACGGTGACCGTGCCCGCCCCCTTCGCGGTGCCCGGCACCCGCACCTCGAACAGCCAGGACGGCACCAGAGCCGGGCGCCCGCCGACATCCAGCGCGGCCAGCGCGTACCGGGCGCCCGTCACCGTGACCGGGTCCGGGACGGCCGGGCAGGCCGGGCGGCCGTCCCCGGGATCCTGCCCCAGCGGCACCGGGGTGGCACAGCCACCGATGCCCACCGGCCGTCCGGTACCGGCTCCCTCGTTGAGCTCCGCCAGCGCCCGGCTCGCCGGGACCAGCGGATACACCGCGTCCTTCCGGGGCAGCCCCAGCTGCCCGCCGCCGCCGGACGGCCGGCCGTCCGGACCGATCTCCAGCGTGGTCCGCCAGCCATGGGTGGGCGCCGAACCCAGCACCGGATCCGCGTCCACCAGCCGCACCGGCCCGAAGGTACGGTGCGCGTCCAGCGCGGCACCGTCCTGGCCCAGCGCCCTGAGCGCCGGCAGCGCCGCGCTCCTGGCACGGTCCTCGCTCACCGGCCGGGCCGCCGCCGGCTCCGCGGGACCGCCCGGCGGAAGATGCCGGTCCGGGCAGGCGTCCCCGGTGCGCCCCGCCGGCCCGGCACCCGGCGGATGCTCACAGGGCTTGCCGGCGGGCAGACCGGAACGGGCGTACGACCAGTGGCCCCGCCCGTCCACCCGCAGTACCGGCCCCGACCCGCCGTCCACCGTCCAGACGCCCGCCGCCTGCCGGGGCGTACCCTCCGCCCCCAGCGCCCTGGCCAGCGCCGCCACCGCCTCCCGGGACACCCCGGCCGGCCGGTAGACCGGGGCGCTGCGCGGGCCGTCCGGCAGCCGGCCCTCGGCCCGGTAGCGCACTCCGTTGGGATCGGGCTCGCCCACCGCGATGCCCCGCGGCCCGCCGTCCCGGCCGTAGTCGTCCAGCGCCAGCGGCGGGGGAGCCGCCCCGGTGCCGGCGGCCCGTCCGCCGGCACCGCCGTCCGCCGTGGCGGCCCAGTACGCGCCGCCGCCCCCGGCCAGCAGCACCGCCGCTGTGACCGACGCCACCACCCAAGGTGAGTGCCTGCGCCGCCGTTCCGCCGGGGTGCCGCCCTCGGTGCTCACCGCATCGCTCCTTCACTCCGCCCATGTGCAGAACGCGGGTTGGACGGAGGACGGGAGCGGCCGGTTCCAGGGCCCGGCCGGACTCAGTCGCCGTACTCCGACATCCCGTCCAGCAGCCGGGCCGAGCGCGGCGGGACGAAGACCCCCCGGATCTGCGACAGCGGAGTGCCCTCGCGACGGGCGCCCGCCGGGGCGGACGGGCCATGGCCGGCGTCATGGCCCCAGTGCGGTGCCATCCGGGCACAGTCCCTGCGCAGTTCCGCCAGCGACTCGGGCTCGGCGAGGACCGGAGTGATGTGCTTCACAGGCTTCGGCATGTGCGCACCGTACTCACCGCCCGCGGCCCGGAGAAAGGGCGCCCGTCAGGCAGAATCGGCCAGTCTTGGCAGCCGTTCCGCAGTCTGTTCCGCAGCCTCGAGCGCTGCTCCAGTGCCGAGGCTGTAGCGTGGGGTGAATTTTTCCTCCGTCGTCCACCGACTCGCCCCGCAGGGAGCAGACCCTCGTGCGTATCGCCGTCACCGGCTCCATCGCCACCGACCACCTGATGACTTTCCCCGGCCGTTTCGCCGATCAGCTCGTGGCGGACCAGCTGCACACGGTTTCCCTCTCCTTCCTCGTCGACGAGCTGGACGTCCGCCGCGGCGGCGTCGGCCCCAACATCTGCTTCGGCATGGGCGTGCTCGGCCTGCGGCCGGTGCTGGTCGGCGCGGCCGGCCAGGACTTCGCCGACTACCGGGCCTGGCTGGACCGGCATGGCGTGGACACCGCCTCGGTGCATATCTCCGAGGTGCTGCACACCGCGCGCTTCGTCTGCACCACGGACGCCGACCACAACCAGATCGCGTCCTTCTACACCGGTGCCATGAGCGAGGCCCGCCAGATCGAGCTGCAGCCGGTGGTCGAGCGGGTCGGTGGCCTGGACCTGGTGCTGATCGGCGCCGACGACCCCGAGGCGATGCTGCGCCACACCGAGGAGTGCCGCACCCGGGGCATCCCCTTCGCCGCGGACCCCTCCCAGCAGCTGGCCCGGATGGACGGTGACGACATCCGGCAGCTGATCGACGGCGCCACCTATCTGTTCACCAATGAGTACGAGCGGGCGCTGACCGAGTCCAAGACCGGCTGGACCGGGGACGAGATCCTGGCCAAGGTGGGCATCCGGGTCACCACGCTCGGGGCGCGCGGGGTGCGCATCGAGCGGGTGGGGCACCCCGACATAGAGGTCGGCTCCGCCCAGGAGGAGGCCAAGGTCGACCCGACCGGGGTCGGCGACGCGTTCCGCGCGGGCTTCCTGGCCGGGCTGACCTGGGAACTGTCCCTGGAGCGGGCCGCCCAGGTCGGTTGCATGCTGGCCACGCTGGTCATCGAGACGCTGGGCACCCAGGAGTACGAGCTGCGGCGCGGCCACTTCATGGAGCGCTTCGCCAAGGCGTACGGCCAGGAGGCCGCCGCCGAGGTCCAGGTCCACCTGAGCTGACCGCCTGACCGCCGGTGGGCGGGCACGCCGCTCCGGGGCGTCGCCCGCCCCGGAGCGGCGGGCATCAGACGCGACGCCGCACGGCGTACCCGACCCCGCCCTCCACGGCCTCTTCGCCCAGGTACTCCTGGCCGCACATCTCGCACCAGGCCGGGATGTCCAACCGGGCGGCCGCGTCATCGGACAGCACCCGCACCACACCCCCCACCGCCACCGAACCGATCACCTTTGCCAGCTCGATCACCGGAATCGGGCACCGCTTCCCGAGCGTGTCGAGCACCAGCTCCGAACCCTCGGCGGGGGATACGACGGAACCCGTGGGCGCACCCAGATGCTCCCGCACCGAGGCCACCACCCCCGGCAGCACCTCCAGAAACGCCTCGACGTCCGTGGAGCTCACCCCCCGCGGCAGCGAGACCCGCACATTCCCTTCCGACAGCACCCCCATCGCCCGCAGCACATGGCTGGGCGTCAAGGTGCTGGACGTACAGGACGATCCGGACGAAACCGAGAACCCGGCCCGGTCCAGGGCATGCAGCAGGGCCTCCCCGTCCACATACAGACAGGAGAAGGTCACCAGGTGCGGCAGCCGCCGCACCGGATCGCCGACCACCTCCACATCCGGCACCAGCTCCGGCACCCGGACCCGTACCCGCTCCACCAACTCCCGCAGCCGCGCGGCCTCCTGGGCCGCCTCCTGCCGCACCGCCCGCAGCGAGGCCGCCGCCGCCACGACGGCGGGCAGGTCGGGGAAGCCCGGCGCCCGGCCCGACTCCCGCTCGTCGGACGGACCGGTCACCGCGAACCGCACCCCCTTGCGCACCGCCAACAGCCCCACCCCCGAAGGCCCGCCCCATTTGTGCGCGCTGGCCGTCAGCAGTGACCAGTCCCCGCTCACCGGCCCCCAGCCCAGCGACTGCGCCGCGTCCACCAGCAGCGGCACCCCCACCGCCCGGCAGGCCTCGGCCACTTCGGCCACCGGCTGCTCGGTGCCCACCTCATGGTTGGCGGACTGCAGCACCGCCAGCGCGGTGTCCGGCCGCAGCGCCTGGGCATAGGCGCCCACCCCGACCCGGCCGGTGCGCTCCACCCCCACCCTGGTCACGGTGCCGCCCGCCGCCTCCAGCACCTCCGCCGAGTGCAGCACCGCGGAGTGCTCCACCGCCGAGACCACCAGATGGCGGCCCACCCGGCGGCGCCCGGCCAGCGCCCCGGCAATCCCGTCGTGCAAGGCGCGCGTCCCCGAAGGAGTGAATACGAGTTCGTCCGGGCGACAGCCCACCGCCTCCGCGGCGGCCTCCCGCGCGGCGTCCAGCAGCAGCCGGGCCCGGCGCCCCTCGCGATAGAGCCGGGCCGGGTCGGCCCAGCCCTCGTCCAGGGCGGCGAGCAGCGCCTGGCGGGCCACGGGGTGCAGGGGAGCGGCGGAAGCGGCATCGAAGTAAGGCACGTGGGAACGCTAACTCCCCACGTCACGGCTGTCGCCCCACCTGCTGACGACCCTCCAGATGGCCCCCGGAGCGGGACATTCCATCTCTTCGGGCATCGGTCCGGCGCGTTGGGCACCCTCCCCGCGCGGCCCCAAATAGCGTCCAGTAGGGTTTGGTCCGCATAAACATCCAAACCCTGCCCGCAGCGGGCCGGCGACCGATCAGACGGCCGCAGCCGGCCGTGCGGGCGAGACTCTCGGGAAGGCGCTACGTGAGTCCCAACGGCTCCGACCGCTCGTCGCGGCGCCCGGTGCGGCGGAAGCTGCTGCAGGCGCTGGCCGCGGGCGCTGTCCTGGCGACCGCAACCGGTTGCACATCGAAGGACTTCCCCCGCCTCGGAATGCCCACTCCCGCTACGGAAGAGGCGCCGCGGATCCTCTCTCTGTGGCAGGGCTCCTGGGCCGCCGCCCTCGCGATCGGCGTGCTGGTGTGGGGTCTGATCCTGTGGAGCGTCGTCTTCCACCGGCGCAGCCGGAGCAAGATCGAGGTTCCCACCCAGACCCGGTACAACATGCCCCTTGAGGCGCTGTACACCGTGGTTCCGATCCTCATCGTCTCGGTGCTCTTCTACTTCACCGCTCGCGATGAGAACAAGCTCCTCACCAATCCGGACAAGCCCAAGCACGTCATCAACGTGGTGGGCTACCAGTGGAGCTGGGGCTTCAACTACCTGGAGAACGTCCAGGGTCAGCCCGCCGGCAAGCCGCTCCGTCAGGTCAAGCAGCTGGACGCGGTCCCCGACCGGTTCCTGAACAAGGCTCCGGCCAACGCGAACGGTGTCTACGACTACGGCATTCCGGGCACCCGGAACCCGCAGAACAACATGCCGGGCCCGACGCTGTGGCTGCCCAAGGGCGAGTCGGTCGAGTTCGTGCTCACCTCGCGGGACGTCATCCACTCCTTCTGGGTGCTGCCGTTCCTGATGAAGCAGGACGTCTTCCCGGGTCACACCAACAGCTTCACGGTGACCCCGACCAGGGAAGGCACCTTCCGGGGCAAGTGCGCCGAGCTCTGCGGACAGGACCACTCGCGGATGCTCTTCAATGTCAAGGTCGTCTCTCCTGAGCGCTACCAGAAGCACCTGAAGGACCTGGCCGCGGCGGGTCAGACCGGGTACATCCCGGCCGGCATCGCGCAGACGGATCACGCGAAGAACGCGGAGACCAAGAACAAGTGAGCATCCTCAACGAACCCCAGGGTGCCGCCGGATCAGCCACGGCAGCACCGCCTGTACGCACCAAGCAACCAGGCAACCAGGTGGTCAAGTGGCTGACCACCACGGACCACAAGACCATCGGTACGATGTACCTGGTCACGTCGTTCGCGTTCTTCTGCATCGGTGGCGTGATGGCGCTGCTGATGCGCGCCGAACTCGCCCGTCCCGGCACGCAGATCATGTCGAACGAGCAGTTCAACCAGGCGTTTACGATGCACGGCACGATCATGCTGCTGATGTTCGCGACGCCGCTGTTCGCCGGTTTCGCGAACTGGATCATGCCGCTGCAGATCGGTGCGCCGGATGTGGCGTTCCCGCGGCTGAACATGTTCGCCTACTGGCTCTACCTGTTCGGCTCGCTGATCGCGGTGGGCGGCTTCCTCACCCCGCAGGGTGCGGCCGACTTCGGCTGGTTCGCCTACTCCCCGCTCTCGGACGCGGTCCACTCGCCGGGTGTCGGCGCCGACATGTGGATCATGGGTCTGGCCTTCTCCGGCTTCGGCACCATCCTCGGCTCGGTCAACTTCATCACCACGATCATCTGCATGCGTGCGCCGGGCATGACCATGTTCCGCATGCCGATCTTCGTCTGGAACGTCCTGCTGACCGGTGTGCTGGTCCTGCTGGCCTTCCCGGTGCTGGCCGCCGCGCTGTTCGCCCTGGAGGCGGACCGCAAATTCGGCGCCCATATCTTCGACCCGGCCAATGGCGGCGGACTGCTCTGGCAGCACCTCTTCTGGTTCTTCGGCCATCCAGAGGTGTACATCATCGCCCTGCCGTTCTTCGGCATCATTTCCGAGGTCATTCCGGTCTTCTCCCGTAAGCCGATGTTCGGTTACTGGGGTCTGATCGCGGCGACGATTTCCATCGCCGGTCTCTCGGTGACGGTGTGGGCGCACCACATGTACGTCACGGGCGGTGTGCTCCTGCCGTTCTTCTCCTTTATGACGTTCCTTATCGCGGTCCCGACCGGTGTGAAGTTCTTCAACTGGATCGGCACGATGTGGAAGGGCTCGCTGTCCTTCGAGACTCCGATGCTCTGGGCCGTCGGCTTCCTGATCACCTTCACCTTCGGTGGTCTGACCGGTGTCATCCTGGCGTCGCCGCCGATGGACTTCCACGTCTCCGACTCGTACTTCGTGGTCGCGCACTTCCACTACGTCATCTTTGGCACCGTGGTGTTCGCGATGTTCTCCGGATTCCACTTCTGGTGGCCGAAGTTCACCGGCAAGATGCTGGACGAGCGTCTGGGCAAGATCACCTTCTGGACGCTGTTCGTGGGCTTCCACGGCACGTTCCTGGTGCAGCACTGGCTGGGTGCCGAGGGCATGCCCCGCCGTTACGCGGACTACCTGGCCGCCGACGGCTTCACCACGCTGAACACCATCTCGACCATCAGCTCCTTCCTGCTGGGCCTGTCGATGCTGCCGTTCATGTACAACGTGTGGAAGACCGCCAAGTACGGCAAGAAGGTCGAGGTCGACGACCCGTGGGGCTACGGCCGTTCGCTGGAGTGGGCGACGTCCTGCCCGCCGCCGCGGCACAACTTCCTCACCCTGCCGCGGATCCGTTCCGAATCCCCGGCGTTCGACCTGCACCACCCCGAGATCGCGGCGCTCGAACTCGAGGAGAACCTCGCTGACAAGGCCCTCGCGGGTGGCAAGGAGGCCGGCAAGTGAAGATCCAAGGCCGGATGTTCCTCTGGCTCTCCGTCTTCATCCTCGCGATGGCGATCGTCTACGGCGTGTGGGCCAAGGAACCCGCGGGTGCCACCGCGCTCTTCCTCGCCTTCGGCCTGTGCGTCATGGTCGGCTACTACCTGGCGTTCACCGCACGCCGGGTGGACGCCGGGGCCCAGGACGACAAGAACGCGGATGTCGCCGATGACGCCGGTGAGCTGGGCTTCTTCGCCCCGCACAGCTGGCAGCCGCTGCTGCTGGCCATCGGTGGTGCGTTCGCCTTCCTGGCCCTCGCCATGGGCTGGTGGCTGCTGTACTTCTCGGCTCCGCTGATCCTGGTCGGCCTGTTCGGCTGGGTCTTCGAGTTCTACCGCGGCGAGAACCAGAACCAGTAGGTTCCGCTTTCCGGGCCCCGTACACCCCTCAGGGAGTGTGCGGGGCCTTTGCGTTGGGCCGGCGTGACCCGTTTGCAGTCACCCCACGGGCCGCCCCACGGGAACCTTCCTACGGTTGGACCATGAGCCACTCGCCTCGCCGCCGCACGGTGTCCGGCGGCATACTGCTGCTGGTCTGCCTGGCGTTGACGGCGACCGGGTGCGGCTCCGCCAACCCGCTCGCCGACCAGCCCTATGACGCCACCGACCAGGTCTCGCTGACCGACGACCAGGAGGGCGGCAAGGCCGACCCGAGCAAGCCGCTGGAGGTCACCGCCAACGGCGACGACCGGATCACCGATGTCACCGCCACCGACGCCGCCGGGCGCTACCTGGCGGGCGAGCTGGCGGCGGACGGCTCGCGCTGGCACAGCACCGCCGCGCTGGCGGCCGGCGCCCACTACACGGTGCGGGTGAGCACCGAGGACGAGGACGGGGCTCAGGGGCGCCGTACGGTCGGTTTCGACACCGGCCCGGCAACCAGGCTGCTGACCGTCACCTTCGGCCCCAGGAACGGCACCTACGGCGTCGGACAGCCCGTCACCGCCGAACTGAGCACCCCCATCCAGGACCCCGCCTCGCGGGCTGTCATCGAGCACGCCCTCAGGGTGGAGTCCCAGCCCGCCGTGGAGGGTGCCTGGTACTGGGTCAGCAACCGGATGCTGCACTACCGGCCGCGGGAGTTCTGGCCCGCGCACGCCGTCATCGATGTGCACGCCGCCCTGGAGGGCATAAGGATCGGCGGCGGGCTCTACGGCGGCCCGGCCAAGCCGCTCCGGCTGACCACCGGGGACCGGGTGGAGGCCATCACCGACGCCGCCGGCCACTACATGTCGGTGCTCAGGAACGGCGAGGAGATCCGCTCCATCCCGGTCACCACCGGCAAGCCCGGCTACGCCACCCGCAACGGGGTCAAGGTGGTCCTCGGCCAGGAATCCTTCGTACGGATGCGCGGAGCCACCATCGGCATCGCCGAGGGCAGCGAGGACTCCTACGACCTGCCGGTCTACTGGGCCACCCGGGTCACCTGGAGCGGTGAGTACGTCCATGCCGCGCCCTGGTCCGAGGGCTCGCAGGGCGCCGACAACGTCAGCCACGGCTGCACCGGGATGTCCACCGAGAACGCCAAGTGGTTCTTCGACAATGTGCGGGTCGGTGATGTGGTCCGCGTGATCAACAGTGCCGGCGCCACCATGACGCCCTTCGACAACGGCTTCGGCGACTGGAACATGTCCTGGAGACGGTGGCGCGAGGGCAGCGCGCTGGCGGCCGGCAAGCGAGAGGGATCGTCCCCGGTGGACACCGCCCGGCTGCGCCCCGGCATCTGAACGCTCCGCCGAACGTGTGGTCGTTACGCCGCCAGTTGCCGGCGCAGCAGCCCGCCCAGGGCCTCCGCCAGCGCCACCGGGTCCACCGGGTGGGTCACCGCCGCCTCCGCCCGGCTCCAGGTGGCCAGCCAGGCGTCCTGCGGGCGGCCGATCAGCACCACCACCGGCGGGCAGCGGAAGACCTCGTCCTTGAGCTGCCGGCACACCCCCATGCCACCGGCCGGCGCGGTCTCACCGTCCAGCACACAGACGTCGATCCGGCGCTCCTGAAGGGTCCGGAGCACCGCGGGCAGCGTGGCGCACTCCACGTACTCCAGCTCCGGCAGGTCCGGCGCCGGACGCCGCCCGGCGGCCAGCCGCACCTGCTCGCGGGTGCTCGAGTCGTCGCTGTAGACCAGGACCGTGGCGGTCGGCTGCATCGTTCCTCCAGGCGTGTCGGCAAGGGCGGGACGCTGGCGCGGATGCTACTGGAGGAAAACCCCGGCGGAGGAGAGTGCGGAAGCCATGGAAAAGGCCCGACGGCCCGTCACCGCCCCCCTCGCCGACCGTCCTTCCCCCCTTTGGGGGACCGCCGTATGACTGGTGGGGTCCGCCGTACGAGCAGGGCATACGCTCTTGACACACCGAACGGCACCCCCCGGAGTGAGCGCGAGATAAGCGACCGACATAATGTCGGTCGTGGCGACAGCAACAGCAGTAGATACCGGGCACGCGCACCCGTCGGTCAACCGACCGAACCTCACCAGCGTCGGAACCATCATCTGGCTGAGTTCCGAGCTGATGTTCTTCGCGGCCCTCTTCGCGATGTACTTCACCCTTCGTTCGGTGACCGGCGCCGACCACTGGAAGGACATGGCGTCGTCGCTGAACGTTCCGTTCTCGGCGACGAACACCACGATCCTGGTGCTCTCCTCGCTCACCTGCCAGCTCGGCGTTTTCGCCGCCGAGCGCGGTGACGTGAAGAAGCTGCGCACCTGGTTCGCGATCACCTTCGTGATGGGCGCCATCTTCATCGGTGGCCAGATCTTCGAGTACACCGACCTGGTCAAGAAGGACGGGCTCTCGCTCTCCTCCGACCCGTACGGCTCGGCGTTCTATCTGACGACCGGCTTCCACGGACTGCATGTGACCGGCGGCCTCATCGCCTTCCTGCTGGTCCTGGGCAGGACGTACGCGGCCAAGAGGTTTACGCACCACCAGGCGACGGCGGCCATCGTCGTGTCCTACTACTGGCACTTCGTCGACGTGGTCTGGATCGGCCTCTTCGCCACGATCTACTTGATCAAGTAATCGGTCCCGTCACCGGACCAACCAGACCCGCATCGACGCAGAAGATCCTGACACCGGGGTAATCCGTGAAAAAGCTCTCCGCACGACGACGCCATCCGCTGGCGGCGGTCGTCGTCCTACTCTTCGCGCTGGCGGTAACCGGGGGGCTGTACGCCGCGTTCGCGCCGGCGGACACGGCCAAGGCCGATGATTCCGCCCAGTCCCTCGCCATCGAGGAGGGCAAGAAGCTCTACTCGGTGGGTTGTGCCAGCTGCCACGGCACCGGCGGTCAGGGCACCTCCGACGGCCCGAGCCTGGTGGGTGTGGGCTCGGCGGCCGTTGACTTCCAGGTCGGCACCGGCCGTATGCCGGCGCAGCAGCCCGGCGCCCAGGTGCCGCGCAAGAGGAAGATCTACTCGCAGGGCGAGATCGACCAGCTCGCCGCGTACATCGCCTCCCTGGGCGCGGGCCCCGCGGTTCCGACCAAGGACCAGTACAGCCCCAACGGTGCGGACATCGCCAAGGGCGGGGAGCTCTTCCGTACCAACTGCGCCCAGTGCCACAACGCCACCGGCAAGGGTGGCGCCCTCTCGAACGGCAAGTTCGCGCCGAGCCTTGAGGACGTCGACCCCAAGCACATCTACGAGGCCATGCAGACCGGCCCGCAGAACATGCCCTCCTTCCCCGACACGACCATGTCGGAGAAGAACAAGAAGGACATCATCGCGTACCTCGACGCGGTCGACACCAAGAAGTCGGAGAACCCGGGCGGTCTCGAGCTGGGCGGCCTCGGCCCGGTCAGCGAGGGTCTGTTCGCGTGGGTCTTCGGCCTGGGTGCCCTGGTCGCCGTCGCCATCTGGGTCGCCGCCCGGACCGCAAAGGCCAAGAAGTCATGAGTAGCCAAGACATTCCAGAAGAGTCCCTGCCCAGTACGCAGGGCACCGCGCACGAAGGTGCCGTGGCCACCGGCGAGGACCCCTTCGCCGACCCCGGCCTGCCGCCGCACGAGCACCGCATCCAGGACATCGACGAACGGGCCGCCAAGCGCTCCGAGCGCGTGGTCGCGTTCCTGTTCTCCCTGTCCATGCTGGCCACGGTCGGCTTTATCGTCGCCTACCTGGCGATCCCGGTCGACAAGAACATCTATGTGTTCCCGATCGGCCACATCAGCGCGCTGAACTTCAGCCTGGGCCTGGCCCTGGGCATCGCGCTGTTCTGCATCGGCGCGGGCGCCGTCCACTGGGCGCGCACCCTGATGTCCGATGAGGAGGTCGCCGACGAGCGTCACCCGATCGAGGCGTCCCCCGAGGTCAAGGCCAAGGTTCTGGCCGACTTCGCGGACGGTGCCCGGGAGTCGGCGCTGGGCCGCCGCAAGCTGATCCGCAACACCATGTTCGGTGCGCTGGCCATGTTCCCGCTCTCCGGCGTGTTCCTGCTGGGCGGTCTCGGCCCCAAGCCGGGCACCAAGCTCCGCAAGACCAAGTGGTCCGCGGGCAAGATGCTGATCAACCAGAACACCCTGCAGCCGCTGCGTCCGGAGGATGTCCAGGTCGGTTCGCTGACCTTCGCCATGCCCGAGGGCATGTCGGAGGAGGACCACGACTTCCAGCAGGAGATCGCCAAGGCCGCCCTGATGATCGTCCGGCTCCGTCCGGAGAACATCAAGGACAAGCGTGAGCTGGACTGGTCGGTCGACGGCATCGTCGCCTTCTCCAAGATCTGCACCCACGTGGGCTGCCCGATCAGCCTCTACGAGCAGCAGACGCACCATGTGCTGTGCCCGTGTCACCAGTCCACCTTCGACCTCTCCGACGGCGGACGCGTGATCTTCGGCCCGGCCGGTCACGCCCTTCCGCAGTTGCAGATCAAGGTCAACGACAAGGGCTACCTCGAGGCGATGGGCGACTTCCCGGAGCCCGTCGGTCCTGCCTTCTGGGAGCGCGGATGAGTACTACAGAGCAGCGCCGCAAGGCGCCCGCCGGCGAGCGGGTGGCCGACTGGGCGGACGGCCGACTGGGCATCTACAGCCTGGCCAAGGCCAATATGCGCAAGATCTTCCCGGACCACTGGTCCTTTATGCTGGGTGAGGTCTGCCTCTACAGCTTCCTGATCATCATCCTCACGGGTGTGTATCTGACGCTGTTCTTCCACCCCAGCATGGAAGAGGTCGTCTACCACGGCTCCTATGTGCCCCTGCAGGGCGTGCGGGTGTCCGAGGCGTTCAACTCCACCATGCACATCAGCTTCGATGTGCGCGGTGGTCTGCTGATCCGCCAGATCCACCACTGGGCCGCGCTGGTCTTCCTGGCCGGCATGTTCGTGCACATGATGCGCGTCTTCTTCACCGGCGCCTTCCGCAAGCCGCGTGAGATCAACTGGCTGTTCGGCTTCCTGCTGTTCGTCCTGGGCGTGTTCACCGGCTTCACCGGTTACTCGCTCCCGGACGACCTGCTCTCCGGCACCGGTGTCCGCTTCACCGAGGGCGCCATCCTGTCCGTGCCGGTGGTCGGCACATACATCTCGATGTTCCTCTTCGGCGGGGAGTTCCCCGGCGCGGACATCGTGCCGCGGTTCTACTCGATCCACATCCTGCTGCTGCCGGGCATCATGCTCGGCCTTGTGGTGGCCCACCTGATCCTGGTCATCTACCACAAGCACACGCAGTTCCCCGGCCCCGGCCGGACCGAGAAGAACGTGGTCGGCATGCCGCTGCTGCCGGTCTACATGGCCAAGGCCGGAGGCTTCTTCTTCCTGGTCTTCGGTGTGATCGCGGCCGTCGCGGCACTGGCCACCATCAACCCGATCTGGGACTTCGGCCCGTACCGCCCGGACCATGTGTCCACCGGTGCCCAGCCCGACTGGTACATGGGCTTCGCCGAGGGTCTGGTCCGAGTGATGCCGGGCTGGGAGATCAATGTCGCGGGCCACACCCTGGTCCTGGGTGTGCTCATCCCGGTCGTGATCTTCCCGCTGGTGCTGGTCGCCATCGGCGTCTACCCGTTCATCGAGTCCTGGGTGACCGGCGACAAGCGGGAGCACCACCTGCTGGACCGCCCGCGCAACGCCCCGACCCGCACCGCGTTCGGCGCCGCCTGGATCGCCGAGTACTTTGTGCTGCTGATCGGTGGTGGCAACGACCTGTGGGCCACCCACTTCCACCTGTCGATCAACTCGATCACCTGGTTCGTCCGGATCGCGTTCTTCGTGGTGCCGGTGCTGGTCTTCATCGCCACCAAGCGGATCTGCATGGGTCTGCAGCGGCGTGACCGCGACAAGGTGCTGCACGGTCGTGAGACCGGCATCATCAAGCGCCTGCCGCACGGTGAGTTCATCGAGGTGCACGAGCCGCTCAGCCAGGAGCAGCTGCACACCCTCACCTCGCACGAGCAGCCCAAGCCGCTCGAGCTGGAGCCCGAGGTGGACGAGAACGGCGTCGCCCGCAAGGCCGGTGCCGGCCAGAAGCTGCGGGTCAAGCTGTCCCGGGGCTTCTACGGCGAGGGGACGCAGATCCCCAAGGCCACCGCGGAGGAGTACCAGGAGATCACCAGCGGCCACGGCCACCACTGACCGGCCGCTGATCGCTGATCGCCACGGCAAGAGCCCCGTCCATGAACCGGACGGGGCTCTTCGCCGTTCCCGGGCCTGGATAGGCTGGACGGCACAGCACGGCACCGAGGGCGAGTGCCAGGAACCCAGGAGTGTGGACCATGAACGTTGCGACCCCGGCAGGCGGCGACAGCGCGGTGGCCCTCTCCTGGCCCGGCGTACTGGAGGCCCTGCTCAACCGGGTGGACCTGGACGCGGACAGCACCGCCTGGGCGATGGACCGGATCATGCGGGGCGAGGCCACCGACGCGCAGATCGCCGGTTTCGCCATGGCGCTGCGGGCCAAGGGCGAGACGGTGGCCGAGATCACCGGGCTGGTCCGGGCGATGTACCGGCACGCCCGGCTGATCGAGGTGCCCGGCCCCAGCGTGGACATCGTGGGCACCGGCGGCGACGGCGCCAAGACCGTCAATATCTCCACCATGTCCGCCATCGTGGTGGCCGGCACCGGTGCCAAGGTGGTCAAGCACGGCAGCCGGGCGGCCTCCTCGGCCAGCGGGGCCTCGGACGTCCTGGAGAAGCTGGGCGTCAATCTGGACCTGAGCCCGGGCCGGGTGGCCGAGGTGGCCCGGGAGGCCGGGATCACCTTCTGCTTCGCGGTGAACTTCCACCCGGCACTGCGCCATGTGGCCGCGGCCCGGCGGGAGTTGGGGGTGCGCACCACCTTCAATGTGCTGGGCCCGCTGACCAACCCGGCCCGGGTGAAGGCCCAGGCGACCGGGGTGGCGGACGCCCGGATGGCGCCGATCCTGGCCGGGGTGCTGGCCGAACGGGGCTCCTCCGCGCTGGTGTTCCGGGGCGACGACGGGCTGGACGAGCTGACCACCACCGCCACCTCCCGGGTGTGGATGGTCCGCGACGGCCGGGTCCGCGAGGAGGCCTTCGACCCGCGCGAGGTGGGCATCGAGCTGGTGCCGGTGGAGGCGCTGCGGGGCGCCGATGCCTCGTACAACGCGGATGTGGCCCGCCGGCTGCTGGCCGGGGAACCGGGGCCGGTACGGGACGCGGTACTGCTCAACTCGGCGGCCGCGCTGGTGGCGTTGGCGCCCACGGACGCGCCGCTGGCGGCGCAGATCGCGGCGGGTATGGAGCTGGCCGCGCACTCCCTTGACTCCGGTGCGGCGCGGGGCGTGCTGGAGCGCTGGGTGGCGGCCAGCAACGGGTAGCGCCCCGTCAGGGGCGCGGGGCGGCCGCATGATGCGGCTCCGCCGCGTGAGCGCGACCAGCTACGGACGGCCCGCAGTTGACGTGCGACCGAGGCACCCGGCGCGGTGATGGCCCGCCGGGTGCCCGGCATATGGACAGACCCTTGGCGCCCCCCGCGAAGCCTGTGGCATACTCCCCGCAAGGTCACGAGTGACAGCGATACAGGCCCCGGCCCGCTGTCCGGCAACCCTCCGTCCGTGGCGGGGTGCCCCGGGTGATGACCGGGCCGCAGGCAGCGAGGTCTGCGGCAAGCGCGGATCCCTCGCCAGGGATCCTGGTCGTCGAGGGAGACCTTCCGTGAACCAGCGAATGCGCTAGGGCTCTTCGAGCCCCTCTTCCGCGCACCCTTCACGCTTTCTCTTCGCTTGCCTCTTACGGGAGTTCGCCATGCCCATTTCCGCCACTGTCTCCGCTCCACTGCCCGTGCTCGGCCGGGATGTCCGGGTGCCGCTGGCCGACGGGAGCGAGGTGACCTACGCGGCGCTGGACTACGCGGCCAGCGCGCCGGTCCTGCAGCGGGTGTGGGACGAGGTCGCCGCCTACGCCCCGTACTACGGCAGTGTGCACCGGGGCGCGGGCTACCTCTCCCGGTTGTCCACCGAGCTGTTCGAGAACAGCCGCCGCACGGTGGCGGAGTTCCTCGGCTGCCGCCCGGACGACCAGCTGGTGTTCACCCGCTCCACCACCGACTCGCTCAACCTCCTTGCCGCCGCGCTGCCTTGGCGCACCCGGGTGTTCGTCTTCGAGACCGAGCACCATGCCGCGCTGCTGCCCTGGGGGCGGCGGGATGACATCGAGGTCAGCTGGCTGCCGGCGCCGCGCGGCCCGCGGGAGGCGGTGGACGTCCTGGAACGGGCACTGGCCGCCCGCGAACCCCACGGGCCCGCCTTGGTCTGTGTCACCGGCGCCTCCAATGTGACCGGAGAGCTGTGGCCGGTACGGGAGTTGGCCGCCGCGGCCCATGCGCACGGGGCGCGGATCGTGCTGGACGCGGCCCAGCTGGCCCCCCACCACCCGGTGCACATCGGGGAGTTGGACGTGGACTGGGTGGCCTTCTCCGGGCACAAGCTCTATGCCCCCTTCGGTGCCGGGGTGCTGGCCGGGCGGGCCGACTGGCTGGGGGAGGCCGAGCCCTATCTGGCCGGTGGCGGCGCCAGCCGCCGGGTGGTGCGGGACGAGCGGGGCGGGGTGCGGGTGGAGTGGCAGCAGGGTGCCGCCCGGCATGAGGCGGGCTCGCCCAATGTGATCGGCGCCCATGCCATCGCGGCGGCCTGCAAGGCGCTCACCGAGGCCGGCTTCGACGCCCTGGTGGAGCGCGAGCAGGCACTGGTGGCCCGGGTCCGGGCGGAACTGGCCGGGCTGCCCCGGGTCAGGGTGCTCTCCCTGTTCGGCGATGCCGCGCCCCGGGTGGGGGTGATCTCCTTTGTGGTGGCGGGCTGGGACAGCGCCCGCTTCGCGGCGGCGCTGTCCGACGGCTATGGCATCGGGGTGCGGGACGGCCTGTTCTGCGCCCACCCGCTGGTGCGGGTGCTGCTGGGCCGTGACCCGGAGGAGTGCGGGGGGTCGCTCAACGCGGTGCGCGTCAGCCTGGGCGCCGGGACGCCGGACGAGCATGTGGAGCGGTTCCTGCGGGCGGTACGGGAGTTGGCGGGCTGAGCCGCATGACGCGGACGCCCCGCGCCCCTTCCGGGGCGCCCTAACTCTCCAGCCCGATGGCGAACGCCGCCTCCAGATCGTGCTGCGAGTACGTACGGAAGGCGATATGGGTCTCGGTGGAGGCGACCCCCTCCACCTTGCTGATCCGGCCCGGGATGACGTCCGCCAGATCGTCATGCCGGGCCACCCGCACCATGGCGATCAGGTCGTACGCACCGGTCACCGAGTAGACCTCGCTGACGCCCTCGATGGCGGCGATCCGCTCGGCGATTTCGGGGATCCGGTCCGCGTCGGTCTTGATGAGCACGATCGAAGTGATCATGGCGCGTTGTCTCCTTCGGTGGACCGGACTGCGTCCCTCACTCTAACCGCAGGCGCACCGCACCCCCAGGCGAGCCCGAAGCCCAGCGAGAAGCCGATCACATGGGCCAGATAGGCCACCTGGGGCCGGTCCGTGGAGCCGCCCGCGCCGGTCCACTGGAGCGCGAACCAGAACGGCAGCACCACCCAGGCGGGAAAGCGCAGCGGCACAAAGAACAGGAAGGGGAAGAGGCTGGTCACCCTGGCCCGGGGAAAGAGACGGAGGAACGCGCCCAGTACGCCGGAGATGGCGCCGGAGGCGCCGATCAGCGGCTGCCCGGAGCCGGCGTGCGCGGCCGCGTAGCCCAGCAGGGCCAGATAGCCGGTGATCAGGTAGCCCAGGGCGAAGGCGGCACGGCCCAGGCGCTGCTCGGTCATCGCGCCGAAGACATGGAGGAAGAGCATATTGCCCAGCAGGTGCAGCCAGTTGCCATGGACGAACAGGGCGGTCAGCGGGGTGAACCAGGCGATGGCCGGGCCGTGCCACAGCCGCTCCGGCACCACGCCCCAGCGTGCGAAGCAGGCGGTCCGCGCGGCGAGCAGCCCGGTCCCGGTGCCATGGCCGGGGGTGAAGCCGGAGGCCGGGCCGAGCAGGAAGACCACGCAGCAGGTGCCGAGCAGGGCGTAGGTGACCCAGGGGGTCCCGGCCCGGCCCGTCCGGCCCGCTTTTGCGATCATGGGGCAGATCATGGCGTACCCGGGCAAGCCGGGCGGAGAGCCTCGCCGGGTGGTCCGGGAGGCGCCCCGCCGCGGGGACAGCAGGCCGTAGGGTTACGGACAGCACCCCGTAGCCGATGAACAGGACGGACGAACACCATGAGCGTTTCCCAGCCGACGGGTGGGACCGGCGCGCCGGATCCTTCCGCGGCGGCCGGTGACGCCGACGGTGTCGCCGAGGCGCTGGAACGCCCGCTGCCCGAGGGCATCCGGCGGCGGGTCATCACCCTGGTCGCCGAGGCCTTCGGCGGACTGACCGTGGCCGAACTGCCCTCCTCGCTGCGGCAGTACGCCCGCTTCACCCCCAGCCGCCGGGCCAAGTTCGCGGGCAATGCCATGGCCGCCGCGGTGGAGGGCGACACCGCCTTCCGGCAGCGGATCTCGGCCCGGCTGCATGAGATGGGCTCCGAGCTGGCCGAGGCGCTGGACGCCGGTACGCCGCCGGCCGCGGCCGACCCGGAGGACGTGGCGGCCATGGCCTTCGTCCTGCGCCCGCCGGGCTGGGTGAAGCTGGTGACCGCCGCCGGTGAGGAGGCGCAGCGGGCCAGCGCCGAGCGGGCCGGTGAGGAGGCGCAGCGCGAGTTGCGCAGGCTGCGCGAGGAGTTGGCCGAGGCGCAGGCCCAGGCGCGGGGCGAGGCCGAGCGCTTCCGGGGTGAACTGGAGGCGGCGCGGCGGGAGTCGGAGGCGGCCCAGCGCAAGCTGCGCGGTGCGCTCAGCGATGTGCGGCGCGGCGAGGCGGCGCTGCGCAGGACGCAGGCGGAGCTGGAGTCGCTGCGCTCGGAGACATCCGCGGAGCTGGCGGCGGCGCTGGGGGAGACCCGGCGGGTCAAGGCGCGGCTGGCGGAGGCCGAGTCGGCCCTGGAGGCGAGCCGGCGGGCGGTGCGCGAGGGGCGCAGCGTGGAGGACATGCGGCTGCGGCTGCTGCTGGACACGGTGCTGGACGCGGCCCAGGGCCTGCGCCGGGAACTGGCCCTGCCGCCCGCCTCGGTGCATCCGGCGGATCTGGTGGAGGCGGTGGAGCCGGGGCGGATGACACCCAAGGACATCGCGGCCCGGGCGCTGTCGGAGACCGATCCGGCGCTGCTGGACCAGCTGTTGGCGCTGCCCCAGGCTCATCTGGTGGTGGACGGCTACAACGTGACCAAGACCGGCTATCCCACCATGCCGCTGGACAAGCAGCGGCTGCGGCTGCTGGGCGGGCTGGCGATGCTGGCCGCGCAGAGCGGCGCCGAGGTCACCTGTGTCTTCGACGGAGCCGAGCTGGCGGCGCCGGTGCTGCTGGCGCCGCCGCGCGGGGTACGGGTGCTGTTCAGCAAGCCGGGGGTGACCGCGGACGAGCTGATCCGTCAACTGGTGCGCGCGGAGCCGCCGGGCCGTCCGGTGGTGGTGGTCTCCACCGACCGTGAGGTGGCGGACGGAGTGGCCAAGGCGGGGGCGCGGCCGGTGGCATCGGCCTTGCTGCTCAAGCGACTTGCCCGTACCTGAGCGTCGACTGGCCGCTACTGACCGTTGCCGCTTGGTAAAGGATGGGCTCCTGAGTCGGTTTTTTAGTAAGGGGATTTGAACCGATCACTGAGGGCTTACTAAGGTCGGGCCTCGAACCCGCACGCGGTGGTCATCCATTCGGAATGCCGTGCGGGTGCCGTTCTTTGAGAGTGAAGGAGCGCGACTCCGTGGCGTCCCACCGTCGTCCCAAGCAGCCGGGCCGTACTCGGGTGACCGTGCTCACCGCGACCGCCGCCGCGGCCGTCGCCCTTTCCTCGCAGGCCGCGCACGCCGACCCCAAGCCCTCCAAGACCGAGGTCAAGGCCAAGGTCGACAAGCTCTATGACGAGGCCGAGCAGGCGACCGAGAAGTACAACGGCGCCAAGGAGAAGCAGGCCAAGCTGGAGAAGCAGGTCGGCGAGATCCAGGACCAGGTCGCCCGTGGCCAGGACGAGCTCAACAAGCTGCGGGACAGCCTGGGTTCGGTGGCCACCGCTCAGTACCGCTCCGGCTCGGTGGACCCCTCGCTGCAGCTGCTGCTCTCCTCCGACCCGGACAGCTATCTGGACCGGGTGTCCACCCTGGACCAGGTCACCGGCAAGCAGGCCGAGACGCTCAAGCTCATAGCCGCCAAGCAGCGCCAGCTCAAGCAGCAGCGGGAAGAGGCCACCGGCAAGCTGGCCGACCTGGACTCCACCCGCAAGGCGCTGGCCGACCAGAAGACCGAGGTCCAGGGCAAGCTCTCGGACGCACGTGACCTGCTCAACTCCCTGGACGCCCAGGACCGCGCTGACGTCGAGCGGCAGGAGAGCGGCAAGAACGGCTCCAATGGCTCCGACGGCCAGAGCAAGCCGGACCTGGGCAAGCAGGCTCCCAGCTCGGGCCGGGCCGCCGCGGCGCTGGCCGCCGCCCAGTCCAAGCTCGGCACCCCCTATGTGTACGGCGCCACCGGCCCCGGCTCCTTCGACTGCTCCGGGCTGACCTCCTGGGCGTATGCCCAGGCCGGCGTCGACATCCCGCGCACCTCCGAGGAGCAGGCCAACTACGGCACCCGTATCGGCGACCCGAGCCAGCTGCAACCCGGCGACCTGGTGCTGTTCTTCGGGGACCTGCACCATGTCGGCCTCTACGCGGGCAATGGCATGGTGCTGCACGCCCCGCACACCGGGGCCGTGGTGCGCTATGAGTCCATGGGCAATATGCCGTTCCAGTTCGGCGTCCGGGTGGGCTGACCGCCTCCTCCCGTCCCGCCCGGCCCGCGTCGAGCCGTGCCACGCCCGCCCGATCGGGCGAATCCCGGGACACCTTTCTGACCTCACGCCCCGCCGATGACCTGCGTCTGTCGGCGGGGCGCCGGGCTTTCTCCGGGTGACCCCGGTGGGACGGTCTTTGAACCCGGTGTGAGCGCACCGCTACTGTCTGGCGCGCGCGGCCCCGGCCTGGTCCGCCCGTCCGGGCGGCAGGGCGCCGCACCAGCAGGAAGGAGTGCGGCAGCCCGTGGCGTTCCATCGCCGGCCCGCGCAGTCCGGTCTCCACCGGACCGTCCGGGTCACTGTTCTGTCCGCCGCCATGGCCACCGCGGCGGCAGCCCTCACGGCGGGACCGGCGGGCGCCGCCCCCGGCGACCCGGCCGGCGCGGTCCGGGCCCGGATCGACCGGCTCTACGAGGAGGCGGAGCGGGCCACCGAGAAGTTCAACGCCGCCGACGAGCGCGCCGGAACCCTGCGGCGGAAGGTCGAGGAGGCCGCCGACCGGGTCGCCCGCGGCCAGGAGAAGGTCAACCGGATGCGCAACGCCCTCGGCATGTTCGCCGCCGCCCAGTACCGGTCCGGGGCCGTGGACCCGGCCATCGAGCTGCTGCTCTCCTCCGACCCGGACGGCTACCTGGACCGGGCCGCCGCCCTGGACCGGGTCAGCGGCCGGCAGGCCGGGGAACTCCGCCGGCTCCAGGACGCCCAGCGCTCCCTGCGCCAGGAACGCGCGGAGGCCGCCCGCTCGCTGGAGGAGCTGGAGGACAACCGGCGGGCCGTACAGCGGCACAAGCGTGAAGTGGAGCGCAAGCTGGCCGCCGCCCAGCGGCTGCTGAACTCGCTGCCCCAGCCGGAGCGGGAGGAGTACGGGCGGGCCTCCCGCTCCGGCTCCTCTTCCCGGCCGGACCTGGCGCTGCCGGGCCGCTCCGGCCTGACCGGCCTCGCCTCCCTGGCCGCCTCGGCACGCGGCGCCGCCGCCGTGCGGGCCGCCCGCTCCGCCGTCGGCTCCCCGTACTCCTGGGGTGCCACCGGGCCCGGCGCCTTCGACTGCTCCGGGCTGATGCAGTGGGCCTACGGCCGGGCGGGCGTGGGCCTGCCGCGCACCTCACAGGCGCAGCGCAACGCCGGACGCCATGTGTCGCTGGCCGAGGCCCGGCCCGGCGACCTGGTCATCTACCGGGATGACGCCAGCCATGTGGGCATGTACGTGGGCAATGGGCAGGTGGTGCACGCGCCCTACCCCGGGGCGCGGGTGCGCTACGACCGGGCGGACATGATGCCGATCTCCTCGGTCACCCGGCCCTGACCGGCCGGGCCGTCCGTCCGCCTCGTACGCCCGCCTCGTACGATGCGGGGCGTGAATGGCCGGACGCGGTGCGGCCGCCTGGTGGCGGCGCTGCTTGTGCTGCTCGCCGCGACGGGCTGCGGGGCCGGCGGCTCCGCCGGCTCCGGCGGGGACACGGGCGGTGACCGGACCGCGGTAGGGCGGCTGCTCGACGGATGGGCGGCGGCGGTACGCGGTCGGGACGAGCGCGGCTATCTGGCGGCGGTGGATCCCCGGGCCGGCGAGTACCGGGCCGAGCAGGGCCGGGTGTTCGCCAACCTGGCGCGGGTGCCGCTGTCCTCCTGGGACTACCGGCTCAAGCGGGTGGGCGGCTTCGCCCCGCTGCCGGGGGACGGCCACCGGGTGGCCGTCGAGGCCGAGCTGCGCTACCGGCTGACCGGCTATGACACCGCTCCGGTCGCCGCCGCCCTACGGCTGACCGCGGTGCGCCGGGACGGGCACTGGTACCTGGCCGGGCAGGACACCGCCCAGGGCGCCCGGCAGTTGTGGGACCAGGGCCCGGTCGCGGTGGTGCGCGGCGAGCACAGCCTGGTGCTGGGCGTGGGCCAGGACGACACCCGGCTGCGCGCCCTGGCCCGGCTGGCGGACCGGGCGGTGCCCCGGGTGGCCGACGCCTGGAAGACCCGGGACTGGCCGGGCCGGGTGGTGGTGGAGATGCCCGCCTCGCTGGACCGGATGGGAGAACTGCTCGGGTCGCCGGCCGCCAACTACCGGGGGATCGCGGCGGTCACCAGCGGGGAGGCCGGGGGCGCCGGGGCGGCACCGGCGGACCGGGTGGTGGTCAACCCGGAGGCGTACGGGGGGCTGTCGGACTTCGGGCGGCAGGTGGTGCTCACCCATGAGACGGCTCATGTGGCGACCCGCGAGCGGACCTCCGGGGCCACACCGCTGTGGCTCTCGGAGGGGTTCGCGGACTGGACGGCGTACCGGGGAACGGGTCGTTCGGCCCGGGAGCTCGCGCCGGAACTGGCCCGGGCGGTGGCTTCGGGCGCGGTGCCGGAACGGCTGCCCGCCAATGGCGATTTCGGGTTCACCGGGGAAGCGGGGACGCTGGCGCGGGCCTATGAGGGGGGATGGCTTGCGTGCCGGATGATCGCGGAGCGGTGGGGGGAAGCGAAGTTGGTCGCCTTCTATCGGGCAGGGGGTTCCGCTGCGGCGATGCGGGATGTACTGGGCATCAACGAGGGGGAGTTCACGGCGAGGTGGCGCGACTATGTGCGGGCCGCCCTTCGCTGAACGGCCGATTTTGGCATGTACCGGACGCCGGTTAGATTTGATCTTGATCGATGCCTGAAAGCAGCGAAAGGGATCAAACATGAGCACAGCCACCATCAAGCGCGGGTTGGCGATAGCCGCCTCGGCCGCCGCCCTGTCCGTCACCGGCGTGCTGCTGGGCGGCGGGACGGCCTACGCGGCCAATGTCTACGACGGTACGGACGCGCAGGTGACCGGGTGTGCCGCGGACGCGACCACGGTGCGGGAGACCAATCTCTACTCGTCCGGCAATGTGCTGGTCGGCAAGATCCAGCTCCGCTACAGCAATAAGTGCCACACCGGCTGGGGACGCATCCTGGACTATGTGAACGACCACGGCACCCTGCACGTCCAGCGCGACCAGGACGACCACCGGGTGGAGAGCTGCTTCTCCAACACCCTCCTGAACTGGAACTCCTCGCTCAACGCGTACTCCTGCTACACCCCCATGCTGTACGACAAGGGCTACACCATGCGTGCCTACGGCACGGTCAGCGACAACAGCGGCGGCATGGCGGCCGGCGGCACCGAGCCCTACTGACCTCCGCCACCGGCGAACTGCGCCCGGTTACGGGGTGACCAGCGCCGACGCCCGCTCCGCCGGAGGCTCCGGTTCGTCCGTGCGCTGGGCCTCGGTGACCGTCTCGCGCCAGAGCCGGGCGCAGGAGACCACCGTCGCCGCCACCAGCAGCGCGTTCCGCAGGGTCAGGATGGCCACGCCCAGCTTGTCGCTGGCCACCACATGGTGGAACCAGATGGGGAACTCCAGCTGGGTCAGCGGCGCGGCCAGCAGCATCAGCAGGGCCGGCAGGCGCTGGCGGCTGTTGCGCATGGTCACGCACACCGCACCCAGGCCGATCAGCCAGATCACATACTGCGGGCTGATCACCCGGCTGGTGGTGGTGAACAGCAGCACCGCCGTGAAGGCGGCGTCCGACGGCGTGCACGGAGTGAAGCGGCGCGCCCGCATCCGCCAGAGCACCAGCCAGCCGAAGGCCACCAGGCTCAGCAGCAGGGCCAGCGCGCTCACCGCGTGCACATGGCGCCCCAGGAACTCCACCGACCCGTAGTGCAGCCGCGCCCGGCCGTGCCAGCCGAAGTGCCGCCCCAGATGGAAGACCAGCGACCCCAGGGACTCCACCTCGGTGCCCCGGTCCCGCTGGAAGGTCAGGAAGGCCAGCGCCCCCGGCATGGCCGCCGCGAACAGCATGGCCAGCGCCACCGCGGTGGTCAGGGCCGAGGTCCAGGCCGAGCGGGTGCGCGGCCCGCGCTCCACGCCCACCAGCAGCAGCACCGGCCAGATCTTCAGGAGCGCCCCGAATCCGGCCAGCGCCCCGGACAGGCGGGCCCGGCGGCCCAGGGCCAGCAGGCCGGCCACGGCCACCGCGGTGACCATCACGTCATAGCGGGCGTAGACGATCGGACCCAGCAGCGGCACTCCGGCCACCCACACCCACACCCCGTTCACACAGCGCCGGGGATCGCGCACCGCGTAGAGCAGCATCCCGAAAACGGCCGCGTCCGCGGCGAAGCACACCAGGAAGAAGGCCGGGGCGTAGTCCAGGAACGGCAGCATCCCCGGGGCCAGCACCGCCAGCGCGGCGGCCGGCGGGTACTGCCAGGTCACGTCGTCGAAGGGGAAGACGCCGGTGCTCAGCACCCCGTACCAGCCCTGGTAGATCACCTTGATGTCGACCGAGACATCGGAACCCGGCATGACCAGCACCCGGAACACGCACAGCAGCAGAAAGGCCCTGCCAAGGGCCCACACCGCGATCGGCAGCCACAGCCGAGAGCCCATCCTGGAGCTCGCCATCATCGAGATCTCACCAGCCTGTACTCGCCGTATCCACGCCGTCACTGGAAGGCATGATGCCTGGCCGGCCGGCCCGCGCGCGGCACATGCGCGACGTGGCGCCCGCACCGTCCGGGGCGAGCGGGTACTGTCGGCGGCGATGTACAAGACCCTGATCGTCACCAACGACTTCCCGCCGCGCCCCGGAGGCATCCAGGCCTTCCTGCACAACATGGCGCTGCGCCTGGACCCGGAAAAGGTCGTTGTCTATGCCTCCACCTGGAAGCGCGGCCGCGAGGGGCGGGAGGCCACCGAGCGGTTCGACGCCGAACAGCCCTTCACCGTGATCCGCGACCGGACCACGATGCTGCTGCCCACGCCCCGGGTGACCCGCCAGGCGGTGGCGCTGCTGCGCCGGCACGGCTGTGGCTCGGTGTGGTTCGGGGCGGCCGCGCCGCTGGGGCTGATGGCCCCGGCGCTGCGCCGGGCCGGGGCCCAGCGGCTGGTGGCGACCACCCATGGCCATGAGGCGGGCTGGGCCCAGCTGCCCGCCGCCCGGCAGTTGCTGCGGCGCATCGGCGAGGGCACCGACACCCTCACCCATCTGGGGGAGTACACCCGGTCCCGGATCGCGACCGCTCTGACGGGTGAGGCGGCGGGCCGCATGGTCCAACTCCCGCCCGGTGTGGACGAGAAGACCTTCCACCCCGGCTCCGGCGGCGCCGCGATCCGCGCCCGGCTGGGACTCGCGGACCGGCCGGTGGTGGTGTGCGTCTCCCGGCTGGTGCCGCGCAAGGGCCAGGACACACTGATCCGGGCGATGCCGGCGGTGCTGGCCGCGGTGCCGGAGGCGGTGCTGCTGATAGTCGGCGGCGGGCCGTACGAGAAGGAACTGCGGCGGCTGGCCGCCGAGTCGGGCGTCGCCGGGGCGGTCCGGTTCACCGGCGCCGTGCCCTGGGAGGAGCTGCCCGCGCACTACGGCGCGGGCGATGTCTTCGCCATGCCGTGCCGGACCCGCCGGGGCGGGCTGGACGTCGAGGGCCTGGGCATCGTCTACCTGGAGGCGTCGGCCACCGGGCTGCCGGTGGTGGCCGGGGACTCGGGCGGGGCGCCGGACGCGGTGCTGGAGGGGGAGACCGGCTATGTAGTGCGCGGCGGCTCGTCGGCCGAGTGCGCCGACCGGATCGTGACCCTGCTGCTGGATCCCGAGCTGCGGCGCCGGATGGGCGAGCACGGGCGCGAGTGGGTGGAACGGTCCTGGCGCTGGGACCTGCTGGCGGAGCGGCTGCGCGAGCTGCTGTAGTTCCTTGGCCGTGCCCCGTAAGGGGCGCCGTGCGTACCGGGGGTTCGTGGGTTTGCTACGGGTCGTCCGTGGCTGGTCGCGCAGTTCCCCGCGCCCCTTACGGGGCGCGCCCGCGCCCCTGACGGGGCAAGTCCCCGGTCAGCGCTGGTAGATCGCCTCGATCTCGTTCGCGAAGTCCTTCGCCACAACATTGCGCTTCAGCTTGAGCGAGGGCGTGACATGGCCGGAGGCCTCCGTGAACTGGGTCGGCAGGATACGGAACTTGCGCACCGACTCCGCCTGGGAGACCGCCGCGTTGCCGTCGTCCACCGCCTTCTGGACGTCGGCCAGCAGCTCGGCGTCGTCCACCAGGTCGGCCGCCGTCAACCCCTCCGGCTTGCCATGGGACTTCAGCCAGCGCGGCAGGAAGTCCTCGTCGATGGTGACCAGCGCGCCCACAAAGGGACGCCCGTCCCCGACCACCATGCACTCGGCGATCAGCGCATGCGCCCGGATGCGGTCCTCGATCACCGCCGGGGCGACGTTCTTGCCGCCCGCGGTGACCAGGATCTCCTTCTTGCGCCCGGTGATGGTGAGGAAGCCCTCCTCGTCGAGGGTGCCCAGGTCGCCGGTGTGGAACCAGCCCTCGGAGAGCGCCTCGGCGGTGGCCGTCTCATTGTTCCAGTAGCGGGGGAACAGGTGCTCGCCGTGCAGCAGCACCTCCCCGTCGTCCGCGATGCGGATCACCGAACCGGGCAGCGGCTGCCCCACGGTGCCGATCTTGGGGCGGTCGGCCGGGTTGAAGGCGGTCGCGGCGCAGGACTCGGTCAGCCCGTAGCCCTCCAGCACCGTGAAGCCGATGCCCCGGTAGAAGTGGCCCAGCCGCTCGCCCAGCGGCGCGCCGCCGGAGATGGCGTGGGTGGCCCGGCCGCCCAGTACGTCGCGCAGCTTGCCGTAGACCAGCCGGTCGAAGACCTTGTGCTTGATCCTGAGACCGAAGGACGGGCCTTCCGCGGTGTCCAGCGCCCGGCTGTAGGCGATGGCGGTCTCCGCCGCCTTGTCGAAGATCTTGCCCTTGCCGTCCGCCTGGGCCTTGGCCCGCGCCCCGTTGTAGACCTTCTCGAAGACCCGGGGCACACCCAGCATCAGGGTGGGACGGAAGCCGGCCAGGTCGTCGGTGAGGTTCTTGATGTCGCTGACCATGCCCAGCTTGATGGGGGCCAGCAGCGCGCCCACCTCCACCAGCCGTCCGAAGACATGGGCGGCCGGCAGGAAGAGCAGCACCGAGGAGTCACCGGTGACAAACAGCGGCTTGAGCCGCTCCACCGCGTTGCCGCACTCCGCGAAGAAGTTGCGGTGGGTGAGCAGACAGCCCTTGGGGCGGCCGGTGGTGCCGGAGGTGTAGACGATGGTGGCCGGTGAGTCGGCGTCGGCCAGCGAGCTGCGCTTGTCCACCGCCTCGTCGGTCAGCTCCGCACCCGCGGTGCGCAGCTGCTCCACGGCGCCGTCGTCGATCTGCCACAGGTGCTTGAGATCCGGCAGCCGGTCGCGTACCGACTCCACCGCCTCCTGGTGCGTGCCGGTCTCCACCAGGCAGGCCACCGCGCCGGAGTCGCCGAGGATCCACTGGATCTGCTCCGGGGAGCTGGTCTCGTACACCGGCACGGTCACCCCGCCCGCGCTCCAGATGGCGAAGTCCAGCAGCGCCCACTCATAGCGGGTGCGCGACAGCAGGCCGACCCGGTCGCCCGGCTGGACGCCCGAGGCCATCAGTCCCTTGGCCGCCGCCCGGACCTCGGCCAGGAACTGCACCGCGGTGACGTCCTCCCAGCGGCCGTCCACCTTGCGCCCTATCACGGCGACATCCGGGTGGAGCGAGGCGTTCCGGCGGATGAGATCCGTCAGGTTGCCGTCGGCCGGAACCTCGTAGAGAGCCGGAAGGCTGAACTCGCGCAAGACTGCTGCTCCTCGTCGGGCGCCGGCGCCGCCGCGTCGTCGAGGGGCGCTGCGTCGGCTGCGGTCCATGATCAGGCCGGGGGTGAATTGGACGGCCCGGACGTTACCCACCAGTATGGATTTCGAATAGGGGTCACGCCCAGATGTTCTGCGCGTCACACGAGCCGGGACCACTGCCCGAACCCTAGCCTCTCCGCTTGGTGACCCGGAAGTAACCGCAGGTCGCAGCCCTTCCGAAGGTCCGGACAAGCGCCTAGGGTGCCGGTCATGCGAGTTCATGTGGTCAGCGATGTGCACGGCAACGCCGAGGACCTCGCCCGGGCCGGCGAGGGGGCGGACGCCCTGGTGTGCCTGGGCGATCTGGTGCTCTTCCTGGACTACGCCGACCACTCGCGCGGGATCTTCCCCGAGCTGTTCGGGGTCGCCAACGCCGACCGCATCGTCGAACTGCGCACCGCCCGCCGCTTCGCCGAGGCCCGGGAGCTGGCCCGCGGCCTGTGGCAGGGCATCGACCGGGACACCGCCGTGGAGCAGGCGGTGCGCAAGCAGTACGCCGAGCTGTTCGCCGCCTTCCCCACCCCCACCTACGCCACCTACGGCAATGTGGACATCCCCCACCTCTGGCCCGAGTTCGCCCGCCCCGGCACCACGGTGCTGGACGGCGAGCGGGCGGAGATCGGCGGCCTGGTCTTCGGCTTTGTCGGCGGTGGCCTGAAGTCGCCGATGCGCACCCCCTTCGAGATCGACGACGAGACCTACGCGGCCAAGCTGGCCGCGCTGGGCGAGGTCGATGTGCTCTGCTCGCACATCCCGCCGGATGTGCCCGAGCTCTGTTACGACACCGTCGCCCGCCGCTTCGAGCGGGGCAGTGAGGCCCTGCTGGCGGCCATCCACGCCACCCGCCCCAGGTACGCCCTGTTCGGCCATGTCCACCAGCCGCTGGCCCGGCGGATGCGCATCGGCGCGACCGAGTGCGTCAATGTCGGCCACTTCGCCTCGACCGGTACTCCCTGGGCCCTGGAGTGGTGAGGCGCGCCGCGAGGTAGCCTTCAGCGGCAGGACACAGCGGAACACAGGCGGCGGGACCGGTACGGAGGAGCCACGGAGATGGCGGAACACACCAGCTCGAGCATCACGATCGAGGCGACCCCCGCCGAGGTCATGGCGGTGATCGCCGACTTCGACCACTACGCGGAGTGGACCGGGGAGGTCAAGCAGGCCGAGGTCCTGGAGAAGGACGAGCAGGGCCGGGCCGCCAAGGTGCGCCTGGTGCTGGACGCCGGAGCGATCAAGGACGACCACACGCTGGGCTACACCTGGCCCTCGGACCACGAGGTCTCCTGGTCCCTGGTGAAGTCCCAGATGCTGCGCCAGCTGGACGGTTCCTACACCCTCAAGCCGCTGGCCGGCGGCGCGCAGACCGAGGTCACCTACCAGCTCACCGTGGACGTCAAGATTCCCATGCTGGGCATGATCAAGCGCAAGGCGGAGAAGGTCATCATCGACCGGGCGCTGTCCGGGCTCAAGGCCCGCGTCGAGTCCCTGACCGCCTCCTGATCCATACCGGCTGACCCGGCCGACACCGCCCGACCCGGAAGGCTCCTGAAGTGCGTACGGTCCTCGTCACCGGTCCCGGCGGCGCGGGCCGTACCACCGTCGCGGCGGCCACCGCACTGGCCGCCGCCCGGGCAGGGCGCCGGGTCCTGCTGCTCACCGGCGACCGGGGCCCGGCCCCCGAAGCGGTGCTGGGCACCGAGCTGCCCGCCGGCCCGGCCATGGACGACCCCTGGAGCCCGCCGGTGGAGGCCGCGCCCGGCCTGTGGGCGGCCCGGATCGCGGTGGGCGAGCACTTCGCCGCCCGCGCCCGCGAGCTGCAGGACCGCGGCACCTCCCTGTTCGACCTGCTCGGCGCCGCCCCGCTGGACCCCGAGGAGCTCACCGAACTCCCCGGCGCCGAACCCCTGGCCCTGCTCACCGCCCTGCGCACCGCCACCGCTCGGCCGCACTGGGACCTGCTGGTGATGGACCTGCCACCGGACCGCGAGGCGATACGCCTGCTCGCCCTGCCCGAGCAGCTGCGCCGCTATCTGCGCCGCCTGCTGCCGCCCGAGCGGCAGGCCGCCCGCGCCCTGCGCCCGATGCTCGCCCAGCTGGCCGGACTGCCCGCGCCCGCCCAGCGGCTCTATGAGACCGCCGAGCGCTGGGACGCCGAACTGGCCGCCGTCCAGCAGGTGATCGAGGCGGAGACCACCACCGTGCGTCTGGTCGCCGAGCCCGGCCCGGCGGCCGTGGACGCGCTGCGCACCACCCGCGCCGGACTGGCCCTGCACGGCTGCCGCATCGATACCCTGCTCCTCAACCGGCTGCTGCCGCCGCACGCCCAGGACTCGGCCGACCCCTGGCTGGCCGCCCTGGCCACCGAGCAGACCACCGCCGTCAAGGCGCTGCGCGAGGAGTGCCACCCCATCCCCACCACCCCCGTGCCCCACCTGGGCCGCGCCCCGCGCGGCCCGGCGGACCTGGCCGAACTGCTGCCCGCCCACCTGGAGCCGCCGGCGGAGCCGGAGCGGCCATGGACCGTGGAGGACCGCCTGGACGCCGACGGCATGCTCATCTGGAAGCTGCCGCTGCCCGGCGCCGACCGCGACGGGCTGGGCCTGGTCCGGCGCGGCGACGAACTGATCGTCGCCGTCGGCCAGTTCCGCCGGATACTGCCCCTGCCCTCCGCCCTGCGCCGCTGCTCGGTCGCCGGAGCCGGGCTGCGGGACGGTGCGCTGTGCGTACGCTTCGTACCCGACCCCGGCCTGTGGCCGCGGAGCCGGTGAACCCCGCGGACCCGGTGAACAGCGCTACCCCCTTCGGGTAACGTCAAGGACAAGTCCCCGTCCAGGAGTCCGCCATGAGTGACGTTCCCTCGCCCGACCCCGATCCCGACGCCTGGGAGCGGGCCTGCGCCGAGGACCTCGCGGCCGAACGTGCCCGTGCCCGGCAGCAGGAGCCCGGCAGCGCCGCCGAGGAACTGCGCAAGCTGGTGGACGCGGTCGCCGGCAAGGTCTCCGAGCTGGGCCTCCCGCAGGCCGGCGCGGACGCCGTGCAGCAGCTGGCCGCCCGGGCCAAGGCCGTGGTGGAGCCGGTCATCGAACGCAACCCGGATGTCTTCGACCACCTGGCCGCCGCCGGCGGTGAACTGCTCGCCGCCTACCGGGCCGTGGTGCACGGCCAGGAGCGGCGCTGGACCCGGGGCGCCACCGGGGAAGGGCCCGCCGCCGGGGACGCCCCGGGCGCCCAGGGCACCGGAACCGAACACATCGACCTCGACTGAGAAGCCTCCGGTACGGTTGGCCCTGGCGGGGTTCGAGCGAAACAACTGAGGGACACATGGGACTCACCATCGGCGTCGACATCGGCGGCACGAAGATCGCGGCCGGCGTGGTCGACGAAGAGGGCTCGATCCTCGCGACGTGCAAGGTGCCGACCCCGGACACCCCGGAGGGGGTCATCGACGCCATCGCGGACGCGGTGCGCACCGTCAGCGAGGGCTTCGAGGTCGAGGCCGTCGGCATCGGCGCCGCGGGCTATGTCGACGACAAGCGCGCCACCGTGCTGTTCGCGCCGAACATCAACTGGCGGCACGAGGCGCTCAAGGACAAGGTCGAGCAGCGCGTCGGCCTGCCCGTCGTGGTCGAGAACGACGCCAACGCCGCCGCCTGGGGCGAGTACCGCTTCGGCGCCGGCCAGGGCCATGACGATGTCATCTGCATCACCCTGGGCACCGGCCTGGGCGGCGGCATCATCATCGGCAACAAGCTGCGCCGCGGACGCTTCGGCGTGGCCGCCGAGTTCGGCCACATCCGGGTGGTCCCGGACGGCCTGCTGTGCGGCTGCGGCAGCCAGGGCTGCTGGGAGCAGTACGCCTCCGGCCGCGCCCTGGTCCGCTACGCCAAGCAGCGCGCCCAGGCCACCCCGGAGAACGCCGGCGTCCTGCTGGGCCTGGGCGACGGCACCCCCGAGGGCATCGAGGGCAAGCACATCAGCGACGCCGCCCGCCAGGGTGACCCGGTGGCCATCGACTCCTTCCGGGAGCTGGCCCGCTGGGCGGGCGCCGGCCTGGCCGACCTGGCCTCGCTGTTCGACCCCTCCGCCTTCATCATCGGCGGCGGTGTCTCCGACGAGGGCGACCTGGTGCTGGACCCGATCCGCAAGTCCTTCCGCCGCTGGCTGGTGGGCAGCCAGTGGCGGCCGCACGCCCAGGTGCTGGCCGCCCAACTCGGCGGCAAGGCGGGCCTGGTGGGCGCGGCGGACCTGGCGCGGCAGGGCTGACCGCCGGTGAGCACCGCGGATGTTCTGACGGACCTTCCGGCCTCGCGCACGGAGCCGGACGGCTCCGCGGTCATCCGGGTGCTCAGCTACAACGTCCGCTCCATGCGGGATGACGTGGGGGCGCTGGCCCGGGTGATCCGGGCCTGTGCCCCCGATGTCGTCTGCGTCCAGGAGGCGCCCCGCTTCTTCCGCTGGCGCAAGGCGGCGGCCCGGCTGGCCCGGCTGTCGGAGCTGGTGTACGTCACGGGGGGCGCCCCGTCCTCCGGGCCGATGATCCTGTCCTCGCTGCGGGCGCGGGTGCTGCGCACCGAGGATGTGCTGCTGCCGCGTACCCCGGGGCTGCACCAACGGGGGCTGGCCGTGGCCGTGTTGCGTTTCGGTGGCGCGGAACTGGGCGTGATCAGCTGCCACTTGAGCATCGACCCGGCCGAGCGTTATGTCCAGGGGCGGCTGGCCCTGGACAAGCTGGCCTCCCTCGGGGTGCCGCACGCGGTGCTGGCCGGTGACCTCAACGACCGGCCGGAAGGCCGGACTTTCGGGCTGCTGGCCCGTGCCCTGCAGGACGGCTGGGCGGTCCGCCCGTGGGGGCGTGAGCACACCACTCGGCTGGGGGATCCCTCTCAACGGATCGATGCGGTGTTCACGACCGCGGGGGTCGAGGTGCTGGGATGCGGGGTCCCCATGGGATTGCCCGGGGTCGCTGAAAGGGATGTGCGGGCCGCGACCGACCACTTGCCGGTGCTGGCGGCATTGCGGGTGGCAGCGCCCCGTTAGGGGCGCGGGGAGCCGCCGCGACCGGCCATGGACGGCCCGCGGCGGTCAGACCACCGCACCCCGGCCCGGGTCGTCCTCGTCCTCGTCCCCGTCCTTCATCCGGACGACCAGCGTCGCGAAGCCGCCCAGGAAGCCGCCCACGCCCACCGTCACCATCCACCAGGTCAGCTCCTGCTGGAGCAGGACCATCACCAGCAGCAACAGCGGGCCGCCCAGGACGGCGAGCCAGGCGAAGCGGGAGGTGACGTCGCCGCTCGGGGCGGGCGGGGGCTCGGGCGGGATGAAGTGGCCCTCGTCCTCTTCGGAGGTCTCGGGGGTCTCGGGGGTCTCCCAGTCCCGGGGGCCGACGCCGGGGGCGTAGACGATAAAGCTGCCGGGGCGGGCGGGCCGTGGTGCGGGCTCCGGCTCCGGCTCGTCCTCGCCGGTCGCGGGCCAGCGGCCCTTCTCCGGGTCGGGCTGTTCGCCGTAGGAGGCGACCAGCTGGGCCCAGGCCGCGTCCTCGTCCAGCGGCTCCCGGTCCCGGTCGCGGTCGGCGTCGCGCTCAGCCACGGGCCGCCGTCCCCTGCCGGGTGAGGCGGCCGATGAAGGCGTAGGACTCCTCGAAGACAGCCGGGGCGTCGTGGTCCAGCGTGGCCACGTGGTAACTGCGTTCCAGCAGACGCTCGGTGAGGTCCCGGGAGGACACCCGGGCCAGGATGCGCGCCGAGTCGGCGGGCGGCACCACATGGTCCTCGGGGCTGTGCATCAGCAGCAACGGCTGGGTCACCTGGGGCAGTTCACCGTCCACCAGCTGCAGGAAGCGCCGGAAGGAGTGCGCGGCGTGCAGCGGCACCCGGTGGTAACCCACCTCCTCGGCACCCTCCTTGGCGATGTCGCTGGCGATGCCCTTGGTGGACGGGACCAGGTGCCGCAGCACCGGCAGCGCCCGGGCGCCCAGGCCGTGCACCCGGTTGGCGGGGTTGACCACCACCACGCCGGAGACGGCCTCCTGGTGCTTGGCCGCCAGCCGCAGGGCCAGCGCGCCGCCCATCGACAGGCCGCACAGGAAGACCTGGGAGCACCGCTCCCGCAGCGACCACAGCGCCCGGTCCACCTCGGCGTACCAGTCCTGCCAGCCGGTGATCTGCATGTCCTGCCAGCGGGTGCCATGGCCGGGCAGCAGCGGGAGGGAGACGGTCAGCCCGCGCTCCGCGAGGTGCTCCGCCCAGGGGCGGACGGACTGGGGGGAACCGGTGAAGCCGTGGCACACAAGGACGCCGACCTCTCCGCCGTCATGGCGGAACGGCTCGGCTCCGGGGAGGAGCGGCACCGGGATCTCCGATCAAGAAAACGGGACAACGGGAAAACCCGACGGGTCTGCCCTCAGCCTACGCGGAGCGCCGCACGGGGGGTAGGCAGGTTAAGGTCTCCTCGTCACACACAGGAGGTTCTCGGTTGTTCTACGGCGCTATGAAGCTGTCCATCGGCGGGTCACTGAAGCTTGCCTTCAGGCCGTGGGTGGAGGGCTTGGAGAACATTCCCGCCGAGGGTCCGGCGATCCTGGCGAGCAACCACCTGTCCTTCTCGGACTCCTTCTTCCTCCCAGCGGTCCTGAACCGCAAGGTGACCTTTATCGCCAAGCAGGAGTACTTCACCTCTCCGGGTGTCAAGGGAAAGCTGACGGCCGCCTTCTTCAAGGGCGTCGGCCAGCTCCCGGTGGACCGCTCGGGCGCCCGTGGCGCCGGCGAGGCGGCCATCAAGAGCGGCATCGAGGTGCTGGAGCGCGGTGAGCTGTTCGGCATCTACCCGGAGGGCACCCGCTCCCCGGACGGCCGTCTCTACCGAGGCAAGCCGGGCGGACTGGCCCGGGTGGCGCTGGCCAGCGGGGCCCCGGTGATCCCGGTCGCGATGATTGACACCGAGAAGATCCAGCCGCCGGGCAAGGTGGTGCCCAAGCTGATGCGCCCCGGCATCCGGATCGGCAAGCCGCTGGACTTCAGCCGCTACCACGGCATGGACGGCGACCGCTTCATCCTGCGCTCGGTGACCGATGAGGTCATGTACGAGATCATGAAGCTCTCCGGCCAGGAGTACGTGGACATCTACGCCACCGCCGCCAAGCGCCAGATCGCCGAGGAGGCGAAGAAGAAGGCGCAGGAGGAGAAGGAGGCGGCCGGGGACGAGAGTCCGGCCAAGCGCGGACGCCGGAAGTAACAGGGTCGGGGGACCGGGGGGAATGGCGGAGCGGGAGGGGCGGCCCGTCCGTGCCCGGATGTCGGTGGAGCTGCCGCTCTGGCGGGCGCTCACCGGCTACCGGCTGCTGGCCCTGGGCTATGCCCTGGTCCTGTTCGTCCCCGACTACCACCGCTACGCACACCCGCTGGGCGCCGCGCTCTATCTGGGCGTAGTCGCCCTGTGGACGCTGCTGACCTGGAACCGCTTCACCTCCGCCGAACGCTGCCGGTGGCTCTTCCCGCTGACCGACCTGGCCCTGGCGCTGGCCGGGATCCTGCTCACCGGGGTGCTGGACACCCCGGCCCGGATCGCGGACGGCTGCCACACCCTGCCGGCGGTCTGGACCTCGGGGGCGGCGCTGGGCTGTGCGCTCAAGGGCGGCTGGCGCTGGGCGGCCGCCGCCGCCACGCTGGTGGTCGCCGCCAATGTCGCCGAGCGCGCGGAACTGCCCGTCCGCGACCTGCTGCTGGTGTGGGTCGCCTCCATCGCCATCGGCTATGTCGTCGAGGTGACGCGGATCAGCGAACGCACCCTCGCCCAGGCGCTGCGGATCGAGGCGGCCACCCGGGAGCGGGAGCGGCTGGCCCGCGACATCCATGACAATGTGCTCCAGGTGCTGGCCATGGTGCAGCGCCGGGGCACCGCGCTCGGCGGCGAGGCGGCCGAGCTGGGGCGGATGGCGGGGGAGCAGGAGGTCGCGCTGCGCACCCTGGTCGCGGGGGGCGGGCTGCCGCCCGGGCGTCCGCGTCCCGGTGCCGGTCCCGGTGCCGGTCTCGCGGAGGCGGAGCCGGTGGCCGCCGAAGGTCCTTGCGATCTACGGGCGCTGCTCGGTCCCTATGCCGGGGCCGCCGTCTCGCTGGCCACACCCGGCACACCCGTCCTGCTGGACGCGGCGGCGGCGACCGAACTGGCGGCCGCCGTCGGAGCCGCCCTGGACAACGTCGAACGCCATGCGGGCGAGGGCGCCCAGGCATGGATTCTGCTGGAGGACGAGCCGGACCAGGTGATCGTCACGGTCCGGGACGACGGGCCGGGCATCCCCGAGGGCCGGCTGGCGGCCGCCGAACAGGAGGGGCGGATGGGAGTGGCGCTGTCCATCCGGGGCCGGCTGCGGGAACTGGGCGGCGGCGCGGAGCTGGTGTCGGTGCCGGGACAGGGCACGGAAGTCGAGTTGAGAGTCCCGCGAAGGGTCCCATGACGGGGGAGCGACGGATGAGTGAACCGCTGAAGGTCATGGTGGTCGACGACCACCCGATGTGGCGCGACGCCGTGGCCCGCGACCTGGCCGAGGCCGGGCTGGCGGTGGTGGCCACGGCGGGCGACGGGCCCCAGGCGGTGCGCCGCGCCCGGGCCGCCCGGCCGGACGTCCTGGTGCTGGACCTCAACCTGCCCGGCCTGCCCGGCGTTGCGGTCTGCCGGCAACTGGTCGCCGAACGGCCGGAGTTGCGGGTGCTGGTGCTGTCCGCGAGCGGGGAGCACCAGGATGTCCTGGATGCGGTGAAGTCCGGGGCGACCGGCTATCTGGTCAAGTCGGCCAGTACCGAGGAGCTGTTGGCGGCGGTGCGCGGCACGGCCGCCGGGGACCCGGTGTTCACCCCCGGCCTGGCCGGGCTGGTGCTGGGCGAATACCGCCGGCTGGCCGCCGAGCCCGCGCCGCGCGCCGCCGGGCGGGAGGACACGCCCCGCCTCACCGGGCGCGAGACCGAGGTGCTCCGGCTGGTGGCCAAGGGGCTCACCTACAAGCAGATCGCCGAGCGGCTTGTCATCTCCCACCGCACGGTGCAGAACCATGTGCAGAACACCTTGGGAAAGCTTCAGTTGCACAACCGCGTGGAGCTGGTGCGCTACGCGATAGAGCGAGGGCTCGACGACGCCTGAGGCTTCCCGCCGGGGCGTCGTCCCCGACAGGGAGGGAAGGTGTCATGCGGATCGGAGTCTTGACCGGGGGCGGTGACTGCCCCGGCCTCAACGCGGTCATCCGGGCAGTCGTCCGCAAGGGCGTCCAGGAGTACGGCTACGAGTTCACCGGCTTTCGCGACGGCTGGCGCGGGCCGTTGCGGGGGACGACGGTACGTCTCGACATTCGCGCGGTGCGGGGGATCCTGCCGCGCGGCGGCACCATGCTGGGGTCCTCGCGGACCAACCCTTTCAAGGAGCCCGACGGGGTCCGCCGGATCCTGGACAACCTGGCCGGCGAGGGGGTGGACGCGCTGATCGTGATCGGCGGCGAGGACACCCTGGGGGTGGCGGCCCGGCTGTGGCGGGAACACGGGGTGCGGTGCGTCGGGGTCCCCAAGACCATCGACAACGACCTGTCCGCCACGGACTACACCTTTGGCTTCGACACCGCGGTCGGCATCGCCACCGAGGCGATCGACCGGCTGCACACCACGGCCGAATCTCATATGCGGGTGCTGGTGGTGGAGGTCATGGGGCGCCACGCCGGCTGGATCGCCCTGCACTCCGGACTGGCGGGCGGGGCGAATGTGATCCTCATCCCCGAGCAGCGCTTCGATGTGGATGAGGTCTGCGGGTGGGTGAAGTCCCGGTTCCGGGCCAGCTACGCGCCGATCGTGGTGGTGGCGGAGGGGGCGATGCCGCGCGATGGCGAACTGGTGCTCAAGGACGCCGCCGCGCGGGACTCCTTCGGACATGTCCGGCTGTCCGGGGTGGGGGAGTGGCTGGCCAAGGAGATCGAGCGGCGGACGGGCAAGGAGGCCCGTACCACCGTGCTGGGGCATGTCCAGCGCGGCGGTACACCCAGCGCGTTCGACCGGTGGCTGGCCACCCGGTTTGGGCTGCACGCGGTTTCCGCGGTGCGGGACGGGGAGTTCGGGGTGATGGTGGCCTTGCGCGGCACCGATGTGGTGCGGGTGCCGTTGGCTGCCGCCACGGAGCGGTTGAAGACGGTGCCGGTGTCGCGGTATGAGGAGGTCAAGGTCTTCTTCGGCTGACCGTTGGCGGGTGGGCACGCGGGTGGGGTGAGCACGCCCTGACCCTGACCGCCGGTGGGTGGGCACGCCCCTTCGGGGCGTCGTCCACCCACCGGTAACCTCAACCGATCCGGTTGGGGGTGACGGGTGGTGCGTGGGTGGGGTCCACCCCCGCGGCGGCCAGCAGATCGCACACCACCTGAACCCCGTTCAACGTCAGTACCGACTCCGGGTGGAACTGGACCCCCGCGAACCCCGGCCCGCGCAGCGCATGCACCTCACCCGTCGCCGGGTCCCGGCTCAACTCGACACCCGGCACGACGAATTCCGCGCCGCACCGCGCAGTGAACGTGTTGTAGAACCCCACCGTCTCCGGACGCCCGAAGAAGTCGATCCGCTCCTGCGCCCCCTGGAAGGGGACATCCTTCCGCACGATGTCCAAACCCAGCTCGGCCGCCAGGAGTTCATGCCCGAGGCAGACGCCCAGCAGCCCGTACGCATGCCCGCGCAGCAACTCCCCCGCCAGCCCGCGCAGCATCCGCATCCTGGGATCTGAGGCGTCCGAGGGGTTCCCGGGGCCGGGCCCCAGCACCACCGGGCCCCGGTGCGCCAGGGCGGCCTCCCGGACCCCCGGCGCGTCGTACCGCAGCACGCTCACCGACAACCCGGAGACCCGCAGCAGATGGGCGAGCATCGCGGTGAAGGTGTCCTCGGCGTCGATGACCAGGGCGTGGCCGCTCAGCGAGGCACCCTCGCCGGGGGCCTGCATCCGCACCCAGAACGGCGAGAGACCGGCCCGCCGGGCGTCCAGCGCCTCGCGTACCCGTGGATCGTCCGCGAGCCGGGCCGTGGACGGCGCCGGGGCCGGGCGGCCCTCGATGGCCGCCAGGACGCCGGCCGCCTTCGCCCGGGTCTCCGCCACCTCGCCCCGGGGGTCGGAGCCGCGCACCAGGGTCGCCCCGACCGACACCCGCAGCCGCCCCTCGCGGGAGACATCCGCGGTGCGGATCAGGATCGGCGAGTCCAGGGTCCGGGTGCCGCCCGCGTCCCGTCCGAACAGGGCCAGCGCCCCCGCGTAGTAGCCGCGCCCCGCCGGCTCATGGCGGGCGATGACCCGGCAGGCGTTCTGCACCGGCGAACCGGTGACCGTCGCCGCGAACATGGTCTCCCGCAGCACCTCCCGCACATCCAGCGAGGAGCGCCCGCGCAGCTCGTACTCGGTGTGGGCAAGGTGCGCCATCTCCCGCAGCCGGGGGCCGACCACCACCCCGCCCCGGTCCCCGACGGTGCACATCATCTTGAGCTCCTCGTCCACCACCATGGACAGCTCCTCGATCTCCTTGCGGTCGTGCAGGAAGTCCAGCAGCCCCTCGGTGGTGGGGCCCGAGGCCGGATAGCGGTACGTCCCGCTGATCGGGTTCATCACGACCGTCCCGCCGGACATCCGGACATGCACCTCGGGGCTGGCGCCCAGCAGCGTCCGGTCCCCGGTGTGCACCAGGTGGGTCCAGTAGGCGCCCCGTTCCCCGGCCAGCAGCCGCCGGAACAGGGCCAGCGCGTCGGCGGCGGAGAAGCCGGGGATCTCGCCCTCGAAGTCCCGCCGGATCACAAAGTTGGCGCCCTCGCCGGTGCCGATCTCCTCGCGCACCACCCGTTCCACCATGGCCGCGTAGGCGTCGTCGGCCATGGTGAAGCCCGCGCCGGGCGCGACCCGGACCGCGTGCCGGGGCAGCGCGGCCAGCACCGCGTCCAGCGGCAGGGCGTGGCACTCCTCGGCCCGCAGCACCAGCAGCGGGGTCCCGTCGTCGCGGACCTCGAAGCCGCGCTCGCGGATCTGCCGGAACGGCACCAGCGCCAGCGCGTCCAGCGCCGGGCCGCCGGCGGGCGGGCCCTCGGGCAGCGGGATGTCGGCGAGCCGTGCCACCTCGGTCACCGGTCCCAGCAGCAGCTCGACCAGGTCCTCCGGGTGGCCCGGGGGACGGCGGCGCAGCAGCGCGAAGGGGCGGTCACCGGTGGTCAGCCGGGCGAACAGGGCGGGGATGTCGGTGGGCATATGACGTTCCTTCCTGTGGGAGGAGAGGAACGGCCGGGTCCAGGAACACCGAAGGCCGCCCCTCGGGCGGCCTGTGCGTGGATCGGAGTACGCGCGATCAGTGGGCCGCCGGGTAAGCGGTCCACCACCAGTTCTGGTTCATCGGCGCGTGCATGAGGCGCACCCTACCCGACGACCGGGGCCGCCGTCTCCGCATTCCGGAAGGGTCGTCTCATAGTGCGGGCGGGCCGCTGGGCGAGGGGGGTGACCCCGTAGTGTTGAGGTCGTGACCGTGAACGCTGAACTCCACGCCGGTGGCAACACCTGGCGCTCTCTGCCCGCGGCGCAGCAGCCTGAATGGCCGGACCAAGAGGCTCTGCGCGATGTGATCGCCGAGCTCGAGTCCTATCCGCCCCTCGTCTTCGCCGGCGAGTGCGACCAGCTGCGTGAGCGCCTGGCAGCGGTGGCCCGTGGCGAGGCGTTCCTGCTCCAGGGCGGTGACTGCGCCGAGGCCTTCGACGCCGTGGGCGCGGACCAGATCCGCAACAAGCTCAAGACCCTGCTCCAGATGGGCGCGGTGCTGACCTACGCCGGTTCGGTGCCGGTGGTCAAGGTGGGCCGGATCGCCGGCCAGTACAGCAAGCCGCGCTCCAAGCCGACCGAGACCCGGGACGGCGTGACCCTGCCGACCTACCGCGGCGACTCGGTCAACGGCTTCGCCTTCACCCCCGAGGCCCGTACCCCGGACCCGCAGCGGCTGAAGCGGATGTACCAGGCCTCGGCCTCCACGCTGAACCTGGTGCGCGCCTTCACCACCGGCGGCTACGCCGACCTGCGCCAGGTGCACGCCTGGAACCAGGACTTCGTACGGTCCTCGCCGTCCGGCCAGCGCTATGAGGCCCTGGCCCGGGAGATCGACCGGGCGATGAACTTTATGAACGCCTGCGGGGTGGACCCGGAGGAGTTCAAGACGGTGGAGTTCTACGCCTCCCACGAGGCGCTGATCCTGGACTATGAGTCGGCGCTGACCCGGGTGGACTCGCGCACCGGTGACCTCTATGACGTCTCGGGCCACATGGTGTGGATCGGGGAGCGCACCCGGCAGCTGGACGGCGCGCACATCGAGTTCGCCGCCCGGATCCGCAACCCCCTCGGGGTCAAGCTGGGGCCGACCACCACTCCGGAGGAGGCGCTCACCCTGATCGAGCGCCTGGACCCGGAGCGTGAGCCGGGCCGGCTGACCTTCATCACCCGGATGGGCGCGGAGAAGATCCGCGACCGGCTGCCGGAGCTGGTGGAGAAGGTCACCGCCTCCGGTGCCCAGGTGGCCTGGGTGTGCGACCCCATGCACGGCAACACCTTCGAGGCGGCCTCCGGGCACAAGACCCGGCGCTTCGACGATGTCCTGGACGAGGTCAAGGGCTTCTTCGAGGTGCACAAGAGCCTGGGCACCCACCCGGGCGGCATCCATGTCGAGCTGACCGGCGACGATGTCACCGAGTGCGTGGGCGGCGGCGACGAGATCTTCGTCGACGATCTGCACCAGCGCTATGAGACCGCCTGCGACCCGCGGCTCAACCGCAGCCAGTCGCTGGACCTGGCGTTCCTGGTCGCGGAGATGTACCGGGACCAGTAGGGGAACCCGGCCGCACACGCCCTGGGGCGCGGAACCTGTGATCCGCGCCCCAGGGCGTTGTGGCACTTCGGCCAGAGCGGGTAAGGTAAGGGTTACCTTTCTAGTTGATCTCTCTGAGGCGAGGCGGTGACCGCGTGTACGTCTGCTCATGCTTCGGCATTACGGAGCGGCAGGTGCGTGAGCACGCGGAGAACGGAGCCTGTACCCCTCGCAAGATCGCTTCGGCCTGCAAGGCCGGTACCGACTGCGGCAGCTGTGTGCGCCGTATCCAGTCGATCCTGGGCCGGGGAGCCTGCCCGCGCCGGGAGCCGGCCGTGGTGCTGGGTGCCGAGGTGTCGTCCCAGCCGACGCTGCCGGCCGCGCTGGGCGGGGAGCTCGCGGCCTGAGGCCGTCCGCCCCCGGCGTCCCTCAGTGGGAATCGCCGTTGGACTGGTCGATGAACTGGGCCAGATACAGCGGCTCACCCAGCTTCTCGATCAGCTCCAGTTGGGTGTCGAGGTAGTCGATGTGGTCCTCCTCGTCGGCCAGGATCGACTCGAAGATATTGGCCGAGGTGATGTCGCCCTTGGCCCGCATCACCTCCACACCCCGCCGCAGCCGGTCGATGGCCTCGACCTCCACCTGGCGGTCGGCCTGGAACATCTCGGTGATGGACTGGCCGATACGGACATGGAAGAGCCGCTGGTAGTTGGGCAGCCCCTCCAGGAAGATGATGCGGTCGGTGAGCACCTCGGCGTGCTTCATCTCGTCGAACGACTCGGCACGGGTGTGCTCCGCGATCTTGGTCCAGCCGTGGTGCTCCTGCAGCTTGGCGTGCAGGAAGTACTGGTTGATGGCGGTGAGCTCGCCGGTCAGCTGTTCATTGAGGAACTCGACAATCTCTGGGTCGCCCTGCATCGCAGCGGTTCCTTCCTGGGGAGGGCGTACGGATTGCGCGCATCCTCGCACCAGGCCAGGAAACCTTCCAGTAAGTACACACTTACCGTGACTTGTCCGGATAAGGGTGCCCGGTTACCCCGTGGTCACCAGCACCCCTGACGGTCTGACACCATTGAGTCATGGGTCAGCCGAATAGCGCGGAAAGCCGCAAAGAGGAGCATCTCCAGCTACCTCCGGGGCAGCGATTCCAGCGCGGCTGGCCGGTGACGCACTACGGCCCGGTGCCGAAGTTCCGCCCGGAACGCTGGGAGTTCCGCGTCTTCGGCGCCACCGCCGACGGGGACAAGCGGTGCTGGACGCATGAGGAGTTCACCGCGCTGCCCTACGCCACCGTGACGGCCGACCTGCACTGTGTCACCAAGTACAGCGTGCTCGGCGTGGAGTGGGGCGGGGTGCTGGCCCGGACCATTGTGGCGCTGGCGCCGCCCGCGCCCGAGGCCACCCATGTGATGGTGTGGGCCGAGTACGGCTACAGCGCCAATCTGCGGCTGGCCGACTTCACCGATGAGCGGAGCATCTTCGCCACCCACAAGGACGGCGAGCTGCTCACCGCCGAGCACGGCTTCCCGGTGCGGCTGGCGGTGCCGCACCTGTACGCCTGGAAGGGCCCCAAGTGGGTGCGCGGCGTGGAGTACATGACCGCCGACCGGCGCGGCTTCTGGGAGGAGCGGGGCTACCACAACATCGGTGACCCCTGGCAGGAGCAGCGCTACTCCTACCAGGAACTGCCGGGCGAGGGCCCAGAGCTTTAGCGGGGACCGCACCCCCGCTGGACGGTCTCGTCCCGCAGCTCCTTCAGCCGTGCCACGTCCGCCGCATGCCCCTCCGGGCCGCCCGGCGTCTCGATGGTCAGCGGCACCCCGGCCGTCTCCGGATGGCGGAACAGCCCGGCGAAGGGCTCCGCGCCGATGCACCCGGCGCCGATGTTGGCATGCCGGTCCTTGTGCGCGCCCACCACATCCTTGGAGTCATTGGCGTGGATCAGGCCCAGCCGGCCCGGTCCCACCACCGCCACCAGCTCGTCCAGCGCCTGCTTCATCCCGCCGGGCCCGGCCAGGTCGTGCCCGGCCGCGAAGAGGTGGCAGGTGTCCAGGCAGACGCCCAGCTTCGGATGGTGGTCCAGCGCTTCGAAGTACGGGCCCAGGTCGGCGATCCAGGAGCACAGCGAGGCGCCCTGACCGGCCGTCGGCTCCAGCAGCAGCCGGGGGTCCGCGGGGTGCGTCAGCTCGTCCAGCAGCGGCAGCAGCCGCTCCCGCACCTGTGCCAGCGCGGTGTCGCGCGCCCGCCCGCCGGTGGCCGAGCCGGTGTGCACCACCACCCCGCGCGCCCCGATCTCCCGCCCCCGGCGCAGCGAGTGCCGCAGCGAGAGCACGGACCGCTCGGCCGTCTCCACGGTGTGCGAGCCAAAGTTGATCAGGTAGGGCGCATGGACGTACACCGGCAGCCCCGCCTCGGCACAGCCCGCGCGGAACTCCTCGTCCTGGGCCGGGCTGCCGGCCGGAGTGGCCCAGCCGCGCGGGTTGGCCACAAACACCTGCACCGCCTCGGCGCCCATCCGCCGGGCGTACGGCAGACCGGTCCGGGCCAGGCCGCCGGCCACCGGGATATGGCCGCCGACCGGATTGCGTATCGCGTTCACGCTGACGTCAGAACCCGCTCTTCATCTTGATGGTGATGGTGTCGCCCCGGGCCGCCTTGTCCCCGCCGCGTACCGACTGGGCGTCCACCGAGTCCTTGGGGAAGAAGAAGGGCTTGTCCACCTTCACCTCGAACCCGGCCTCGGTGAGCATCCGCCGGGCGTCCGCCTCGCTCTTGCCGGTGACATCCGGCACCGTGAGCATCTCCTTGCCCTTGGAGACGGTCACCGTGATGGTGTCGCCCTTGGCCGCCTTGGTGCCCTTGGCCGGGGACTGGTCGGCGATGTCGCCCTTGTTGCGGGGCGAGTAGACCTGGGTGTCGGCGATCTTGACCTGCAGGCCCAGCTCGCGCAGCGCGCTGGTGGCGTCGTCCACCGACAGGCCGGTGATATCCGGCACATCCAGCGCCTCGCCCTTGCTGACCACCAGGCTGACCGGTGAGTCGGGGCGGCGCTCGGTGCCCGGCCGGGGATCGGTGGACAGCACCGAACCCTGCGGGGTCTCCCCGCTGAACTGCTGGCGGATCTCGCCGACCGTCAGCCCCGCGTGCTCGATCCGCTGCCGGGCCTCGGCCAGCCGCATGCCCGTCACATTGGGCACCTCGGTCCGCCGGGGGCCCCGGGAGATGGTCAGCGTCACCCGGCCGGTGTTGCGGATCCGCTCACCGGGCTTGGGATCGGTGGCCATCACATGGCCGCGCTCGATGGTGTCGCTGAAGTCCTGCCGGGTGTCCGCCCGCAGACCGGCCCGGTCCAGCTCCTGCTCCGCCTTCTGCTCGGTCATGTCCAGCACCGCGGGCACCGAGGTGAACTGGCCGGAGCTGATGTACCAGACGCCGGTGCCGGCCAGCACCGCCAGCACGGCGGCCGCCACCAGCAGCGCGGTGCGCCGCCGCACCCGGCGCAGCGGCCCGGGCAGCCGGCGCTGCCAGACCGGACCGGCCGGCGCGGACGGGGCGGCCTGCGGGGGGACGGGCGGCTGGTCGAAGCGGGCCGTGTGGTCGGCGTCGTCCTGCTGCGGCAGCGGGTTCCGGGGGGTCAGCTGCGACGGGGAGACGGCCGGCCGGGGCAGCACGGTGGTGCGGTCCTCGGCGCCCGCGTGCGCGGCGAGCGCGCGCGGCGGGCGGGCGTCCAGCTGCTCCTCGGTCAGCGCCGAACGGGCCTCCCGGATCAGCCCCAGCATGCCCACCGCGTCGTCCGGCCGCAGCCGGGGGTCGCGGGCGGTGCTGACCGTCACCACATCGTCCAGCTCCGGGGCCAGGCCCGGGGCCTCGTCGGACGGCGGCGGGACATCCTGGTTGAGGTGCTGGTAGAGGACCTGGGCGGGGCTGGCCCCGGAGTGCGGCTTGAGGCCGGTGAGCATCTCGTAGAGCACCACGCCGCAGGCGTAAACATCGGTGCGGGTGTCCACCACACCGTGCTCGATCTGCTCCGGCGCGAGGTAGGAGAGGGTGCCCAGCACGGAGCCGGTGTCGGTGGTGGTGTTGGTGCCCACCGCGCGCACCAGCCCGAAGTCCGCGACCTTGACCCGGCCGTCGTCGCCGATCAGCACGTTCTCCGGCTTTATGTCCCGGTGCACCAGCTCCGCCCGGTGGGCGGCGCCCAGGGCGGCCAGTACCGGCTCCATGATGTCCAGCGCGGCACGCGGCTGCAGGGCGCCGCGCTCGCGCAGCACATCCCGCAGGGTGCAGCCGGCCACATACTCCATGGCCAGATAGACGTAGCCGTCGTCGGTGCCCTGGTCGAAGACGCTCACCACATTGGGGTGGTCCAGCCGGGCCGCCGACTTGGCCTCCCGGATGAAACGCTCGGTGAAGGCCTCGTCCCCCGCCAGGTTGGGGTGCATCACCTTCAGGGCGAGCACCCGGTCCAGGCGGGTGTCCAGGGCCCGGTAGACCGTGGCCATGCCGCCCGCGGCGATGCGTGCCTCGATGCGGTAGCGGCCGTCGAGCAACTGGTCGACGAGGGGGTCCGGGAGGGTCGTGTCCACGGTCCACGAGTCTACGAGGCCGTGGGTTGCGCACCGCCGGTGCGTGCGTCCGTACGGGCTCAGTCGTTTCGGTACCCGGCGACGAAACGCGCCGTGCCACGGCAGGTGCGTTTTCCGGTGCGGGCCGTGCGTGGCTGGTCGCGCCCACGCGGCGGAGCCGCATGACACAGCCGCCCCGCGCCCCTTACGGGGGCGCCCCCTACGCCACCGTGAACGCCGGGCGTTCGGGGTCCAGGGTGGCGCGGCCCGCCGTCGGGGAGGACGCCTCGGCGAAGTGGCGGCGGGGGATGCGACCCGCGCGGTACGCCAGCCGCCCCGCCTCCACCGCGTGCCGCATCGCCTCCGCCATCAGCACCGGCTCCTGCGCCCGGGTCACCGCCGAGGCCAGCATCACCGCCGAGCAGCCCAGCTCCATGGCCAGCGCCGCGTCCGAGGCGGTGCCCGCGCCCGCGTCCAGGATCACCGGGACACCGGCCCGCTCGGTGATCAGCTGGAAGTTGTGCGGGTTGCGGATGCCCAGGCCGGAGCCGATGGGCGAGCCCAGCGGCATGATCGCGGCGCAGCCGAGGTCCTCCAGCCGGCGGGCCAGCACCGGGTCGTCATTGGTGTAGGGCAGCACCGTGAAGCCGTCGTCCACCAGGATCTCGGCCGCGTCCAGCAGCTCGATGGGGTCCGGCAGCAGGGTGCGCTCGTCGGCGATCACCTCCAGCTTCACCCAGTCCGTGCCCAGCGCCTCACGCGCCAGCCGGGCGGTCAGCACCGCCTCGCCCGCGGTGAAGCAGCCCGCGGTGTTGGGCAGCACCCGTACCCCGTGCCGTTCCAGGACGGACAGCACCGAGCCGCGCACCGAGGGGTCCAGCCGCCGCATGGCGACCGTGGTCAGCTCGGTGCCCGAGGCCAGCAGCGCCCGTTCCAGCACATCCAGGCTGGGCGCACCGCCGGTGCCCATGATCAGGCGGGAGGTGAAGACGGTGTCGGCGATGGTGAGCAGATCGTCTGCCATGGGAACTGATCAGCCTCCCTGCACCGCGGTGAGAACTTCGATCCGGTCGCCGTCGTCCAGCGTGGTGGCCGTCCACCGGGTGCGCGGTACGACGGTCTCGTTGACGGCGGCGGCGACGCCGCCCCGGGCGTCGGTGAGCGTGGCCACCAGGCCGTCGAGGGTGGTCCCGCCGGGGACCAGGCGCTGTTCACCGTTGACGGAGACCCGGACGGTGGCGGTCGTGGCGGTCATGCGGACTGCTCCTGGAGTGCGGGGGTGAAGCGGGTGGGGGAGAAGGGCAGGGCCTCGTCCGGCACCCGGCCGCCGGTCAGCACGTCGGCGAGCACCTCCCCGGTCAGCGGGGTGAGCAGCACGCCATTGCGGTAGTGGCCGGTGGCCAGGTGGAGGCCGGGCAGCGCGGTGGGGCCGAGCAGCGGGCCGTTGTCGGGGGAGCCGGGACGCAGCCCGGCGCAGGTTTCCACCAGCGGCAACTCGGTGATGCCGGGCACCAGTTCATGGGCGTCGCGCAGCAGCTGGTAGACCCCGCCCGCGGTGACCGTGGTGTCGAAGCCCAGCTCCTCGGTGGTGGCGCCCACCACCAGCTCGCCGTTCTCCCGGGGCACCAGGTAGACCGGCACGCCGCGCACCACCGCCCGTACCGTGCGGGAGAGGAACGGGCGGTACGGGCCGGGCACCCGCAGCCGCAGCAGCTGCCCCTTGACCGGCCGTACCGGCGGCAGCACCTCCGCCGGCACCCCGGCCAGCCGCTCGCTGTGGCTGCCCGCCGCCAGCACCGTCTGCCCGGCGGTCACCCGGGAGCCGTCTTCGAGCAGGGCGCCGGTGGCGCGGTCCCCGGCGGTCAGCAGGCCCACCGCCCGCTGCCGCAGGATGTCCACCCCGGCCCGCTCACAGGCCGTCAGCAGGGCCAGGGCCAGCCGCCGGGGGTCGGTCTGGTGGTCGCCGTCCACCCGCAGGCCGCCCTGTACGCCGGGCGCCAGCATCGGCTCCAGCCGGCGGCACTCACGGCCGGTCAGCCACTGCGCGTCCAGGCCGCAGCGCAACTGGAGCTGGTGCAGTTCGCGCAGATACGCCCGGTCGTCGGCGTCCAGCGCCACGGCCAGCGTGCCGCAGGCCCGGTAGCCGGTGTCCTGGCCGCTGGCCTCCTCCAACTCGGCGGTGAACGCCGGATAGCGGCGCGCCGAGGCCAGGTTGAGGGCGAGCAGCGCCTGCTCCCCGTAGTGCAGTTCGGTGACCGGGGCGAGCATGCCGGCCGCCACCCGGGTGGCGCCACCGCCCGGCGAGGGGTCGGCGAGCGCGGTGCGCAGCCCGCGCCGGGCCGCCCGCCAGGCGGTGACCAGCCCGATCAGTCCGCCACCGATCACCAGGACGTCCCAGGTCCCCGGTGGGCCACCGGTCTTTGGCCGTTGAGACGCGTGCATGGGCATCCAGCCCCTCCCTTCGCCGGCATGACCCGGATCAGGTTCGTACGGTCGGAGGCCGTCCAGCCTCCCTCTCAGCCCGGTGCGCCGGGCTCCCGCGAGTGCGTGTGCAGCGGTCACCCTAGTACGGGCCGGGAGAGCACCGGAAGGCGGCGGGGCCCGGCGGACGGGCGCATACGGCGGGGGGGTTGTGTCGGAGGTCTCCCGACCGGGTGCTCGGTAAGCCCTCGGCGGTCGCCCTATGGTGATCGGGTGAGTGAGCAGACGAACACCACCGGTGGCGGGCGCGTTGTGATCGTGGGCGCCGGCATGGCCGGCGTGCAGACCGCCCTGGCCCTGCGGGAACAGGGCTGGACCGGCGAGATCACCCTGCTGGGCGCGGAGCCGCACCCCCCGTACGACCGGCCGCCGCTGTCCAAGACCGTGCTGCTGGGCAAGGCGGAGGGTTCCGCCTTCGAGGTGGACTTCACGGCGCTGGGCATCGAGGTGCAGCTCGACCGGGAGGTCACCGCGCTGCGCGCCGAGGAGCACCAGGTGGACACGGTGCGCGGCAGCGTGCCCTATGACGTGCTGGTCATCGCCACCGGCGCGGTGCCGCTCCAGCTGCCCGGCAGCGAGGGCGTGCCCGGCGTCCATCTGCTGCGCACCGTGGACGACGCGGAACGGCTGCGGCCGCTGCTGGCCGCCCAGCGCAGCGTGGTGGCGGTCGGCGCGGGCTGGATCGGCGCCGAGTTCGCCACCGCCGCCCGGGAGGCGGGCTGTGAGGTGACCGTGGTGGAGGCCGCCGACCGGGTGCTGGCCGGCGCGGTGCCCGCCGAGGTCGCCGCCCATATGACCGACTGGTACGCGCACAGCGGGGCGCGGCTGCTCACCGGCGCCAAGGTGGCGGCGGTCCAGGAGGGCGCGGTGCTGCTGGCCGACGGCCGCCGGATCGAGGCGGACGCGGTGGTGGTGGGCATCGGCGCCCGCCCGGCCACCGACTGGCTGGCCGGCTCCGGCATCGAGCTGGCCGGGGACCGCTCGGTGTGCGCCGACGAGCGGCTGCGCACCTCGTTGCCGGATGTCTACGCGGTCGGCGACTGCGCCTCCTTCCCCTCCGCCCGCTATGGCGAGCGGCTGCTGGTGCACCACTGGGACAACGCCCTGCAGGGGCCGCGCACGGTGGCCGCCAACATTGTGCTCGGCCCGGAGGAGGGGCCGGTCTATGACCCGGTGCCCTACTTCTGGTCCGAGCAGTTCGGCCGGTTTGTGCAGTACGCGGGGCACCATGCGGCCGCCGACGAGATGATCTGGCGCGGCGACCCGGACAGCGCCGCCTGGACGGTGTGCTGGCTGAAGTCGGGGGCGCTGGTGGCGCTGCTGGCGGTGGGCCGGCCGCGTGACCTGGCACAGGGCCGCAAGCTGATCGAGCAGGGCGCCGCCCTGGACCGGTCCAGGGCCGCGGACGCCTCGGTGCCGCTGAAGGCCGCGGTGCTCGGGTGACGGTCCCGGGCGCCCCCGGTCGCGGCGGCCGCGCGAGTGCCCCGCGCCTCGCCCGGGTCAACCCGGCTACCGGCTGTCAGCGGCGGATGGCAGGCTTGTCCCGTGACCGAGATTGACGCAAAGATCGAAGGGCTTGTTCCCGCCTGGCTCACTCTCCCCGATATCGCGGAGATGCTGGATGTCGAGGTGACGCGCGTGCGCCAGCTGGTGAAGGAGAGCCAGCTGATTGCCGTGCGCCGTGGCGAGAACAATGTGCTTCAAGTGCCTGCCGAGTTCATCAAGGACGGCAAGGTCGTCAAGGGCCTCGCGGGGACCCTGACACTTCTCAAGGACGATGGCTTCACCGATGAGGAGATGCTGGAGTGGCTCTTCACCGCTGATGAGACCCTGCCCGGAACCCCGGCGCAGGCGCTGCGCGAGAATCGTGGCACGGAGGTGAAGCGCCGCGCCCAGGCGCTCGCCGTCTGAGCCGCACCGCAACGCCGTACCGCAACTGAGATCAGCGCGGTGTACGGGCCGGAAGGCCGGGCCCGTACACCGCCGACCGGGGGGAGTCCCACCCGATGTCCATGACCGCGCGCGAGCGACTCGCCGACGCCCGGCTGTATCTGTGCACCGACGCCCGCAAGCGTCAGGGCGACCTGCCCGAGTTCCTGGACGCGGTGCTGGCCGCCGGGGTGGACATCGTCCAGCTCCGCGACAAGGGCATGGAGGCCGGGGAGGAACTGGAGCAGCTGGCCGTGTTCGCCGAGGCGGCCCGCCGCCATGGCAGGCTGCTGGCGGTCAACGACCGCGCCGATGTGGCGCATGCGGCCCGTTCCCAGGTGCTGCACCTGGGCCAGGGTGACCTTCCGGTGCCCGCGGCCCGCGCCATCCTGGGCGAGGAGGTGCTGATAGGCCGCTCCACCCACGCCGAGGCGGAGGTGGACGCCGCCCTGGCCGAGCCGGGCGTGGACTACTTCTGCACCGGCCCCTGCTGGCCCACCCCCACCAAGCCCGGCCGGTACGCCCCCGGCCTCTCCCTGGTGCGCCACGCCGCGTCCCGGAACCCGGACCGTCCCTGGTTCGCCATCGGCGGCATCGACGAGGGCAATCTCGACCAGGTGCTCCAGGCCGGAGCCCGGCGGATCGTGGTGGTGCGCGCCATCACCGAGGCCGATGACCCCGGCGCGGCGGCCGCCCGGCTGGCCAAGCGGGTCCGGGAACTCGACTGACCTTCGAGGCCGGGTGGGGAACCGCCCGGTGAAAAAGGGCATTTCACTGATACGGGTTGGGGTGCCGCCGGACCGCTGGTTAACTTGGCGGGTATGGCCCTTGGTACCGCGTCCACCAGGACTGACCGTGCGCGCACTATTCGTGAGCTGCTGGCTTCCGGCGAGCGTTCCTACTCCTTCGAGTTCGCCGCCCCCAAGACCGAACGGGGTGAACGCACCCTGTGGAACGCCATCCGGCGGATCGAGGCGGTCGGCCCCACCTTTGTCTCCGTGACCTATGGCGCCGGCGGCTCCTCCCGCGAGGGCACGGTACGGGCGACGGAGCGCATCGCCACCGACACCACCCTTACGCCGGTGGCCCATCTGACCGCGGTCAACCACTCGGTGGCCGACCTGCGCAACATCATCGGCCAGTACGCCGATGTGGGCATCCGCAATATGCTCGCGCTGCGCGGGGACCCGCCCGGCGACCCGCTGGGCGAGTGGGTGCGACACCCCCGGGGCCTGCACTACGCCGCCGAACTGGTGCGCCTGATCAAGGAGTCGGGGGACTTCTGCGTGGGCGTGGCCGCCTTCCCGGAGATGCATCCGCGCTCCACGGACTGGGAGACCGACGTCCGCCACTTCGTGGCCAAGTGCCGGGCCGGCGCGGACTTCGCGATCACCCAGATGTTCTTCCACGCGGAGGACTATCTGCGGCTGCGTGACCGGGTCGCGGCGGCGGGGTGTGACACCCCGATCATTCCGGAAATCATGCCGGTCACCAATGTGAAGCAGATCGAGCGATTCGCACAGCTGAGCAACGCCGCCTTCCCCTCGGGGCTGGCAGAGCGGATCCGGGCGGTACAGGACGATCCGGCGGCTGTACGCTCGGTCGGGATCGAGTACGCGACCGAACTGTGTGCACGGTTGATGGCCGAGGAGATTCCCGGGCTGCATTTCATTACCCTGAACCACTCCACGGCAACCTTGGAAATCTACGAGAACCTGGGACTGCACCAGCGGTCCTGACGGCCGGCCGGGAACGGCGGCCGAACGAGAGGGGCGCTAATGGGCTGGACGGTCCTCTACATCGCGTTCGGCATCGTCGCGCTCTGGCTGCTCAGCGAGGTGCTGCTGCAGTACAAGGCCCGGCTGCGCTGGCGGCTGCTGGCCTTCGGGGGCTTCCTCGGTGTGGTGGCCGGTGTGATGGCCGCCTCGGTGCCGGTGATCGTGGTCGGGGCGGTCGGCTTCGCGGCCGGCCAGGTCTTTGTGACGCTCTCCTTCCGGCGCGGCTTCGCCGCGGGCTGGGCGCTCCGCCGGCCCGCTGCCGCCGGGAACGAGGGCGGCGCGGGCGAGGGCCGGGCCGGCGGCAGGTCCGCCGGCCGGTCGGGCGGACGGTCCGGACGGCGGCGGGGCCGGGCGGAGCGCGGCGCCACCACCGACAGCCCGGCCCCCGCGGCCCCGGCGGCCCCCGCGGCTCTCGCCGGGGAGCAGGCCGCGGACGGCGCGCCGGAGCAGCCGGCCGGGGTGCCGGGGGTGCCGTCCGGTCTCACCGGGGTGCCGGAGCAGCCCACCGCCGAGTACGCGGCGGTGGAGGAGACCAGTGTCTTCGGCGGCTATGACGCCTTCCAGGGCATGCCGCAGAATGCCGAGTACACCGGCCAGAACGGTCAATTCGACTATGCGCAGGGGCAGTACGCCGCGTACTCCGACCCCTATATCGGCAACCGCCAGCAGGGCTACGAGACTTACGACGCCTATGCGCAGCCCCAGCAGTCGCAGCAGCCCCAGCAGCAGTACGGCACGCACCAGCAGTACGGCACGACGGGCTATTCCGGCGACGTCTACGCCCCGCAGCACTACGACATGGACACCCCGCCCGGTGGAGTCTGGGTGCCCCAGCAGCGGGACACGGACGCGGCGGCGCCGCCCCAGCAGCCGCCTTATCCCCAGCAGCCGGGGCCCGGTTACGACGAGCAGCAGCACTACCGCTACTAGGGTCGTGCTTCGGGCGCGGGCCGTCGGTGGCTGATCGCGCAGTTCCCCGCGCCCCTTACGGGGCGCCCCCTGTCACTGCGAGCCGCGGAAGGCCGCACCCTCCACGATCAGGCCCGCCACCAGCGCACCCGACATCCCCGCGTGGGCCAGCCCGCCGCCGGGGTGGGCGAAGCCGCCGGCCAGGTAAAGGCCGGGCAGGCGGCCCGAGTTGGCGGGGTGGAGGAAGGCGCCGTCGGCGCCCGCCAGGGCCGGAGCCGGAACGCCGCCGCCCCGAGCGCCCGTTGCGGCCTCCACCTCCAGCGGGGTGCGCACCGCACGCCACAGCACCCGCCCGGCCAGGCCGGGGACAGCCACCTCCGCCGCCTGGACCATGCGGTCCGCGAAGCCCTCGCGGGTGGGACCGTCCGCCCAGTCCACCTCCCCCTGCGGGGCGACGGTGGCGGTGAGCGTCAGCGCCTCATGGTCCGCATCGGGCCGGGTGGACGGGTCGTCCGGGCGCAGCGCGATCACCGTCGGCCGGTGGCCGGCGTGCGGCGCCGGGCCGAAGACCGCCGCCAGCTCCGCCTCCCGGTCGGGGGTGTGGATCACGGTGCGGTGTGGGGTGTCCGCCGGGCGGGCCCCGCGCAGGGCCAGGAAGACACTGAACCGGCTGCGCGGCACGTCCCGTTGCGCGAACCCGGACAGCGCCGGCAGCGCCGCCGGATCCACGCCCGCGACCACCGCGTCCGCCTCGGCCACCGTGCCATCGGCCAGCCGCACCCCGGCGGCCCGGCCGTCCTTCTCCAGCAGGCCGGTCACCTCGGCACCGAAGTGGAACTCCGCCTTCCGGGCCAGGCAGCGGGCGTACAGGGCCTCGGCCAGGGCCCGGATGCCGCCCTGGGCGTACCAGCTGCCGAAAGTCTGCTCCATATACGGCAGTACGGCGGCGCCGGCGGGTGCCCGGCGCGGATCGAGACCGTGGGCCAGGGCATGGCTCTCCAGCAGGGCGATCAGCCGGGGATCGGCCAATTCCCGCCGGGCGACGGCCTCCAGCGTGGCCGGCGTGGAGCGGCGGAACAGCCCGCGCCGGCGCAGGGCCGGATAGGGGTCGTGCCCAAGCGCGGCACGCCGGTCCGGATCGGCCGGCAGTGGCTCCTCCAGCAGTGGGCGCCGGGTGGCGTCCCAGGCGTCCCGGGCCCGGTTGACCAGATCGCTCCAGCGCTCGCCTGCTCCGGGGGTCAGCGCCGCGTCCAGTGCCTGGACCACCCCGGCCCGGGAGGCGTTGGGCAGGTTGACCGAGGTGCCGTCCGCGAAGCGGTGGCTCGCGGCCGGGTCGACCTGGTGCAGGCCGAGGCTCTGCTCCAGCGACTCCTTGCCGGTCTTGATGAACAAATCGCGGTAGACAGCGGGCAGATGGAGCAGGCCGGGGCCGGTGTCAAAGGTGAAGCCGTCCCTGGCCAGGCGGCCGACGCCGCCGCCGGGCACCGTCGAGCGCTCGTACACCGCCACCCGGTGGCCCGCGACGGCCAGTCGCGCGGCCGTCGCCATGGCGCCCATTCCGGCGCCGATCACCACAATCCGTGTCATGCCGCCGACTCTAACGGGGGGTGCCGACCGCGCCTTCGGGAGCCGGGGCCCGGCGCCGCTGCCGCCGCCGGGCGAGGAAGGCGCGCACCCGCTTCCACAGGAAGACCACCAGGGCGATGCCCAGGCCCAGCAGGGTGCCCGCGATGACCGCCGCCGCCACCGGGTGGAACAGGGCGAAGACCACCAGGGCCGCCACCGCCAGATCCTCCACCAGGCTGAGCACGATATTGCTGGCCGGCTCCGGGGAGGTGTTCACGGCCATCCGGGTGCCCGCCTTCACCAGGTGGCTCAGCAGTGCGGTGATGCCGCCCACTGCCCCGGCGGCCAAGTGGGACAGCGAGCCGTGGTCCCCGGCCAGCAGGGCGGCGACCACTCCGCCGGCGATGGGACGGATCACCAGGTGCACCGCGTCCCAGACGGAGTCCACATAGGGGATCTTGTCCGCCACGACCTCGCAGAGGAAGAGCACCCCGGCGGCTATCAGCACATCCGGGCGCTGGAGGGCGTGGGGGACCTGGTCGGTGACGCCGAAACGGCCCAGCAGGCCGAGCAGCAGCACCACCGCATAGGCGTTGATGCCGCTGGCCCAGCCGCTGGTGAAGACAAGAGGAAGGACTGACACCGGGTGATCGTAGCGGGCGGGCCCGGCCTCAGCTCCCGCTCACTCTGCCCTGCAACAGGCGCGACAGCGCGGCATGCACCTCGTCGATGGACCGCTCCGGCTGGAAGGACTGCCAGTCCAGCGCGGCCACCAGCACCATGCCGAACAGCGCCGAGGCGGTCAGCGGAATATCGATCTCGGTGCTCAGCTCGCCCCGGTCCACCGCCTCCCGCAGCACCGACTCGATCACCGCGATCGCCTTCTGCCGCACCTGCATCAGGGTCGACTGCCAGGCCCGGTTGGTGCGCCACAGCTCGGCCACATACAGCTGGGTCAGCGAGGGATAGCGGGCGATGAACTCCAGCCCCGCCCGGATCATCGCGTCCAGCGCGTCCACCCGGGTGCCGCCACGGGCGGCCGTCTCCTCGGACGCCTGCTGCAAGGAGACGGTCAGCAGCTCGATGCCGTCCCTGAGCAACTCCTCGAAGAGTACGGTCTTGCTGGCGAAGTTGTAGTAGACCGTGCCCTTGGCCACCCCTGCCCGTTCGGCGATCTCGTCCACCGTGGTGGAGGAGAACCCCTGTTCCGCGATCAGGGTGACCGCTGCCTCGAAGAGCTTCCGTCGTGTGTTCTGACGGCGTGTACCGCTGCTGTCCATGGGGGTGATTCTCCCCGCCCGCCGGCCATGCCCGGTCACAGGCTCAGCTCAGGGTGCAGCTTGTCCACCCGCCACACCTGCTTGCCGCGCGCCGCCCAGGCGGTGAGCGCCAGCGAACCGGCGGTGAAGGCGGCCAGCACCGCACACGCCTGCCAGACGCTGCCCAGGTCGCCGCCCGAGATCAGGTGGCGCAGCCCCTGCACCACATAGCTCATCGGCAGGAAGGGGTGCAGGGCGTTGAAGAAGCCGGGGCTGGTCTGCACCGGATAGGTGCCGCCCGCCGAGGTCAGCTGGAGCATCAGCAGCGCCAGCACCAGGATCCGTCCGGCCGGCCCGAAGCGGGCGTTGAGCCACTGCACCATGGCGGCGAAGCAGAGCGAGGCCAGGGCCAGGAAGCCGACGGTGCCCGCGGCGTGCTCCATCTCCAGCCCGACCGCCCAGTGCAGCACCGCCAGCAGCGCCAGCACCTGTCCCAGCCCCACCGCGACCACCGGCAGCCAGCCCGCCAGCGCGGTCCGCCAGGCCGAGGCGCCGGCTGCCAGCGCGCGCCGGTTGAGCGGCTGAATGAGCATATAGGCGACCATGGCGCCCACCCAGAGCGACAGCGGCAGGAAGTAAGGCGCGAACCCGGTGCCGTAGTTGGGCGCCTTGTGCAGCGCCTGTGAGGCCAGCTTCACCGGGTCGGCCATCACCTCGGTACGGGCGTCACGGTCCTGCTTGCCATAGTCCGGGATCTTGCCGACCCCGTCGTGCAGCCCGCCGGAGAGCTTGGACGAACCGTCGGAGAGCTTGAACATGCCGCCCTGCAGGGTGTCCGCGCCGTTCTGCAGCTTGCCGATGCCGGTGTCCAGGGCGGACATCTTGTCCGAGGCGGTGCCCAGCCCGGAGTTCAGCTGCCCCGCACCGTCATGGATCCTGCTCGCGCCGGCGGCGACCTTCTGGGCGCCGTCGTTGAGAGCGTTGGCGTCACGCACGGCGTTGTTGATGTCGTCGGCGAGGGTGGGTGCGGAGTCGGCCAGCTTCTGGGCCGAGGACTGGATGATGTCCAGCTGTTCCGGAAGGCTGCCCAGCTCGCCGTTCTTGTTCTGCACCAGGGTGTTGAGGTCCTGGGCACCCAGCGCCGACTGCTGCGCCGCGAAGACGGCCTTGCTGAGCGTCGGGCAGAACGACTCCGCCTTGGCCGCCTTCTCGCACAGGGCCGAGTACGCCGCCGACAGGTCCGCCGATGCCGTGGCGGTACCCGTTGCGAGCTTCTGTGTGGTCTCCGCCGAGGGCAGGTTCTGCAGGTTTCCGCGGAGGGTCTGCGCCTCGGTGGCCACCTTGCCGGCGATCCGGCCTATCTCGGCCGTGTGCTGCTTGGCGTAGACACCCTCCTTGGAGTCCGCCGCCGCGTTCACCTGGTCCGCCAGTTTCTGGGTGCCGTCCGCCACCTGCTGTGCGCCGTCGGCCAGTTGCCGGGTCCTGGAGTCCAAGGTGCCCGCGCCGTCGTGGAGTTTGTCCACGCCGTCCGAGAGCCTGCCGGTGCCGTCCTTGGCGGTGTCCAGGCCGTTCTTGAGGTCCCCGGTGCCCTTCTTCGCCTTGTCGATGCCGTCGCCCAGCCGGTCCGCGCCGTCGGCGGCCTGCTTGGTCTTGTCGTGCAGGTCGGAGAACGAGACGAAGATCTTGTCGTAGAAGCCGCGGGACGCCTTGCGGGAGGCGCTCGCCCGGACCTCGGCGAACACGGTGCGCGAGATCGACCCCACGATGTAGTTGTTGGCGTCGTTGGTGTGCACCTGGAGCGCACCGGTCTGCGGGGTCTTGCCCGAGCTGGACGCCACCCGCCGGCTGAAGTCGGCGGGTATGGTCAGCGAGAGGTAGTAACGCCCCTTCTCCAGGCCCTGCTTGGCCTCGGCGGCGCTGGTCTCGTGCCACTGGAAGGTCTTGCTGTCGTGCAGCCCCTCGGCGATGGAGTCGCCCGCGGTGAGCTTTTTGCCGTCCACGGTGGCCCCGCGGTCGTCGTTGACCAGCGCCACCGGCACCTTGTCCAGCCGGCTGTACGGGTCCCAGAACGACCACAGGTACAGCCCGCCGTAGAGCAGCGGAAGCAGCAGCAGCGCGATCAGCGCGGCCCGGGGCAGCTTGCCCCGGCCGAACTTGCGCAGTTCGAGAACGGCCAGCCTAGGCGAGCGCATTGAGGGCCGCCTCCTTCTTGATCTGCCCGGTGCGGACCGTCACCGCGTCCCCGGGGGCCTCACTGCACACGGCCAGTACGGTCGTTCCGGCGTCGGCCAGTGACCTCAACAGCGCCCAGGCTTCCGCCCGTTCGGCGTCGGACAGCTTGAGGTCCAGATCGTCCACCGCGATCAGCCGCGGTGCGCCGATCAGGGCCAGGGCCAGCGAGAGCCGCAGCGCCTCCAGCCGTTCCAGGTCCCGGGCGGCCGTGCGCTCGTCCTTGGGCAGCGTGGCCGGTTCCAGCCCGGCGGCGGCCAGTGCCGCGTCGATCCGGGCCCGTGCGGCCGCCCGCCGCTCGGAGCGCGGCCGCAGCAGTTCACGCGGCGAACCGCTGAACCGGCGCTGCAGCAGCACCCGTTCCCGCAGGTGCTCGGCCACGGTCAGGGCCGGCTCCAGCTCGGCCACGCCCGGTACATGGGCCAGTGCGGAGAACTGCCGCACCCCCGCCATCCGCTTGGGCAGCGCCAGCCCGCCGATCTCGGCGGATCCCGCGCCGGGACGCATACGTCCGGTCAGGGCGAGCAGCAGACAGGTGCGGCCGGAGCCGGACGGCCCCTCGACGGCGATCAGCGAGCCGGGCGGGGCGTCGACGTCCACCTCCTCGAACGCCCAGCCGCGCGGGCCCTTGACGCCGAATCCCTGTGCTCTGACGGCGGCCCCGGGTGGGGTGCGGTCCACGGTGACCTCCCTGGTGACGATCTTGAACTGACTAGTCAGTCTAAAAAAGTATGACGCAGGAGGTGCGGTCGCCGTCAACCGGGCCCCGGTCCGCCCGCGCGGACCGGTCTGGCCTGGCGTTACGGGCGCCCGGGCCCGGCCCATTAGGGTGTGATCGACGTCCCTCGACGTCCATCCGATCGCCGCCGCGCCGAGGAGCCATCCGCCGTGACCGAGCCTTCCCCCGCCCAGGGCGGGGAGACCCCAGCGCGCCCCCGCGCGTCCCTGCGTACCGCCGTGGTCTGGGAGGTCCTCAAATACGCCCTGGACCGCCGGGCCGAGGTCGCCGGCCGGGACGGTGTGCTGGAGGTCCTGGACGCGGGTGGCGGCAGCGGCAAGTTCGCGGTCGAGGTGGCCCGGCTCGGCCACCGGGTGACCGTGGTGGACCCCAGCCCCAACGCCCTGTTCGCGCTGGAGCGCCGGGCCGCCGAGGCGGGCGTCGCGGACCTGGTGCGCGGGGTGCAGGGCGACACCCAGGGCCTGTTCGACGTGGTGGAGTGCGGCGCCTATGACGCGGTGCTCTGCCATGGGGTGCTGGAGTACCTGGAGGACCCGGCCGCCGGTGTGCGCAACGCGGTGGACGCGCTGCGCCCCGGCGGCGTCCTCAGCCTGCTCGCGGCGGGCCTGGGCGGCGCGGTGCTGGCCCGGGCGCTGGCCGGGCACTTCACCGAGGCCCGCCAGGCGCTGACCGACCCGGCCGGCCACTGGGGTGCCGGCGACCCGGTGCCCCGCCGCTTCACCGCCGCCCAGCTGACCGAACTGGCCGAGGGCGCCGGGCTGGCGGTCGGCGCGGTGCACGGGGTGCGGGTCTTCGCCGACCTGGTGCCGGGAGTGCTGGTGGACGCCGAGCCCGGAGCCCTGGAGGCGCTGTTCCGGCTGGAGGAGGAGGCGGCCACGCTGCCCGCCTTCCACGCGGTGGCCACCCAGCTGCATGTGCTGGCCCAGCGCGGCTGAGGGCGGCCCCGGCCACACCCCACCGATCAGGCCGTTCGCCCCGTATGATCGGGAGAACACCGTCCGGCATGACGGGTCGGCGGGGCGGGAATGTACGTCCCGACATCATCGGCCGCCAGCCGGGGCCGGTGGGTGAATTGGCGCAGAGGGGCGGGTTTCACGGGGGCGAATCCCTGCCTATCCTGAAAGGGTCGCACCCGGTCGCCCCCCGCGACCGACGAGTAGGAGGACTCCGTGCCGCTCTCGGAGCACGAGCAGCGCATGCTCGAGCAGATGGAGCGAGCGCTGTACGCCGAAGATCCCAAGTTCGCGACAGCGCTCGAGGGCAGCGGCCTGCGCACGTACACCCGGCGACGGGTCTACCAGGCGATCGCGGGCTTTCTGGTGGGTATCGCGCTGCTGATGGCCGGAATGGTCGCCCAGTGGATCTGGATCAGCGTGGTCGGCTTCCTGGTCATGCTGGGGTGCGCGGTGCTGGTGGTGACGGGGTGGCGCAAGGGAGGCGCGGCGCGTGGAGCGGCCGGTCCTCTGGGCGGCGGCCCCCGGCGGCAAGGACGTCCCCGCCGGTCGATGATGGACCGGATCGAGCAGCGGTGGCAGCGCCGCCGCGATGAGCAGGGCCACTGAGCGGTAGGTCATGGCGTTTGGGTTCTGAGGGCCAGGGTGCGGTTGGGCGCCCTGGCCCTCTGTTGTGCAAGGGCGCTGCGCCGGCGGCGTCGTTGGTGGCCGGGTTGTGCTTCAGGTGCGGGTTGTTTGTGGCTGGTCGCGCAGTTCCCCGCGCCCCTGACGGGCGCGGGTGGCCAGCCGCTTGAGCGAGCGCGGGGCCAGCACCGCCCGCAGGTGGGTGCCCCGGGGTGCCGAGGCGCGCAGGCCCGCACGTACCCGGTGGACCTCCTCGGCCAGCGCGCCGGCCGGCGTGGGGCGCGGGGCGTACAGGGTCCGTTCCACGGCGGTGGCCACCCGGCCCGCCGCACCGGCCGCCGGGCCGGACAGCCCGCCGAGGCGGATGATGCGGGCCACCGCCTGCCGGGGTGTGTGCGAGCCGTCGGGCGCGATGCCATAGTCCCAGGCCGAGTCGGTCAGCTCCCGCCAGGCGGCCAGGGCGCCCCCGGCCGGGGCCAGCCGGCGGACGCGTACCCGGTGCCGCAGCAGCGGCGGCAGGATCAGCAGCACCGCGGCCAGCCCGGCCGCCGCCAGCCCCGCCGTGGCGCCCGTTGACAGCCCGCCCCCGGAGTCCCCGGCGCCGGGCTGGGCCAGGGGCTGCGGGCAGCCGTCCTCCCGCCGCACCCGGGGCGGGCAGGACTCGCCGGTCTGCGGCGCCGCCGAGGGCCGGGTGGCGCGGCCCGGTGGCGGGCTGGGCAGGTCGGGAGTGGTGCCCGAGGGGCTCTGGGCGATGGTGTAGTCCGGCTGGGAGCCCCGGCTGGGCGTGGGCTCGAACCGGGTCCAGCCGATCCCCTCGAAGTACAGCTCCGGCCAGGCGTGCGCGTCCTTGGAGCCGACCGACACCGACCCGTCGGACTGCGGCGCGCCCGGGGTGAAGCCCACCGCCACCCGGGCCGGGATGCCCAGGGTGCGTGCCATGGCGGCCATGGTGAAAGAGAAGTGGACGCAGAACCCCCGCTTGTCCCGGAGGAACCGGACGATCGCGTTGTCCCCGCTGCCGGACGCCACCTCGGTGTCGTAGTGGAAGCCGCCGCCCACGGAGAACCAGTCCTGCAGCTTCACCGCCTGCTGGTAGGGGTTGGCGGCGCCCGCCGTCACCCGGCGCGCCACCCGCTCCACCTCCGCGGGCAGGGTGGCGGGCACCCGGGTGTACTCGCGCAGGATCCGCTCCTCGGGCGCCGGCGCGGCCGCCAGCTGGGCGGCGGTGGGCTGCACCAGCAGGCTGGTGACCTGGTAGCGCAGCCCCCGGGTGGTCTGGCCCCGGTCGCCGACCAGCGCCCGGCCCTCCGGTTCGTAGCGCCACTGCCCGCCCACCTTGATCCGGTCCGCCGGATAGGGCATGGGCAGGTAGTTCTGCCCATAGGTGGCGGCTGCCACCAGCGAGGTGTTCACCGGGTCGGTGCGCACCCCGGGGGCCAGCCCGGCCGGTGGCGGCAGCCGCCCCGGCACATCGGTGACCTGCCGCTCGGAGGCGCGCCAGGAGGAGCCGTCGAAGTGGTCCAGCGCCACGATCCGCAGATAGAGGTCCTGGGTGTCGGCGGTGGTGGTGCGGTAGCGCAGGACCTCCCGGTTCTCCGGCTGGTTGAGGCTGTTCTGCAGGGAGACCAGCGGATTGACCGCCGAGATGGTGCCGCCGGCGTCCCCGCCCGGGCCGTCCCCCCGGCCCTGCGGCCGCAGCAGGCCGCCGTCGATGGTGGGCAGCACGGCCGGTATGGCCAGCGCGATGCCCAGCGCCAGCGCCCCGATCCGGCGGCCGGTGCGCACCGGTGCCAGGGCCGGGCCCGCGCCCACCGGGTCGAAGCCCGGCGAACCGGCGCGCACGCCGCCGGGGAACACCCGGCCCCAGCGCGCCAGCCGGTCCCGCCCCTCGGCCAGCAGCAACAGCAGATAGCCGGCCGCCGCGGCCAGGAACCACAGCCAGCCGGCGCCGCCCCGGGCCAGCCCGGCCCCGATCGAGTACAGCGCCAGCAGCGGCAGCCCGGCCGGCGCGGCGCTGCGGAAGGTGACCGCCAGCGCGTCCACCGCCAGGCCCACCGCCAGCACCCCGCCGATCAGCATCAGCCTTATCCCCGCGCCGGCCGGGGCCGGGATGGCGTACCGCCCCACGTCGTCCGCGCCCTGGCGCAGCAGATCGGCGAAGGTCCGCAGGGCCTCCGGCCCCGGCAGCACCCCGCCCAGGGCCTGCTCCCGGGCGAAGGCCACGGTGAGCATCAGCAGGGTGACCAGCGCCTGCACCCCGACGGTCAGCACCCGGGGCAGCGGCACCCGCCGGGCCAGCGCGCCCACCGCCGCCTGGAAGACCAGCAGAAAGGCGGCCTGGGCGATCCAGACGCTCCGGTTGACCAGTGGCAGCAGCGAACAGGCGGCGGCCAGCGTGGCCACCGTGGCGCACACCGTCAGCCGCGCGCTGCCGCTCATGACCCGCTCCGCGCCGTGCCGGCCGGGGTGCCGGCCCGCTGCCACAGGCCGGCCAGCGAGTCGCCCGGCGCCACCGGCAGCGCCGTCCAGCCCGCCTCGCGCAGCAGCCGCACCGGCCGCTCGCCGTGCGGGGAGCGCAGGCCGGTCCAGCGGCCGGGGTCCAGGACAAAGGCCAGCGCGGTGCCGCCCGGCCGCCGCATCCCGGCGGCCAACTGCGCCTGCCGCTCGTCCAGTTCACCGAAGAAGGCCACCAGCAGCCCCTCGTTGCCGCCGCGCAGCGCCTCCCGCGCAGCCGTCAGACAGCTGCCGGGGGAGTGGTCGATCTCCGCCAGCACATCCAGCAACAGCCCGCCGGCGTCGGAGGGTTCGTCCCCGGAGGCGGTGGCCGGCACCGAACTGCCGGTGTCGGTCAGCAGCCGGACCGCGAAGCCCCGGTGCAGCAGGTGCAGCGCGGCGGAGGCGGCCCCCGACACCGCCCACTCGAAGGCCGAGGCCGGGCCCGCCCCCTGGTAGGCGCCGCCCCGGGTGTCCAGCAGCACCGTGGCCTGGGCCCGGCGCGGCTGTTCCTCACGGCGCACCATCAACTCGCCGTAGCGGGCGGTGGATCGCCAGTGCACCCGGCGCAGGTCGTCGCCGTGCCGGTAGCCGCGCGGAATCACATCGTCCTCGCCGGCCAGGGCGAGCGAGCGGTGCCGGCCGTCCCCGTAGCCCGCCGCCTCACCGGCCAGCCGCAGCGCCGGCAGCGGCTCCACCCGGGGCACCACGGTCAGCACATCCCGGGCGCTGAAGGCCCGGGTCAGCTCGCACATCCCGAAGGGGTCGGTGAGCCGTAACTGCAGCGGGCCCAGCGGATAGCGGCCCCGCAGGTCGGACAGGACCCGGTAGCAGACCTCGCGCCGCCCGCCCGGCTCCACCCGGTCCAGTACAAAGCGCGGGCGCGGCCCCAGGACATAGGGCACCCGGTCCTGGAGCAGCAGCAGGCCGGTGGGCAGCCGGGAGACGTTCTCCACCCGCAGCGTCACCAGGGCCTCGGCGGAGGCGGGCACCCGGGCCGGGGAGAGCGCCCGGTCGCCGGCCACCCGGTGCCGGGTGCGGTGCAGCACCACCACACACACCAGCGGCAGCACGGCCAGCAGCAGCCCCACCCGCAGCAGGTCGGACTGACCCAGCACATAGGAGCAGCCGGTGGCGGCCAGGCCGGCCGCCAGGAAGGAGCGGCCCCGGGTGGTCAGCCCGGCCAGCGCCGCGCGCAGGCTGCCCTCCTCCTCGGCCGGCATCACGGCCGCCGCGGGGCGGCGGAGGGCCGGCCGTAGGGATCGGGCACCGGGGTGTGCCGCAGGATGTCCAGCACCACCTGTTCCGGGCCGCGCCGGCTCAACTGGGCCTGGGCGGTGGGCAGCAGCCGGTGCGCCAGCACCGCCACCGCCAGCGACTGCACATCGTCCGGCAGCGCGAAGTCCCGGCCGGCCAGCGCCGCCGTGGCCCGGGCCGCCCGCAGCAGATGCAGCGTGGCCCGCGGCGAGGCGCCCAGTCTCAGCTCCGGGTGCTGCCGGGTGGCGGCCACCAGGTCCACCGCGTAGCGCCGCACCGGCTCGGCCACATGCACCGTGCGCACCGCCTCCACCAGCTTGACGATCTCATGGGCGTGCGCCACCGGCCGCAGGTCGTCCAGCGGGGACCGGGCACCGTGGGTGTCCAGCATCCGCAGCTCGGCCTCCGGGCCGGGGTAGCCGATGGAGACCCGGGCCATAAAGCGGTCGCGCTGTGCCTCCGGCAGTGGATAGGTGCCCTCCATCTCCACCGGGTTCTGGGTGGCCACCACCATGAACGGGCTGGGCAGTTCATAGGTCCGCCCGTCCACGGTGACCTGGCGCTCCTCCATCGACTCCAGCAGCGCCGACTGGGTCTTGGGTGAGGCCCGGTTGATCTCGTCGCCGATGACGAACTGGGCGAAGACGGCGCCCGGCTTGAACTCGAAGTCCCGCCGCTGCTGGTCGAAGACGCTCACCCCGGTGATGTCCGAGGGCAGCAGGTCGGGGGTGAACTGGATGCGCCGCACCGAGCAGTCCAGCGAACGGGCCAGCGCCTTGGCGAGCATGGTCTTGCCCACCCCGGGCACGTCCTCGATCAGCAGGTGCCCCTCGGCCAGCAGCACGGTCAGGGTGAGCCGCACGACCTCCGGCTTGCCCTCGATCACGGTCTCCACCGCCGCCCGCACCCGCTCGGCGGTGGCGGTCAGATCGCTCGGAACCGCTGGCTCGTCATAGGTCGTCACCCGGCCCTCCTCGGCCCGTCATGCGGGCCCGGGTCCTGGGTACGGACCGGCCCACCCCGAAGCAAGCGACGGCCCCGCCCCCGGGGAGCAGGGCCGTCGCTTACGCATTCTGGCCGTACCGGCGGTGTCATGACACCGCCTGAGGACAATCAGTGCCGCGGATCGATCTCCCGCAGCAGGCCGGTGTGCACATCGAAGACGAAGCCGCGCACATCGTCGCGGTGCGGCAGGAACGGCGAGGTGCGCACCCGCTGCATGGACTGGCGCACATCCTGGTCGAGGTCCTTGAAGGCCTCCACCGCCCAGGACGGACGCTGGCCCACCTCGGCTTCGATCTCGTGCCGGAAGTCCTCGGTGAGGCTGAGCAGACCGCAGCCGGTGTGGTGGATGAGCACCACGGAGCGGGTGCCCAGGGCACGCTGGCTGATGGTGAGCGAGCGGATGATGTCGTCGGTGACGACCCCGCCCGCGTTGCGGATGGTGTGGCAGTCGCCGAGCTCGAGGCCCAGCGCGGCATGCAGGTCCAGACGGGCGTCCATGCAGGCGACGACCGCCACCTTGAGGACCGGACGGGCGTCCATGCCCGGGTCGGTGAACGCGGCGGCGTACTCCGCGTTGGCCTTGACCAGGCGGTCGGTGACCGTGGGGTCCGTGTGGTCCTTGTCGTGTGAGGGCTGAGGCGCGGGTATCGGCATGCCAACGAAGGTAATCGGCCAATGGCCCGCCGGTCTTTCCAGGCCCGGGCAAAAAGTCCGCCAATGTCGCCCCTTGTGAGCTAACCCACAGCCCGGCGGTGTGCCGCCATCCGGGTGAACGCACAGGTTTCGGCCCGGTCGCGGGACGCGCTGGCCGGTTGGTTGACCGAGGGGACGAGTGCACTAAAGTGGCGCGAAGTGGGAGGCCCGACGCTCCCCTCGGAACCGGAAAAAACCGCACGCGCGCGACGCGTACGCACCCCTCGGCCTCCTCCCGCTCCCGGCTCGTACGGCCCCGCACTCCGGTGCCGGACGGTCCGTTCCCCTTCGAGCGGGTGGGGACCCGGCGGTACGTACCCGCCGCGCCCCGTGACGTCAGAAGGGCGCATGACCAGCAACGCGCGACACGTCCCCGTCATGCTCCAGCGCTGTCTGGACATGCTCGCTCCCGCGCTCACCGAGCCAGGGGCGGTGGTCGTCGACTGCACGCTGGGCGCCGGAGGCCACAGCGAGGCCCTGCTCAGGGCCTTCCCCGAGGCCCGGCTGATCGCCCTGGACCGGGACCCCACCGCGCTCGCCCTGGCCGGGGAGCGCCTGGCCCCCTACGGGGAGCGCGCGACACTGGTGCGCGCCGTCTACCACGAGCTCCCCGAGGTGCTGGACCGGCTGGGCATCAAGAAGGTCCAGGGCATCCTGTTCGACCTGGGCGTCTCCTCCATGCAGCTGGACGAGGCCGACCGCGGCTTCGCCTACGCCCAGGACGCCCCGCTGGACATGCGCATGGACCAGACCACCGGGATCAGCGCGGCCGAGGTGCTCAACACCTACCCGCCCGGTGAACTGGTGCGCATCCTGCGCGCCTACGGCGAGGAGAAGCAGGCCAAGCGGATCGTGTCGGCCATCGTCCGGGAGCGCGCGAAGGAGCCGTTCAGCAACAGCGCCCGGCTGGTGGAGCTGATCCGCGAGGCGCTGCCGCAGGCCGCCAAGCGCACCGGCGGCAACCCGGCCAAGCGCACCTTCCAGGCCCTGCGCATCGAGGTCAACGCCGAACTGGCCAGCGTGGAGCAGGCCATCCCGGCCGCGGTGGCCGCGCTGGCGGTGGGCGGACGGGTCGCGGTGCTGTCGTACCAGTCGCTGGAGGACCGCATCGTCAAGCAGGTCTTCGCGGCCGGCGCCACCAGCACCGCCCCGCCGGGACTCCCGGTGGTGCCCGAGCGCTACCAGCCGCGGCTGAAACTGCTCACCCGGGGCGCCGAACTGCCCACCGAGGAGGAGATCGCCGAGAACCGGCGCGCCGCCCCGGCCCGGCTGCGCGGCGCCGAGCGCATCCGCGAGGACGTTCCGTGATCCGCGGCGGCCGGCTGGGGCGGCTGCTGCCGCTGGGTCCGCTCGGCACCCGGCGCACGCCCTTCGTACTGCTGACGGTGCTGCTGCTGGGCTCCGGACTGATCTCGCTGTTGCTGCTCAATTCCTCCCTCAACCAGGGCTCCTTCGAGCTCAGCCGGCTGCAGCGCAAGACCACCGAGCTGACCGACGAGCAGCAGGCGCTCCAGCAGGAGGTCGACCAGCTGGCCGCGCCGGACGCGCTGGAGCGCCGGGCCCGCGAGATGGGCCTGGTGCCCGGCGGCCCGCCCGCCTTCCTCAACCCGGACGGCACGGTCACCGGACAGCCCGCCCCGGCCGCCTCCGGCGACGCCACCGAGGCGGACAACACCGCCTTCACCGTGCCCGCCCCGCCGCCACCGCCGTCCCCGGCCCCCGTCGCACCGGCCCCGGCCGCCCCCGTACCGCAGCAGCCCAAGGCGGTGCCCAGCGCGCCGCCGCCCACCGCGCTCCCCGGACCGACAGGCAGGTGAGGTCGTGACGGCGCCCAGGCAGCCCCGCCGCCCAGTACCCGGCCCCGCGCGCCCTGCGGCGCGTCCCGCGCGCCCGGCGCGCCCGTCCTCCCGCACCCCCCAGCCGCCCCGCCAGCGCACCGGCGGCCGGCCGCTGCGGCTGGGCAGCCCCAAGCCCCGGCTGCGGCTGATCGGCGCCGGGCTGACCCTGGCCATGCTGGCGTTCACCGTGCGGCTGCTCCAGGTGCAGGCCCTGGACGCCGGCTCCTACGCCGCCCGGGCCAACCTCAACCGCTATATCCCGGTCACCCTGGCCGCAGAACGCGGCAACATCACCGACCGCGACGGGGTGGACCTGGCCACCACCGTGGACGCCTACGACATCACCGCCGACCCCGGGCTGCTCACCCCCGAGCGGCTCAAGACCCAGGGCGGCCCCCGCGAGGTGGCCGAGCTGCTCGCCCCGGTGCTGCGGGAGAGCGCCGACGGCCTGGAGCAGAAGCTCACCGCCAACCCCAAGTCCCGCTATGTGGTGCTGGCCCGCCAGCAGAGCCCGCAGGTGTGGAACCAGATCAAGGAGCTGAAGAAGAAGGCCGCCGCCAAGGCGCCCCGGAAGAGCGGCCTGCACCTGCTGTCCGGCATCGGCCGGGAGCCGCACAGCAAGCGGGTCTACCCCAATGGCGACCTGGCGGCCGGGCTGCTGGGCTTCGTCAACGCCGACGGCCAGGGCGGCGGCGGCCTGGAGGGCCAGCTGAACAAGGCACTGGCGGGCAAGAACGGCAAGCGGGTCTACGCCCAGTCCGGCGGCCGCCAGGTGCCCACCGGGGACGTCAAGGAACAGGCGGCGGTGCCCGGCTCCGATGTGGAGCTCACCATCGACCGGGACATCCAGTGGGCCGCCCAGAACGCCATCGCCGAGCAGGTGCGCAAGTCCCAGGCGGACCGCGGCTATGTGGTCGTCCAGGACACCCGCACCGGCGAGATCCTGGCCATGGCCAACGCCCCCGGCTACAACCCCAACGACCTTGCCCACGCGGACCGTTCGGCCATGGGCAACCCCGCGCTGATGGACGCCTACGAGCCGGGCAGCACCAGCAAGGTGATGACCATGGCGGCCGTCCTGGAGGAGGGCGTGGCCACCCCGGACACCCATGTGGAGGTGCCCAACCGGCTGGTGCGCGCCGAGCACTCCTTCGCCGACGACATCGACCACCCCACCTGGCACCTCACCCTCAACGGGGTGCTCGCCAAGTCCAGCAACCTGGGCACCATCCTGGCCAGCGAACAGCTGGGCAAGACCCGGGAGCAGGCCAACGACGTCCTCTACTCGTATCTGCGCAAGTTCGGCCTGGGCAGACCCACCGGCCTGGGCTTCCCCGGCGAGACCCCCGGCATCCTGGTGCCGCCCGCCAAGTGGAGCGCCACCCAGCCGTACACCGTGCCCTTCGGGCAGGGCCTCTCCCTCAACGCGGTACAGGCCGCCTCGGTCTACAGCACCATCGCCAACGGCGGGGAACGGGTCCAGCCCAGTCTGGTGCGCGGCAGCAAGGGCCCGGACGGCCGCTTCGAGCCCGCCACGGCGGCGCCCCGCACCCGGGTGATCAGCGAGAAGACCGCCAAGGAGCTCACCGCCATGCTGGAGTCGGTGGTCGACGACCGGGAGGGCACCGGCGTCAAGGCGGCGATCCCCGGCTACCGGGTCGCGGGCAAGACCGGCACGGCCAACCGGGTGGATCCGCGCACCGGCCGCTACCACGGCTACACCGCCTCCTTCGCCGGCTTCGCCCCCGCCGACCAGCCCCGGCTCACGGTCTACTGCGCCATCCAGAACCCCACCAGCGGCAGCTACTTCGGCGGCCAGATCTGCGGCCCGGTGTACCGGCAGGTCATGGAGTTCGCGCTGAAGACCCTCCAGGTGCCGCCCACCGGCGGCCGGCCCCCCCGGCTGCCGGTGAGCTACGACTGAGCGCCACGACCGGGCAGACGACTGTGACGCACGGCACTCCCGACCCCGGGAACCACGGCCCGGCGCGCCCCTCGCTTCGCGACGGGGCGGGTGCGCCCGGTACGCTCACCGCCGTGCCCCACGCTGATCAGTCCCAAACCAACCCGCCCGCGCCGAGCCCCGGAGCGCCGCGTCCCACCCGGGTGAGCCCCGTACCGCTGACGGAGCTGGCCGGTCAGCTGGGCATCACCGCCCCCAAGGGGGCGGCCGTCGCCGTCACCGGCATCACCCATGACTCCCGCGCGGTCCGCCCCGGCGACCTCTACGCGGCCCTGCCGGGCGCCCGCTTCCACGGCGCCGGGTTCGCCGCCCAGGCGGCCGGCCTGGGAGCGGTGGCCGTGCTCACCGACCCGGCCGGCGCCGAGCGCGCCGCCGCCACCGGGCTGCCGGTGCTCACCGTGCCCGACCCGCGCGGCCGGATGGGCTCGCTGGCCGCCGCCATCTACGGCGAGCCGGGCCACGACCTGCTGCGCGTCGGCATCACCGGCACCTCGGGCAAGACCACCACCGCCTACCTCATCGAGGGCGGGCTGCGCTCCCTGGGCACCACCGGCCTGATCGGCACCGTGGAGTCCCGGATAGGGGACGAGCGGCTGAAGTCCGAGCGCACCACCCCCGAGGCCACCGACCTGCAGGCCCTGTTCGCGGTGATGCGCGAGCGCGGGGTGCGCTCGGTCGCCATGGAGGTCTCCAGCCACGCGCTGCGGCTGGGCCGGGTGGACGGCTGTGTCTTCGACGTGGCGGTCTTCAACAACCTCAGCCCGGAGCACATGGAGTTCCACTCCGGCATGGAGGACTACTTCCAGGCCAAGGCCGAGCTGTTCACCAAGGAGCGCAGCCGGCTGGGCGTGGTCAACCTGGACGACGCCTATGGGCGCCGGCTGGCGGAGGGCGAGTCCGAGGTCCCGGTGATCACCTTCTCCGCGGAGGGCCGCGAGGACGCCGACTGGCGGGCCGTGGACGTGGAGACCGGCCCGGTCGACTCCCGCTTCACCATCCTGGGCCCGGAGGGCCGTACGGTCCGCGCCAAGGCGCCGCTGCCCGGCCCGTTCAACGTGGCCAACGCGCTGGCCGCGGTGGTCGCGCTGACCGCCGCCGGGATCGAGCCGCAGACCGCCGCCGACGGCGTGGCCGCGGTGCCCGGGGTGCCCGGCCGGCTGGAGCGGGTGGACGCCGGCCAGCCGTACCTGGCGACGGTGGACTACGCCCACAAGACGGACGCCGTCGAATCGGTTCTCCGCGCCCTGCGCAAGGTCACCACCGGCCGGCTGCACGCCGTGCTCGGCTGCGGCGGCGACCGTGACCGGACCAAGCGCGCCCCGATGGGCGCCGCCCTGGCCCGGCTCGCCGACACCGCCGTGCTGACCAGCGACAACCCCCGCTCCGAGGACCCGCTGGCGATCCTCGCCACCATGCTCGCGGGCGCCGCCGAGGTGCCCGCCGACCAGCGCGGCACCGTCCTGCTGCTGGAGGACCGCGCCGCCGCCATCGCGGCCGCCGTGGACCGCGCCGAACCCGGCGACACCGTGGTGGTCCTGGGCAAGGGCCATGAGCAGGGCCAGGAGATCGCCGGAGTGGTCCGGCCCTTCGACGACCGCCAGGTCCTGCGCGAGGCCATCGAGCACCGCCGCACGGCCGCCCCGCACTCGAACGACCAGGGATGATCTGACGTGATCGCACTCTCACTGGCCGAGATCGCCGGGATCACCGGCGGGCGGCAGTACGACATACCGGACCCGGACCGCACCGTCACCGGCCCGGTGGTGATCGACTCCCGCCAGGTGGAGCCCGGCAGCCTGTTCGCCGCCTTCGCCGGCGAGCATGTCGACGGACACGACTACGCGCGGCGCGCCGTCGAGGCGGGTGCGGCGGCGGTGCTGGCCGCCCGCCCCGTCGGCGTCCCCGCCATCGTGGTGGACGATGTGGAACGGGCGCTGGGCGCCCTGGCCCGCGCCGTGACGGAGCGGGCCGGCAGCACCGCGGTGGCGCTCACCGGCTCGGTGGGCAAGACCAGCACCAAGGACCTGATCGGCCAGCTGCTGGGCGCCCTGGGCCCCACCGTCTGCCCGGCCGGCAACCTCAACAACGAGATCGGCCTGCCGCTGACCGCGCTGCGCGCCACCGAGGACACCCGCTACCTGGTGCTGGAGATGGGCGCCCGGGGAATCGGCCACATCCGCTACCTCACCGAGCTCACCCCGCCGCGGATCGGCCTGGTGCTCAATGTGGGCACCGCTCACCTCGGCGAGTTCGGCGGTCGGGAGCAGATCGCGGTGGCCAAGGGCGAGCTGGTGGAAGCGCTGCCGGCGGCCGCCGAGGGCGGGGTGGCCCTGCTCAACGCGGACGACCCGCTGGTCCGGGCCATGAGCACGCGCACCAAGGCCCGTATCGTGCTGTTCGGCGAGGCCCCCGATGCCGACATCCGGGCCGAAAACGTGCGTCTTACCGCCACTGGACAGCCTTCCTTCACGCTCCACACACCCACCGGGTGCGGGGAAGTGACCATGCGGCTGTACGGTGAGCACCACGTGTCGAACGCGCTCGCCGCGGCCGCCGTCGCCCATGAGCTGGGCATGCCCGCCGACGAGATCGCCGCCACGCTCTCCGGGGCGGGGCAGCTCTCGCGCTGGCGGATGGAGGTCACCGAGCGTCCGGACGGCGTGACGATCGTCAACGACGCCTACAACGCCAATCCCGAATCCATGCGAGCCGCACTGCGTGCGCTGGCCGCCATGGGCAGCGGGCGGCGGACGTGGGCGGTGCTCGGCAAGATGGCCGAGCTGGGCGAGGAGTCACTCGCCGAGCACGACGCGGTCGGACGGCTCGCCGTCCGGCTCAACGTCAGCAAGCTCGTGGCAGTCGGGGACAGGGAAGCGGCCTGGCTGCGCATGGGCGCCTATAACGAGGGTTCGTGGGGTGAGGAGTCGGTGCACGTGTCCGACGCGCAGGCGGCGGTCGACCTGTTGCGCAGCGAGCTGCGCCCGGGAGACGTCGTACTGGTGAAGGCGTCCAGGTCGGTCGGCCTGGAGAGGGTCGCGGAGCAACTGCTCGCGGGCGAGGGCGAGGTCACCGGTCGATGAACCAGATCCTCTTCGCGGGTGTGATCGGTCTGTTCCTGACCCTGATCGGCACCCCGCTGTTGATCAAGTTCCTGGCCCGCAAGGGCTACGGCCAGTTCATCCGCGACGACGGCCCGCGTACCCATGGCAGCAAGAAGGGCACGCCCACCATGGGCGGCATCGCCTTCATCCTGGCCACCCTGATCGCCTATGCCGTCACCAAGGTGATCACCAGTAAGGCGCCCACCACCTCGGGTCTGCTGGTGCTGTTCCTGACGGCGGGCATGGGCCTGGTCGGCTTCCTGGACGACTACATCAAGATCGTCAAGCAGCGGAGCCTGGGCCTGCGGGCCAAGGCCAAGATGGCCGGACAGCTGATCGTCGGCATCGCCTTCGCGGTGCTGGCCCTGCAGTTCGCCGACACCCGCGGCCAGACCCCGGCCTCCACCAGGCTCTCCTTCACCCAGGACTTCGGCTGGTCGGTCGGCCCGGTGATCTTCGTGGTCTGGGCGCTGTTCATGATCCTGGCCATGTCCAACGGCGTGAACCTCACCGACGGCCTGGACGGCCTGGCCACCGGTGCCTCGGTGATGGTCTTCGGCGCCTATGTCTTCATCGGCACCTGGCAGCACGGCCAGTGGTGCGGCAACTCGGTGACCGCCGGTGCCGGCTGCTACGAGGTACGTGACCCACTCGACCTGGCCGTGGTGGCATCCGCCCTGATGGGCTCCTGCTTCGGCTTCCTGTGGTGGAACACCTCACCCGCCAAGATCTTCATGGGTGACACCGGCTCGCTCGCCCTGGGCGGCGCGCTGGCGGGCCTGGCGATCTGCTCCCGCACCGAGCTGCTGCTGGCCCTGCTCGGCGGCCTGTTCGTACTGATCACCATGTCCGTGGTCATCCAGGTCGGCTCCTTCCGCCTGACCCGTAAGCGGGTCTTCCGGATGGCCCCGCTCCAGCACCACTTCGAACTCAAGGGGTGGAGCGAGGTCCTTGTGGTGGTCCGGTTCTGGATCATCCAGGGCCTGTGCGTGGCCGTCGGCCTGGGAATCTTCTACGCCGGATGGCTGGCCATCAAATGACCCTCAGCGACTTCGCCGACCAGCAGATCACCGTCGCCGGTCTCGGCGTGAGCGGCGTCAGCGCCGCCCGCGCCCTGGCCGGCCTCGGCGCGCGCGTCACCGTGGTGGACGGCGGCGACAGCCCGGCCCTGCGCGAGCGGGCCGCCCGGCTGGAGGCGGAGGGCATCACCGTCCGCCTCGCCGACGCCGAAACCCTGCCCGAGGGCACCCAGCTGATCGTCACCTCGCCCGGCTGGCGCCCGGACAGCCCGCTGTTCGCGGCCGCCGCCGAGGCGGGCGTGGACGTGGTGGGCGATGTGGAGATCGCCTGGCGGCTGCGCGGCGAGGGCGCCCCGCCCTGGCTGGCCGTCACCGGCACCAACGGCAAGACCACCACCGTGCAGATGCTGGCCGCCATCCTGGAGGCCGCCGGCCTGCGCACCGCCGCCGTCGGCAACATCGGCACCCCGATCATCGATGTGGTGCTCTCCCAGGAGCCCTACGACGTGCTGGCCGTGGAGCTCTCCAGCTACCAGCTGCACTGGGCGCCCTCACTGCGCGCCCACTCGGCCGCCGTGCTCAACCTGGCCCCCGACCACCTGGACTGGCACGGCTCGATGCGGGCCTACGCCGCCGACAAGGGCCGGATCTACGAGGGCAACCAGGTGGCCTGCGTCTACAACGCCACCGACCCGGCCACCGAGCGCCTGGTCGAGCGCGCCGACGTGGAGGAGGGCTGCCGGGCCATCGGCTTCACCCTGGGCCCGCCCGGACTCTCCGAACTCGGCGTGGTGGACGGCATCCTGGTCGACCGGGCCTTTGTGGCGGACCGGCAGCGCAACGCCCAGGAGCTGGCCGAGGTCTCCGACATCAGCCCGGCGGCACCGCACAACATCGCCAACGCCCTGGCCGCCGCCGCCCTGGCCCGCGCCTTCGGCGTGGAGCCGCGGGCGGTCCGCGACGGACTGCGCGCCTTCCGCCCCGACGCCCACCGCATCGCCCATGTCGCCGACGTGGACGGCGTGGCCTACGTCGACGACTCCAAGGCCACCAACACCCACGCCGCCGAGGCCTCGCTGGCCGCCTATGAGTCCATCGTCTGGATCGCCGGCGGACTGGCCAAGGGCGCCACCTTCGACGAACTGGTGGCCAGGTCCGCCAAGCGGCTGCGCGGTGCCGTGCTGATCGGCGCCGACCGGGCGCTGATCAGGGAGGCGCTGGCGCGACACGCCCCCGATGTGCCGGTGGTCGACCTCGACCGGACCGACACTGGGGCGATGGCCGCGGCCGTCCAGGAGGCGGCACGGCTCGCCGGACCGGGAGACACCGTCCTCATGGCTCCGGCGTGTGCCTCGATGGACATGTTCACCAATTACGGAGAGCGCGGCGAGGCCTTCGCCCAAGCGGTCCGGGAACTGCCCTCCGGCCGCGGCGCTCAGCAGTAGCCGCACGGTCCCCGCGCCGCGGGAGTGCGGCGCGGGAGATCAGCGGAGGGGACCATGCAGGCCCATCACAGTGCCGGGATCCACTCCGGGGTCGCCCGGCGCGGCACCCCGGCCGGCGCCCGTCCCGTCCGTGCCCCCCGCCCGCGCGGCGGCGCCGGCGCCCGGCCGCCCGGCCGGGGCACCGTGTGGGGCGGGCTGCAGACCCTGGTACGGCGCGCCAAACGGGCCTGGGACCGGCCGCTGACCGCCTACTACCTGCTGCTCGGCGGCTCCCTGCTGATCACCGTGCTGGGCCTGGTGATGGTCTACTCGGCCTCCCAGATCAAGGCCCTGCAGAGCGGCCTGGCCCCCACCTACTTCTTCCGCAAACAGCTGCTGGCGGCCGCCATCGGCACCGTACTGCTGCTGGTGGCCGCCCGTACGCCGGTGCGCATCCTGCGCGCGCTGGCCTACCCGCTGCTGGCCGGCTCGGCCTTCCTGCTGGTGCTGGTCCAGGTGCCGGGCATCGGCGAGACCATCAACGGCAACACCAACTGGATCTCGCTGGGCGGGCCCTTCCAGGCCCAGCCCAGCGAGTTCGCCAAGCTGGCGCTGGTGCTGTGGGGATCCGACCTGCTGGCCCGCAAACAGGCCAAGAATCTGCTCAACCAGTGGAAGCACCTGCTGGTCCCGCTGGTCCCGGTGGCCTTTGTCCTGCTCGGCCTGATCATGCTGGGCGGCGACATGGGCACCACGGTGGTCCTCACCGCGGTGCTGCTGGGGCTGCTGTGGGTGGCGGGCGCGCCCACCCGGCTGTTCTCCGGGGTGTTCGGTGTCACCGTGGCGCTGGCCGCCCTGTTCATCAAGACCAGCGCCAACCGGATGTCCCGGCTGGCCTGCATCGGCGCCACCGACCCCGGCCCCAACGATCAGTGCTGGCAGGCCGTGCACGGCATCTACGCGCTGGCCAACGGTGGCTGGTTCGGCGCCGGCCTCGGTGCCAGTGTGGAGAAATGGGGCGAACTGCCCGAGCCTCACACCGACTTCATCTTCGCCATCACCGGCGAGGAACTGGGGCTGGCAGGGACGCTGTCGGTGCTCGCCCTGTTCGCGGCTCTAGGCTATGCGGGTATCCGCGTGGCCGGACGCACGGAGGAACCCTTCGTGAGATACGCCGCGGGAGCGGTGACCACCTGGATCACGGCCCAGGCCGTGGTCAACATTGGTGCGGTGCTCGGCCTGCTGCCGATCGCCGGAGTGCCGCTCCCGCTGTTCTCCTACGGAGGGTCCGCCCTGCTGCCTGCCATGTTCGCCATCGGGCTGCTGATCGCCTTCGCGCGCGACGAACCCGGTGCACGGGCGGCGCTGGCCATGCGGCAGCCTGGGGTGAGATGGAAGACGATGAGACGGCGCGTCAAGAAGCGGCCGTCCGGAGAGCGGTGAATTTCGGTGCATGTCGTACTCGCCGGCGGGGGGACCGCCGGCCACATCGAGCCCGCGCTCGCCCTCGCGGACGCCCTGCGCAGGCAGGACCCGACCGTGGGGATCACAGCGCTCGGCACGGAACGGGGCCTGGAGACCCGGCTCGTGCCCGAGCGGGGCTATGAGCTGGGGCTGATCCCCGCCGTCCCGCTGCCGCGCAAGCCCACCCCGGAGCTGATCACCGTGCCCGGGCGGCTGCGCGGCACCATCAAGGCGGCCGAGCAGATCCTGGAGCGCACCAAGGCGGACTGTGTGGTCGGCTTCGGCGGCTATGTCGCCCTGCCCGGCTATCTGGCCGCCAAGCGGCTCGGCGTGCCGATCGTCGTCCACGAGGCCAATGCCCGCCCCGGCCTGGCCAACAAGATCGGCTCGCGCTATGCCTCGGCGGTGGCCGTGTCCACCCCGGACAGCAAGCTGCGCAACGCCCGCTATGTCGGCATCCCGCTGCGCCGCTCCATCGCCACCCTGGACCGGGCGGCCCTGCGCTTCGAGGCGCGGGCGGCCTTCGGGCTGGACCCCAACCTGCCCACGCTGCTGGTCTCCGGCGGCTCGCAGGGCGCCCGCCGGCTGAACGAGGTCGTCCAGACCGTCGCCCCGGTGCTCCAGCGCTCGGGCGTCCAGATCCTGCACGCGGTGGGCCCCAAGAATGAACTGCCGCCGGTCGACAACATGCCCGGAATGCCGCCATACATCCCGGTATCGTATGTGGACCGGATGGATCTCGCCTATGCCGCGGCGGACATGATGCTCTGCCGCGCCGGCGCGATGACCGTCGCCGAACTGTCCGCCGTCGGGCTGCCCGCCGCCTATGTCCCGCTGCCCATCGGCAACGGCGAACAGCGGCTCAACGCCCAGCCGGTGGTCAAGGCCGGTGGCGGCCTGCTGGTCGACGATGCCGAGCTGAGTCCCGCCTGGGTGCAGAATCAGGTGCTTCCGGTGCTCGCCGACCCGCACAAGCTGTACGAAATGTCCCGCGCGGCCGCCGAGTTCGGCCGCCGCGACGCCGACGAGCTGCTGGTCGGCATGGTGTACGAGGCGATCGCGGCGCGCAGGGGCTGAGCGCCGCAGGCAGGAGGCTGGGAGCGTGGCCGGACCGACGACCGCCCGGCGCGGTGGCGACAAGAGCCGTAAACCGAAGCCGAAATCGTCGGCACCCGGCCCCTCCCGGCCGTCCAAGGCCGCCAAGGGCCCCCGGAAGCCGGCCGGCGGACCGGGCGTCGGCAAGCGCCTCTCCGCCCTCCACCGCCGGCTCACCCGCGGCCGGCGGCTGCTCCTGTGGGGTGCCGCCGCCGTCCTGCTGGGCGCCGGGGTCACCTGGGTGCTGTACGGGTCCAGCCTGCTGCGGGCCACTCGTGTGGAGGTCACCGGAACCACCGTGCTGACGCCCGCCGAGGTCCGCGAGGCGGCCGCGGTTCCCCTCGGCGACCCCCTGGTCTCGGTGGACACCGGCGCCATCGAGGACCGGCTGCGCGCCCGGCTGCCCCGGGTGGCCTCGGTGGACGCCGACCGCTCCTGGCCGCACACCATCAGTCTCAAAGTGACCGAACGCCAGCCGAAAGCCGTCCTCGAAAAGGACGGGAAATTTATCGAAATCGACGGTATGGGCGTGCGGTTCGCCACAGTCATCCGGGCGCCCGAGCGGGTGCCCAGGCTGACCCTGGAGACCTCCGAGGACTCGCCCGCCGCCGCCAGCACCCGCCGCTTCGGCGCCCACCGCCTGGAGCGCGAAGGCGTCCGGGTCGCCAACGACCTGCCCGCTCCGGTGCGCCAGGACACCGTCGCCGTTCGCGTACGCTCGTACGACTCCATCACCGTGGAACTGACGGGCGGTCGGACCGTCGTGTGGGGGAGCGGTGAGCGGGGTGACGCGAAGGCCCGTACGCTCACTGCACTGATGAAGGCGGCGCCTGGTGCGAAGCACTTCAATGTCAGCGCTCCGAGTGCCCCGGCGGCGTCGGGGAGTTGACGACCGGTCGGCTCTGCCAGCACCCTGGTTGGCTACGCCTATGGGTGATCACATAGGGTGAAAAGAAAAACGGGAGGTTCGGCGTGTTCGTTGAACACGCACCACTTGTCGACTTAGTGTCCTGTCCCGAGAACCCAGGGAACAGTGACACGAGTAACCCTAAACTTCAACGTTAGGGTTCGGGTTGGCATTGGGAACCGTCCCCCAGGCATACGTAACTCGAGGCGAGAGGCCTTCGACGTGGCAGCACCGCAGAACTACCTCGCAGTCATCAAGGTCGTCGGCATCGGCGGCGGTGGCGTCAACGCCATCAACCGGATGATCGAGGTCGGTCTCAAGGGCGTCGAGTTCATCGCGATCAACACCGATGCACAGGCCCTGCTGATGAGCGACGCCGATGTGAAGCTCGATGTCGGCCGTGAGCTCACCCGTGGCCTCGGCGCCGGCGCCAACCCCGAGGTCGGCCGCAAGGCCGCCGAGGACCACCGCGAGGAGATCGAGGAGGTCCTCAAGGGGGCCGACATGGTCTTCGTCACCGCGGGCGAGGGCGGCGGCACCGGCACCGGCGGCGCGCCCGTGGTCGCCAACATCGCCCGTTCCCTGGGCGCCCTGACCATCGGTGTGGTCACCCGCCCGTTCACCTTCGAGGGCCGCCGCCGGGCGAACCAGGCGGAGGACGGCATCGCGGGGCTGCGCGATGAGGTCGACACCCTGATCGTCATCCCCAACGACCGGCTGCTGTCCATCTCGGACCGGCAGGTCAGCGTGCTGGACGCGTTCAAGTCCGCGGACCAGGTGCTGCTCTCCGGTGTCCAGGGCATCACCGACCTGATCACCACCCCCGGTCTGATCAACCTGGACTTCGCCGACGTCAAGTCGGTGATGTCGGAGGCGGGTTCGGCGCTGATGGGTATCGGCTCGGCGCGCGGCGACGACCGCGCGGTGGCCGCGGCCGAGATGGCCATCTCCTCGCCGCTGCTGGAAGCCTCCATCGACGGCGCCCGCGGTGTGCTGCTCTCCATCTCCGGCGGATCCGACCTCGGTCTGTTCGAGATCAACGAGGCGGCCCAGCTGGTGAGCGAGGCGGCCCACCCCGAGGCCAACATCATCTTCGGTGCGGTCATCGACGACGCACTGGGCGACGAGGTCCGGGTCACCGTGATCGCGGCCGGCTTCGACGGCGGCCAGCCGCCGGCCAAGAACCGCGACAAGGTCCTCGGCTCGTCCTACGGCGGCCGTGAGGAGAGCACCCCGGCCACCCCGGCGAGCCGCCCGGCCCCGGCCGAGCCGGTCCGCCCGTCTTTCGGCGGCCTGGGCAGCGTGACCCCGCGCACCGAGGAGCCGGTGCCGGCCGACCCGGCGCCGGTCGCCGAGGTCCCCCCGCCGCCGATGTCCTCGCCCCAGGTCCCGCCGGCCCGGCCGTACCAGGACTCGACCGCCGAGGAACTGGACGTTCCCGACTTCCTGAAGTAGCGGCACACACCTTGATAGGCCATCAGCACACAGTGCAGCCTCAGCCATACGTGGCACACGCGAGCGGCGCGCACTTCGCCTTCACCGACAGGTGGGGCGGAGTGAGCGCCGCTCCGTATGCGGAGCTCAACCTGGGCGGCGCGGTCGGCGACGACCCGGCGGCGGTCGGTGCCAACCGGGAGCGGGCGGCCCGCGCGCTGGGTCTCGACCCGGCGGCGGTCGTCTGGATGAACCAGGTGCACGGCCGGGACGTCGCCGTGGTGGACGGACCGTGGCGGAGCGGGGAGATCCCGGCGGTGGACGCGGTGGTGACGGCCCGCCGGGGACTGGCGCTGGCGGTGCTGACTGCCGACTGCACCCCGGTGCTGCTCGCCGATCCGGTCGCCGGAGTGACCGGGGCGGCGCACGCCGGACGGCCCGGGCTGGTCGCCGGGGTGGTCCCGGCGGTGGTGGAGGCGATGACCGCGCTGGGCGCCCGGCCGGAGCGGATGACCGTCCACCTTGGACCCTCGGTCTGCGGTGGCTGTTACGAGGTGCCCGAGCGGATGCGTGCCGAGGTGGCCGAGGCGGTGCCCGAGGCATGGGCCACCACCCGGCAGGGCACCCCGGCGGTGGACGTGGCGGCCGGAGTGCTCGCCCAGCTCGGCCGATCGGGTGTCACCGGCGCCCGCCGGCCGGCGGTTTGCACGCTGGAGTCGGCGGACCACTTCTCCTATCGGCGCGAGCGCGTGACCGGACGGCTCGCCAGTTATGTCTGGTTGGACGGCTGAGCAGTGACGGACCGCAGAACTCAGTTGGCGCACAACCTCGCCCAGGTGGAGGAACGTATCGCCGCCGCCTGCGCGGCGGCGGGCCGGAAGCGTGCGGAGGTGACCCTGATCGTGGTCACCAAGACCTATCCGGCGAGTGACGTCAGACACCTGGCGGAGCTGGGGGTGCGTCATGTCGCGGAGAACCGGGACCAGGACGCCGCCCCCAAGGCCGCGGAATGCCAGGATCTGCCACTCACCTGGCACTTTGTCGGTCAATTGCAGACAAACAAGGTGCGATCGGTGGTGAAGTACGCCGATGTGGTGCACTCCATTGACCGGGCCCGGCTGGTCACCGCCCTCTCCGCGGCGGCCGTCCGGGCCGGGCGGGAGCTGGACTGCCTGATCCAGGTGGCACTTGACGCCGAGTCGGGAGAGGTCTCCGGGCGGGGCGGTGTCGCGCCGGACGGGGTGATGGCCCTCGCCGACGCCCTGGCCGAGGCGGAAGGTCTGCGTCCGGCGGGACTGATGACGGTGGCTCCGCTCGCCGGTCCGTATGCCGGCCGTCCCCGGGCCGCCTTCGAGCGGCTGCGGGAAATCGCAACGGACCTGCACGGGGCCCATCCGGCTGCGAACATGGTGTCCGCAGGGATGAGCGCGGATCTCGAAGACGCCGTGGCGGCGGGTGCGACACATGTACGTGTCGGCACAGCGGTACTCGGAGTCCGACCCGGGCTCCGGTAACGTCGCCAAGAGTCGGACCACAGCAACAAAATATGGTCATTCCCGTCAAAAGGCGGGCATGGCACGTGGATCCAGCGCCGCTGAGGAGCCGATCCACCACAGAGCGGAGGACGCAGAGAATGGCCGGCGCGATGCGCAAGATGGCGGTCTACCTCGGCCTCGTGGAGGACGATGGGTACGACGGCCGGGGGTTCGACCCCGATGACGAGTTCGAGCCCGAGCCGGAGCCCGACCGGCGGCGGCAGCAGCAGCACCAGGCCCAACAGACGCAACCGGATGAACCGGTTCGAGTCGCCCAGCCGCCGGCGCAGCGCGAACCCACTCCGCTCTCAGCGGAAAACGGACGACCCGCCCGAATCGCCCCCGTGTCGTCCATCACACCCGAACGCCACTCTCTGGAGAAGAACGCACCGGTGATCATGCCCAAGGTTGTGTCCGAGCGGGAGCCCTACCGCATCACGACATTGCACCCCCGGACCTACAACGAGGCCCGTACCATCGGGGAACACTTCCGCGAGGGCACCCCTGTGATCATGAATCTGACGGAGATGGACGACACCGATGCGAAGCGACTCGTGGACTTCGCCGCGGGGTTGGTCTTCGGTCTGCACGGCAGCATCGAACGGGTGACGCAGAAGGTGTTCCTGCTGTCTCCTGCTAACGTCGATGTCACGGCGGAGGACAAGGCCCGTATCGCGGAGGGCGGGTTCTTCAACCAGAGCTAGAGACGCATTATCGGGCAATACCGGCTGGGCGACGGCCGAATTGGCCGGGAGTTCGGGAACGAGCAAGGGGAGAGGGAAGCGCGGGATGGGCATCGCACAGCAGGTGATCTACATCGCGCTGTACTGCTTTCTGATCGTGCTCATCTTCCGATTGGTGATGGATTACGTCTTCCAGTTCGCCCGCTCATGGCAACCCGGGAAGGCGATGGTGGTCATCCTTGAGGCCACCTACACTGTCACCGATCCGCCACTCAAGCTTCTGCGGCGGTTCATTCCGCCGCTGCGTCTCGGGGGTGTGGCGCTCGACCTGTCCTTCTTCGTACTGATGATCATCGTCTACATCCTGATCACCGTCGTGAGCCGGCTGTGAACGCGGCTGTGAACGATACGGTCTTGCCGATTGCCGACGACTACGTTGAGGTGAAGAAGAGATGCCGCTGAGCCCCGAGGACGTGCGGAACAAGCAGTTCACGACCGTCCGTCTCCGAGAAGGCTATGACGAGGACGAGGTCGACGCCTTTCTTGACGAGGTCGAGGCCGAGCTGACCCGGCTGCTGCGGGAGAACGAGGACCTGCGCGCCAAGCTGGCTGCCGCCACGCGGGCCGCCGCGCAGAACCAGCAGCAGGGAATGCGCAAGCCCGAGCCGCAGGACCAGCGACCCGGTGCTCCGGTGCCCGCCGCCATATCCGGCCCGCAGCCGGTGCCGCCGAACCAGCAGCAGATGGGCGGCCCGCCGCAGTTGCCGGGCGGTGCCCCGCAGCTGCCGGCCGGGCCGGGCGGACACGGCCACGGTCCCCAGGGTCCGCACGGCGCGGGCCCGATGGGACAGAACCCCATGGGCCAGAACGGTCCCATGGGCGGCCCGCTCGGCGGGCCGATGGGTCAGGGTGGTCCGATGGGCCAGGGTGGCCCCATGGGTCAGGGTGGTCCGATGGGCCAGGGCGGTCCCATGGGTCAGGGTGGTCCGATGGGCCAGGGCGGTCCGATGGGTGGCCCGCAGCTGCCGCAGCCGGGCCAGGGCCCGGGTGGCGACAGCGCGGCTCGCGTTCTGTCGCTCGCTCAGCAGACCGCGGACCAGGCCATCGCGGAGGCCCGTTCCGAGGCCAACAAGATCGTCGGCGAGGCGCGCAGCCGTGCCGAGGGTCTGGAGCGGGACGCCCGTGCCAAGGCGGACGCCCTGGAGCGGGACGCGCAGGAGAAGCACCGTGTCGCGATGGGCTCGCTGGAGTCCGCGCGCGCCACGCTGGAGCGCAAGGTCGAGGACCTGCGCGGCTTTGAGCGCGAGTACCGCACCCGTCTGAAGTCCTACCTGGAGAGCCAGCTGCGTCAGCTGGAGAACCAGGCGGACGACTCGCTGGCCCCGCCGCGTGCCTCCAGCGCCCCGTCGCTGCCGCCGGCCCCCTCGATGAGCGGGTCCATGGCCTCGGCCGGTGCCGGAATGAGCGGGCACAGCATGGGTGGTCACGGTCAGTCGACGGGCAACCCGTCCTATGGCGGGCAGCAGCAGATGTCGCCGGCCATGACCCAGCCGATGGCACCGGTGCGGCCGCAGGGTCCGCAGCCGATGCAGGCGCCTTCGCCGATGCGTGGTTTCCTGATCGACGAGGACGACAGCTGACGGTTGTCGGTTCGTCAGCAATTGGGCCGGGCCCCTGGGATGATCCCAGGGGCCCGGCCCATTTTGTCGGTGGGATACGTCGATGAGTACGCTGCGGTTGCGGCGCCGGGGTGTGGAGCTCAGCTGGTAGAGCGCCTTTATGACGTGTGGGAGGAAGGCGGTTCGATTCCGCCCCGCCCCTGCGCCGCGGGCAGACGAAACGGCGGGGCCGTCCCTCGGAGAGAGGGGCGGCCCCGCCGTCGTTGGCCGTGGCGTTACGCCTTGCGGAGGCGGAACGTCAGTCCGAGACCCTCGTCCTCGAACGGCGCGCCGAAGGAGTCATCGGCCTCGCCGGTGGCGAAGTCCGTTGCCAGGACCTCGTCGGCGATGAGCCCGGTGTGCTCGGCCAGGGCGGTGCGGACCTCCTCGTCGGTGGAGGCCCAGCGCAGGGCGATCCGGTCGGCGACGTCCAGGCCGCTGTTCTTGCGGGCCTCCTGGATCAGACGGATGGCGTCGCGGGCCAGGCCGGCGCGGCGCAGCTCCGGGGTGATCTCCAGGTCCAGGGCGACGGTGGCACCGGAGTCGGAGGCCACCGACCAGCCCTCGCGCGGGGTTTCGGTGATGATGACCTCTTCCGGGGTGAGGGCGATGGTCTCGCCGTCCACCGCCACCGAGGCGGTGCCCTCGCGCAGGGCGGCGGACAGCGCGGCCGCGTCCGCGGCGGCGATGGCCTTGGCCACGGCCTGGACGCCCTTGCCGAACCGCTTGCCCAGGGCACGGAAGTTGGCCTTGGCGGTGGTGTCCACCAGGGAGCCGCCCACCTCCGAGAGGGAGGCCAGCGAGGAGACGTTGAGCTCCTCGGCGATCTGGGCGCGCAGTTCCTCGCCCAGCGTCTCGAAGCCGGCCGCCGCGACCAGGGCCCGGGACAGCGGCTGGCGGGTCTTGACGCCGGACTCGGCGCGGGTGGCCCGGCCCAGCTCCACCAGACGGCGCACCAGCACCATCTGCCGGGACAGCTCCGGGTCGATCAGTGCCCGGTAGGCCTGGGGCCAGGTGGCCAGGTGGACCGACTGCGGGGCCTCGGGGTCGACCGGGACCACCAGGTCCTGCCAGACCCGCTCGGTGATGAAGGGCACCAGAGGGGCCATCAGACGGGTGACGGTCTCGATGACCTCGTGCAGGGTGCGCAGCGCCGCGGCGTCGCCCTGCCAGAAGCGGCGGCGGGAGCGGCGGACGTACCAGTTGGACAGGTCGTCCACAAAGGCGGACAGCAGCTTGCCGGCGCGCTGGGTGTCGTAGGACTCCATGGCCTGGGTGACCTGGTCGGTGAGCGTGTGGAGCTCGCCGAGCAGCCAGCGGTCCAGCAGCGGACGGCCGGCCGGGGCCGGGTCGGCCGCGGACGGGGCCCAGCCGGTGGTGCGGGCGTACAGGGCCTGGAAGGCGACGGTGTTCCAGTAGGTCAGCAGGGTCTTGCGGACGACCTCCTGGATGGTGCCGTGACCCACCCGGCGCGCGGCCCAGGGGGAGCCGCCGGCGGCCATGAACCAGCGGACGGCGTCGGCGCCGTGCTGGTCCATCAGCGGGATGGGCTGGAGGATGTTGCCCAGGTGCTTGGACATCTTCCGGCCGTCCTCGGCCAGGATGTGGCCCAGGCAGACCACGTTCTCGTACGAGGACTTGTCGAACACCAGGGTGCCGACGGCCATCAGGGTGTAGAACCAGCCACGGGTCTGGTCGATGGCCTCGGAGATGAACTGCGCCGGGTAGCGCTTCTCGAACAGCTCCTTGTTCTGGTACGGGTAGCCCCACTGGGCGAAGGGCATGGAGCCGGAGTCGTACCAGGCGTCGATGACCTCGGGCACCCGGACCGCGGTGTGCGCGCAGCCCTCGGCGGTGCAGGCGAAGGTGATCTCGTCGATGTACGGGCGGTGCGGGTCCAGGCCGGACTGGTCGGTGCCGGTGAGCTCGGTGAGCTCGGCCAGCGAGCCGACGCAGGTGAGGTGGCCCTCCTCGCAGCGCCAGATGGGCAGCGGGGTGCCCCAGTAGCGGTTGCGGGACAGCGCCCAGTCGATGTTGTTGTTCAGCCAGTCACCGAAGCGGCCGTGCTTGACCGACTCGGGGAACCAGTTGGTCTTCTCGTTCTCCGCCAGCAGCCGGTCCTTGACCGCGGTGGTGCGGATGTACCAGGAGGGCTGGGCGTAGTAGAGCAGCGCGGTGTGGCAGCGCCAGCAGTGCGGGTAGCTGTGCTCATAGGCCACATGCTTGAAGAGCAGGCCGCGGGCGCCCAGGTCGGCGGTCAGCGCCTCATCGGCCTTCTTGAAGAACTGGCCGCCGACCAGCGGGAGTTCCTCCTCGAAGGTGCCGTCCGGGCGGACCGGGTTGATGACCGGCAGGCCGTAGGCGCGGCAGGTCCTGAGGTCGTCCTCACCGAAGGCGGGGGCCTGGTGGACGATGCCGGTGCCGTCCTCGGTCGTCACATAGTCGGCGTTGACGACGAAGTTGGCGTCCGCCAGCTCGACCAGGTCGAACGGGCGGCGGTAGGTCCAGCGCTCCATCTCGCGGCCGGTGAAGGTCTGGCCGGTTGCGGTCCAGCCCTCGCCCAGGGCCTTCTCCAGGAGGGGCTCCGCGACGACCAGCCGCTCATTGCCGTCGGTGGCCACCACATAGGTGACGTCCGGGTGCGCGGCGGCGGCGGTGTTGGAGACCAGGGTCCAGGGGGTGGTCGTCCACACCAGCAGCGCGGCTTCGCCGGCCAGCGGGCCGGAGGTCAGCGGGAAGCGGACATAGACGGAGGGGTCGACGACCGTCTCATAGCCCTGCGCCAGCTCGTGGTCGGACAGGCCGGTGCCGCAGCGGGGGCACCAGGGGGCGACGCGGTGGTCCTGGACCAGCAGGCCCTTGTTGAAGATCTCCTTCAGGGACCACCAGACGGACTGGACGTACTGGGGGTCCATGGTCCGGTAGGCGTCGTCCAGGTCCACCCAGTAGCCCATGCGGGTGGTGAGCTCGGTGAAGGCATCGGTGTGCCGGGTCACGGACTCGCGGCACTTGGCGTTGAACTCGGCGATGCCGTACCGCTCGATGTCCTGCTTGCCGTTGAAGCCCAGCTCCTTCTCCACGGCCAGCTCGACCGGCAGGCCATGGCAGTCCCAGCCGGCCTTGCGGCCGACGTGGTAGCCCTGCATGGTGCGGAACCGGGGGAAGACGTCCTTGAAGACGCGGGCCTCGATGTGGTGGGCGCCCGGCATGCCGTTGGCGGTGGGCGGGCCCTCGTAGAAGACCCACTCGGGGCGGCCCTCGGACTGTTCGAGGGTACGGGCGAAGATCTTCTGCTCGCGCCAGAACTCGAGCACGGCGTGCTCCAGGGCGGGCAGGTCTACCTGCGCGGGTACCTGGCGGTACTGCGTCATGGGCTTCCTCCGGCGGGACGTTGTGCGCTGTCCGTCGGAGGGACGAGAGTCCATCGAACTCCCGCGGTACCACCCTCCTTGGCCGCAGGCGCATGCGCCTCCGGCCCCCTCATTGGGGTCGCGATGCCGGTTCTACTGACCCTCGCGGGCGTTCTTCCGGCGGCTCCGGGCTGATGCTTCACATCGGGCACGCCCCCGGGCTCACACCGTCCCCGGGTCGCTGATGGCTGCGTACGACGCTACTGGTCCCTTCCACGCCTTTCGCTCCGGCCAGTGTACGGGGCGTGGTCCCCGGTGGACGACCGGATTAGCGGCCCGGGGGTACGGGGCCGGGGGCGGGGCACAAGGGGTGCGACCGGCGTGCCCCGTTGCCGAGTGCCCTGTACCGATTTATCGTTCCCGCACGATTCGTACGCAAGATCGTAAAATATGAAGGGATCGCGGCGATGGCGGAGAAGTCCTCGACGAAGGTCGCATCCGCGAAGACGGGATCCCGGGGGGTGGGGGCCGCGTCCGCGTCCGCGAAGGCGGGGAGGAAGGGCGGTGCGGGTGCGGATGCCGGTGCCGGCGGCAGGGCCAGGACGGTGAACGGAGCCGTGGCGGCGGGGAAGGCGGCCACCCGGGTGGCGAAGACGCCGGTGGCGAAGAAGGTGGTTGCGAAGAAGGCGGCCGCCAAGGAGCCGGTGGCGAAGAAGGTCACGGCGGCTGCCGGGAAGGCCGCGAAGCCGGCCGCGGAACCGGCCGCGCGGAAGCGGGCCCGCGGCGCGGAGCTTACGAAGGCGGCGGTCACCGGCGAGGAGGCGTCACCCAAGGCGGCCGGGCGGGCGGGGGTGAAGGGCAGCTCCGCCGGCGCGAGGGCGGCGAAGACGGCGGCCCCTGGCAAGGAGGCGCAGGCCAAGGCGGTGGGACGGGCCGGGCAGCAGGCGTCTGCGGCTGTGAAGACGGCGAAGACCAAGGCGACCGGGACACCGGCCGGGCGGAAGCGATCCCGCGGCGCGGAGCCTGCGAAGTCGGCGGTCACCGGCGAAGAGGCGTCGGCCAACGCGGCTGGACGGCCCGGCAGCTCCGTAGGCGCGCGGGCAGCGAAAGCGGCGGCCGCCGGCAAGACCGCCAGGACCGCCAAGGTGGCCGAAGCAACCGGAACCATCAAAGAGGTGCCGCAATCGCCCGCGCGGGGGAAGAAGAGTGCGGGCGCCGTGAAGGCCGAAAAGGCGGCGGTGACCGGGACGGCCAGGGCAGGGGAAGCTGGGGCCGCCGAGCAGAGGGGAGTGGGGACGGTGGCTGTGAAGAAGACCGTGGAAGAGGCCAGGGCGGCGTCGGAGCTGGCGGTGCGGCCGGGGGAGGAGCCCTGGTCGCCGGCCGAGGTGGCCGAGGCGCGCAGCATGCTGATGGACGAGGCCCGGCGGCTTCGGACCGAGATCGGGGCGTCCGAGGCCGCGGTCAGCGGGCTGATGCGGGACTCGGGCGATGGCGCGGGGGACGACCAGGCGGATACCGGGACCAAGAACATCGCCCGGGAGCACGAACTGGCGCTGGCCGCCAACGCCCGCGAGATGCTGGTGCAGACGGAGCACGCGCTGGCGCGGATCGACGCCGGGACATACGGCCGCTGCGAGAGCTGCGGCAAGCCCGTCGGCAAGGCCCGGATGCAGGCGTTTCCCCGGGCCACCCTGTGTGTCGAGTGCAAGCAGCGGCAGGAACGTCGCTGAGGTCCCGCGCGCGGGTGTGCCGTACTCTCGTCCTCAGCCGGGCTGACCGGTGACGAGCCGTATATGACGCCGGAAGACGCGAAGGACTCACGTGACAGAGGCGGAGCAGACCGGAAGGCCCACCGGTGCGCCGGAGACCCCCGAGAAGACCGATGGGCCGGTGTTGTCCGGCCGCGGCAAGCGGCGCATCGGGGTGCTGCTCGGGGTGGCCGTCTTCGCCTATCTGCTGGACCTGACCAGCAAGCTGGCCGTGGTGGCCAAGCTGGAGCACCACGACCCCATTCAGGTGTTCGGCACCTGGCTGCAGTTCCAGGTGATCCGCAACCGGGGTGCCGCCTTCGGCTTCGGCGAGGCGATGACCATCGTCTTCACGGTGATCGCGGCCGTGGTGATCCTGGTGATCGCCCGGATCGCCCGCAAGCTCTACAGCACCCCGTGGGCGATCGCCCTGGGCCTGCTGCTGGGCGGTGCGCTGGGCAACCTCACGGACCGGCTGTTCCGCTCTCCCGGCGGCTTCGAGGGCGGCGTGGTGGACTTCATCGCCACCCCGCACTTCGCGGTGTTCAATCTCGCCGACTCGGCGATCGTCTGCGGAGGATTCCTGATCGTGGTGCTTTCCTTTCGCGGGCTCGACCCCGATGGCACCCTGCACCAGGACTGACGCCTGCACCAGGTCCGACGAAGGACTGACGTACGGCCCTCCCTCACCCGTCCGGCATACTCGACGGGTGAGCACCATTCCCGAGATCCGCGCCCTTCCCGTCCCCGATGGTCTGGAGGGTGAGCGCGTCGATGCCGCGATCGCCCGAATGTTCGGCTTCTCCCGTACCAAGGCGGCCGAGCTGGCCGCCGAGGGCAAGGTCCAGCTCGACGGCGCCGCGGCCGGGAAGTCCGACCGGGTGAGCGGCGGCTCCTGGCTGGAGGTCGAGATGCCCGCGCCGCCGGCGCCGGTGCAGATCGTCGCCGAGCCGGTCGAGGGCATGGAGATCGTCCACGATGACGAGGACATCGTGGTGGTCGTCAAGCCGGTGGGCGTGGCCGCCCACCCCAGCCCCGGCTGGACCGGTCCCACCGTCATCGGCGGTCTGGCCGCCGCCGGCTACCGCATCTCCACCTCCGGTGCCGCCGAGCGCCAGGGCATTGTGCACCGGCTGGACGTGGGCACCTCCGGGCTGATGGTGGTGGCCAAGTCCGAGCGGGCCTACAGCCTGCTGAAGAACCAGTTCCGCGAGCGCACCGTGGACAAGCGCTACCACGCGCTGGTGCAGGGCCACCCGGACCCGATGAGCGGCACCATCGACGCCCCCATCGGCCGTCACCCCAACCATGACTACAAGTGGGCGGTCACCGCCGAGGGCAAGCCCTCGGTCACCCACTACGACCTGATCGAGGCGTTCCGGGCCGCCAGCCTGCTGGACATCAAGCTGGAGACGGGCCGCACCCACCAGATCCGGGTGCATATGTCCGCCCACCGCCACCCCTGCGCCGGTGACCTCACCTATGGCGCCGACCCCACCCTGGCCAAGCGGCTCAAGCTGACCCGCCAGTGGCTGCACGCGGTGCGCCTGGGCTTTGAGCACCCGGCGGACGGCCGCTGGGTGGAGTTCGAGAGCGCCTACCCGGACGACCTGCAGTACGCCCTGGACAAGGTCCGCGCGGAGAGCGCGTGAGCCGCGGCCGCTACCGCATCCGGACGGCGGAGGAACTGTCCGGCTGTCATGCGGTGCGCCGCGAGGTCTTTATCGCCGAGCAGTCCATCCCGGAGGCCGAGGAGATGGACGCCTATGACGCGTACGCCGTCCATCTGCTGGCCACCGGTCCGGATGACGCGCCGGTGGGCACTGTCCGCTTCCTGTACGGCGCGCCCGCCCGTCGCGGGTACGGCGTGGACGAGACCACCGCGGTGCTCGGCCGGCTGGCGACCGTACGGGCGGTGCGGGGCACCGGGCTGGGTGCGGCGCTGGTCCGGGCGGTGGAGGACGAGGCCCGCCGGCTGGGCCTGACCCGGATCCACCTGGACGCGCAGACCCACGCCCTGGGCTTCTATGAGCGCCTGGGCTACACGGCCTACGGTCCGGAGTTCGACGAGGGCAGCGGCATCCCGCATCGGGCGATGACCAAGGAGCTGGGTTAGCCGCTCCATGGCAGGCTGGTTGTGATCACTGCTGAGCATCGCTGACCGCTGCTGATCACTCCCGGAGGGCGCCGTGGACCAGCTCGCGTTGCTCTTTGTGCTGCTCCTCGCCTCCCTGATCATGGTGCCGGTGGGCGACCGGCTGGGGCTGCCGGCGCCGGTGCTGATGACGCTCGCCGGGATCGTGATGGCGGTGCTGCCCTTCGTGCCGAATGTGAACATCCCGCCGGAACTGATCCTTCCGATGGTGCTTCCGCCACTGCTCTACGCCTCCGCGCAGCGCACCTCCTGGCGGCAGTTCGCGGCCAACCGCCGGCCGATCTTCCTGCTGGCGGTGGCCCTGGTCTTTGTCACCACGGCCGCGGTGGCCGGCGTCGCCCCGGCGGTCGTCCCCGGGCTGCCGATCGCCGCCGCGGTGGCGCTGGGCGCCCTGGTCGCACCGCCGGACCCGGTGGCGGCCACCGCGGTGGCCGGTTCACTCGGACTGCCGCGCCGCCTGGTGTCGATCCTGGAGGGCGAGGGGCTCTTCAACGATGTCACCGCCATCGTGCTCTACCACGTGGCGGTGGCCGCCGTGGTCAGCGGCACCTTCTCGGCCCCCGAGGCGGCGGGCGAGCTGGTGCTCTCCGCCGTGGTGGCGGTGCTGGTCGGCCTGGCGCTGGGCTGGGTCGCCAAGAAGCTGATGGATGTGCTCGGCGACGCCACCCTCCAGATCGGCCTCACCCTGCTGGTCCCCTTTGTCGCCTATGTGGTCGCCGAGGAGCTCAAGGGTTCCGGGGTGCTGGCGGTGCTCACCATCTCGCTGTTCCTCTCCGAGTACGCCACCGACGCCGATGACGTCATGGGCCGGCTGGCCGGGCACACCTTCTGGGAGGTGGTGGACACCCTGGTCACCGGGGTCGCCTTCGGCCTGATCGGCCTGGAACTCCACCATGTCCTCAGCGCCGCCGCGGGCTACTGGCAGCAACTGCTGGGCGCCGGGGCCGTGGTGGTCGCGGTGGTCGTGGGCGTCCGCCTGTGCTGGCTGCTGCCGGCCGCCTGGCTCACCAGGAAGCTGCACCGGCGCCGGGACGTCGGCGAGGAGATCCTGGTCAGCTGGCAGGAGACGGTCGTCATGTGGTGGTCCGGCATGCGCGGGGTGGTCTCCGTGGCGCTGGCCCTGGCCATCCCGCTCACCAAGAACGACGGCAAGCCCTTCCCGGGCCGCGACCGCATCCTCTTCATCGCCTTCGCCGTCATCCTGGCCACCCTGATCGTCCAGGGACTCACCCTGCCCTGGCTGGTCAAACGGCTGGGGGTACGGTCCGACACCGGCGCCGCCCGGGCCCTGGAACGGGAGCTGGCGCTGCGCGCCACCAAGGCGGCCAAGCGGCGGCTGATCGAGATCGAGGAGGTGGTGGACCTGCCGGAGGACCTCTCCGAGCTGCTGCACCGGCGCGCCTTTGAACTCGGCGTCCGCATCAGCCCCGAACTGGTCGACGAGGAACGCCGTGAGGCACACGCCCAGCGGGTGGAGCGGCTGTGGATGTCCCAGCGCATCCTCGCCGAGATGCTCTCCGCGGCCCGGCACGAGGTACGGGCCGCGCGCAGCGAGCCGGGCGCGGACCCTGAGGTGGTGGACCGGGTGCTGCGACATCTGGACGTCCGCAGCCTGCGGGCCGGCTGAGGCGGTGGGGACCGGCGGGGCCGCTCAGGACGAGCCGGGGCCCGGCCCGATGTCCTCCGCCTCGGGCGGGGTCTGCGGCCGCTTGCGCCGCCGGTCGCGCACCGCCGCGTCGGCCACCGGCACCCGGGGCAGCGCATAGGGGTGCTCCCGGCGGAGCCACTCCACCATCCGCTCGCGCACCAGGCAGCGCAGGGTCCAGATGTCGGAGGCGTCCTTGGCCGTGACCAGGGCCCTTACCTGGATGGTGGTGGGCGTGGTGTCGGTGACCGCCAGGCTCCAGGCCCGGCCGTCCCACTCCGCGCAGCCGCGCAGCAGCTCCTCCAGGTGCTCGCGCATCAGGTCCAGGGGCGCCGAGTGGTCGAGGTGGAGGAAGACGGTGCCGGTCATCCGGGGGTCGCCGCGCGACCAGTTCTCGAAGGGACGGCCGGTGAAGTAGGAGACCGGCATGGTGATCCGGCGCTCGTCCCAGGTGGCCACCACCAGATAGGTGAGCGTGATCTCCTCCACGGTGCCCCACTCGCCGCCGACCACCACCGTGTCGCCGATGCGCACCATGTCGCCGAAGGCGATCTGCAGCCCGGCGAACAGGTTGCCCAGCGTGGACTGGGCGGCGATACCGGCCACGATGCCCAGCAGCCCCGCCGAGGCCAGCAGCGAGGTGCCGGCCGCCCGCATGGCCGGGAAGGTCAGCAGCATGGCCGCCACGGCCACCACGCTCACCGCCGCGGTGACGATCCGCTGGATCAGGGTGACCTGGGTGCGCACCCGGCGCAGCCGGGCCGGATCCCGGGCGACCCCGGCCGCGTAACGCGCGTACCCGGACTCCACCAGGGCGGCGGCCACCCGGATCGCCAGCCAGGCGCAGGCCCCGATCAGCAGCAGCGTCAGCACCTGGCCGACGACCGTCTCATGCCCCCGGGTGACCTGCGCGGACTCATAGCCGCCGCGCAGGATGGCCACGCACAGCACCACCCGCAGCGGCCGCCGGGCCCGGCGCAGCAGATCCCACAGGGGGGTCTCCGGGTGCCGGGCGTCCAGCCTCCGCAGCGCGCGGTCGGCCGCCCAGCCCGCCACCAGGGTGATCAGCACCGCCGCGCCGACCACCGCCAGGGGGCGCAATATGTCCTCCATGGAGCCTCAGCCCCTTCCGACCAGTGGCAACCAGTGGGCAGCTGGCACGATGGGTGGCCCGCGATCCAGCTGATCCAGCTAAGGAAGTGACCCCAGTGGCGTCCCCTACCACGATTGTCCTTTTTCATTCGGCCTACGGCCTGCGGCCGGCCGTCCACGCGGCCGCCGAGCGGCTGCGCGCGGCCGGCCATGAGGTGCATGTACCGGATCTCTATGAGGGGCGTACCGCCGAGACCGTCGAGGACGGCATGGCCATCAAGGACGAGATCGGCCGGGAGGAACTGCTGCGCCGCGCGGTGAAGGCGGTGGCCCCGCTGTCCGAACAGGGGCTGGTCTACGCGGGGTTCTCGCTGGGCGGCTCCATTGCGCAGAACCTGGCGCTGGGCGATGAGAAGGCGCGTGGCCTGCTGCTTCTGCATGGCACCTCCGACCTTCCGGAGGACGCCGCGATGGACGGGCTGCCGGTGCAGCTGCATGTCGCGGACCCGGACCCCTTTGAGCCGCACGACTGGCTGAACGCCTGGTATCTGCGGATGGGGCGGGCCGGGGCGGATGTGGAGATCTACCGCTACCCGGGCGCCGGACACCTGTTCACCGATCCCGAGCTGCCGGACCACGACAAGGAGGCGGCGGACTCCGCCTGGCGGGTGGCGCTGGGGTTCCTGGACTCCCTGTAGGCGGATGCGCGGGCCGGGGCCAGGTCTGTTGACCTCAAGTATCTTGACATCGAGATTATCTCGGGGCAGGCTGCTCCAGGTTTCTTGATGTCGAGATACATTCGGGGGGCGGGTCATGACGGGCCTGATGACACAGCTGCGCAATCCACCGGGCGGCCGCGACGCCCGGATCATGCTGTTCGCCCAGGGCCTGGACCGCACCGGAACCGGGCTGTGGGCCGCCTCCTCGGTCCTCTATCTCACCTTTGTGGCCCATCTGGGCCCCCAGCGGATCGGGGTGCTGCTGGGTGTGGCCGGGGTGGCCGGCATAGCCGGCTCCCCGCTGGCCGGGCGGCTGGCCGGCCGCTTCCCGGTACGCGCCCTGCTGATCGGCTGTCATCTGCTCCGGCTGGCCGCCCTCCTCCTGCTCCTGTCCTGCACCCGCTTCGAGGTCCTGCTGCCGCTGGTCGCCCTGACCTCGCTGGGCGACCGGGCGGCCAAGACCCTGGAGATGCTGTTCGCCACCCGGGTGGCGGGGGAGCGGCGCGGCACCTATCAGGCGCTGTTCCGCAGCGTGGCCAACGCGGGTTATGGGGTGGGCGCGGGCCTGGCCGCCCTCGGCCTGGCGGTGGGCACCCGGGACGCCTACCAGGCCCTGATCCTGGGCGACGCCCTGTCCTTCGTCCTGGCCGCGGCTCTGGTGTGGCGCACCCGGGAACCGGCCGACCCCGGCGCCGCCCCGGGCCGGCAGCCGGCCGGCCCTTCCGCCGGCCCCTGGCGCGACCGCGGCTATCTGCTGTTCGTCCTGCTGGACATCCCGTTGAACATCGACGACTCCATCCTCAATGTCGGCCTGCCGCTGTGGCTGGTGGACCGCACCCGGGCGCCGCACGCCCTGGTCCCTGCCTTCCTGATCGTCAACACCGTGCTGGTGGTCCTTCTCCAACTGCGGGTCTCCGCCCGTGCCGAGGGCCCGTACCAGGCCGCCCGGGCGGTGCTGCGCTATGGCGCCCTGCTGCCGGCCTGCTGCGCGGCGGTGGCCCTGGCCACCTGGGGCGGGACTTGGCCGGCGGCGGCCCTGCTGCTCGCCGCCGCCCTGCTGGTCACCCTGGCCGAGCTGATGCGCTCGGTGAGCTCCTGGGAGCTGGCGGTCTCACTGGCGCCGCCGGAGGCCCGGGCCGCCTATCTGGGGGCGGCCGGAATGTCGCAGTCCATCCAGAAGTCCGCCGGACCGCCCCTGCTCACCGGGGTGGTGATGACCGCCGGCCCGGCCGGCTGGCTGGTGCTGGGGGCCGCGGTGGCGGGTCTGTCGGTGATCCAGCACCGCCGCAGCACACGCCGGATGCATACGCTGCTGCCCGCCGTACCCCGGCCCCGTACCTCCGCTCCGGCCGCGCCGCCCGCGCCGCCGGAGAACGCCCCTACGCCACCGGCGACTTGACCCGCTCCACCCGCTGGCTGCCCGAGACCGTCCGGTAGGAACGCGCCCAGGACGAGGCCGAGCCGGCATCCCGCTTGTCGGCCAGCACGTAGTAGTCCATCTGCGCCCGCTCGGCGGTGACATCGAGCACGCCATAACCATGCGAGTCCATGTCCACCCATTTCACATGCCGGTTGGCCGCCTTGACGGCCGTCTCGGCGGCCAGTGAAACCGTGTGCGGGCGGACGTGCAGGGTCTCGTCCAGGTTGTCCGCCGTCACCGAGGTCACCACGAACTCGGTGGCCACCGACCCGGACAGCAGCGGGTAGGTGGCCGCCTGCCGGGGAACATCATTGGCCCAGGCCATATGGATGTCCCCGGTCAGGAACACCGTGTTGCCGATGGCGTGCCCGCTGAGGTGGTCCAGCAGCTCCCGCCGGTCGTGTGTATAGCCGTCCCACTGGTCGGTGTTGGCGGTGATGCCCTCGGCCGGCGCCCCCAGCAGCTTGGTCAGCGGCCCCAGCAGATGGGCCGGCAGGGCGCCGAAGGCCACCGGGGCCATCATCACCGGGTTGCCCACCAGCCGCCAGGTGGTGTCCGAGGCCGCCAACCCCTGCTTCAGCCAGTCCAGTTGGGCGCGTCCGATGATGGTGCGCTCGGCTCCGTCCACCGCCCCGCTGCCCTTCTTCGCCTGCTCGCTGCGGAAGGAACGCAGGTCCAGCAGGTGCAGATCGGCCAGGCGGCCGAAGCGCAGCCGCCGGTAGGTGGTGCCCGCCACCGACGGGCGCACCGGCATCCACTCGAAGTACGCCTGCTTGGCGGCCGCCACCCGCGCCGCCCACTCGCCCTCCGCGCCCGGGGTGTGGTTCACCGCCCCGCCCGACCAGGCGTTGTCGGCGAACTCATGGTCGTCCCAGATGGCGATCACCGGCAGCGCGTGGTGCAGCGCCTGCAGGTCCGGGTCGGTCTTGTAATGCCCGTGCCGCGTCCGGTAGTCGGCCAGCGTGATGATCTCGTGGGTGGGCTGGTGCGGACGCACCACATACTTGGCGGCGGGGTATTCACCCGACTTGTACTCGTAGATGTAGTCGCCCAGGTGCAGCACCGCGTCCAGGTCGCGACGGGCGGCGAGATGGCGGTACGCGGAGAAGTACCCCGACTCCCAGTTGGCGCAGGACACCACCCCGAACCGCAGCCGGTCGGCGGCCGCGTCGGCGGCGGGCGCGGTACGGGTGCGCGCGGCCGGGGAGTTGACGCCGCCCGCCGTGAAGCGGAAGAAGTAGTCGGTGGCCGGGCGCAGTCCGCGGACGTCCGCCTTGACGGTGTGGTCGGCGGCGGCCGAGGTGGTGACCTCGCCCCGGGCGACAACATGCCGGAAGCCGGCGTCCTCGGCCACCTGCCAGCCGACCTCGACCGCGGGTCCCCGCCCGGAGCCGGGCACCGCGTCGGGCGCCGGGGTCACCCGGGTCCAGAGCAGGATGCCGTCGGGCAGGGGGTCGCCGGAGGCGACGCCGTGCAGGAAGGCGGGCTTGGCGTTGTTCTGGGCCTCGTTCCTGGCCTCGCCGGCCCGGGCGGGGCCGGCGGTGCTGAGCGCGAGGGCGGTGGCCGCCGCGCCGATGCCGACGCCGGTGACGGCGGCACGGCGGGATATGCGGGGGGTGCGGGGGTGATCGTTCACGGGGGCTCACCTTAATGGATTGGTAAAGCGGCCGTGTTCTGCTGTGTGTTGCGGGGCTTCGGGAGGGGCAGCCCCAACCCTGACCGGCCCGACCGGAGTTGGCCCGCTCCTCACCACGGGCGCGCGGTACGGGGCGATGGCCGGCGCTTCGAAGCATGCCCGGCCTCGTGGGAGTTGACGTCGGCACGGCCCGTGTGGGGGCAGGTCGTGGGCCGCGCCGCGTCAGGCTTGACGGGCGTGGGAGGCGAGGCGGTCGGCGAGCGCGATGACGAGGTCGCGCAGTTCATCGGGGCGCTCGATGACAAACGGCCGGTCGAGCGCGGCGAGTACCGGAGGCAGCCAGTCGAGCCGCTCCGCCCGCAGCTCGACGCGCAGCCAGCGCTCGGCCGCCCGGTCCTCGCCCGCCATGGGCGCGTACTCCGCCAGGCTCGCGATGCCGGCGGGAAGGTGGGCGCGGATCTGCTCAACCGTCCCCTGGATCCGCAAGGTCACCGCATGCCGGTACTCGGCCGTGGCGAACCCGGACAACACCCGCTGTGCCGGACCGGGCCCCATGGGCGCTTCGAAGGAGCCGGGCAGGGTCCGCGCGTCCGCGATGCGATCGAGCCGGAAGGTCCGGTCCTCGCCGATCCGGGCGTCCTGGCCCGTGACGTACCACCGGCCCGCATGGGCGACGACCCCATACGCGTGCAGCGTGCGTTCACTGCGCCGTCCGTCACGGTCGGTGTAGCGGATGGAGACCGGCCGGCGGTGGCGCACCGCATCGGCGACGGTGAGCAGGACCCCGGCGTCCGGGGTGTCGAAATCACCGGGCTGATCCGTGAAGGAGAGAGCTGCCAGGAGTGTGTCGAGCCGGCGGGCGATGTGCTTGGGCAGCACCCGCCGGATCTTCGCCGAGGCCGTCTCGCTTGCCGTCTGCTCCGTGGTCGTCAGCCCTGCCCGCCGGCCGGCGACCAGGCCGAGCAGCACGGCCAGCGCCTCGTCATCGCTGAGCATGAGCGGAGGCAGGCGGTAGCCGGGGGCGAGCCGGTACCCGCCGTAGCGACCGCGCACCGATTCCACGGGCACGTCCAGGTCGATCAGCTGGTCCACATACCGCCGCACGGTGCGCCCTTCGACGCCGAGCCGGTCGGCCAGCTCGGCCACCGTCCGGGTGCCGCCCGACTGCAGCAGTTCCAGGAGCGTCAGCACGCGGCCGGTGGGTCGAGGCATGGGCATCAACCTAACGCGAATACAGGACCGATTCTGTCCGCTATTTCTCCTAGCCTGCGCTGTGCACGCCTCCAGCACAGCTCCAGCACAGCTTCAGCACAGCCAAGGAGATTCCCATGGACTTTGTCTCGATCCGCATCATCACCGGCGATGTAGCGCGCCTCGTCGAGTTCTACGAGCGAGCCACCGGGGTGCGGGCGGCATGGGCCACCGAGGACTTCGCCGAACTCAGGACCACGGGCGCCACCCTCGCGATCGCCGGCACCCGCACCGTCCCGCTGTTCGCCCCGGGCTCCGCCCGCCCGGCGGCCAACCACAGCGTGATCACCGAGTTCCTCGTCGATGACGTGGACCGCGTTCACCGGAACCTGACCGGCTTTGTCACCGACTTCGTCAGCGAGCCCACCACGATGCCCTGGGGCAACCGGTCGCTGCTGTTCCGTGACCCCGACGGCAACCTGGTCAACTTCTTCACCCCCGTCACCCCAGCGGCGATCGAAAAGTTCGCACGCTGACGCCCCGCACAGTGCGGAGCCAACAGGGGTGGGGAAACCCTCCCCGCAGCGCCCCATTGCTTAGGGTTTCCGCACCACCAGCACATGGGTGACCGCCGTCGCCGCCGCCAGCACCGCGGCGGCGATCAGCAGCATCGCCGCCCCGGGCGCCAGCAGCCTCGTGGCGTCGTTGGATGTCGCCATCAGCTCCAGCAGCCGGTTCACCGGCGGCAGGCCCCGGGTGAAGAGGGTGCCCATCACCAGCGTGACGGCCGTCAGCAGCGCATACCCCTGCCGCCGGAAGAGCAGGCGCGAGCAGGGCAGCCCGATGGCGATACCGGTGCACGCACCGGTGAGCTGAGCCGCCACGCCCAGCAGCAGATCCGCCGGGGTGAGGCGGTAACTCCCCACCGCCAGCGGAAAGACCAGCCCGACCGCCATCAGCACCAGACAGCCCAGCAGCACCGTGGCCACCGAGGCGAGCATCACTCTCAGCGAACGCCCCGCGCTGACCACGACGATGGCGCGCTGCGCCGGGTCGTCCACGCCCAGCACGGCCGTGGTCAGCCAGGCCGAGCAGACGAACAGCGCCCCGGCGGCCGAGGCGTAGGCGGCCGGCAGCGCCCCGCCGCCGCTGACGGTCAGCACCGCCAGCAGCCCCAGGAACAGGAACACCGGGGGCAGATAGCGCTGGGTATGGAGGGTGGTGGCGAAGGTGTAGCGAATCAGCGCGATCAACGGTCCGTCTCCCGGGTCACACCCACCACGGACCAGCCGTGCCGCAGGGCGAGGTGGAGCAGGGCGTCGGCGTGCACGTCGTCCACGGTGAGGGTGATGCGCGCATCCTCGGCGCGCACGGCAAGCACTCCCTCAACTGCTCGCCAGTCCAGCGCGCGGGCACCGGTGCCGGGCTCGGCCAGTACGACCTCGGCCACCGGCCGTCGTTCCGCGGCCTCTTGGAGCGTGACCCGCCCGCCGCCGACCGCGTAGGCACGCGACGCCCTTGCGCGGGTGACCGCCTCCCGGTGATCGGTGAACACCACGGTGCCCCCGGCGTCCGCCACCTCGGTGATGATCTCGGCGAGCACCTGGTGCGCCGAGGCGTCCAGCCCCGACCAGGGCTCGTCCAGCACCAGCAACTCCGGCCGCACCAGCAGCGCCTGGGCCAGCGCCACCTTCTGGGCGTTCCCCTTGGACAGGGTGCGCAGCGGGGCATCCGCCCCGCCCGCGAGCGCCAGCCGCTCCAGCAGCTCGCCGGCGCGGGTGGTGGCGAGGTGGGTGGGCAGCCCCCGTATGCGCCCCATATGTGTCAAGTAGGCGGTGGCGGTGAGGCGTTCCACCGGCGCAAAGCGGTCCGGTACATAGCCGATGGTTGCCGGGCGGCCGGTGACCGTTCCGCTGGTGGGGCGGGTGAGCCCGGCCAGCATCCGCAGGAGGGTCGACTTGCCGGAGCCGTTGCCGCCGGTGAAGGCTATGACTTCGCCGGGGGCGAGTTCCGCGTTGACGCCACGCAGCACCCAACCGCCTCTGCCATAGCGCTTGCCGGCGGCTTCAAGGCGCATCATCCCGCCCCCCCCGGTTTCTTTGAACTGCCTGGATCCACTGAGATCGCGGGCAGGCGGTTACGGTACGGGGGCGGGGCTAATGGCGGCGTGAGGGCCCGCAGTTGCGGGCCCGTTTCGCTGGTAGCCCCTCACTCCATGAGCTGCGTTTGCCAGTACCTGTGGACGATCTCGCGGTAGGTGTCATGGCCGGAGTTGCGGCCCGTGTGCTCGAAGGCCCAGCTGCGACAGCTGTTGAAGTCGGCGCCGGGGCCGGAGCGTTCGGCGCAGCCCAGGCATTCCAGCTCGTGGGCGGCAAGTGGGTTGCCGGGGATCTTGTGCGTGATGATGCGCCATCGTGCGAACCCGGCGACAAGGCGGCTCATCGTTCCCCTCCTTGGGAGGAGAGCAGGTTGATGCCGTGGTGGCCGACGACGGAGGTGCCCATAGGGACCAGGGCGAGCCCGATGGCAGCCCTGCGGGACGGCCTGGCTTTGCAGAGCCGGCGGCGGATAGGGTCGAGCATGTCAGCGCTCCTCGTTAGCGTTGGCCACGCCCCCGGACGCTCACCCGTCGCGGGGGTACGTGCTTGTTGGCGCTCAACCTTCCGTCCCACGGGTTGACCGTCCAGCCGCCCAATGTCCGCCCGCCGTCGGCCTACTGTCGGCCAGAATGGGGGCATGGGGAGTGTCATCGGGGCCAACATCCGACGTCTCCGCGATGAGCGAGGGTGGAGTCAGGCACGCCTGGGACGCGAGACGTGCCGTATAGCGGGCCTCAGTGCGGACTCGATCGGCCGCAAGGAGATCAGCCGGTATGAACTGGGCAGGCGCACACCACGGGAGTGGCTGCCTTTCATCGCTCAGGCGTTGGGTGTGACGATCGCCGATCTCAAGGTGCCCTGTGCGGCCGTGGAGTTGGCGAAGCGCGACCGCCCACCTGGTCTGAGTGTGGCGAGGGGCGACGAATTCGCGCATGGCATTCGCCGAATGTCGGCGCGCCTGGTCGCTCTCGACAACGAGATGCACGGCCTTCCGATCGCCGAAATGGCCGCTCGCTCGTTCAAGACCGTGCACCGGCGCCTGGGTGACGGCTCCTGTGTAACGGCCAAGTGTGAGCGCGATGTCCAGTCGGCAGCGGCCGAGTTGGCGGAGATTGCCGGGTGGGCGTTGTTCAATGAAGGGAAGTTCACGGCGTCGCGCAGATTCAATCAGGAGGCACTATTCCTCGCGCAGCTTTCCCGTGACCGGTCCGTGGAGCTCATCACGCTTCAGAACATGGGGATGCTGGCCGGGTGGACCGGGCGCTCGCGGGAGGAGTTGGCCATTGCGCGCTCCGTTATCGAGCGGCACGCTCTGACCCCTAGAGTAGAGGCGATGTTTCGGGCCAGAGAGGCGCAAGGTCTGGCGGCATCGGGACAACCCTCCGAGGCGGCTCGCTCTTTCGATCGCGCGCGGTCCTTGCTGCAGGACAGCGGGCCGGATGATGAGCCCTACTGGGCGTGGTGGGTAACCGAAAGGGAAATAGACCGGCAGCAAGGCCGGGCACTCCATGTCACCGGGCGGTGGCGCGAAGCCATTCCCGTTCTTGTGCGTGCGATGGAGTTCTGGTCGGAGGCGCATGTGGGGTATGGAAACGTCGCATCCGTGCGACTCCTGGACTGCCTTCTGGAGGCCAGTTCCTGGCGCGAGGCAGAGGAAGAGGCGGGAAAGCTTTTACCGGTTCTCGCTGAGATGTCTTCAGTGGTGACCCTCAACTTGCTGGAAAAGGTGGCCAGTAGGGGGCGGGAATTGACCAAGGCGCCCTCAGGTCTTCGGGATGTACTGCATCGCATCAGCATTGGCATGGATGAAGATCCATACGAAATCTGATGGGCGACCTCGGCAGACCGGTGCGTCGGGCAGGGTGTTGGTGGTGACTCTCCGGGGGAACTCTTCATGACACAGCAGGGCCCATTCAAGGTTGAACGCATGGACAGGGACGCCGCCATGCAAGCCGAGGATGCCATCCGGCTCGTCTACGCCGAAGTATTCGCCGAGCCGCCCTACAACGAGACCGAGAACGAAGTCGCGGCCACCTTCCGGCGCTTCCGCTCCCAGACCCGCAAACGCACCTTCCGGGCCACTCTGGCCCGCACCGCCGAGGGTGAGCCCATCGGCATGGCATACGGCTACCCGCTCGGCGCCAACACGGGCTGGTGGGACCAACTCCTCGCGCCCGTGCCCGAGGAGATGAGGCACGAGGACGGGCACCGTACCTTCGGGCTTATGGAACTCGCCGTGCGCGCGTCATGGCGCCGGCGGGGTGTGGCGCGCCGCCTGCATGAATCCCTGCTCCAGGATGCCGGGACGGAACGGGTGCTGCTCAATGTCCGTCAGGACAGCGAGGCGGCGTTGGCCGCTTACCGGGCTTGGGGGTACCGCAAGGTTGGTGAGGCGCGGCCCTGGGAGGGCGCGGTTGTCCATGACGTGATGCTGCTCGATCTCGGCTGAGGATCTGTGGTGTCCGAAATCAACCTTGATATTTTGTGTGGCTAGCTATAAAGGGTGCAGCGTGGCTGGATCGAAAGTTCACATTGGCCGGAAACCGGTCGCCCAGATCGCAGGGGTGTTGCTACTTTTCGGTTGCCGCAAATCGGCGGCGAGTGAGGACGGGAAAGGAAGGGGTAGAAATTGCGTAATCGTGTAGGTCGTTGGGTGACTGGTGGAGTAACTGCGGGGCTTCTTGCGGCAGGGCTTGGGATAGCTTCGGCTTCCACGGCCAGTGCTAGCCCCAGTAAGGCCGAGGTAAGCCACAACTGGTGCGCACCCTGGTCGTTCGTGGATTCAGACGGGACTATTTACTCCTGGCAGAAGTGGGTTCAGAGGGCTGGCCACAAGGTTGCTCTCTGGCGCATGTCGAATAAGGACCAGGGTGTCGATTACTTCTTTGAGAGTGGCCCTTGCGAATGATCTCGCGTGAAGTGGCTTGATGAGGTATCTGCGGGTTCGTTGGAGAGGGTGATGCCCTCTGCGGGGCAATTTGCTCTTCTTCGGGTCCTTGCCGGGCGTGAGGTAGCCGTTAATTGCCGACCGCCTGAGTTTGCGTAACAGAACTGGGCGGACAATCTATGCTTGGGTTGTCCGCCCAGTTGCATTATTCGCTACTTCTTCTGCGGGCCGAACTCCTTGTTCATTACAGAGTTGTAGATGTCCGGGGTCATCGGCGGTACGGGGTGGCCGTCGGGACCGGGCACAGTCAGTTGCTTTTTGCCGTGCAGCAGGGCGGGGGTGCCGTTGACGCCGTCCTTGCCGAAGAGCTTGCCCATCTCCAGGCCCCAGCGGTCGTAGACATGGTCCTTGACGTTCTTCTCGAAGCCTGCGTTGCCCTTCAGCGCCGGGACCTGCTGGGCGATGTCGAGCAGCTTCTGGTCGTCGGAGAAGGCGTCGTCCTGCTCGTCGGGGTGGTTCTTCTTGGAGTAGAGGGCTTCCTTGTAGTCGAGGAAGGCCTCGGGGCTGACGTTGAGCGCGGCACCGAGGGCGCTGACCGCGTTCTTGGAGCCGGTGCCCGGGAGGTTGTCGTCGATGAAGTTGGCCAGGATGTAACGGACCTTGAAGCGGCCGCTCTTCATGTCCTGGCGGACCAGCGGACCCACGCTCTGCTCGAAGCCCGAGCACACCGGGCAGCGCGGGTCCTCGAAGATGGTCAGGGTCTCCTTGGCGTTCTTGTCGCCGATGATGATCTCGTCACCGTTGTCGCCCGTGGTGTTGGCCGGCTTGACGAGCGTCTTGCTGGCCGCGGCCTTCCAGTGGCTGTCGCCGCCGTTGTTCATCTGGGTGACCGCCACGCCGATGCCGCCCGCGACCGCGAGGACGACCAGCACGCCGCCGGCGACCAGCAGCTGCCGCCTGGTCTTGTCCTTCTTGGCCTGGCGTTCGCGCTCGGCGCGCAGCCGCTCGCGGGCGGCCTGCTTGTTCTGGGAGTTGTTGCGGGTGCTCATGGTGATGTCTTCTCCGGGTGGATATACGGGTGTTGGGACGCTCAGGCGGCAAGAGCCACCGGAGGTCCGCGCCGTACCACGGAGTGGATGAGCAGGGGGAGCGCGCGAAGGCGGAAGGTATCGCGGGCTGGGCGGATGCCCGGGTTCGCGGGGCGTACCGGGGCGCGCAAGGCGACGGCCAGCCGCAGGGGGCGGAAGGCGGAGGCGGCGACCGCTCGCATCAGCCGGGCCAGGGCGACCTCGCCGCGGCGCAGCCAGCCGGCGGCCAGCAGGCCTACGGCGATATGGACGGCCAGCAGCAGCCAGGGGCCGGCGGAGCCGATGATCTGGGCCGGGCTGTCCGGGGCGGCGGCCATCCGGGCCAGCGGGGTGCCCACGGGGCCGCCATGGCAGACCAGGTCGATGCCCAGGGAGTGCAGGGGGCCGGAGACCGGGCCGCCGCCGGGGCCGTAACACGCCTGCTGGCCGGTGGTGAAGACGGTGTCGGCGGCCAGTTCCAGCGGGATGAGCAGGGCGGCTATCGGCCAGTAGCCGCGCTCACGGCCGGCGAGGGCGAAGGATATGCAGAAGTAGAGGCCGGAGAGCGCCGCCACCGTGGTCAGGGGGAGCGGCATCCGGGAGAGCAGGATGTGGGAGGCCGCGGAGAGGGTGACGCAGAGCGCGGTGAAGAGCGTGGCGCGCAGCGCCCGCAACCGAACTCCCGTCCCCTTCATGATGCGGAAGTGTGCCACGACACGCCGCAATTGTCGTGTCACGGTTCGGCATCGTGGAGGGGACGGGGGAGCTACCGGGTCAGGACTTCAGGAGGGGGTCGATGGCCTGGTTGAACTGTTCCGGGGTCATCGGCGCACCCTTGCCGTTGGGGGAGTCCACCTCGATCTTCTTGCCGTCCAGCTTGATGGTGGGGGTGCCGGAGACGTCCTTGGCCTTGTCGAAGGTGGCGGACATCTCCAGGGCCCACTTGTCGAAGGTGCCGTCCTTGACGTTCTTCTGGAACTGCGCGTTGTCCTTCAACGCCGGCACCTGGTCGGCGACCTTCAGCAGGGTGTCCGTGCTGGAGTAGGAGTCCTTGGTCTCCTCGGGGTGGTTGTCCTTGGCGTAGAGCGCCTTGTTGTAGTCGGAGAACGCCTGCGGGCTGACATTGAGGGCGGCGCCCAGGGCGCTGAGCGCGGCCTTGGAACCGGTGCCGCCGAAGCCCTTGTCCAGGAAGGTGCCGATCGTGTACTGGACCTTGAACTTGCCGTCCTTGATGTCCTTGCCGATGGTGTCACCGACGTTCTGCTCGAAGACCGAGCAGATCGGGCAGCGCATGTCCTGGTAGATCTCCAGGGTGTGCTTGGCGTTCTTGTCGCCGATGACCACCTGGGTGCCCTGGTCGCCGGCCGTGTTGGCGGGCTTGACCAGGGTCTTGTCCGCGGCCGCGGTCCAGTGGGCGCTGCCGCCGCCACCGCCCAGCTGGCTGACGGCCACGCCTATGCCGGCCGCGATGGCCAGCACGGCCACCACTCCGCCGCCGACCAGCAGCTGCCGCCTGGTCTTGTCCTTCTTGGCCTGGCGTTCGCGCTCGGCGCGCAGCCGGTCGCGGGCGGACTGCTTGTTGTCCCAGTTGTTGCGCTTGCTCATGGTGTCTCTTGATCTCCGTGTTGAGGCGGGTTTCCGGTCAGCCGAGGGCAGCCGAGGCTGCCGGGGCCGGCGGAGGTCCGCGCCGTACGACGGAGTGGAGCAGGAGCGGGCGGGGGAGCGGGGTGCGGGAGCGGTGGACGGGCCGGGCGCGCACCCGCTCGTCAGGGGCCAGGGGTGAGGTCACCAGCCGCAGCGGGCGGAAGGCCGCGGCGGCCGCGGTGCGCAGCAGCCCGGCCAGGGCGGCCTCGCCGCGGCGCAGCCAGGCGGCGGCCAGCAGGGCCACCGCCAGATGGGCGGCCGGCAGCAGCCAGGGGATGGCGGCCATGGAGTGCGCCAGCGGGGTGCCCAGCCGGCCGCCGCAGATCAGGGTGAGGGCGCCGGGGAGCGGATGGCCCGCCCGGTCGTAACAGGTGTCCTGGCCGGTGCTGAGCGCCGCGCCGGCCGCCAGCTCCAGCGGGATGAGCAGGGCGGCTATCCGCCAGTAGCCGCGCTCGCGGCCCGCCAGGGCGTAGGCCAGGGCGAAGATGCCGGCGCCGGCGGCGGCCACCGGGGGCAGGGGCAGCGGGCGGCCGGAGAGCAGGACCTGGCAGGCGGTGGACAGCAGCACGCACAGCGCCGTGAACAGCGCCGCGCGCAGGGCGCGCCATCGTGCCGCCGATATGTCCATAGGAATCGAGTCTGTCATGGCTTGCGGTAAGCCGCGCCTAAAGGGCGGCTCCGGGGCATCCGCTACTCGAATATGCATTCGTATGGTCGCCTTGAAGCGTGCGGCTGTCGGTGCGGCCCGGCCCCCTGAGGCGCGGCCGGTAACCTTCATTGCCTGCCGTCACCCGTCCGCCGCCGGAGGTCTCCCGTCGTGAGCAAGCCGCCCTTCACGCACCTGCACGTTCACACCCAGTACTCGCTGCTGGACGGTGCCGCGCGGCTCAAGGACATGTTCAATGCCTGCAATGAGATGGGCATGACGCATATCGCCATGACCGACCATGGCAACCTGCACGGCGCCTATGACTTCTTCCACCAGGCCAAGAAGGCCGGCGTCACGCCGATCATCGGCATCGAGGCCTATGTGGCCCCCGAGTCCCGGCGCAACAAGCGGCGCATCCAGTGGGGCCAGCCGCACCAGAAGCGCGATGATGTCTCCGGCTCCGGCGGTTACACCCACAAGACCATCTGGGCGGCCAACCGGACCGGCCTGCACAACCTCTTCCGGCTCTCCTCGGACGCCTACGCCGAGGGCTGGCTGACCAAGTGGCCCCGGATGGACAAGGAGACCCTGGCCCAGTGGTCCGAGGGTCTGATCGCCTCCACCGGCTGCCCCTCCGGCGAGCTGCAGACCCGGCTTCGCCTGGGCCAGTACGAGGAGGCGTACAAGGCGGCCGCCGAGTACCAGGAGATCTTCGGCAAGGACCGCTACTTCCTGGAGCTGATGGACCACGGCATCGAGATCGAGCGCCGGGTCCGCGACGGGCTGCTGGAGATCGGCAAGAAGCTGGGCATCCCGCCGCTGGTCACCAATGACTCGCACTACACCTACGCCCATGAGTCGGGCGCGCACGACGCCCTGCTGTGCATCCAGACCGGCAAGAACCTCTCCGACCCGGACCGCTTCAAGTTCGACGGCTCCGGCTACTACCTGAAGTCGACGGACGAGATGTACGCGGTCGACTCCTCCGACGCCTGGCAGGAGGGCTGCCGCAACACCCTGCTGGTCGCCGAGCAGGTCGACACCACCGGCTGGTTCGAGAAGCGCGACCTGATGCCCAAGTTCGATGTGCCGGACGGCTACACCGAGGTCACCTGGTTCCAGGAGGAGGTCAAGCGGGGCATGGCCCGCCGCTTCCCCGGCGGCGTCCCCGAGGACCGGCAGAAGCAGGCCGAGTACGAGATGGACGTCATCATCCAGATGGGGTTCCCGGGCTACTTCCTGGTGGTGGCCGACTTCATCATGTGGGCCAAGAAGAACGGCATCGCGGTGGGCCCGGGGCGTGGTTCCGCGGCCGGTTCGATCGTCGCCTACGCGATGGGCATCACCGACCTCGACCCGATCCCGCACGGCCTGATCTTCGAGCGGTTCCTCAACCCCGAGCGCGTCTCCATGCCCGATGTCGACATCGACTTCGACGAGCGCCGGCGCGGTGAGGTGATCCGGTATGTCACCGAGAAGTACGGCGCCGACAAGGTCGCCATGATCGGCACCTACGGCACCATCAAGGCCAAGAACGCCATCAAGGACTCGGCCCGGGTGCTGGGTTACCCCTACGCCATGGGCGACCGCATCACCAAGGCCATGCCCGCCGACGTCCTGGGCAAGGGCATCCCGCTCTCCGGCATCACCGACCCCAGCCACCCGCGCTACAGCGAGGCGGGCGAGGTGCGTGGGATGTACGAGAACGAGCCAGATGTGAAGAAGGTCATCGACACCGCGCGCGGTGTGGAGGGCCTGGTGCGGCAGATGGGTGTGCACGCGGCCGGCGTGATCATGTCCAGTGAGACCATCACCGACCATGTCCCGGTCTGGGTCCGGCACAGCGACGGTGTGACCATCACGCAGTGGGACTACCCCAGTTGTGAGTCGCTGGGCCTGCTGAAGATGGACTTCCTGGGCCTGCGCAACCTCACCATCATGGATGACGCCGTGAAGATGGTGAAGGCCAACAAGGGCATCGACATCGACCTGCTGGAACTGCCGCTGGACGACCCCACCACCTTCGACCTGCTCCAGCGCGGCGACACCCTGGGCGTGTTCCAGTTCGACGGCGGCCCCATGCGCTCGCTGCTGCGGCTGATGAAGCCCGACAACTTCGAAGACATCTCCGCCGTGTCCGCGCTCTACCGGCCGGGCCCGATGGGCATGAACTCGCACACCAACTACGCCCTGCGCAAGAACAAGCAGCAGGAGATCACCCCGATCCACCCGGATCTGGAGAAGCCGCTGGAAGAGGTCCTGGCCGTCACCTACGGCCTGATCGTCTACCAGGAGCAGGTGCAGAAGGCCGCCCAGATCATCGCCGGTTACTCGCTGGGCGAGGCCGACATCCTCCGCCGCGTCATGGGCAAGAAGAAGCCCGAGGAACTGGCCAAGAACTTCACCATCTTCCAGGAGGGCGCCCGGAAGAACGGCTACAAGGACGAGGCCATCCAGGCGCTGTGGGATGTGCTGGTGCCCTTCGCCGGCTACGCCTTCAACAAGGCCCACTCCGCCGCGTACGGCCTGGTCTCCTACTGGACCGCCTACCTCAAGGCCAACCACCCGGCCGAGTACATGGCCGCGCTGCTCACCTCGGTCAAGGACGACAAGGACAAGTCGGCGACCTACCTCAATGAATGCCGCCGGATGGGCATCAAGGTCCTGCCGCCCAATGTCAATGAGTCCGAGGCCAACTTCGCCGCCCAGGGCGATGATGTGATCCTCTTCGGCCTGACCGCGGTGCGCAACGTCGGTGCCAACGTGGTGGATTCGATCATCCGGTGCCGCAAGTCCAAGGGGAAGTACACCTCGTTCCCCGACTTCCTGGACAAGGTCGAGGCGGTGGTGTGCAACAAGCGCACCGTGGAATCGCTGATCAAGGCCGGTGCCTTCGACGAGATGGGGCACACCCGCAAGGGCCTCACCGCGCACTACGAGCCGATGATCGACAACGTGGTGGCCGTCAAGCGCAAGGAGGCGGAAGGGCAGTTCGACCTCTTCGGCGGCATGGGCGACGAGACCGCCGACGAGGGCCCCGGCTTCGGGCTGGACGTGGAGTTCTCCGATGTGGAGTGGGAGAAGTCCTATCTGCTCGCCCAGGAGCGGGAGATGCTCGGCCTCTATGTCTCCGACCACCCGCTGTTCGGCATCGAGCATGTCCTCAACGACAAGGCGGACGCGGCCATCTCCCAGCTCACCGGCGGTGAGCACGCGGACGGGGCGATCGTCACCATCGGCGGCATCATCTCCGGCCTCCAGCGCAAGATGACCAAGCAGGGCAACGCCTGGGCCATCGCCACCGTGGAGGACCTGGCCGGCTCCATCGACTGCATGTTCTTCCCGGCCACCTACCAGCTGGTCTCCACCCAACTGGTGGAGGACGCCGTGGTGTTCGTCAAGGGCCGCCTGGACAAGCGGGAGGACATCCCGCGCCTGGTCGCCATGGAGCTGATGGTCCCCGACCTGTCCAACGCGGGCAGCAACGCCCCGGTGGTCATCACCATCCCCACCGTCAAGGTCACCCCGCCGCTGGTGGAGAAGCTGGGCCAGGTGCTCACCCACCACAAGGGCTCCACCGAGGTGCGCATCAAGCTCCAGGGTGCCCGCAAGACCACCGTGCTGCGGCTGGACCGGCACCGGGTGACGCCCGACCCGGCCCTCTTCGGCGACCTCAAGGTGCTGCTCGGACCGTCCTGCCTGGCGGGCTGAGCCCGGGTACCCGCATCGGGGGCGCGCCTACGGACCGTGGGCGCGCCCCCGAAGTGCGTCCGAGCGCCGGTCAGTTGTGGCCGAAACGGCGCTGCTTGTCCTTACGGGCCACATCCGCGGGGGTGGCCTGGGTGATCCGCTGCTCGACCTGGTGCTCCGCCGACGACTTCTGCGATTTCTGCGGCGCGGACTTCTGCTGGCTGCGATCCTGCTTCTTGTTCTTGGCCATGACTGTGCTTGCCTCCACTCTGATACCCCCGCACAGCACCCTGGCACATGCCGATACTTCACGCATTTCGGTCCATAACCCTGTGTGACAGCGAGACTTATCGGCCACAGGCCGTATCCGCCACGCCGATGATCCAGTTCGGACTGATAACCCCCGCATGGTCGGGCAGACTCCAGGGAAAGCCGACACCCAACCGGGGCACCGCCGTGCCGGGGCGACCGCCTTGACGAAGTACAGGGAACGACAAGGGAAAGAGGGTGGAACGTGGACCGCTGCGTCGTCCTGGTGGACGCCGGGTATCTGCTGGGCGCCGCCGCGAGCCTGCTGGCCGGGGACTCGGCCCGGTCCCGCATCACCGTCGACCATGCGACCCTCATCCAGGGCCTGCGCGAGCGGGCCGAGGACGAGACGCGACAGCCGCTGCTGCGGATCTACTGGTTCGACGGCGCCCCCGACCGGGTCCCCCAGCCGGAGCACCGCAGGCTGCGGGTGATGCCCCGGGTGACCGTGCGGCTGGGCGCGCTGACCCGCAGCAGCGACGGCCGCTGGGGCCAGAAGGGCGTGGACGCGGCCATGCACGCCGAGCTCACCGAACTGGCCCGCAACCGGGCCTGCTCCGACGTGGTGCTGGTCACCGGCGACGGCGACCTGCTGCCGGGCCTGATGTCCGCCAAGGAACACGGCGTCGCGGTGCACCTGTGGGCGGTGCAGGCCGCGGACGGCGACTACAACCAGTCCGAGGACCTGGTCGCCGAGGCGGACGAACGCCGGGTGCTGGACCGCACCTGGATCACCCGCGCGGTACGGGCCAAGGAGCTCACCGGCGCCTGCGCCCCGCAGCCCGCGCCGGAGCCGGAGATCGCCGCGATCCTCTCCGCGCCGCTGCCGGAGCCGGCCGCGGCCGCCGCCGGGGCCGCCGCGCCCGCCGCCGAGGCCCGGCCCGCCGGGCGCAACGGGGTACGGCCCGCCGTTCCCGCCGCGCTGGCGGGGGAACGGGCCGACGGCGCCGGCGCGCGGTCCGTACCCACCCCCAAGGACCTGGCCGGGCTGGGCCGGCCCGCCGCCCCCGGCCCGGTGCCCGCCACCAACGCCACCCTGCGGTGGTCCTCGGACAAGGGCTGGGTGGACCGGGGGCCCGGCAACGGTCTGGGCGAGTCCCCGGAGATCGCCGCCCTGCCAACCCTGGCCCAGCTCACCAGCGCGGAGCAGCGGTGGGCGGACCGGGAGGAGGACATCACCACGGTCAGCGGCGACCCCTTCGAGGTCGGGCAGGTGTTCGCCCGGCGGTGGACGGAGCGGATCACCGACCAGGCACAGTTGCAGCATCTGTCCACGGAGTATCCGCGGATCCCGCACCGGATCGACGGGGAGCTGCTGCGGTACGCGGCCCGGTTCGGGCTGCTGGCACACAAGGACGACCAGATCGACGAGCACGACCGGTATGCGATCCGGGCCGGGTTCTGGCGGGAGATCGACGCGCGGACGGCGGCGGAGCATGCGCCGGCCGGGGACTAGGTTTCGGGGGCCCCACGGCAAGCCGCGCGGCGGCGGGCGCGTACCCTCATAGCTCGTGAGTACGGGCTTGGGGCAGGACGCGATGATGTGCAGCGTGCGCGGCCTGGTCAAGGAGTATCCGGCCGGGAGGGCCCGCCGGGGTACGCCCGGCACGCCCGCGGTGCGCGCCACCGACGAGATCGACCTGGACATCCGGCGCGGCGAGATCTTCGGCCTGCTGGGCCCCAACGGGGCCGGCAAGACCACCCTGGTCCGTCAGCTCACCGGACTGCTGCGGCCCGACGCCGGCCGGATCAGCCTGCTCGGCCATGACCTGGTGCGCCACCCCGAGCGCGCGGCCCGGCTGATCGGCTACCTCGGCCAGGAGTCCAGCGCCCTGGACGAGCTGACCGTCGCCCTGGCCGCCGAGACCACCGGCCGGCTGCGCGGGCTGGACCTGCGCACCGCCCGCGCCGAGCGGGACGCCGTACTGGAGGAGCTCGGGCTGACCGCGATCGCCGCCCGGCCCCTGAAGAAACTTTCCGGCGGTCAGCGCCGGTTGGCCTGCTTCGCGGCCGCCCTGGTGGGCGACCGTCCGCTGCTCATCCTGGACGAGCCCACCACCGGCATGGACCCGGTGGCCCGCCGCGCCGTCTGGGCCGCCGTCGACCGCCGCCGCGCCGAGCGGGGCACCACGGTGCTGCTGGTCACCCATAACGTCATCGAGGCCGAGACGGTGCTGGACCGGGTCGCGGTGCTGGACGCGGGCCGGATCATCGCCTGTGACACCCCGGCCGGACTCAAGGCCCTGGTGGGCGACGAGGTGCGGGTGGAGCTGGTCTGGCGGGACGAACCCCCGCTGGACGTGCCCGCGGTGGCCGCCCTGCGGCGCGGCGCCCAGGAGGCGGGACGGCGCTGGTCGCTGCGGCTCGCCCCGGCCGAGGCGCGCGCCGCGGTGGCCGCGGTGACCGGCGGGCCCGCCTTCGCCGCACTGGACGACTTCACCCTGGCCACCCCGAGTCTGGAGGACGTCTATCTGGCGCTCGGCGGCGGTCAGGCCAAGGGACTGGTGAAGGGATGACCACGTTGTCCGGTAGCGCCGCGTCCGGTAGCGCCGTAACCGCACAGGCCACGGCCGGCAGACTGCCCGGCGCCCGCCGGGACGCGGGCGAGGAGCCGGAGCCGGCCCCGCTGGCGCCCGGGGCGCGGCTGCTGCCCGCGCTCTCGGCGGTCTACCGGGCGCAGCTGTCCCGGGCCCGGGTGGCGCGGATACCGCTGCTGTTCGTGGCGACCTTCCAGTCCATCGGCATCATGATCCTGATGCGCGGGGTGGTCTCCGGCGGCGAGGACGCCCGCGCCGTGGTGGCCGGCTCCAGTGTGCTGGTGGTCGCCTTTGTCGCGCTCAACCTGCTTGCCCAGTACTTCGGACAGCTCCGGGCCACTGGCGGCCTGGACCACTACGCCACCCTTCCGGTGCCGCCGGCCGCGGTGGTGCTGGGCGCCGCCGGCGCGTACGCCTCCTTCACCGTGCCCGGCGCCGCGGTGACGGCGGTGGCCGGCAGTGTGCTGTTCAAACTGCCGCTGGCCCACCTCTGGGTGCTGGCCGGGGTGGTTCCGCTGGCGGGAGCGGCGCTGTCCGGGCTGGGCGCGGCCCTGGGCCTGCTCGCCCCCCGGCCGGAACTGGCCACCCTGGGCGGCCAGTTGGGCATGTCGGCGGCGCTGCTGCTGGGCGTGCTGCCCGCCTCCCATCTGCCGGGGCCGATCGGCTGGGCACGCGACCTGCTGCCCTCCACCTATGGCGTGGAGGCCCTGGCCCACAGCTTCGACGCCCGCCCCGACTGGCCGCTGGTCACCGCCGACCTGGGGGTGTGCGCGGCCGTGGGCGTCCTCTCGCTGGCTCTCGCCACCTGGGCCTACCGTCGGGCGGCGGTGCGGTGACATGGCACGATGGCGGGGTGAGCGCACCGCAGACCCCGCCGCCCTCTCCCGCCACCGACGATGACGTCCGTCCCGGCCGGGAGCCGGCCGCGCTGCGCGCCGAACTGCTCCCCGCCGTGCTGGTGGCGGTGGCGGTCACCGTGGCCGGAGTGCTGCTGGGGCTGCTGTGGGTATGGCTGGCACCCCGGGTGCCGCTGATCTCGGACGGCAAGGCGGTCTACCTCAGGAACACCGAGGGGGAGCAGGCCATCGGCGCGGACGGTGTCTTCGCCCTGCTGAGCCTGGGCTTCGGCGCGCTGAGCGCCGCGGTGGTGTTCTGGTGGCGCCGGACGGGCGGGATCCCGCTGGTGGCCGGACTGGCGGTGGGCTCCGTACTGGCCTCGCTGCTCGCCTGGCGGCTGGGCATGTGGCTGGGCCCCACCTCCGATGTGGCGGCGCACGCCCGGGCGGTGGGCAAGGGCGTGGTCTTCGACGCGCCGCTGCGGCTGGGCGCCAAGGGCATGCTGCTGGCCTGGCCGGTCGCGGCCATGGCGGTGCATCTGCTGCTCACCGCGCTCTGGGGACCGCGGGACCCGGAGGAGCTCCTCGCGGATCCCATGACGGATCCCGCGGCCTGAGGGTCGCTCCCTTACGCCGGCCTGCGGCCGTGGTTGGCACGGTTCTTGCGCAGGCGCCATTTGCGTTTGCGGGTTCGCTTGGACATATAAGGGTCGTAGCGCGCGGACCGGGGTCTGTCGAGGGGTACGGCGGACCGCCGTCAGCGGAACGGGCGGACGTCCTCGGCGATGCTCAGCCGCACCAGGTCGGCCAGCGTGGGGGCGAAGTGCTTGGTGCGTATGCGCCGTAAATAGGTGCCGACCGTGTGGACGCTGATACCCAGTTTCCTGGCCGTCTGGTGGTAGGTGAGTCCCGCGCCGATATACGCCAGCACTTCACGCTCACGGGGGGACAGGCAGGACTTGGTGCTTCGCACACCGAGACTGGACAAGGTCTTCTCCGCTCCGTGAGGGACTCCTGCGGATTGAACCCATGAACTCGGCCGACTTCAAGGTTTGGCAATGATTCCGTTTGCCAACTCCGCTTCCCCGCCGGTCAGTCGGCTGTCAAGTCCCCAATGCGCGTGACTCCAAACCGTCTCCGAACCCGGCAAGGGTGAGGGTCCGTGATCAACGTGGCACCGGACCCCACACCGGAAGGAACGCGCATGAGGCACTTCCGTCTGCTCCTCGCGGGCAACGGGATCTCGGCGTACGGCAGTTACCTGAACATGGTGGCGTTGAACGTCTTCGTCTACCACGCCACCGGAAGCGCCCTGACCGCCGGCCTCTATATGGCCGTACGCCTGGCCACCAGCGTGGCCTCGGGCTGGCTGAGCGGCCGGCTGGTCTCCCGGTACGACCGCAAACGCCTGATGGTGGGCGCCGACCTCACCCAGGCCGGGGCGCTGCTGGCCCTGCTGCTGGCCCCCGGTACGGCCCGGGTGGCGCTGGTCTTCGCGCTGGCGGTGGCCGGCGGCGGCTGCGCCACCCTCTCCCAGGTGGCGCTGCGCAGCAGCATCCCCGAGATCGTCGGCGCCGGGCAGCGCGCCCGCGCCAACAGCCTGCTGGTGACCGGACGCGCCCTGGCGATGATCGCCGGCTTCGCCTCCTCCGGTGTGGTGGTGGCCCAGCTCGGCTACCGGGCCGCCTTTGTCCTGGACGCCATCAGCTTTGTGATCTCTGCGGGCATTCTGTCCGTCCTGCCGCTGCGCACCCGGGCGGCCGCCCCGCAGGCCGCGGACCAGGCGCCGCCCGTACCGCTGACCGTCCGCGTCCTGCTGCGCACCGCCCCGCTGCCGGCGGCGATGATCGCGGTCCGGGCGGTGGACGGCCTGGGCTCCTCCTCGCACAATGTCGCCCTGCCCATCTACTCCAGCGACCTGGACCCCCACCATCCGGCCACGTTCATCAGCCAGTTCTGGGCCACCTGGGCCATCGGCAACATCCTCGCCCAGCAGGTGATCGGGCGGCCGGCGAAGAAGGGCGCCGACGGCATCCCCGGGGAGCGGGGCTTCGCGCTGGGGGCCTGTGTGATGTCGGCGGGCTTTATCGCCGTGTTCAGCGGACTGCCCACGGCACCGGCCGTCATCGCCGCCCTGATCGCCGGGGCCGCCGATGGATTCACCGAGATCGTCTATGTCTCCCGGCTGCAGTCCGCCCCCGATGAGCAGCGCGGCCGGCTGTTCGGCCTGGCCGCCTCCACCGAGAACGCCGGCTTCGGGCTGGGCATGCTGATCAGCGGCGCACTGCTGGAACGCTTCTCCCCGCTGACCGTGGTGGCCGGCTTCCATGGCCTGGCCATGGTGCTGTGTATCGCCCTGTTCACCCTGCTGTACCGACGCGGCCCGGCCCCCGGCCCGGACCCGGCGGCCGCCATGGGCCGTGAGCTGCCCGGCACCCCGGGCGGTGGCGCATGACCCACGACGACCGGCGACTCGCCGTCATCGGCCTGGCCTTCCGGTTCCCCGGCGCGGACACCCGGGAGGAGTTCTGGCGCGTCATCCGGGACGGCCGGGACTGCGTCACCCGCTTCACCCCCGGGGAACTGGCCGCGGCCGGCATACCCGCCGAGCAGTACCGCGCCCCCGACTTCGTCGGCGCCTCCGGACTCCTGGACGGCATCGCCGGCTTCGACGCCGAACACTTCCGGATGAGCGCCCGCGAGGCCCAGCTCACCGACCCCCAGCACCGGTTGTTCCTGGAGTGCGCCCAGCACGCACTGGAGGACGCCGGCTACCCGGACGAGCGCGACGGCACCCGGGTGGGCGTCTGGGCCAGCACCGGCTACCAGCTGTACTCCCTGCACACCTATCTGCTCAACAACGTCCTGCCGGCCGGCACCGGCGAGGACTGGCTGTCCCGGATGCAGGCCATGGTCGGCAACCACCCCGACTTCACGGCCAGCCGGGCGGCCTACCGGCTGGGCCTGACCGGACCGGCCGTCGGTGTGCAGAGCGCCTGCTCCAGCTCGCTGGTGGCGGTGCAGCTCGCCGCCCAGTCCGTGCTGTCCGGCGACTGCGACCTCGCCCTGGCCGGCGCCACGGCCGTCCATGTGCCCCAGGTGCTGGGCTACCGGTACGTCAAGGGATCGATCCTCTCCAAGTCCGGCCGGCTGCGGGCCTTCGACGCCGGCGCCGACGGCACGGTGGGCGGCACCGGCGTGGTGGCCGTGGTCCTCAAACGGCTGACCAGGGCCCTCGCCGACGGCGACACCGTGCATGGCGTCATCCTCGGCTGGGGCATCGGCAACGACGGCGCCGGCAAACAGGCGTTCACCGCGCCCACCGCCCAGGGCCAGCACCACGCCATCCGGCAGGCCCTGCGGCGGGCCGGGGCCGGCGCGGAGAGCATCGGCTACCTGGAGACCCATGGCACCGGCACGCTCAAGGGCGACCCCATCGAATTCGACGGCGCCACCCGCGCCTACCGCCAGGACACCGACCGGACCGGCTACTGCGCCCTGGGCTCCGTCAAGGCCAACATCGGCCACCTCGACGCCGCCTCCGGCCTGGCCGGACTGGTCAAGACCCTGCTGGTGCTCCGGCACGGGGTGATCCCGCCACTGGCCAACTTCCGCACCCCCAACCCCCTGCTGGAGCTGGACACCAGCCCCTTCTACATCCCCACCGCCGCCCGGCCCTGGCCCGAGGGCGACACCCCGCGCCGGGCCGGGCTGACCTCCCTGGGCGTCGGCGGCACCAATGTCCACCTGGTCCTGGAACAGGCCCCCGAACCCGCACCCCGGGCCGCCGCGCTCCCCCCGCCGGACGTCCTGCTGGTCTCCGGCAGCAGCCCGGCCGCGCTGACCGCCAACGCCACCGCGTTCCGGGACCGGTTACGGCAGCGGCCCGGCACCCACCCCGCCGACCTGGTCACCACCGCCGCCCTGGGCCGCACCCATGGCCGGCACCGGCTGGCCGTCCGGGGCGCCGGCCCCACCGCGCTCGCCCGGGCCCTGGACACCTGGCTCGCCGGCGGGACACCCGGGACCCCGCCCCCGGACGGACCGCCCCGGACCGCCTTCCTCTACTCCGGCCAGGCCGGGCCCCATCCCGGGATGGCCCGGGCCCTCCATGAGCGCTTCCCGGTGGTGCGCGAGGTACTGGACCGCTGCGCCCACCTCTTCCATGACCTCACCGGCACCACCACCCTGCTCCCCGCACTGCTGACCGAGCCCGGGCCCGGCGCGGACCCGTGCTGGGACACCGACCTCGCCCAGCCCGCCCTCTACGCCCTGCAGTGTGCCCTGACCGAACTGTGGCGGGAGGCCGGCCTCACCCCGGACATGGTCACCGCGCACAGCGTCGGCGAGTACGCCGCCCTGTACGCGGCCGGGGCACTGTCGCTGGCCGACGGGCTGCGGCTGACCACCGAACGGGGCCGGCTGATGCAGCGGCGCTGCGCCCCCGGCGGCATGGTGGCGGTGGCGGCCGACCGGCGGACCGCGCTCCGGCTGGCCGAGGAGGTGCCGGGCCTGGAACCGGCGGTGACCAATGGAACCCGGGCCCAGGTCCTGGCCGGACCGCCCGCCGCCCTCGACCGGCTCCGCGCCCTGCTGGACCGACGCGGCATCCCCGCACGGCCGTTGCCGGTGACCCGGGCCTTCCACACCGCCCTGATGGAGCCGATGCTGGCCGAATTCCGGACCGTGCTCGATGAGATCAGCTGGCGGCCGGCCGTCCTGCCCTTGGTCAGCGGCATGGACGGCCTGCTCCGGGAGCCGGGCTGGATCCCGGACACCGGCCATCTGCTCCGGCACACCCGCCGGCCGGTCCGCTTCGACCTGGCGCTGGCCGCCGTCGGCGCCCGGCGTCCGACGGCCCTGGTGGAGATCGGGCCGCATCACACCCTCAGCGGCCTGGCCCGCCAGGCCCTGGGCGAAAACCCGGGCGAAACCCTGGGGGAGCCGCCCGCCCTGCCGTCACTCCGGCGCGGCACCGGGCTGGACGCCCTGTGGGCCGCGGCGGCGGCCCTGCACCGCGTGGGAGCGGACCTCGACTGGCGGCCGCTGCTGGCGGGCAGCGGCGGCCGGCGGATCGCGCTGCCGGGCTACCGGTTCCAGCACAAGGACCACTGGACGGGGCCGCGGCCGATGGCCCCGCGAACCGTGACACCAGCGAGAGAGGGGACTGTCGTGGAACGACGCGAGGCGACCGTCGAGCACATCCTGCACAGCATCGTGGAGTCCACCGCCCGGCACCTGGGCCATGACCCACGGGCGATCACCGGCGGTATGTCCTTCTTCGACCTCGGGGCCGACTCCCTGCAAATGATCAATGTGCTGCGGGAGCTGGAGGAGCGGCACCGGGTGAAGATCTCGATGCGGGAGCTCTTCGAGGAGACGGGCACCCCGCGACAGCTGGCGGAGCTGATCGCCGACCGAGTGCCGGGGGATGCGGATGGCGGCGCCGGGTCGCCGGTTCCGGTGGCGCCGCCTGGTGAACCCGACGCCCAACTCACCGGACCCGCCGGGCTGTTGGGCGCACCGTCGGGGCTCGGGGCCGGACCGGCGAGGCTGCCCGGCGGACCGGTGGCGGCCCCCGCCGCGCCCGGGCCGCCGCCCCTGACCGGGCACCCGGTGGCACCCCAGCCCCCGGCCGCCGCGAGACCGCCGGCGGACCCCGTGGACACGACCGCGTACGCGACCCGTGAGGAGCTGGCGGACCTCGCCGAGAAGCTCCGGCAGATCTCCCGGATACAGCTGCAGATGATGTCCCAGCTGTCCCAACTGCTCTCCCTTCAGGCCGCTTCGGCGACTGAGCGCCTCCATGGCACGGTGACCCGGTGACCGCCCTGAGCGCCGCCTCGGCGGCCCTGGAGCAGGACCTGGCGGCCATGAACGAGCTCGCCCGCCGCATCGCCGGGCAGCTGGAGGCCGGCACGCCCGCCCCCGCACCCGCCCCCGCACCCCAGGTGCACGGCCCCCGGGTGACCGTCGCCCGCTCCTCCGGGATGGTGGACGGCGCCTCCCCGCACACCCAGCGGGAACACCTCGACGACCTCATCCGGCGCTACACCGCCAAGACCCCCACCTCCAAGCGGATCGCCCAGCGCCACCGCCGGGTGCTCGCCGACAGCCGGGCCGTGGTCGGATTCCGCAGCGCCACCAAGGAGATGCTCTACCCGCTGGCCGGGCGCCGGGCCCAGGGGGCGCGGCTGGAGGACGTCGACGGCAATGAGTATGTCGACATCACCATGGGCTTCGGCGTCCTGCTCTTCGGCCATGAACCGGACTTCGTCACCGAGGCGGTCCGCGAACACCTCTCGCGCGGCATCCAGCTGGGGCCGCGCGCCGAGGCCACCGGAGAGGCCGCCGAACTGCTGGCGGAACTGACCGGGCTGGAGCGGGTGGCCTTCGCCAACTCCGGTACCGAGGCCAACTCGGCGGCGATCCGGCTGGCCCGCGCGGCCACCGGCCGCGACCTGATCGTCACCTTCCATGGCGCGTACCACGGCCATGCCGACGGAGTGCTCGGCCGCACCTCGGGCGGCCGCACCGTGCCCGTCTCCAGCGGCATCCCGGCCGGCGCGGTCGGCGAGCTGCTGGTGCTCGACTACGGCAGCGAGTCCGCCCTGGCGGCGATCGAACGGCATGCGGCGCGGATCGCGGCGGTGGTGGTGGAGCCCGTACAGAGCCGGAACCCGGCCCTGCGGCCGGTGGAGTTCGTCCGCCGGCTGCGCCAACTGACCGCCCGCCATGGCATGGTGCTGCTCTTCGACGAAATGCTGACCGGCTTCCGGCCCGCCCCGCGCGGGGCCCAGGAGCTCTATGGCGTCACCCCCGACCTGGCCACCTACGGCAAGCTGCTCGGCGGCGGCTTCCCGATCGGGGCCATCGCCGGCCGGGCGGACATCATGGACGGCGTCGACGGCGGCCACTGGAGCTATGGCGACGACAGCTACCCGCCCACCGATACGACCTTCTTCGGCGGCACCTATATCCAGCACCCGGTGTCCATGGTGGCGGCCCGCGCCGTGCTGACCCACCTCAAGGAGCACAGCCCCGCCCTCCAGAACCGGCTCAACGACCGCACCGCCCGGCTGGCCGGCGACCTCAACTCCTTCTTTGAAACGGAGGAGTTCCCGCTGCGGATGACCCACTTCGGCTCCCAGTTCCGCTTTGAACACCGCGCGGACCTGGAACTCCTCTACCACCACCTGATGCTGCGCGGGGTGCATGTCTGGGAGTGGCGCAACTTCTTCCTCTCCACCGCCCACTCCGACGGCGACCTGGAGTTCATCGCCGAGGCGGTCAAGGGGTCGCTGCGCGAACTGAGATCGGCGGGATTCCTGCCGGCGAATGGTCCCGGGGCGGCTGGGCCGTTCACAGCGGCCGCGTCCGACGCGGCGCCGCAGACCTCGCCGAGGCCGGCGGGGGACGAGCCCGGGGCCATGACCGTGGACGGAACCTCGGCGGCCCCGGCGCCGTACCCGCCCGCGCCGGTGGAGACGGGCCGCACCGAGCCGCCCCGGCGCGCCGTACGCAGCCTGGCGCTCAACGCCGTCGCCGTCGCGGCGGAGCAAGCGGAGCCCCGTACCCCCGACTTCAGCGTCTACTTCTTCGGGGACTACCCGCAGGACGACACCACGCCCCGGCACGGCGCCTATGAACTTCTCCTGGAGACCGCCCGGTTCGCCGACCGGAACGGGTTCCATGCGCTCTGGATGCCGGAACGGCACTTCCACTCCTTCGGCGGGCTCTTCCCCAACCCCGCCGTGCTGGCGGCCGCCCTCTCCCGGGAGACGGAGCGGATCCGGCTCAACGCCGGCTCCGTGGTGCTGCCGCTGCACGATCCGGTGCGGGTCGCGGAGGAGTGGTCGATGGTCGACAACCTCTCCGGCGGCCGGGTCGGCATCGGGGTCGCCGGCGGGTGGCACGCCAGGGACTTTGTGTTCTTCCCCGAGCGGTTCGGGCGGCACAAGGAGCTGATGTACGAGCAACTGGCGCAGGTGCGCGCGCTCTGGCGCGGGGAGCCGCAGCGGCGCACCGGCGGGGACGGCGAGACCGAGGTGCGGCTGTTCCCACGGCCGGTACAGCAACTACCGCCGATGTACACGGCGGTGGTCGGCAACCCGGCCTCCTATGAGCTGGCCGCCCGGCACGACCTGGGCATTGTCACCAACCTGATGACGCAGACCGTGGAGCAGCTCGGGGAGAACATCGCCCGCTACCGCCGCACCCGGACCGAGCACGGGCTGGACCCGGCGGCCGGACGTGTGGCCGTACTGCTGCACACCTACCTGGCGGCCGACGAGGCCACCGCGCGGGCCGAGGCATATGAGCCGCTCGCCCGCTATATGCGGGCCTCGCTCTCGCTGTTCGGCGGCGTCGCCAACAGCCTGGGGCACTCCGTGGACCTGTCCACCCTGGGCGAGGACGACCTGGACGTGGTGTTCCGCCGCGCCTATGACCGCTACTGCGACCAGCGGGCCCTGATCGGCACCGTGGACACCGTGGCCCCGGTGGTGGACGCGGTGACCCGGGCGGGCGCGGACGAGATCGTGGCGTTGGTGGACTTCGGGGTCACCCCCGACCAACTGCGCTCGGGGCTGGGGCAGCTGGGCACGCTGCGCCGCCGGCGCCCACGGCCGCTGGACGAGGCGCCGCTCTCGCCGGGGCAGCAGCGGATCTGGTTCCTAGAGAACCTGCTGCCGGGCCGTACCGCCTACAACGAGACCAAGGCCATCCGTCTGGACGGCCCGCTGGACATCCCCGCCCTGCGGGCCGCGCTGCGCCGCCTGGTGGCCCGGCACCCGGGGCTGCGCACCGTGTTCCGGGAGCGCGCGGGCGAGCCCCGCCAACTGGTGCTGCCGCCCGGGGAGGCGGACTTCGAGGTGCTGGACGGCACACCGGTGGACCAGGTGCTCGCGGCCGAGAGCGCCCGCCGCTTCGACCTGGCGCGGGGGCCGCTGTTTGTCACCCGGCTGGTCCGGGAGGCCGAGGAGCGGCATGTCCTGGTGCTGTCCCTGCACCACATCGTGGTGGACGCGGCCTCCGCGACCCTCCTGGCCCGCGATCTGTCGGCCTGCTACCGCGCCGAGCGGGACGGCGGCGAGCCCGGCCTGCCGCCGGTGGAGTGGAGCTATGCCGACTACGCCCGGGAGGCGGCACAGGAGAAGGAGGACGACAAGGAGGAACTCGGCTACTGGGTACGGACGCTGGAAGGTGCGCCATCCGCCCTGGAGCTGCCCGCCGACCGGCCCCGGCCGGCGGCCATGACCTCCAACGGGAGGGCGGAGTTCCGCACCCTGGACGGCGAACTGTCGCGGAAGGTACGTGACATGGCGCGGGAGAAGCGGGCCACGCTCTTTATGGCGCTGCTCGCCGGGTACGCGGCCATGCTGCACCGGGTCACCGGACAGGAGGACCTGGTCATCGGCGCCCCGGTCGACAACCGGCCCGAACGGGCCCGGGAAGTGATCGGGTTCTTTGTCAACACCCTGGCGCTGCGGGTGGACCTGTCGGGAGACCCCTCCTTCGGCACACTGCTGGAACGGGTGCGCGGGGTGGCGCTGGACGCCTATGACCACGCACGGGTGCCCTTCGAGACGGTGGTGCAGGCGCTCGCCCGGCCCCGGACGACCGACCGCACCCCGGTGTTCCAGGTGCTCGCCGAGTTCCAGCGCGAGGAACCCTTCCGCTTCGACCTGCCCGGCATCCGGGCCACCCCGCTGGAGGCCGGCCCGGACAAGGCGCTGGCCGACCTCACCGTCTACTTCACCGACCAGCCACAGGGCATCCGCTGCCACCTGGAGTACAACACCGACCTGTTCGACCCACGGACCGTGGAGCGGTTCTTCGGCGTCTTCCGCGATCTGCTGGCGGCGGCCGTGGCGGCTCCCGGCGAGCCGCTGTCCCGGCTGGCCACGGATACGGGCGCCATATCCGCGCCCGCACCTTCGCCGGTACCCCCGGCCTGGCAGCACGGACCGCACCGGCCGCCGCCGGCGGTGACCGTCCCCGAGCTGGTCGCCCGGCAGGTGGCGGCGGGGCCGGACCGCACCGCGGTGACCGACGCCCACACCATGCTGACCTACCGCGAACTGGACGAACGCGCCGAGTGGCTGGCCGCCGCGCTGACGGAGCGGGACCCCGGCGGCGCCCCGGTGCTGCTGTGGCTGCCGCGCTCCGCCGACCTGGTGGTGGCCATGCTCGCCACGCTCAAGTCCGGCCGCCCCTATGTGCCGTTGGACCCGGCCCAGGGCCGGGCCCGACTGCGGACGGTACTGGCCGAGTGCCGGGCCGGGGTGGTGGTGTGCGCGCCGGACGTGGCAGAGGCGGTGCCGGACACAGTGGCCGTCATCACCCCCGGCACCCGCCCCCGGGGCACCGCCCGGCACCCCGCCGCACCCACGACTCCCGCATCCCCCTGCTATGTGATCTACACCTCCGGCAGCACCGGCGTGCCCAAGGGCGTCGCCGTCCCGCACCGCGCCGTGGTGGACCTGTGCCACTGGCAGCACCGGCGCTTCGGCTTCACCGAGGCCGACCGCGCCGCCATGGTGTGCAGCCAGAGCTTCGACGCCTCGGTACTGGAGATCTGGCCCGCCCTGGCCGCGGGCGCCTCGCTCACCATCGCCGACGAGCGGCTGGCCAAGGACCCCCTGGCGCTGGCCCGTTGGTACACCGCCCAGCGGGTCACCTTCACCATCCTGCCCACCGCCCTGGGCGAGGCGGTGCTCCGGCTGCCGCCCGCCGACCAGCCACCGCTGCGCCAACTGCTGCTGGGCGGCGACGTACTGCGCACCCGGCCGCGCCCCGAGGCGGCCTATGAGACCGTCAATGTGTACGGGCCGACCGAGGTCACCGTGCTGTGCACCACGGAGACCGTGCCCGCCGGGGAGGCCGGAGCCGGGCGGATCGCCATCGGGCGCCCGGTGGACAACGTACGGCTGCGGGTGACCGACACGGCCGGCCGGCCGGTGCCGGTGGGCACGGTGGGCGAGCTGTGGGTCGGCGGCCCGGGGGTGGCCCTGGGCTATCTGCACCAGCCCGCGCTGACCGAGGAGCGCTTCCGGCCGGACCCCGAGGGCGGCCCGGACGGCCGGCTGTACCGCACCGGCGACCTGGTGCGCTGGACGGCGGAGGGCAGGCTGGAGTTCCAGGGCCGCACCGACGACCAAGTGAAGATCCGCGGCTTCCGGGTCGAGCCGGAGGAGGTCTCACTCGCCCTCAACGGCCTGGACGGCATCGCCCAGGCGGTGGTGCTGGCCCGGCGCAACGGCCGAGAGGAGGCCTACCTCGCCGCCTACGCGGTGCCCGCCGACCCGGTGGGGGAGGGCGCCGAGGACCGGCAGGCCTTCGCCGACCTGATGGCCGAGGAACTCGCCGCCCGGCTGCCGGACCATCTGCTGCCGCGCGCCTGGGCCGTGCTGCCCGCCCTGCCGCTGACCACCACCGGCAAACTGGACCGGGCCCGGCTGCCCGCCCCGGACCTGGTCGCCACCGCACGGGGCCGGCGCACCCCGGACCGTACCGGGCCCGCCGCCGGACCCGAGCCCGGGACCTACCGGCGGCTGCGGGAGCTCTGGGCCGAGGAGCTGGGCACCGGCCCCGCCCAACTGGCGCCCGATGCCTCCTTCTTCGACCTGGGCGGCGACTCCATCTCCGCGATGCGGCTGGTCAACCGGGTACGGCAGGAGTTCGGCACCGAGTACCCGATGCTGGACTTCTACCGGCGGCCCACCCTGGGGGCGATGGCGGCCCAGTTGGAAGAAGCGGCCCAGCTGGAAGAAGGGGAAGAGGGGGCAGCGGGGGCAGCGGACGGCGAGGTGGAGTGCCGGGCGCCGGTCACCGGCCAGCAGGCCCGCTTTATCGCCCTGCACCAGGAGCACCCACTGCCCCAGGTGTTCAATGTGGCCATGCGGCTCACCCTCACCGGGGAGCCGGACCCGGCGGCACTGCGCACCGCCTGGACCCAACTGACCGAGCGGCACCGGTCGTTGCGCACCCGCTTCACCGAGGCGGACGGGCAGTGGTGGCAGGAGATCCTGCGGCCCCGGCCGGTGGAACTGCCGGTGGAGGACCTGCGGGCGCGGCCGGCGGAGGAGGAGTGGATCAGCGCCCGGGCCGCCGACACCCCCTTCACCCTCACCGCCTCGGCCGGGCCGGCGCTCCGGCTGCTGCGCACCGGGGAGCACACGTGGGTGCTGCTGCTGGTCCTGCACCACGCCATCTGCGATGGCTGGGCGGTCAGCCTGCTGCTGACCGAACTGGCCGCGCTCTATGACGCCGCCGTCACCGGGGTGCCCCACCGGCTGCCGGCGGCCCCGTACCAGCCCACCGACTACGCCGAGCGGCAGCGCCGGCCGGCCGGTCCGGCCGATGAGCGGCGCCGGCTGGAGCACTGGCTGCGGGAGCTGGATGGGGCGCCCTTCGAGACCGTGCTGCCGCTGGACCGGCCGAGGTCGGCCAAGTCCAGCGGGCGGGGGGATGTGGTGGCCTTCACCGTGCCCGCCGGGGTGCGCACGGCGGTGGAGCGGCTGGCCGCGCGGCTGGGCACCACGCCCTTCGCGGTCACCGCGGCTGCTCTGGGCCGGCTGCTGGCCCGCACCTCCGGCCGGCCGGAGGCGCTGTTCAACATCTCCTACGCCAACCGCGAGCACCGCGAACTGGAGTCGCTGCTGGCCTGCGCGGTCGCCGGGATCCCGCTACGGGTGCGGGACGCGGACGCCGGCTCCTTCGCCGCCCTGGTCCGGCAGGTCGCCCGGAGCACGGCTGAGGGCATCGACCGGCAGTTGCCGCTGACCCGGGTGGCCCCGGTGCTGGCGGAGCGCACCGGCACGGCGGTGCCCGACCGGCTGACGGTCGGCTTCGCCTACCAGAACTCCCTGCGGACGGAGGTACAACTGACCGGGCTCGCCGTGGGGGTTGAGGATCTGGTCCCGGCCGCCGCCCGCACCGACCTCACCTTCGGGCTGGTCCCCGCCGGGGAAGTGCTCAGCGGTTTTGTGGAGTTCTCCACCGACCTCTGGGACCGGGCAACCATCGAGGGCTGGGCCCGCGACTATGTCGCACTCCTCGGGGAGGCCGGGCAGTAGGGGACGGGTTTCCGTCGGAATTACCGCGGGTTGCCGGCGGAAACCCGGCCGCAACTCACCGCTCGCGCCGCACCGGGGCGATGGCCGCCGAGGTCAGCGAGGCCAACTCGCCGGGAGCCAGCTCGACTTCGAGGCCGCGGCGGCCCGCGGAAATGTAGATGGTGGCGTGGGGGAGGGCGGAGTCGTCCAGGACGGTGGGCAGGCGGCGGCGCTGGCCCAGGGGGGAGATGCCGCCGCGTACATAGCCGGTGGCCCGCTCGGCGGCGGCCGGGTCGGCCATCGCGGCCCGTTTGCCGCCGGCCGCCAGGGCCAGCCCCTTGAGGTCCAGGGAATGGGACACCGGCACCACGGCCACCGTCAGCGCCCCGTCCACCTCGGCGACCAGCGTCTTGAACACCCGCTCCGGGGGGACACCCAGCGCCTCGGCCGCCTCCTCGCCATAGGAGGCCGCACTGGGCTGGGACTCGTAGGAGTGAAGGGAGAAGGGCACCCCGGCCCGTTCCAGGGCGACTATGGCGGGGGTGCCGCCGGTGCCGGACCGCTTGCCCAAAACGCTCGCTCCTCGCCTCGGTTGCACCGGCCTCGGGTGGACCGGCCTCAGTTGGGACTGGTCGGCTGCCGGGTCAGCTCGATGGCCGGCAGCGAGGGGAGCTTACCGATCAACGCGGTCTCGGCGCGCAGCAGTTTCAGCTCGTCCGCCAGCCGGGAGGCGGTGTCCGGCGCCTGGAGCAGCCGCTGCTTGGCCGGTACGTCCAGCATGGCCGCGGCCGCGACCAGATAGGACAGCACCGAGGGCTCGGTGGGCAGTTCGCTCTGCCCGGCCAGTGACCGCTCCACCGCCCCGGCCAGCCGCTTCTGGTAGGTGCGGAAGGCCCGTAGCACTCCCGAGGCCAGGGCCCCGGCCTCGTCGCCCTGCCGCTCCTCCAGGTGCTCGACCTCGCCGGTGAGGAAAGGGCCGGTGGCGTCCACCGACAGCAGCCGGAAGCGGGTGGTGCCGGTGGACAGCACCTCGAAGGTGCCATTGGGGTGCTCCTTGATGGTGGCCGCCTCGGCCACACAGCCCACCGAGTGGAAGGAGCGGATCGGGTCCGGCCCGAAGCCGGTGGCCGGGCCGGGCTCCGGACGGGACTCCTCCGGCAGGCCCGGGGCGCTGTGCGCCACCTCGAAGCCGTCCCGGATGGCCACCACGCCGAACCGGCGCGGCAACTCCTCGGGCAGCTGGTCCAGATGGCGCATCATCGCGCGATACCGCTGCTCGAAGACGTTCAGCGGGAGGACGAGGCCCGGGAACAGCACCGAGTTCAGCGGGAAGATGGGCAGGCGCGCGGTGGTCACAGCCGGTAAGCCTAATGGTCCGGCCGGGCGATCGGTCCTCGGTGGCCGAACCGTCACCGGCGCTGCAGCAGCCGGGAGGCGCCCGCGGTGACCGTGGTGGCCAGCACCCAGCCGACCAGTACCAGGGCCGCGGCCAGCCACTGCCCCAGCCCCTCGGTCCGCCACGCCTTGCCCTGCCCCAGGTCGACGATGGGCAGCAGCAGGTCCAGGGTGTACAGCTCGGGATTCCAGGTCGGCGCCTCGTCATGGCGGATCGGCGGCATGGGGTGCCCGGCGAAATAGAGGGTGCCCAGCGCCCAGAGCACCGCCATCCAGAGCGCCGCCCGGCCGGGGCGGTAGCCATAGGCCACCGTCCAGTCCTGCAGCAGGCCCCAGGCCTTGCCGGCCAGTGGCAGGGTCTCGCGTCTGCGGCGCTGTTTGGCCAGCAGCACCGCCCGGGCGTCGGCGTCCTCGCCACCGCCGCGCAGCGCCCCGGCCAGCCGCTCATAGGGCTCCGGGGCGTACTCGGGGGTGGCCGCCGCCACCCACTCCAGCCGTTTGGCCAGCGGGAACGGGCCGAGCGGGATCAGGGTTTCATAGGAGAAGCCGGCCATGACCAGGGAGCCGGGGCCGGGCCAGCTCTCCCAGCGGTCCACCAGGTTGACCACCCGGGCGCCGGAGAGCACCACCCGGCCCTCCACCGGTCTCTCCCCGAGGAAGCGCAGCTCGGGCGTCTGCACCCGGCGCAGTGACAGCTCCTGGCCGGAGCCCAGGGTCAGCCGGGCCATACTGAAGTCGATGGCGTCACCGAACCGGCCGTCGTCCAGCCGTATGCCGCCCTCACAGGTGAAGCGCTGCAGCCGGGTGCCCTGCTCCGGGGCGGTCATGGCGATCCCGTACGGGGGAGTGGCCCCGCTGGGGGTGGGCGAGGCGCTGATCCCGGCCGGGGTGAGATAGAAGGTGCGCTCCACGGTCAGCTGGGGGGCATTGAGCGCCCGCTGCCCGTAGGGGTTGCTCAGGGTGGTGCCGCGCAGGCTGAGCGAGACCCCTATCCGGGCGCCGCGCATGCTCAACTCGCCGTAGGACCTGGCCAGTTCGGCCTGGAGGTCCTGGCCCACCGAGAGGCCGTCGGCGGCCAGCGACTGGCCGCGCCGGTCCCGGCGCACCACCAGCTGGTTGAGCAGCAGATCCGTGCCGATATGGGCATCGGTCAGCCGGATGCCCCGGCGCACCACGCACCGGGTCAGATGCAGGTCGCCCTCGGTGCGCAGCCGGGCCGCCTCCAGCCGGGGCAGGGCGCAGCCGACCAGGCGCAGGGTGGTGAAGTGGCATTCCGGCAGCAGGACCTGCTGGTCGAAACGGCAGTTCTGCAGCTCCACATAGGGCGCCACGGTGCCGCCGGACAGGTCCAGGGTGCCGGTGATGTGCGCCCCGTTGAGCTTGAGCGCGCTGACCCGGCCGGGCAGCGCGGGCGGCCCGGCCAGCAGCAGCAGGGCCACCACCTCGGCCCGCACACTGCGCTCCGGGCCCCAGGTGTGCGGGCCGCCTGGATCGTTCTGCTCGGCGAAGGGGGTGCGCAGATCATGGGTGCTGCCGGTGCGGAAGGCCTGCCACATGCCCAGTTCCGGGCCGGTGAGATCGAGTCCGGCGGGGAGCCGGTCGCTCTGCGGATCGATCACGGGTCCCTCCCCTCGGCCGTACGTCTGTGCGTACGATTCCCCTTGGGTGAGGGGTTGAACACGTGCGGTGAGAACGGTTCCCGGGCGACCGGCGGCGTATCACTGAGTGGTACGGAGAGCCGTGAGCCAGGGCGGGTCTGAGACAATTGGCCATGTGATCTCCCGAATCGATCTGCGCGGTGCCGCCTTCGCCGAGGGCCGCATCGACCGCGACCTGCTGCCCCGAGCCGAACTCGACGTCGAGGCCGCCCTGGAGAAGGTGCGGCCCATCTGCGAGGACGTGCATCATCGCGGCACCGCGGCGCTGATCGACTACGCCGAGCGGTTCGACGGCGTGAAGATCGACCGGGTCCGGGTGGCCCCCGAGGCCATCGACCGCGCCCTGGCCGAGCTGGATCCGGCCGTCCGGGCCGCCCTGGAGGAGTCCATCCGGCGGGCCCGCAAGGTCCACCGAGAACAGCGCCGCACCGACAAGACCGTGATCGTGGTGCCCGGCGGCACCGTCACCGAACGCTGGGTGCCGGTGGAGCGCGTCGGCCTGTACGTCCCGGGCGGCCGCTCGGTCTACCCCTCCTCCGTGGTGATGAATGTGATCCCGGCCCAGGAGGCCGGGGTCGGCTCCATGGCCATCGCCTCGCCCCCGCAGAAAGAGCACGACGGGCTGCCGCACCCCACCATCCTGGCCGCCTGCGCCCTGCTGGGCATTGACGAGGTGTACGCGGCGGGCGGCGCCCAGGCGGTCGCCATGTTCGCCTATGGCACCGAGGAATGCCGCCCGGTCAACATGGTCACCGGCCCCGGCAACATCTGGGTGGCCGCCGCCAAGCGGCTGCTCAAGGGCCGCATTGGCATCGACGCCGAGGCCGGCCCCACCGAGATCGCCATCCTGGCCGACCACACCGCCGACCCGGTGCACCTCGCCGCCGACCTGATCAGCCAGGCCGAGCACGACCCGCTGGCCGCCGCGGTGCTGGTCACCGACTCCGAGGAACTGGCCGGCGCCGTCGAGCGGGAGCTGGAGACCCAGGTCGCCGCCAGCAAGCACATCGACGACCGGATCGTGCCCGCCCTGGGCGGCCGCCAGTCCGGCATTGTGCTGGTCGACGGCATCGAGCAGGGCCTGGCCGTGGTGAACGCCTACGGCGCCGAACACCTGGAGGTCCAGACCGCCGACGCGGCGGCGGTGGCCGCCCGGGTGCGCAACGCCGGCGCCATCTTCATCGGCCCCTACTCGCCCGTCTCCCTCGGCGACTACTGCGCCGGCTCCAACCACGTCCTGCCCACCGGCGGCTGCGCCTGCCACTCCTCCGGGCTGTCGGTGCAGAGCTTCCTGCGCGGCATCCACGTGGTGGACTACAGCCGCGAGGCGCTGGCCGAGGTGGCCCGCCATGTGGTCACCCTGGCCGAGGCCGAGGACCTGCCGGCGCACGGGGCGGCCCTCAAGGCGAGGTTCGACTGGAAGGTGCCCGGAAACAAGTGACCCGCATCGACGAGCTGCCCATCCGGGACGAGCTGCGTGGCAAGTCCCCTTATGGGGCACCCCAGTTGGACGTCCCGGTACGGCTGAACACCAACGAGAACCCCTACCCGCTGCCCGAGCCGCTGGTGGCCCGGATCGCCGAGCGGGTGGCCGAGGCCGCCCGCCACCTCAACCGCTACCCCGACCGGGACGCGGTGGAGCTGCGCACCGAGCTGGCCAGGTACCTCACCCGCACCACCGGCCATGAGGTCACCAAGGACGGCGTCTGGGCGGCCAACGGCTCCAACGAAATCATCCAGCAGCTGCTGCAGACCTTCGGCGGCCCCGGCCGCACCGCCATCGGCTTCGAGCCCTCGTACTCCATGCACGCCCTGATCTCCCGGGGCACCGGCACCGGCTGGATCTCCGGGCCGCGCAACGAGGACTTCACCATCGATGTGGCCGCGGCCGAGGCCGCCATCGCCGGGCACCGGCCCGAGGTGGTCTTCATCTGCTCGCCCAACAACCCCACCGGCACCGCGGTGGAGGCCGAGACCGTGCTGCGGCTCTACGAGGCCGCCCAGGCCGCCCGCCCCTCGCTGGTGGTGGTGGACGAGGCATACGGCGAGTTCAGCCACCGCCCCTCGCTGCTCCCGCTGCTCGAGGGCCGGCCCAACCTGGTGGTCTCCCGCACCATGTCCAAGGCCTTCGGCGCGGCCGGCCTGCGGCTGGGCTACCTGGCCGCGGACCCGGCGGTGGTGGACGCGGTACAGCTGGTACGGCTGCCGTACCACCTCTCGTCCGTCACCCAGGCCACCGCGCTGGCCGCGCTGGAGCACACCGACACCCTGCTGGGCTACGTCGAACAGCTCAAGGCGGAACGCGACCGTCTGGTCACCGAACTGCGCGCCATCGGCTGCGAGGTGACCGAATCGGACGCCAACTTCGTCCAGTTCGGCCGCTTCGCGGACAGCCACGCCACCTGGCGGGCCATCCTCGACCGGGGTGTGCTGGTACGGGACAACGAGGTGCCGGGCTGGCTGCGGGTGACCGCCGGCACGCCCGAGGAGAACGACGCGTTCCTGGACGCGGTCCGTGCAGTGATGAAGGAGAACCAATGAGCCGCGTGGGCCGCGTGGAGCGCACCACCAAAGAGACCTCGGTACTGGTCGAGATAGATCTCGACGGCACCGGACAGGTCGACGTCTCGACCGGCGTCGGCTTCTACGACCACATGCTCGACCAGCTCGGCCGGCACGGGCTGTTCGACCTCACCGTCAAGACCGACGGCGACCTGCACATCGACACCCACCACACCATCGAGGACACCGCCCTCGCGCTGGGCGCCGCCTTCCGGCAGGCGCTCGGCGACAAGGTGGGCATCTACCGGTTCGGCAACTGCACCGTGCCGCTGGACGAGGCACTGGCCCAGGTCACCGTGGACCTCTCCGGCCGCCCCTACCTGGTGCACACCGAGCCGGCGAACATCGCGCCGATGATCGGCAGCTATGACACCACCATGACCCGGCACATACTCGAGTCCTTTGTCGCCCAGGCGCAGATCGCCCTGCACGTCCACGTCCCCTACGGGCGCAACGCGCACCACATCGTGGAATGCCAGTTCAAGGCGCTGGCCCGGGCCCTGCGCTACGCCTGCGAGCCCGACCCGCGGGCCGCCGGGATCATTCCGTCCACGAAGGGGGCACTGTGAACGGCACGTCTACCGCGCTGATCCTGGTCGGGCTGTTCCTGGTCGGCGGCATCATCTCCTTCCTCAAGCAGGGCATGCCCAAGAGCGTGATCGTGCTGCTGGGCATCAGCGCCGTGCTGTGCCTGGCCGCCGGAGCGCTGCGCATCAAGGGGCTGTGGGCATGAGCGACAAGAAGAAAGTGGTCGTCTTCGACTACGGCTTCGGCAATGTCCGGTCCGCCGAGCGGGCGCTGGCCCACGCCGGCGCCGAGGTGGAGATCACCGGCGACTACGACCGGGCCATGACGGCCGATGGGCTGCTGGTGCCCGGCGTGGGCGCCTTCGCCGCCTGTATGGAAGGGCTGCGCGCCGCCCGCGGCGACTGGATCGTCGGCCGGCGGCTGGCCGGCGGACGGCCGGTGATGGGCATCTGCGTCGGCATGCAGATCCTCTTCGAACGGGGCATCGAGCACGGCACCGAGACCGAGGGCCTGGACGAGTGGCCCGGCCTGGTCGAGCCGCTCCGGGCGCCCGTGGTGCCGCACATGGGCTGGAACTCCGTCACCCCCGCCGAGGGATCCCGGCTCTTCGCCGGGCTCGACGCGGACACCCGCTACTACTTCGTCCACTCCTATGCGGTGCGCGAGTGGCAGCTGGAGATCACCAACGACGCCATCCGCGCCCCCAAGGTCACCTGGGCCACCCATGGCGAGCCCTTTGTCGCCGCCGTGGAGAACGGCCCGCTGTGGGCCACCCAGTTCCACCCCGAGAAGTCCGGCGACGCCGGAGCGGTGCTGCTCCGCAACTGGCTGGACACGCTGTGACCCGTACCGCCCCCTACCGTAAGGTCGCCCGCATGACTCACCGCCTTGAACTCCTCCCCGCCGTGGATGTCCGTGACGGTCAGGCGGTACGGCTGGTCCATGGCGAATCCGGCAGCGAGACCTCCTACGGGGACCCGCTGGCCGCCGCCCAGGCGTGGCAGCGGGCCGGCGCCGAGTGGCTGCACCTGGTCGACCTGGACGCCGCCTTCGGCACCGGCGACAACCGGGAGCGGATCGCCGAGGTGGTCCGCGCCATGGACATCAAGGTCGAGCTCTCCGGCGGCATCCGCGACGATGACTCGCTGGCCGCCGCCCTGGCCACCGGCTGTACCCGGGTGAACCTGGGCACCGCCGCCCTGGAGTCCCCCGAATGGGTGGCCAAGGTGATCGCCGAGCACGGTGAGAAGATCGCGGTCGGCCTGGACGTCCGCGGCACCACCCTGCGCGGCCGCGGCTGGACCCGCGACGGCGGCGACCTCTACGAGACCCTGGCCCGCCTGGACGCCGAGGGCTGTGCCCGCTACGTGGTCACCGACATCGCCAAGGACGGCACCCTGCAGGGTCCCAACCTGGAGCTGCTGAAGAACGTCTGCGCGGCCACCGACAAGCCGGTGGTCGCCTCCGGCGGGGTCTCCTCCCTTGACGATCTGCGGGCAATCGCCACTCTGGTACCGGAGGGTGTGGAAGGCGCCATCGTCGGCAAGGCCCTCTACGCCAAGGCGTTCACCTTGGAAGAGGCTCTGGAGGCAGTGTCCGGATGAGCGCGGCAGATTCCCGGGGGGCGACCCCCGGACCCCAGTCGGGCCCGGTCGTACGGCGAGTGCAGACAGACAGTCCCTGGGAGGAGACGATCGGCTTCGCACGTGCCGTGGCAGCCGGGGACCGGGTGCTGGTCTCCGGGACCATGCCCCTGGTGCACGGTGTGCTGCACGGCGAGGGCGACCCCTATGAACAGGCCAAGGTGGCCTTCGGCAACGCGCTGGAGGCGCTCAAGCGCTTCGGTTTGGGGCCCGAGTCGGTGATCCGTACCCGGATGTACCTCACCCACGCCCGGGACGTGGACGCCGTGGGCCGCGCCCACAAGGAACTGTTCGACACCGTCCGGCCGGCCGCGACCCTGGTCGTGGTCTCCGGGTTCGTCGACTCCCGGGTGCTGGTCGAAGTAGAAGTAGAAGCTTTCCGAGGAGAATCCGCGTGACCCTCGCGGTACGAGTCATCCCCTGCCTGGACGTGGACAACGGCCGGGTCGTCAAGGGCGTCAACTTCCAGAACCTGCGGGACGCCGGCGACCCGGTGGAGATGGCCCGGATCTACGGCCGGGAGGGCGCCGACGAGCTCACCTTCCTGGACATCACCGCCTCCTCCGGCAACCGCGAGACCACCTATGACGTGGTGCGCCGCACCGCGGAGCAGGTCTTCATCCCGCTCACCGTGGGCGGCGGGGTGCGCACCGCCGAGGACGTGGACAAGCTGCTGCGCGCCGGCGCGGACAAGGTCGGCGTCAACACGGCGGCGATCGAGCGGCCGGAGCTGATCCGGGAGATCGCCGAGCGGTTCGGCCGCCAGGTGCTGGTGCTGTCGGTGGACGCCCGCCGTACCGCCGCCGGCACCTTCGAGGTCACCACGCACGGCGGCCGCCGGGGCACCGGACTGGACGCCATTGAGTGGGCGCACCGGGCGGCGGAGCTGGGCGCCGGCGAGATCCTGCTGAACTCCATGGACGCGGACGGCACCAAGGACGGCTACGACGTGGAGATGATCCGCGCCGTGCGCAAGCATGTCTCCGTGCCGGTGATCGCCTCAGGCGGCGCGGGCCGCCTGGAGCACTTCGCCCCGGCGGTGGCGGCGGGCGCGGACGCGGTGCTGGCGGCATCCGTCTTCCACTTCGGAGATCTGCGCATCGGCGAGGTCAAGGGCGCACTGCGCGAGGCCGGGCACCCGGTGCGGTAAGCGCGCTTGTGCCCGGCGGCGGAACCTAGCCCCGGATCAGCAGCACCACCAGTGCCGCGACGCCCGCCAGCACAATCGCGGCCACTCCGTACACCGCCCGATGCTCACGCAGCATCGGCACCGGCAGGTAGGGATCGACCGCGTACCGCCCCGGCCCGGTCAGGGCCAGGGCGGCCGCCCCGACCGTGATCAGCAGCGTGTACTCCACACCCTTGGGGGCGAAGAACCCTCCGCCCCAGGTCACCCAGAGCGCGTTGATCATGTTGCCCAGCAACGCGGCCGCCGCGAGCGGCGTCAGCAGGCCGAGGAAGATCCCCACCCCGCCGAGCCCCTCGCAGAGGCCGCTCATGACGGCCATCGCCTTGGGCCAGGGGTACCCCAGAAGGAGGAACCCCTTCGCGGTTCTGTCGAGGCCGTCCCCGCCGAACCAGCCGAACAGCTTCTGCGCGCCGTGCGCGGCCATGATCAGACCGAGCATCATCCGGAACAGCAGCAGTCCGGCGGAGACCCCGTCCACGGCGGCCATGGGGACGGTGCTGCGCTGGTAAGCCATGATGGGCGCCTCCTTCGAGGCCGGGCGCTAACTCAGCCCAGTGTGCGCCCCCGGGGCGGGCCCGGCAGCTCAGATGCCCAGCCGGGCCGCCCGCAGCTTGGCCTGCACCTCCGGCGCGCCGTCCAGCTCCACCCGGGCCGCGTCCTGCCGCCCCAGGGCGAACAGCACCAGCTCGCCGGGCTCGCCGGTGACCGTCACCACCGGCGCGCCCCGGCGGGCCACCACGGTACGGCCGTCGGGGCGGCGCAGCACCAGGCCGGCCGGCGCCTTGCGCCCCACGATCCGGGCGACCTTCTCCAGCCGGCTCCACAGCGCGTCCGCGAACACCGGGTCGAGCTCGCGCGGCGTCCAGTCCGGCTGGGCGCGGCGCACATCCTCGGTGTGCACATAGAACTCCACCGTGTTGGCCGCCTCGTCGATCTGCTTGAGGGCGAACGGCGAGGTCCGCGGCGGCCCGGTGCGGATCAGCTGGATCAGTTCCTCGTACGGCCTGGCGGCGAACTCGGCCTGCACCCGCTCCAGCCGGGCGGCCAGCGGCTTGATCAGCACCCCGGCGGCCGCGTCGGAGCGACGCTCGCGTACCACGATATGAGCCGCGAGGTCCCGGGTGCTCCACCCCTCGCAGAGCGTGGGGGCGTGCGGCCCGGCCGTCTCCAACAGGTCGGCGAGAAGCAGGCGTTCGCGCTGTGCGTGTGTCGACATGACGGCCACCCTACGACTGACCGGGCAGCGGCGCGTCCAGCTTGGCACCACCGGGCTTGTCGCTGAGGGTGATGGCGCAGGCGACCTGGCGCTCACCGCGCAGCAGCACCGCCATCCGGGTCGGGTACAGCGCGTAGTAGTAGTACCTCCGGCCGTCGCCGATGGACTTCAGCCGCTGCTCGGCCACGTCCTTGCACAGCGCCAGCGCCTTGTCCTTGATCTGCGTCTCGTTGTCCAGCGCGCCTTCCAGCTGCTCGTTGGATATCACCTGGCCGTCATGGCTGCCGGTGCAGGAGCGCTTCTCCGCCTGGGTCAGGGACGGGGAGAGCTGGGGTGCGTCGAAGCAGTCGCCGGGCTTGAGGGTGATCAGCGGCGGTGGCGAGGCCGGGGCCGTGGAGGGGGTGTCGCGCGGCGTCGGCGTGGCCGGCGGCCGGTTGTCCAGGTTCGGCGAGGCGCTCTCCACCGGGCTGGGCGAGGAGGAGGAGTGCGCCACCGGCTTGTCGTCCTTGCCGCCGCTGTTGGCCAGGATCAGCCAGCCCACCGCCAGACCCACCACCAGCACCACCGCGACCACGATCGCCGCGATCTTCGCCCCATTGCCGCCGGAGGGCGCGGGCGGTACCGGCGGGGGCCCGTACGGCCCGTAACCGGGCGGGCCGTAGGGCGGACCGGCGGGCGGCTGCGCGCCGAACGGCGGCTGCTCGGGAGGCAGCGGGCCGAAGCCCTGCGGCGGGCCGAAACCGCCACCGCCGCCCGGTGGTTGGGGCGGATTCGACGGCGGCGGCGGAGGCGGAGAGGTCATGACCGAAGCATGCCGTATCCCTCCGACAGGCGTGCGAGGGGGCCGTACCGGAGAGGCACCTGGGACCGGCGCGGCAGAATGAACCCATGACCGGCCGCATTCCCGCCAGCTCCTCGTCCCTCGACCCCGCCATCGCCGCCCGCCTCAAGCGCGACGCCGACGGCCTGATCCCCGCCGTCGCCCAGCAGTACGACACCGGTGAGGTGCTGATGGTCGGATGGATGGACGACGAGGCACTGCACCGCACCCTGACCACCGGCCGCTGCACCTACTACAGCCGCAGCCGCCAGGAGTACTGGGTCAAGGGCGACACCTCCGGCCATGTCCAGCATGTGAAGTCGGTGGCCCTGGACTGTGACGCGGACACCCTGCTGGTCAAGGTCGACCAGGTGGGTCCCGCCTGCCACACCGGCACCCGCACCTGCTTCGACTCCGGTGATCTTCCCCTGGGCTAGGCTCCGCTGCCATGGCCGCCATCTCGGACGTCACCCCCACCGCGGACACCTTCCGCGCGCTCGCCAAGGACCGCCGGGTCATCCCGGTGACCCGGCGCTTCCTCGCCGACGGGGACACCCCCGTCGGCCTCTACCGCAAGCTCGCCGGCGAACGGCCCGGCACCTTTCTGCTGGAGTCCGCCGAGAACGGCCGCACCTGGTCGCGCTACTCCTTCATCGGCGTCCGCTCCTCCGCCACGCTGACCGTGCGCGACGGACAGGCCCACTGGCTGGGCACCCCGCCGGTCGGAGTGCCCGTCGACGGCGACCCGCTGGCGGCGCTGCGGGCCACCGTGGAGACCCTGCACACCCCGCGCGACCTCATCGAGGGCAGCGGGCTGCCGCCCTTCACCGGCGGCATGGTCGGCTACCTCGGCTATGACATCGTCCGGCGGCTGGAGAAGATCGGCGAACACCCGGGCGGCGCCCGGGACCCCCTGGGCCTGCCCGAGCTGACCATGCTGCTCACCTCGGACCTGGCGGTGCTCGACCACTGGAACGGCACCGTGCTGCTGATCGCCAACGCGATCAACCACAACGACCTGGAGACCGGTGTCGACGAGGCCTACGCCGACGCGCTGGCCCGCCTGGACGCCATGGCCGCCGACCTGGCCCGGCCCGTCCCCAGCAGCCCGGCCGTGCTGCCGCCCGCCGAACTGCCCGAGTTCACCGCCCGCTGGGGCGGCCCGGACTACCGGGCCGCGGTGGACGACATCAAGGAGCGCATCCGGGCCGGCGAGGCCTTCCAGGTGGTGCCCTCCCAGCGCTTCGAGGCCCCCTGCGAGGCATCCGCGCTGGACGTCTACCGGGTCCTGCGGGCCACCAACCCCAGCCCGTATATGTACCTCCTGCGGTTCGACGGCTTCGATGTGGTGGGCTCCAGCCCGGAGGCCCTGGTCAAGGTCGAGGACGGCCGGGCCATGGTGCACCCCATCGCCGGCACCCGCCCGCGCGGCGCCACCCCGCAGGCCGACGCCGCGCTCGCCGAGGAACTGCTGGCCGACCCCAAGGAGCGCGCCGAGCACCTGATGCTGGTCGACCTGGGCCGCAACGACCTCGGCCGGGTCTGCGAGCCGGGCAGCGTGGAGGTGGTCGACTTCATGTCCATCGAGCGCTACAGCCATGTGATGCACATCGTCTCCACCGTCACCGGCCGGCTGGCCCCCGGCCGCAGCGCCTTCGATGTGCTCACCGCCTGCTTCCCGGCCGGCACCCTGTCCGGCGCCCCCAAACCCCGCGCCATGCAGATCATCGAGGAGCTGGAGCCGGTCCGCCGCGGCCTGTACGGCGGAGCCGTCGGCTATCTGGACTTCGCCGGCGACTCGGACACCGCCATCGCCATCCGCACCGCGGTGCTCCGCGACGGCACCGCCTATGTCCAGGCCGGGGCGGGCGTGGTGGCCGACTCCGACCCGGCCGCCGAGGACGCCGAGTGCCGCAACAAGGCCGCCGCGGTGCTGCGCGCGGTGCACGGCGCCGCCCGGCTCACCCGCCCGGGGGCACCCGTGTGACCCCGGCTGCGCGGCGCCCGGGGCGCCGGGGGATAGTGGAGGGGTGAGTGCAGCAGTACCCCACCCCCGTACCCAGGCCGAGCCGGTGCGCACCGGCGGCCAACGCCGCAGTGTGGCCCTGGCCCTGCTGCTGACCGTGCTGGGCGCCGCCCTGGTCCTGCTGGCGGGCGGCCGCACCTGGGCCCGGGGCACGGCGGCCGGCACCGGCGGCGCCCTCCATGAGCACGCCAGCGGCCAGGAGATCACCGGCCTGCCCGGCGCCCTGGCCCTGGTCGGCCTGGCCGCCCTGGTCGCGGTGTTCGCGGTACGCGGCGCCGGCCGGATCGCGGTGGCCGCCCTGCTGGCCCTGAGCGGCGCCGGCGTGGTGGCCGGCGCGGTCAGCGGGGCCGGTGACACCGCCACCCTCTCCGAGAAGGCCTCCCGGTCCAGCGGCATCACCGGCACCGCCGTGAGCCAGGTCAGCCACACCGGCTGGCCCTGGATCGCGCTGGCCGGCGGCGTTCTGCTGCTGCTCGCCGGGCTGCTGGCCCTGCGCTACGGCCGGCACTGGCCCGCCATGTCCGGCCGCTACGAGCGCGACGGCACCCCCCGCCCGCGCCGGGCCCGCACCGCCCCCGACCCCGAGCGTCCGGAGGAGCTGTGGAAGGCCCTGGACCGCGGCGAGGACCCCACCGGTGACACCGGGCGCTGAGACGGGCACCCCACGTCCCGGCGGCCCCCGGCCGTCGGGAACAATGACGGCGAGCTTTTCCGCGCCCGTGAAGGCGCGGACCCAGTAACGAGGAGTCAAACTCATGGCTAACGGCCACGGACACGGACACACCCCGGCCGCCTGGACCGGTGTCATCATCGCCTTCATCGGCTTCTGCGTGGCCAGTGCGTTCATCGTGATGGCCAAGCCGGTCGGCTTCTGGGCCGGCATCGTGATCATCTTCCTGGGTGCCATCGTCGGCGGCATCATGCGCCTGATGGGCCTGGGCGCGGAGCCCAGGGGCGCCAAGGCCCCGGCAAAGGCCCAGGCCCAGGGCTGAGTGACGCTCCCGCCAAGGCGTGGCCCGGGCCGTACGGACGCACCGTACGCACGCCCCGGGCTGCGCCTTGGCGCATTCCGGCCAAGACTGGCGGGGTGACCAGGCAGATGACCGGACGCGCGTCCGGGAGGGCGCCCGGGCGGGCGGCCGGCCCCAGGCCGGTCGTCCGCCGGCTCGCCGCCCCGCTGGGCGTGGCCGCCCTGCTGGGCAGCGCGGCCGGCTTTGTCGGGGTGGTGGACCCGCACCGGCCCGGCCGCTACCCCGCCTGTCCGCTGCTGGCCCACACCGGCCTGTACTGCCCCGGCTGCGGCGGGCTGCGCGGCCTGTACGCCCTGGTCCATGGCGACCTGCCGGGCGCGCTGGCCGCCAACGCCCTGGCGGTGGCCGGGTACGCCGCCTTCGCCGTGCTGTGGACCGTGTGGACGGTCCGCACCCTGCGCGGCGGCGAGGGTCTGGCCCTGGCCCTGCGGCCCGGTCACCGGTGGGCGCTGGGCTCGGTGGTGGCGCTCTTCACCGTGCTGCGCAACCTGCCCTGGGGCGTCGTGCCGGGGCCCTGAGGCGTCGGCGGTCACCCCCGGCCCGCCGGGCCGATGTCAACCGGATGTAAGAGCTCGGCTCCGCGCCAAGTACCATCGCAGTGTGCTGGTGAGGTGGGTATCCACCCGGTCAGCCCAGATCATCCGAGTCCGGAAGGGGGCCGCTCGCGTGAGTGTGCTCGACGAGATCATCGACGGAGTCCGTGCCGATCTCGCGGAACGGCAGGCGCGCGTCAGCCTCGACGAGCTCAAGGAGCGGGCGGCGCGGGCGCCACAGGCCAAGGACGGCGTCGCAGCGCTCCGTGGCGAGAACGTCAGCGTGATCTGCGAGGTCAAGCGCTCCAGCCCGTCCAAGGGCGCGCTGGCCGCCATCGCCGACCCCGCGGCGCTGGCCGCCGACTATGAGGCGGGCGGCGCGGCCGTCATCAGCGTGCTGACCGAACAGCGCCGCTTCGGCGGCTCGCTGGCCGACCTGGAGGCGGTACGCGCCCGGGTCGACATCCCGGTGCTGCGCAAGGACTTCATCGTCACCGCCTACCAGCTGTGGGAGGCCCGCGCCCATGGGGCCGACCTGGCCCTGCTGATCGTCGCGGCGCTGGAGCAGCCGGCGCTGGTCTCGCTGATCGAGCGGGCCCAGTCCATCGGGCTCACCCCGCTGGTCGAGGTGCATGACGAGGAAGAGGTCCAGCGCGCGGTGGACGCCGGTGCGCGGATCATCGGGGTCAACGCCCGTAACCTCAAGACCCTTGAGGTGGACCGGGGAACCTTCGCCCGGGTGGCGCCGGAGATCCCGGACGGGATCGTCCGGATCGCCGAGTCCGGGGTGCGCGGGCCGCACGACCTGATCGCCTACGCCAATGAGGGTGCCGACGCGGTGCTGGTGGGCGAGTCCCTGGTGACCGGACGGGACCCCAGGGCGGCCGTGTCCGACCTGGTGGCCGCGGGTGCGCATCCGGCGCTGCGGCACGGGCGGGGCTGATTCGCGTGGCCGCGTACGCACGGCTGGCCCGGGGGTGCCGCCCCCGGGGTTGCCGTGCGCCCGCGCGGCGGGTGCGGGGCCGTAGGGTCCGCTACCACATCGGGTGTGAGCCGGGGCAGGTCAACGGGCGCCGATGGCGTCGGGGTGCGTTCTAAGCGATCGCCGTTGCGCGGCTGCGGGTTCGTTGCCGCCTTCGGCGGCCCGCGGCGAAGCCGCTGGACGTCTCCACGCCCGCCCACCCACCCGCTCGTTACCCGGAGGCACACAAGTGTCCCAAGAACACTTCTTTTTCCCTGACCCCGAGGGTCAAGTACCCACCGAAACAGGCTACTTCGGTTCCTTCGGCGGCAAGTTCATCCCCGAGGCGCTGGTCGCCGCCGTCGACGAGGTGGCCGCGGAGTACGAGAAGGCCAAGGCGGACCCCTCGTTCGCGGCCGAGCTGGACGAGCTGCTGGTCAACTACACCGGCCGGCCCAGCGCCCTGACCGAGGTACCGCGGTTCGCCGAACACGCCGGCGGCGCCCGGGTGTTCCTCAAGCGCGAGGACCTCAACCACACCGGCTCCCACAAGATCAACAATGTGCTGGGCCAGGCCCTGCTCACCAAGCGGATGGGCAAGACCCGGGTCATCGCCGAGACCGGCGCCGGCCAGCACGGGGTGGCCACCGCCACCGCCTGCGCCCTGTTCGGCCTGGAATGCACCATCTATATGGGCGAGGTGGACACCCAGCGCCAGGCGCTCAATGTCGCCCGGATGCGGATGCTCGGCGCCGAGGTCATCGCCGTGAAGTCCGGCAGCCGCACCCTCAAGGACGCCATCAACGAGGCGTTCCGCGACTGGGTGGCCAATGTCGACCGCACCCACTACCTCTTCGGCACGGTCGCCGGCCCGCATCCCTTCCCGGCCCTGGTGCGTGACTTCCACCGGGTCATCGGGGTGGAGGCCCGCCGCCAACTACTGGAGCGCACCGGCCGGTTGCCGGACGCCGCACTGGCCTGTGTGGGCGGCGGCTCCAACGCCATCGGACTGTTCCACGCCTTCCTGCCGGACGCCGGTGTCCGGCTGATCGGCTGCGAACCCGGCGGGCACGGGGTGGAGACCGGCGAGCACGCCGCCACCCTCACCCAGGGCACCCCGGGCATCCTGCACGGCTCCCGCAGCTATGTCCTCCAGGACGAGGACGGCCAGATCACCGAGCCGTACTCGATCTCCGCCGGACTGGACTACCCCGGCATCGGCCCCGAGCACTCCTACCTCAAGGACATCGGCCGGGCCGAATACCGGGCCGTCACCGATGACGCGGCCATGCGGGCGCTGCGCCTGCTCTCCCGCACCGAGGGCATCATCCCGGCCATCGAGAGCGCCCACGCCCTGGCCGGCGCGCTGGAGGTCGGCCGCGAACTGGGCCCGGACGCCCTGCTGTTGGTCAATCTCTCCGGCCGCGGCGACAAGGACATGGACACCGCCGCCCGCTACTTCGGGCTGTATGACCAGGGGGACAAGTAATGGCAGGGAACCTGGAGTTGCTCTCCTCCGTGCTGGCCGCGGCCAAGGCCGAGGACCGCGCCGCGCTGGTCGGCTATCTGCCGGCCGGCTTCCCCACGGTGGCCGACGGAGTGCGCGCCATCACCACCATGCTGGACGGCGGCTGCGACATCGTCGAGGTCGGACTGCCGCACAGCGACCCGGTGCTGGACGGGCCGGTGATCCAGACCGCCGACGACATCGCGCTGCGCGGCGGAGTGAAGATCACCGATGTGATCGAGACGGTCCGCGAGGCGCACCGGATCAGCGGGGCGCCCATCCTGTGCATGACCTACTGGAACCCGGTGGACCGCTACGGTGTGGCCCGGTTCGCCGCCGACCTGGCCGAGGCCGGGGGAGCGGGCTGCATCCTGCCGGATCTGCCGGTGGAGGAGTCCGACGAGTGGCGCAAGGCGGCCCAGGAACACGGCCTGGCCACGGTGTTCGTGGTCGCGCCCAGCAGCCGGGACGAGCGGCTGGCGAAGATCACCGCGGCGGGCAGCGGCTTTGTCTACGCCGCCTCGCTGATGGGCGTCACCGGCACCCGGGAGTCGGTGGGCACCGAGGCCCAGCGGCTGGTGGAGCGCACCAGGGCGGTGACCGACCTGCCGGTCTGTGTCGGCCTGGGCGTCTCCAATCCCGTGCAGGCCGCCGAGGTGGCCCGCTTCGCGGACGGCGTGATCGTCGGCTCGGCCTTCGTCAAGCGCCTGCTGGACGCCCCGGACCTGGAGACCGGGCTGGCCGAGGTGCGCACGCTCGCCGGTGAGCTCGCCGAAGGCGTACGCAAGCGCGGATAACCCGTTTAACTCGTTGGAAGGAACCTGATGCCGGGGGTGCGCTGGGGCGCACCCCCGGTTCGTTGTACGGGGACGTGAGTAAGCAGAACACCGATGGCAAGCGCAGCGCCCGTGAGCGGCTGCAGGAACAGCGGCAGCGGGACGAGTCCCGCGACCGGCGCAAGCGGACCCTGATCGCGGCCGGCGCGGTGGTCGCGGTGCTGGGCGCCGGCACCGGGGTGGCCGCCCTGGTGGCCGGCTCCGGCAAGCACCAGGCCCCCGCCGAGAAGGCCGGCCCGCCGGTCCCCCCGCAGGGCACCCAGGGCAAGGACCACGCCGCCATCCCGGTGGGCAAGGCCGCGGCCGCCGCCACCCTGGTGGTCTACGAGGACTTCCGGTGCCCGGCCTGCGGCCAGTTCGAGAACGCCTTCCGGGACACCATCCACTCGCTGGAGGACCAGGGCAAGCTCAAGGCCGAGTACCACATCGTCATGCTGATCGACAAGAACCTGGGCGGCAAGGGCTCGGTCAACGCGGCCAACGCGGCGGCCTGTGCCCAGGACGCGGGCCGGTTCCCCGCCTACCACGACCTGCTCTACAAGAGCCAGCCGGTGGAGACCGACGACGCCTTCGCCGCCAAGTCCCGGCTGCTTCAACTGGCCGACAAGGTCGAGGGGTTGAACACCCCGGTGTTCCAGAAGTGCGTGGACGAGGGCACCCACAACTCCTGGGTGCGGCAGAACCAGGAGGCCTTCTCCAAGTCCGGCTACCGGGCGACGCCCACCGTGCTGCTGAACGGAAAGAGCATCTACGCCGACCCGGCCAACCCGCTGACCCCGGCCAAGCTGCGTCAGATGGCGGCGGCCGCGAAACACTGAGGCATTTCCGGGAACCCAGGGCGGCCCGTTACGCAGCTGTTGTCCCGGGTGGGTTGCCGTTCGCGCGGTCCGGCAAGGTAGCGTCGGTGGTGCCATGAATCTCGCTTACATTCCCAGCCCGTCGACCGGTGTGGTCCACCTCGGGCCGATTCCGCTGCGCGGCTATGCCTTCTGCATCATCATCGGCGTCTTTGTCGCCGTCTGGCTCGGCAACCGGCGCTGGGTGGCGCGAGGCGGCCGGGTGGGCACGGTCGCCGACATCGCGGTGTGGGCGGTGCCCTTCGGCCTGGTCGGCGGCCGCCTCTACCACGTGATCACCGACTATGAGCTGTACTTCGGTGAGGGGCGCAACTGGGTCGACGCCTTCAAGATCTGGGAAGGCGGCCTGGGCATCTGGGGCGCGGTGGCGCTGGGCGCGGTGGGCGCCTGGATCGGCTGCCGCCGCCGGGGCATCCCGCTGCCGGCCTGGGCGGACGCGGTGGCCCCCGGTGTGGCCATCGCCCAGGCCTGCGGCCGCTGGGGCAACTGGTTCAACCAGGAGCTCTACGGCAAGCCCACCACGCTGCCCTGGGCGCTGAAGATCGACGCCGATCCGGCGATCGGCCGGGTCGCCGGCACCTACCACCCGACCTTCCTCTATGAGTCGCTGTGGTGCCTGGGCGTCGCGGCCCTGGTGATCTGGGCGGACCGCAGGTTCAAGCTGGGCCACGGCCGGGCCTTCGCGCTCTATGTGGCCGCGTACACGGTGGGCCGGTTCTGGACCGAGTATCTGCGGGTGGACACCGCGCACCACATCCTGGGCATGCGGCTCAACGACTGGACGTCCATCGTGGTCTTCCTGGCGGCCGTCGCCTACTTTGTGATCTCCCAGAAGCGGGTGCCCGGGCGGGAGACCGTGGTGGAACCGGCGGCACTTGCCGAGTCCGCGGGTGCGGCCGGCGACTCCGCGGCTGAGGCGGGTGCGGCCGGCGACTCCACGGCTGAGGCGGATGCGCCCCGGGCGGGCGCCTCCCACGAGTCCGCGGCCGAGGCGGCCGACGGCGAGGACGCGCCGCGCAAGGACGATACGGCGGGCTCGGAGCCGAGCAAGAACGCCTGATCGTCGGCTGCGGGCCGTCCGGGGCTGGTCGCGCAGTTCCCCGCGCCCCTGCCGGGCGCACCCGGAAACGGCGTCCAGCGAACGGGAATTTTCCCGGCGCTTCCACAAACCCGCAGGTCAGCGGGGTAAGTTCGGCCTTCCTTGCTGGCGGGCAGGACCCGAACGTGCGTACCTTCGATCTCGACGGGGCACCGGCGTACCGGGCCGTGCCCTCTGGAAGGGAGCACCCCACAGCCATGTCCGTCCTCGATGCGGCCGCCGCCACGCACATCGCGCACCGTGACAACCACACCCACCGTGATGTCAACGGCGGCTGGCTGCGCCCGGCCGTCTTCGGCGCCATGGACGGGCTGGTCTCCAACCTGGCCCTGATGACCGGCGTGGCCGGCGGCTCGGCCGGCTCGCAGACCATAGTGATCACCGGCCTGGCCGGTCTGGCCGCCGGCGCCTTCTCCATGGCGGTCGGCGAGTACACCTCGGTCGCCTCCCAGCGCGAGCTGGTCCTGGCCGAGCTGGATGTGGAGCGGCGCGAGCTGCGCAAGCACCCGGCCGACGAGCTGGAGGAGCTGGCCGCGCTCTATGAGTCGCGCGGGGTGGAGCCCGAGCTGGCCCGGGAGGTCGCCCGGCAGCTGTCCAGCGACCCGGACCAGGCGCTGGAGATCCATGCCCGCGAGGAGCTGGGCATCGACCCCTCCGACCTGCCGTCCCCGATGACCGCGGCCGTCGCCTCCTTCGGCTCCTTCGCCCTGGGCGCCCTGCTGCCGCTGCTGCCCTACCTGGTCGGGATGACCGTCCTGTGGCCCGCCGTGCTGCTCGCCCTGTTCGGGCTGTTCGCCTGTGGTGCCGTCGTCGCCCGGGTCACCGCCCGTTCCTGGTGGTTCAGCGGACTGCGCCAGCTGCTGCTCGGCGGCCTGGCGGCGGGTGTGACTTACCTCCTCGGTATTGCCTTCGGTACCGCCGTCGGGTGATGCTCTATGCGGACCGCCGCATAACGTGCAGGTTTCCTCGCGGTTTCAAGCCTTTGACGGCTGGGCACTTACTTCGAACCGGGCGATCCCACGGTATCGAGGCGCCGCCCCCGGGGCCGGTCCACATGATGGAACGCACTATCCCGCTTTGCGAGAATGACCCCATCATGTAACCTGCACAAAATTTTTCGCGGAGGGCCAACGTCGTCCCTCGGCACATGCACCAGACATGACTGCCAAGACGACGACGGGAGCGCCGATGCGTTCTGCATCCCACCCCGCCCAGCAGGGAATGTACGACCCGCGCAATGAGCACGACGCCTGTGGCGTGGGCTTTGTCGCGACCCTCACCGGGCAGGCCAGCCACACCCTGGTGGAGCAGGCGCTCAGCGTGCTGCGCAACCTGGAACACCGCGGCGCCACCGGCTCCGAGCCCGACTCGGGCGACGGCGCGGGCATCCTGCTCCAGGTCCCGGACGCCTTCCTGCGCGAGAGCACCGGCTTCACCCTGCCGGAGGCCGGGGCGTACGCGGTCGGCATCGCCTTCCTCCCGGTCACCGGCACGGACGCCGCCGTCTCGCAGATCGAGACGATCGCCGCCGAGGAGGGACTGACCGTCCTCGGCTGGCGGGACGTCCCGGTCGCCCCCGGCCTGCTGGGCAGCTCCGCCCGGGCCACCATGCCGGACTTCCGGCAGCTGTTCGTCAGTGACGGGCGCAGCCGGGGGATCGACCTGGACCGCAAGGCCTTCGCGCTGCGCAAGCGGGCCGAGCGGGAGGCGGGCGTCTACTTCCCCTCGCTGTCCGCCCGCACCCTGGTCTACAAGGGCATGCTCACCACCGGGCAGTTGGAGCCCTTCTTCCCGGACCTCTCCGACCGCCGGTTCGCCACCGCCATCGCGCTGGTGCACTCCCGCTTCTCCACCAACACCTTCCCCAGCTGGCCGCTGGCCCACCCCTACCGCTTTGTCGCCCACAACGGCGAGATCAACACCGTTGGCGGCAACCGCAATTGGATGCGGGCCCGCGAATCCCAGCTGGCCTCCGAGCTGTTCGGCCCGGCCGAGAAACTGGAGCGGCTCTTCCCGGTCTGCACCCCGGACGCCTCCGACTCCGCTTCCTTCGACGAGGTGCTGGAACTCCTGCATCTGGGCGGGCGTTCGCTGCCGCACAGCATCCTGATGATGATCCCCGAGGCCTGGGAGAACCACGCCTCCATGGACCCGGCCCGCCGCGCCTTCTACCAGTACCACTCCACCCTGATGGAGCCCTGGGACGGACCGGCCTGTGTCACCTTCACCGATGGCACCCTGGTCGGCGCCGTTCTCGACCGCAACGGCCTGCGCCCGGGCCGCTACTGGGTCACCGACGACGGACTGGTGGTGCTCTCCTCCGAGGTCGGCGTGCTGGACATCGACCCGGCCAGGGTGGTCCGCAAGGGCCGCCTCCAGCCCGGGCGGATGTTCCTGGTCGACACCGCCGGGCACCGGATCATCGAGGACGATGAGATCAAGGCGTCCCTGGCCGCCGAACAGCCCTATGCGGAATGGCTGGAGGCCGGGCTGATCGACCTGGCCGACCTGCCCGAGCGCGAGCACATTGTGCACACCCACGCCTCGGTCACCCGCCGCCAGCAGACCTTCGGCTACACCGAGGAAGAGCTGCGGGTCATCCTGGCACCCATGGCCAACTCCGGTGCGGAGCCCATAGGTTCCATGGGCACCGACTCGCCCATCGCCGCGCTCTCCGAGCGCCCCCGGCTGCTCTTCGACTACTTCACCCAGCTGTTCGCCCAGGTCACCAACCCCCCGCTGGACGCCATCCGGGAGGAGCTGGTCACCTCCCTGGTCTCCTCGCTGGGCCCGCAGGGCAATCTGCTGGAGCCCACCGCCGCCTCCTGCCGCAGCGTCACCCTGCCCTTCCCGGTCATCGACAACGATGAACTGGCCAGGCTGATCCACATCAACGCCGACGGTGACCTGCCGGGGCTCAAGGCCACCACCCTCTCCGGCCTCTACCGGGTGAGCGGCGGCGGCCGGGCACTGGCCGAGCGGCTGACGGAGATGTGCGCGGAGACCGACGCGGCCATCGAGAGCGGCGCCCGCCTGATCGTCCTCTCCGACCGGCACTCCGACGCCGAACACGCCCCCATCCCCTCGCTGTTGCTCACCTCCGCCATCCACCACCACCTCATCCGCACCAAGCAGCGCACCCGGGTGGGCCTGCTGGTGGAAGCCGGCGATGTCCGTGAGGTGCACCATGTGGCGCTGCTGATCGGCTATGGGGCCGCGGCCGTCAACCCCTACCTGGCCATGGAGTCGGTGGAGGACCTGGTCCGCGCCGGAACCCACCTGCCGGACATCGCCCCCGAGACCGCCATCCGCAACCTGATCAAGGCGCTGGGCAAGGGCGTGCTCAAGGTGATGTCCAAGATGGGCATCTCCACCGTGGCCTCCTACCGGGGCGCCCAGGTCTTCGAAGCCGTGGGCCTGGACGCCGAGTTCACCGACACCTACTTCCATGGCACCCCCACCAAGATCGGCGGAGTGGGCCTGGAGGTCATCGCCCGGGAGGTCGCCGCCCGGCACGCCAAGGCATACCCGGCCACCGGCATCCCCGCCAGCCACCGCCGGCTGGAGATCGGCGGCGAGTACCAGTGGCGCCGCGAGGGCGAACCGCATCTGTTCGACCCGGAGACCGTCTTCCGCCTCCAGCACTCCACCCGCGAGCGCCGCTACGACATCTTCCAGCAGTACACCCGGCGGGTGAACGAGCAGTCCGAGCGGCTGATGACGCTGCGCGGCCTGTTCTCCTTCACCGGCGACCGCACCCCCGTCCCGCTGGACGAGGTCGAGCCGGTCAGCGAGATCGTCAAGCGGTTCTCCACCGGCGCCATGTCCTATGGCTCCATCAGCCAGGAGGCCCACGAGACCCTGGCCATCGCCATGAACCGGCTGGGCGCCAAGTCCAACACCGGTGAGGGCGGCGAGGACCCCGAGCGCCTCTACGACCCGGCCCGCCGCTCCAGCATCAAGCAGGTGGCCTCCGGACGGTTCGGCGTCACCAGCGAATACCTGGTCAACTCCGATGACATCCAGATCAAGATGGCCCAGGGCGCCAAGCCCGGCGAGGGCGGCCAGCTGCCCGGCCACAAGGTCTACCCCTGGGTCGCCAGGACCCGCCACTCCACCCCGGGCGTCGGCCTGATCTCCCCGCCGCCGCACCACGACATCTACTCCATCGAGGACCTCGCCCAGCTCATCCACGACCTCAAGAACGCCAACCCCGCCGCCCGCATCCATGTGAAGCTGGTCTCCGAGGTCGGCGTGGGCACCGTCGCGGCCGGCGTCTCCAAGGCACACGCCGATGTGGTGCTGATCTCCGGACACGACGGAGGCACCGGCGCCTCCCCGCTCACCTCCCTCAAGCACGCCGGCGGCCCCTGGGAGCTGGGACTCGCCGAGACCCAGCAGACCCTGCTGCTCAACGGACTGCGCGACCGCATCACCGTGCAGACCGACGGCCAGCTCAAGACCGGCCGCGATGTGCTCATCGCCGCCCTGCTGGGCGCCGAGGAGTTCGGCTTCGCGACCGCGCCGCTGGTGGTCTCCGGCTGTGTGATGATGCGCGTCTGCCACCTGGACACCTGCCCGGTGGGCATCGCCACCCAGAACCCGGTGCTGCGCCAACGCTTCAGCGGCAAGGCCGAGTTCGTGGTCAACTTCTTTGAGTTCATCGCCGAGGAGGTCCGCGAGCTCCTCGCCCAACTGGGCTTCCGCACCCTGGAGGAGGCCGTGGGACACGCCGAACTCCTGGATGTCTCCCGGGCCGTTGACCACTGGAAGGCCCAGGGCCTGGACCTGGCCCCGCTGCTGCACGTCCCCGCTCTGCCCGCCGGCGCCGTCCGGCACCGCACCACCGCCCAGGACCACGGTCTGGAGAAGGCCCTGGACAACCAGCTGATCAAGCTGGCCGCCGACGCCCTCAACGCGGTGGGCGCCGAACAGGCCCGTCCGGTCCGCGCCCAGCTGGCCATCCGCAACATCAACCGCACCGTGGGCACCATGCTCGGCCATGAGGTGACCAAGCGGTTCGGTGGCGCCGGACTGCCCGAGGACACCATCGACATCACCTTCACCGGCTCCGCCGGCCAGTCCTTCGGCGCCTTCCTGCCGCCCGGGGTCACCCTGCGCCTGGAGGGCGACGCCAATGACTATGTCGGCAAGGGCCTTTCCGGCGGACGGGTGGTGGTCCGCCCCGACCGGGGCGCCGACCACCTGGCCGAGTACTCCACCATCGCCGGCAACACCCTGGCCTATGGCGCCACCGGCGGCGAACTGTTCCTGCGCGGCAGCGTCGGCGAACGGTTCGGCGTCCGCAACTCCGGTGCCACCGTGGTCTGCGAGGGCGTGGGCGACCACGGCTGCGAGTACATGACCGGCGGCCGGGCCGTTGTCCTCGGCCCCACCGGCCGCAACTTCGCGGCCGGCATGTCCGGCGGCATCGCCTATGTCGCCGGCCTCGACCCGCGCAATGTCAACAAGGAACTGGCCGGAGCCGTCGAGGAACTCGACGAGGCCGACCGGCGGTGGCTGCACGGTGTCGTGCGCCGCCACCACGAGGAGACCGCCTCCACCGTCGCGGCCGCCCTCCTCGCCGACTGGGACACGGCCGCCGCCCGCTTCAGCAAGGTCGTGCCCCCCACCTACAAGGCAGTGCTCGCCGCCAAGGACGCCGCCGAGCGAGCCGGTCTCTCCGAGGCCGAGACCCACGAGAAGATGATGGAGGCGGCGAGCCATGGCTGACCCCAAGGGTTTTCTGACCACCGGGCGCGAAGTCGCCCGCACCCGTCCGGTCGCCGAGCGCGTCCGGGACTGGAACGAGGTCTATGTCCCCGGCTCCCTGCTGCCGGTCATCAGCAAGCAGGCCGGCCGCTGCATGGACTGTGGCATCCCCTTCTGCCACAACGGCTGCCCGCTGGGAAACCTGATCCCCGAGTGGAACGACTACGCCTACCGCGACGACTGGCGCGCCGCCAGCGAGCGGCTGCACGCCACCAACAACTTCCCCGAATTCACCGGGCGGTTGTGCCCCGCGCCCTGTGAGGCGGCCTGTGTGCTGGGCATCAACCAGCAGCCGGTCACCATCAAGAACGTCGAGGTCACCATCATCGACAAGGCCTGGGAGGCCGGCGACGTCACCCCCCAGCCGCCGGAGCGGCTGTCCGGCAAGACGGTGGCCGTCATCGGCTCCGGCCCGGCCGGGCTGGCCGCGGCCCAGCAGCTCACCCGGGCCGGGCACACGGTGGCCGTCTATGAACGGGCCGACCGCATCGGCGGTCTGCTGCGCTATGGCATCCCCGAGTTCAAGATGGAGAAGCGCCATATCAACCGGCGCATCGAGCAGATGCGGGCCGAGGGCGTCAAGTTCCGTACCGAGGTGGAGATCGGGCGGGACATCGACGCGGCGAAGCTGCGCGGACGCTATGACGCGGTGGTGATCGCGGCCGGGGCCACCATGTCCCGGGACCTGCCCGTCCCCGGACGGGAGCTCAAGGGCATCCACTTCGCCATGGAGTACCTGCCGCTGGCCAACAAGGTGCAGGAGGGCGACTTCGTGGCGCCTCCGATCACCGCGGAGGGCAAGCATGTGGTGGTGATCGGTGGCGGTGACACCGGTGCGGACTGTGTGGGCACGGCCCACCGGCAGGGCGCCGCGTCCGTGACCCAGCTGGAGATCATGCCCCGGCCGGGGGAGGAGCGGCCGGCTTCGCAGCCATGGCCGACCTTTGCCATGCTGTACAAGGTCACCTCCGCCCATGAGGAGGGCGGGGAGCGGGTGTACTCGGTGTCCACCACCCGGTTCGAGGGCGACGAGGACGGCAACGTCCAGTGGCTGCACCTGGTGGAGGTGGAGTTCCGGGACGGGAAGCCGGAGCAGAAGCCGGGGACCGAGCGGCGGATTCCGGCACAACTGGTGACCCTCGCGATGGGGTTCACGGGTACGGACCGTACGAACGGTCTTGTCGACCAGTTCGGTCTGGAGCTGGACGCGCGCGGAAATGTCGCGCGGGACGGGGAGTTCGCCACCAATGTGCCGGGTGTCTTTGTCGCGGGCGACGCGGGCCGTGGTCAGTCCCTGATCGTCTGGGCGATCGCCGAGGGACGGTCGGCGGCGCGGGCGGTGGACCGCTACCTGACCGGCGCGAGTGCGCTCCCGGCACCCATCCGGCCGACGGACCGGGCGCTGGCGGTCTAGGGCTTCGTCGCCGGGTGCGCCCGGTAAGGGGCGCGGGGCGGCTGCGTCATGCGGCTCCGCCGCGTGGGCGCGACCGGCCACAACGGACCCGCACCCGCTTCTGCGGGAGGGCCGGGGCAGACCCCCCGGCCCTCAGCCCCCACCGGGGCGAGCCGTCAACTGATCGAAGACCACCCTGGCGTCCTCGGTATAGACGCCCACCTGCCCGGACTCGTACGGCCGCTCACGGTCCTCGAAAGCCACCAACCCCCGCCCATCCACACTCACTTCCATCCGCGCCCCCCGCTGTGCGACCCGCACATCGAACCACTGCCCCACCGGGAAGCCGCCCTCGCCCGTGGCGAGGAACCGCTGCCCGCCCTGATAGGCCGGGTCCCGCTTCCCCAGCTCCCACCCATTCGGCTTGAGCGTGAGGTAGTAGAAGTGCCCGGGATCCGAGTAACCCCACACCAGCCACCCCACCTCCCAGGGATTCGGCCGGGGCGTGCGCAGTTGGGCGACCGTGCGCATCCGGGCCCGGAAGTCGACGCCGGAGTAGGTCTCGGTGGAGACGATCAGCCCGGCATGGGTCTCACCCGGCTTACGGGCCGGCTTGGGGGACAGCGCCAGCCCGTCGTCGTCACCGATATTGGTGCCATGGCCGTTGAACACCGAGCGCCATGGGCCGTGGACCGATCCCTCGGCCCACGGCCGTTCCGGCCCCCGTTCCCAGAGCGCGCTCACCGCGAAACCGATCCCCACCAGCGCCGCGACGATCAACAGCCCCAGCCCGAGTCGCCGACGCACTCTCGTCATGCCGTCGAGTATGACTCCGGTCCCTCCGGCAGGCGGGCGATCAGCGAATCATCAGCCGCAGGGGCACCGAGGGCGTCCGGGGCGTCCACCCCGAAGTCCCCGGCGAGCTGGGTGATGATCCGCTCGGTGGCCCGGCCGTCCCCGAAGGGGTTGCCCGCCGTGGCCATCCGCGTGTACTCCCGCGGGTCGTCCAGCAGCCGCTCGGCCGCGTGCAGGATGGCCTCCGGGGTGGTGCCCACCAGCCGGGCCGCGCCACCCTCCACCGCCTCCGGCCGCTCGGTGGTGGTGCGCAGCACCAGGGCCGGCTTGCCCAGGCTGGGGGCCTCCTCCTGGACGCCGCCGGAGTCGGTGAGCACCAGGTCGCAGGCGGCCAGGGTGGCGGAGAAGTCCAGATAGCCCAGCGGCTCCACCACCCGGATGCCCGGATGCCCGGTGAGCTCCGGCAGCAGGGCCTCCCGTACCGCGGGGCTCTTGTGCAGCGGCAGCAGCAGCTCCACATCACCCCGGTCGGCCAGCCGCCGCAGGGCCCGGCCCATGCCGCGCATCACCTCGCCCTGGTTCTCCCGGCGGTGCAGGGTGAGCAGCACCCGGCGCAGCCCGGTGGTGAAGTGGTTGCGGCCGACGCCCTTGGCCAGCACCCAGAGCAGGTTGTCGATCACCGTGTTGCCGGTGGTGAACACCTCGGATTCCGGGACGCCTTCGGCCGTGAGATGGCCGGCGGCGCGTGGGGTGGGGGCGAAGTGCCAGCGTGCGATGCGGCCGATGAGCCGGCGGTTGAGCTCCTCGGGGAAGGGGTTGTCGGCCACTCCGGTGCGCAGGCCGGCTTCCACATGGGCGACCGGGATGTGCTCGTAGAACGCGGCCAGCGCGCCGGTGAGGGCGGTGGTGGTGTCGCCCTGGACTATGACCACGTCGGGCCGCTGGTCGCGCAGCACTTCGCCGAGCCCGTCCACCAACCGGGCGGTGAGCGTGGAGAGTTGCTGGCGCTCGCGCATCACATCCAGCTCGGTGCGGGCGGGCACCTGGAGCAGGTCCAGCATCTGGTGCAGCATCTCGCGGTGCTGGCCGGTGGTCACCACCAGCGGTTCGAAGAGCGGGGAGTCGGCCATGGCGCGGGCGACGGGCGCCAGCTTGATGGCCTCCGGGCGGGTGCCGAGCACCAGCATCGCCCGCACGGGCGCGTTGATGACGTCGTTGGACACAGTTCCCCCTGAGGTTTTGTCGAGAAGCCGCGCGGCACGGACGCAGTGCGACTTCCGTGAGCCGCGCGGCATGAGTGCTAGGTGCGGGCGGTCTTCAGCCAGCCCTGCTGGCCGGTCACCATCCGCCACAGCCCGTACCAGCCGGCCGCGAACCAGATGTAGCCGTAGATGATGAACAGGTGCGACAGGGCGACCGCGCGCAGCAGGCCGAGGCCCTGTTCCCGGCGGGAGTACACCCAGCCGTAGGCGTAGGCCGCGGTGAAGGAGAGCACATACGGCCCGACGATCCACATCGGGGTGATCAGCGGGTGTCCCGCCTCGATGGAGCCGGCCACCGTGCCCGCCACGGCGACCAGGAAGGACACCGGCAGCAGTGAGGTGAGCAGGATCAGCACCGGGCTGGAGAGGTGGTAGAGCAGGTCGATCGCGGCCCGTACCGGCACCTCGCGGACGATCAGCGGCACCAGGCTCGCCGACTGCAAGTGGCCCTGGAACCAACGGGATCGCTGCCGCACCAGACGCTTCACATCCAGCACCGCCTGCTGGGAGACGGCGGCCGAGGTGCAGTGCTGGTTGGTCCAGCCACGGGCGATCAGCCGTACGCCCAGGTCCAGGTCCTCGGTGAGGGAGTCGCTCCAGGGGCCGCTGCCGTCCTCGCCCATCAGCGACTCCAGCGCGGCCAGCCGCATGAACTGGCCATTGCCGCCCATGCCGACGCTGCCGATATAGCGGCGGGCGCTCTGGAAGATATCGCCGTAGATGACGAACTCCATGTCCTGGAGCCGGGCCAGCAGGCCCTGGTGGCGGTTGTACATCCGCACCCCGATCTGGGTGCCGCCGGTGCGCGGGTTGTCGAAGTACGGGTCGACCGCCTGCACCACGTGCTGGTCGAGCCGGCCGTCCGCGTCCACCACACAGATGATGACGTCGTTGGGGTCACGCCCGTCCAGCAGCCCGGCCTCGCGCAGATAGCGGATGCCGGCATTGAGGGCGGCGCCCTTGCCCTTGCGGGCGTTGGGCAGTTTGCGCTGCAACAGCCGTACCCGCTCCGGGTCGGCGGCGCGGGCGATCTCCGCGGTGCGGTCATCGGAGGCGTCGTCGATGACCAGGGCCAGGAAGTTCCCGGCGGGCAGCGCGGTGATCCGGGCCAGGCTCTCGGCCAGTACCTTCTCCTCGTTCAGACAGGCGAGGAGGAAGACATAGAGGCGGGGTTCGCGCGGGCCGCGGCCACGGCGGAATCTGCGCCGGGAGAGCATGAACAGGGAGACGTTGTAGCACCCGGCCAGCACGATGATGGCGATGCTGGACCAGAGCAGGAGCTCGGTGTTCAACGGCGGCCACCGGAATTCCGAAGCCGGTACCAGAACTTTGCCGAAATCAGTGCGACGGCCACCGCGCAGTAGAGCAGGAAGCCGGCCCCCGCGGTCTCCTGAAGCCCCTTGGCAAAGGGTATGCCGGGCAGTACCCGGGGCGCCGCCGTCAGCCCGGCCAAGGGCACAACGGTGCCCAGAGCGGGTTTTCCGTACATGGGTTCCCCCCCATTTTTTCGCCTCACTCGAGGTGTGCGGGGGGACCGTACCACCCGCACTGACCAGTGGCTCAGGCGATGAAGGAAGTTGTTGAATCGGAAGCGTCAATTCTTTATGACGGAGCGGGAAAGCATCCTGTTGGGGCGGGATGGTGTGACTGATGTGGCGTTTGGTCTGCACCAGAATTCATGTCAGAAATTGCCCATGGCGGTACGGAGTTGAAAGCTCGAATTCCCTTGACAGTGATCCGGCGGACCATAAGAATCGGCCAACTGTCGGGCCTGTCCCCGACGTTCGTCCGGGGGGACGGCAAAGAGATCTCAAGCAGGGGGGAATGAAATTGAAAAATTCCAGGAGGAGACGACCACATATTTTCCGGGGTTCCCGTATTCCGCTTGTCCTCGCGATTGTCGCCGCCCTGCTGGGCGGCGTCGCGCTGTCCGCGGGGTACGGCGCCGAGGGGCCGGTGGCACCGGGCGGGCATCCGGCCGCCAAAACTCACACCGGCGCGGGGCCGGCGGCTCTGTCCGCCTCCGCGCCCCGGGCCAAGGACCTGAAGGCGCTGGCGTCGTCCACGCTGCGCAATGACCGGCTGCGCAAGTCGCACCAGCTGGTCATCCGGCCCGCGACGGGGCGCCCCGCGCCCGGCGGCGGCACGGTGAAGCCCGGCGGCACGGTCAAGCCCGCCGTGGCCAGGACCGCAACCGCCCTGGCCGCCAAGGCCGTTGCGGTCCAGCCCGCGGCGGCCACCGCCGGGACCTCGGCGCTGGTGCTCTATGACAACACCGGCCCCTACGGGTACCTGGGCGAGCTCTACGCCATGGCCACCGCCAACCTCGCGGGGCACTTCGGCAGCGTCACCGCCAAGCCCGTCTCCCAGTACACCGCCGGAATGACGGAGCAGTACACCGCCACCGTCTATGTGGGCTCCACCTACTACGGCGGCTCCCTCCCCGATGCCATCCCGGCCGCGTTCTACCAGGACGCCCTGGCCACCCAGCATCCCGTCACCTGGGTCGGGGACAACATCTGGGGGATGGCCAACGCGGTCGGCGTCACCAAGTTCGAGCAGCGGTACGGCTGGGACCCCACCAACTCGTACTTCGCCGACTCCTCGGGCAGCGTCGGGAACATCACCCAAGTCGCCTACAAGGGACAGCAGTTGACCCGCACCATCCCGGCCGGTGCGGACGGCGGCGTACTGCACCCGGCGATCGTCACCGGGACCGGCCTTCCACAGGTGACCACGCTGGCGCAGGCCACGGACGCCGGCACCGGGGCCACCAGCCCCTGGGCCATCCGCTCGGGCAACCTCACCTATGTCGGGGAGATCCCCTTCGAGTATGTCTCCGAGCAGGACCGGGTGATCTGCTTCGAGGACCTGCTGTTCGACGGGCTGGCCCCGGCAACCGCCCAACGGCACCGGGCCTTTGTGCGGCTGGAGGACATCAGCCCCAAGTCGGATCCCACCCAGCTGCGGACGATGGCCGACTATCTGTACTCGCAGAAGATCCCCTACGGGATCCTGGTCATCCCGGTCTACACCGACCCCAACGGCGTCTACAACAACGGGACTCCGGAGACCGTCACCCTGGCCCAGGCCCCGAATGTGGTCGCCGCGATCAAGTACATGCTGGCGCACGGTGCCACCCTGATCAACCATGGGTTCACCCACCAGTACAGCAAGGTGAACAACCCCTACAGCGGGGTCACCGGCGATGACTTCGAGTTCTTCCGGGCCCACATCGACTCGGCCAACAATGTGGCCCTCGACGGGCCGCCCGCCGAGGACTCCACGCTCTGGGCACAGAGCCGGATCACCTCCGCACTGGCCGGTTTCACCGCCGCCGGGCTGCCCAAGCCGGCGTTCTGGACGACTCCGCACTACGCCGCGTCCGCCGCGGACTATCGTGTCTTCGGCCAGAACTTCGCTGCGAGACTGGAGCGTTCGTTGTACTTCGCCGGCACGCTCAGCGGTGGGACCGTCGACAACAGCCGCTATATCGGCCAGTTCTTCCCGTACGCGGTCAAGGACGTCTATGGCACCACCGTCCTCCCGGAGGACCTGGGGAACTATGAGCCCCAGCCGTACAACAACCATCCGGCCCGGCTGCCCGCCGACCTGATCGCCGCCGCCAAGGCCAACCTGGCGGTCCGGGACGGGGTGGCCAGCTTCTTCTACCACCCGTACTACGACCTGGCCCCGCTGCAACAGACGATCGACGGCATCCGCGCCCTCGGTTACACCTTCGTCGCCCCAGCGGACCTGACGCAGTGAACGCGATGAAGAGGGCGGTCGCCGTGCTGGCGGCCGCGGCCGCCCTCTTCCTCGCCGGATGCTCCGCCGGCAAGTCCCCGCAGCACGACGCCACGCCCCAGGGCTCACCGGGCCGGACGGGCACCGCGCGACCCGAGGAAAAGAAGGTGAGCGGAATGAGAGGGTTCACACTCCCCGCGTGGAACCGGGACGACTACCAGAGCCCGCAGGCCGGTACCTATCTACGGCAGATCGCCGCCACCGGCGCCCGCTGGGTGACCTTCACCCCCACCTGGTACCAGGACAAGCTCACCGACTCCGGCATGCACACCACCGAGGAGACGGCCGGCGACGACAGCCTGCGGCATATCGTCTCGCTGGCACACTCCGCCGGGCTGAAGGTGATGATCAAGCCGCATGTGGACCTGGTGAAGGGCCAGGACCGGGCGGAGATCCGGCCGGACGACCCGGACGCCTGGTTCACCGCCTACACCGGCTTCATCACCCACTACGCCCAGCTGGCCGGCGAGAACGGGGTGGAGCAGTTCGCGGTGGGCACCGAACTTGCCGGAGTGTCAAAGGACTTGGACCACTGGCGGAGCGTCATCACCGCCGTGCGCGCGCACTACCGGGGGACGCTCACCTATGCCGCCAACTACGACGAGTACCGCAAGGTGCCCTTCTGGCCGGAGCTGGACCTGATCGGGGTCGACGCCTACTGGCCGCTGGGCGACAAGGCCACCACCGATGTGGGCCAACTACGCGAAGCCTGGCAGCCGATCGCCGGGGAACTGGCCGCCTTCTCCGCCCGGCAGCAGCGGAAGATCCTGTTCACCGAGGCCGGCTATGTCAGCCAGCGCGGCGCCACCACCGAGCCGTACTCCTGGACGGTCAGCAAACGCAACGGTGACGCCGAACAGGCCGCGGCCTATGAGGCGTTGCTGGCCACCTTCGACGGCAAGCCCTGGTGGGCCGGGGTGTGCTGGTGGATGTGGGACGACTGGCCGGACGCCGGTGAGACACCCAGGAAGCTGGCCTACACCCCGCATGGCAAGCCGGCCGAACAGGTGCTACGGAACTGGTGGGCACCCCGGTAGGAGCGCTCAAGGGAGTCAGGTCTCGCAGTCGTGGACGCTCCCGCACAACCCGCACCGCGCCCGGAGCCGCCCCCGCACCGGCACCCGGATGCGCTGGAAACAGGTGGGGCACGGAAAGCTCACCCGCAGCGGATCGCCCTCGAACGCATAGCCCTCCGCCGCCGGGACCGAAACCGCCGAGTGCCCGGCGGCCCGGCGGTCACGGGCGTAACGGTGCCGCCCCAGCCGCCCGGCCCCGGCCAGCGGCGGCCTGCGCTCATCGCGCCGGGCCCGGGCCAGGCCCTGGGCATAGGCGTCATAGGCCCGTGGGCTGGTGAACCAGGGCGAGGGGTCCTCGCCGAAGACGGCCGCCCGCTTGGCCAGGACATAGCCGAACTCCTCGGGGGTGAGATAGCCCAGCTTCTGGGTGGTGACGGCGTCCTCCCGATAGGCGTCCAGCAGCAGCCAGCCGCCGCCCAGATAGGCCGCCGCGGTGTCGGTGAGGATCTCGTTGTCCCGGGTGCCCGGCAGCTCCAGCCCCAGCCGGTGCAGATAGACATGCATCACCTCATGGGCCAGCGCGGCCCCGATGTCCCTGCGGTGCGCCTTGAAACGGGTATTGAGCTCGATGAAGTACTCGGGCCCGGCGGCGAGTTCCACACTTCCGGCGTGCCGCATCTCCCGGAAGCTGACGATCATCCGGGCGTCCGGCAGCCGCAGATGCCGCACCATCGCCCCGGCCACCCGCTGCACCCCCAGATAGGGGTCCTCCTCGTCGGAGAAGGCGACATCCACCGGCAGCACGCTCAGCGCGAAGGTCCGCACCGTATCGGGGGACAGCCGGCGGTACAGCGCGGTGAGCGCGCCCTGAACGGTCTCAAGATGCGGAAACCCGTGCTGGACCTCGACGCCGGTCCCCATGCCGCCACCCCCGTCTGCCGCCGCCTCGCCTCCACTCTACGAGCGGTGGCGGCGCGTCCGGCCGCCCGTTCCGCGACCGTGGCAGGACCCGGCGGACCGGTTGTCATCCTTTCGGCGGACCCCGCAATGGTCGGACAGTCGAGGTGTGCGACGCGTAAAGCCACGTAACGTGAATCAGGTGACCGTGGGCGCACCCGGCCCCCGCCACACAGACCCGAAAGGCCCCGCACGTGTCCGCCAAGCCCCGCCCCGCCGCCCTGGCGCTGCTCGCCGCAGTCATCGCCGCGCTGCTGCTGCCGGTGACCGGCACCGCCGCGGCCGGGACGGCGGACGGGGACGGGCCGTACCGGCGGCCCTACGCCCACCCGGCCCATCCCTCCCACCCGGCGCGCGCCGGCCAGGGCGCGCCGCTGATGGTCAGGTCCGCCCACCAGGACAAGGCCCGCCGGCACCACCAGCGCACCGCACACCATCCGGCCGCCCGCCCGGCGCCCCGGATCAAACGCCACCGGGCGGCCAGCAACCCCGTCCAGCGCATGGTGCAGGCCGGGCAGACCATCAAGGGCCGGCCCGACCGCGGCAAATCCGCGCTCGCCGTGGCCGGCGCCCTGCTGGGGCTGGGCGCCGGAGCCTTTGGCATGCACCGGCTGCTGCGCCGCCGTACGGCCGGGCGGGCCGGCGGCTGACCGCCGGGCCCACCCCCGGACGGCCGAGAGCACAAGGGGAGAGAACATGGCGGTCACCGTGGTCATCGCGGACGACCAGGAGATGGTCCGCACCGGCTTCCGGATGATCCTGGAGAGCCAGCCGGACATCGAGGTCCTCGCGGACGTGGTGGACGGCGAGGCCGCCCTGGCCGCCGTGGAGCGCTACCAGCCGGACGTCCTGCTGCTGGACATCCGGATGCCCAAGCTGGACGGCCTGGAGGTCACCCGCCGGCTGTCCGGGCTGTCCGCCGCCCACCCGGAACGGGCCGACCGCCCACGCATCGTCATCGTCACCACCTTCGACCTCGACGAATATGTGCACACCGCGCTGCGCAACGGCGCCTCCGGCTTTCTGCTCAAGGACGCCAGCCCCGCCATGCTGGTGGAGGCGGTGCACGCCGCCGCGGTCGGCGACTCGCTGATCTCCCCGGCCATCACCGTCCGGCTGCTGCGCGACATGGCGCCGGTGAGCGCCACCGGCGGCACCGCCCGGCAGCCCGCCGAACCGCTGACCGAACGGGAGGCGGACGTGGTGCGCTGCCTGGCCCGCGGCGCCACCAACGCCGAGATCGCCGCCGAACTGTATGTCTCCCTGTCCACGGTCAAGACCCACCTGGCCAATGTGCAGCTCAAGCTGGACGCCCGTAACCGGGTGGAGATCGCCGCCTGGGCCTGGGAGAGCGGGCTGGCCACGGGCGGTACATGAGCAGATGGGCCGGGTGGAGTGCCCGGCACCCCCATCGGGCGACCGCCGCCAGGACCGTCTTCGCCCTGCTGCTGCTCGCCCTGGTGGCCTTCGAGGGCACCGGGCTGTCCCGGCGGCCCAGCCCCGCCCACGCCATGGTGCTGGCCTCCGGAGTGGCCGTCTGTCTGTGCGCCATCCCGCACCGCTGGATCCCGCTGGAGGTACGGGCGAGCGCCGCCGTGGCCGTCTCCGGGACCACCTCCCTGGTGCTGATGGCCGGGGACCACCCCGGAGCGGTCTGGGGCATGGGCGAGGACATCGCCCTGCTCGTCCTGCTCACCGCCGTCATCCAGCACTCCGGCCCCCGGGCCGCCGGTGTGCTGGGGCCCCTGCTGGCCCTGGCCGCGCTGGCCGCGCCCATGCGGGATCTCAACCCAGGCCGGTTCACTGCCCTGTTCGGCATCATGACCGTGGTGGTGGGCGCCTACTCCCTGCTGCTGCGCGGCCAGGCCGCGCAGCGGATGCGGGACATGGCGGCCGTCCGCACCGCCGAACGCCTGGAACTCGCCCGGGAACTGCACGATCTGGTCGCCCACCATGTCACCGGCATCGCCGTCCAGGCCCAGGCCGCCCGCTTCACCGAGCTCCGGGGCGAGGACGCCGCCCAGGCCTTCCAGCGCATCGAAGCCTCCGCCACCGAGGCGCTGGGCGCCATGCGCCGCCTGGTCGGCATCCTGCGCCAGGGCGCCGAACCGGAGACCGAACCCCTGGCCGGACTGCCCCAAGTCCGCGCCCTGGCCGAGGACTTCACCCGCACCGGACCGCCGGTCGCCCTCTATATCGAGCAGGGCATGGACGGCTGGCTGCCCGGCGAGGTCGCCGCCGCCGTGCACCGGGTGGTCCGCGAATCCCTCACCAACATCCGCAAACACGCCGCCGACGCCACCGCCGTCCGCATCGGCGTCCGTGGCACCGAGGAGGGTGTCGAGTTGCGCATCGCGGACGACGGACGCCACCCCGCAACACTGCCGCCCGAGGCACAGGGCGGCGGCTTCGGACTGGTGGGCCTCGCCGAACGGGCCAAGGCCATGGGCGGCCGGCTGCGCGCCGGCCCCGCCCCGGAGGGCGGCTGGCTGGTCAGGGCGGTCTTCCCGGTGGAACGACGGAACGGCCCAACCGGCCCGGCGACCGGCTGATTCCGGCCGAGGGCGCGTTCGCCTGCGGCACAATCCGCCCAGGGCACAAATCCTTGGGACGCTGGGCACCCGGTCATTACCGTCCCCCTATGGAAACCACCCAAGTCACCCCCGACATCTGGATGTTCCGCTTCACCGCCGGGCAGGCGTACGCCCTGCGCCTGCCGGACGGCTGGGCCCTGATCGACACCGGCCTGCCCGGCCATGCCACCGAGATCCTCGCCGCCCTGGGTGAACTGGGCGCCGCCCCCGGCGACCTCCGCCATATCTTCCTCACCCACCACCACATCGACCACATCGGCAACGCGGCCGAACTGGCCGCCGCCACCGGCGCCGAGGTGCTGGCCGGTGCCGCCGACGCCCCCGTCATCCGGGGCGAGGCCCCCGGGCCCGCACCGGTGTTCAGCGCCGACTGGGAGAGGGAACTCTTCACCACCGTCCACGCCCAGCTCGCCGACGTCCCGCCGCCCACGCCCACCCGGGTGGACCGCGAACTCACCGACGGCTCCCCGCTGAACTGGGGCCTGCCCGCTCAGGCGGTGCACGTCCCCGGCCACACGGACGGCAGCATGGCGCTCCATCTGCCGCAGTCCCGCGTCCTGTTCACCGGTGACACCATCGCCAACCACCCGCAGGTGATGCTCGGCGTCTTCAACACCGACCACGCCCGGGCGATGGCCTCCTTCCGCAAGCAGGCCCGCCTGGAGGTGGACATCGCCCTCTTCGGCCACGGCGAACCGCTGGTGGGCGGGGCGGGGGAGCGGCTGCGGGAGGTGGCGGCGGAGTTGCGGTGAGCCTCGCCGGCTCGCGGGGTCCTGGGCGGCGTCGCCGAGCACCGCCCGGACCTCCGGCACACCCCGGAACGCCGTCAGCCGGCCGAGCACCACACGCACCCGCTCCGCCGTCCGCTCACTGCTCGCCCCGGCGGACAGGGCGATGACCCGCCCGGCCGTCGCCGCCGCCTCCTCCGGCTCATTGGCGTCGGCCGGCGCCACCGCCAACCACGAGAGACAGAGGGCGAGTTCCCGCGCGTGCGTGGCGTCATAGCGGGCGAGCACCTCGCGCAGCAAGGGCACGGCACGCAGCGGACGGCGCAGCTCGGTGTGCACCCGGGCTTCCATGGACTGGATGAAGTCATGGCCGACATGAGCCGGCGCCTTCAGGCTCAGGGGTGGCGGCAGCTGACCGACAAGGCCGTGGAGTGTCTCTCACTTGTGGAGAGCAATGCTGCAGCCCACCGTGTGGACGTGGCATTGAGCGCCGAGCGGCGGATTACGGTGGAAGTAATGTCACCCTGCATGCAGAGCGCGCAGGGCAACGCAATCCGACTTGAGCCAATTGAACGTGAGGGAGTCAAGTGCATCAGTACTCAGCTTTCCCCGTCCCGCCGAAGCCTCAAGCCGTGAGCGAGTACGAGCGCATCGCGGAGAAAGGTGGCTGGCACGACGAGGCGGGGTGGTTTCTCGTCATCGTGGCGGGGGCTGGCGCTGTCTTTGCCGTAGCGGCTCACAAACCCGTGGCTTGGGCGGCGTTGCTGCTGGCGCCGTTCGGCGTTTGGGTATGGGTTCTCGGCCATCGGTTTGGACAGCGGCAGCGTGAGCTGCAATCCGTGGCTCAGGAGTATGTCCGGCAGCTCATGGCCGCCCAGGCGCAGGGTGCGCAGATTCCGGAGCTGTCACCTCAACTGTCGCGGCTTCTTTGAGGTTGAGGTCTGGTTTCTCGTGATCCTGTTCATGGAACCTGAGATTTCTGTGATCGTTGAGTCTGGTACGGATCTCGCCTCTGAACCAATGGCAGAATTGCGGGAGTTGGCCGGGTCGCGGGATGTTTCGGCCGATGTGGCACTTCGCGCACGCCTCCCTGCGTGACAGTTGGGTCCCGTCCGGCTCAGCGGCACGCTGACTCCGGTGCCGTAGAACCCGGACCCGAGCACATAGAGGCCCACATCGCTGCGGTTGTCGAATCGGGCTTTCCCACGTCCAGTTGGATAATGGGGGTGGGCTCGCGCTGATATGGCTTGTACAGCGCTGTGCAGCCGAAGTTGGCATCGGCGAGAGCGGTGGTGAAGGCCACCCCACCGCGATCCGCTTGGGTGCCGGAATGACCACCGACGCCGGTGGATCACCGTGGCGGCCCATGGGGAACTCGCCGTGAGCACCGACCACAGTCCGCGGTAGAGGAGGGAATCGCCATTCGCCAAAGCGGCGGTGAGCAACAGGGAGTTGGCGACTACCGCCGTGACGGCACCGAGCAGGGCGACCAGCCCGGGGTAATTGACCCTGCTGTGGAACCAGTGGGCCACGGCGGCAACCGCACCCAGCAGCACGGCGATGAGCCGAGGACCATCAGGACACCGGTGAGCTTGCCCGAATACGTCAGGGAAACGACGCCGATCCACACCAAATAAAGCTTCCGCATGATGGCAGCTCCCTCGGAGTCAGCGGTCCCCGCGCCGCTGGAATCCGCGGATGCCACGCGGGGTGCCGAGCCCGGTGGGGCCGTTGTACCGGTGCCGGGGGAGGGCGGCGCACAGATAGGTGCGGCAGGAGCCGTTGGCGCCACCGGTGATCTTGTGGAATGCCCGTTGGTGGGCGTACGGGTAGGCATTGGGGTAGTCATGGCGCCCGGGCGGGCGCGCCATCGCGTACATGGCGGCGATCAGCGGGGCCGACAGGCTGGTGCCCCCGGCGACCACCCACCCCGGTCCACCGCGGGCGAAGGAGGTGTACACCGCCAGACCGTTCATGGGGTCGGCGACCGCGGACACATCGGCCACCGTGCGCCGTGGACACAAGGGGTCGTGCTGGAAGGCCGGCTTCCACTCGAAGGCGGAACAGCCGGAGCCCGCCTTGCTCCAGGCCGTCTCGGCCCACTTGCCGTGCGACCTCCGCAGGGAGGTGCCGCCGACGGCCGTGACATAGGACGACGCCGCCGGCCATTCCACGCCGTATCCCTCATCGCCGCTGGAGAAGGTGAAGGCGATTCCGCGATGACCACGGAAGTGACCGTTGTACCGCAGAACCTCCTGATTCTCGGGGGTGGCCCAACTGCCGCTGACGACCCTGGCTCCCTGCCGGACGGCCCGGTCCACTCCGGCGAGCATGTCGGCGGTCCGGTCCGAGTCGGCCTCCACGACCAGGATCCGGCAGCCGGGGCAGGCCGCGCTCACCGCCTCCACATCCATGGCCTCCTCGGAGGCCCAGCCGGCATCGGAACGCGGGTGCGTCGTGCCGCCACGCTGGTCGATCACCCGCAGACAGCCACTGGACGGCCTGCAGGGCGGCAGATGGAACTGTGAGCGGTAGACGGCGAGGTCGGCCGCCAGACGGGGGTGGTGATAGGCGATGACGATCGCCACGGTCCGGCCGCGATGGTGCCCCTGGAGGCCGTACGCGCCACGGATGTCCCTCGGGGTGAGGCCGCGCGGCGGGGACTTCGGGTGGGCGTCCTTGACCACCGGGAGGTCGGTGCGTACCAGTGCCCCGCAGGACATGCGGTCCGGTCCGGCCTGGCGTGAGCAGGCCCGGGCAAAGGGCGGTTCCTTGGGATCACTGGCCGTGGGGGTGTGCGCGCTCGCCGCTGTGGGCAGGGCGCCGAGGCTGGAGAAGAGCAGCGCCCCGGCGAGGAGGAGCGGACGGTTGCGGAATGGACGCACGAACGGTCTCCTTTGGCAGCCCGGCGGCGACACTGGACCTGTGGCTGTCGCCACGTCAATTCGAAGATCACCCTGAAATGGAGATCTCCGGACGGCCACTCGAACGCTGCCAGACGGCCTAACCAACGGACCGGCGCACTCCGCACCTCGGAAGCGCGCCGCGAAGCCAGCCGCCCTGCCCGTAACACAGGCAGAACGGATGCCCCGCCGGATCTCCGAACGCTCCGGAACTACCGTTCTGGAGGACCCGGGTCATCGACCCGCTCGCCGCCATGAGGGCAGCCGCCCGCGCTGCTGTAGAGGAGTCCCGCCGTGCCTGAGTCCTTGTACGAACGTCAACGTCGTTGGGTCGACAACTTGCCGCCCATGAGTGACGAACTGCGGGAATTGGCATGCCTGTTGGGAGACGAAGAGGCTCGGAGGATCCGTGTGCACCCGTTGTGGCCGCTCTTCTCAGAGCTGTTCCGTGCTGAGGCCCGGTGCGACCCCGACCCGGCCGCCCTGGGCATCATCTGTGGTTGCCCAGAGCACTTCTGACCCACTGCCCCCGACGACTGCCCGTGCTGGGCGGCTGTCGGGGGCTCTTTGCGTTGGGCGCGAACCCGGGCCTATCCCCGATTGGGGACGGCAGGCGTTACCTCATTCCCCGGGCGACCGGTTGTACTCGGCCATTGTGGGCTTAGAGGTTGAGGCGTCCTTGAAGGTCAGTTCCCATGGGCCAGTGTTCACGTCGAAATCCTTGCCGAAGCCGACCCACTTACCGCTCATCTTCCGGCCCGTAGGTTCGACAAGGAGCTGAATAGCCCCGTGGTAGACGGCCCCGGCGTAGTAGCCATCCCGTGCTGTTTCCTCGCGCCACGTTCCCGTGACTACGTTTCCTTCAACGGTCAGGTCGAGCGTCAGCGGAGAATTCGGGTTCGAAGAGCCTTCCGGCAGCGAGCGCGCCGTCAGCTTGTTGCCGTGCTGGAGTACCACTACATAGTGCTCTCCGATGAAGTCGGATTCCCGCCCCGACGAGTGGTACTCGTATCGGGACAGCCAGATGCCGGACAGGGTTCCGTGATCGTTGTGCTTGGTCATGGGGGCGATACCTCCTGGGGCTGTTGCGGCTCGCGCCTTCGCCGCCTCTCGCTGTTCTGGTTCACGACCGTTCAGCACGGCTGACTCTGCCGCTCGTGCGTTCGGCCCCGGTGGGGCGAACCCTAAAGCCTCGATCGGAAGACCTGTTACGCGCTCCAGGGCCCTGGCGTAGACGGGGCGGGGGTTGAGGACCTTCCCTGACTCCCATCGCTGAACGTTGCGTTTGGCGCAGTCGTTCGGTTCACCTGATTCCTTCCCCGCCCGACGTATGGCGAGAGCTAGATCATCTTGCGACATGCGCAGGCTGATTCTGACGGCGCGAAGGATCGTGTTGGGTTCGGCCACGTCTTCGACAGTAGGGCGCTGGGCGACAGTTGGTCACGGGTTTTGACCGATGAATGACGCCGGTATGACGCCTTGACGGTCGCCGCGCTGCCCCTGCGACCGGCTGTACATCTGTGGCACTGACGGGGGCAACGCCCAAAGGGATTGGCCTGCATGAGCACACGTGCCGTGATCGCACACGCTGATTGGACCGTTCGGCCCGACCGTGAGCCGGACGCGAAGCCCCACACCTACGCCCAGGAGTGCGACGTGTGTGGGGAAGGCTCCCCCCGGAGCACCGACCAGGAGGTTGGTTCGGTCTGGATCTTGGAGCACGTCAGGGCCAACCCGTCGCACCACTCCTACACGCAGATCGTCAAGCGCCCGTTCCACGCGTGGATGAGGCAGCCGTGATCCGACGCGCGGTCCTCCGATGGGCCGGTGCGATCTGGGCCACGACGGTCGTCGTTTCCGTCGTCCTGGTGATCCCGCTTGTGATCATCAGCAACCCGTACCACCGGTGAGCCCGGCCTCTATGGCTGAGGCGGCAAATACACGCAACCGAAAAGGAGAGTGCAGTGGTGAACACAACCCTTGTTCGTCCGGCTCCCGAGAGGGCGTCCGAGCGTGCACGAGAGATCCTTTCGGCAATTGAGGCAGACCCGGAGTTCGAGCGCCTGCGCACCGGGTGCGCCAAGTACGACAAGGACTGGCAGAGCTTCACGGGCTACGCGCTCGTCGACGGCTTCGACGTCGAGAAGGACACCGTTCCGCTGTTCCCGGAAGCCCTCTGGGCAATGGCGATCAAGTCGGCCGTCTACGAGATGACGGATGGTGACGAGTACGCGGCAGAGGTTCCCGTCTCCGTTCCCGTGGATGAGATGATCCACGCCCTTGCCGCTCAGTTCACCGTGCTGAGCCGTGTTCAGGAGCGGACTGGGATCAAGTTCGTTCACGCCACGGACCGCGAGGAAATCGGCGGCTGGGACCACGGCGACTACACGCACCAGGTCTACCGGGCCGCATGGGGGCCGGTGAACGAGCGGTTCTGGATCGGCAAGGACGAGACCGAGAAACGGCGCGCCGCCGCCATCAAGAAGTATCAGCCGCTGGGCATCTTCGAAGGCGGACGCAGGTTCGCCCCCGGCTTCGCCACGGCGCGCTAGCTGAGAGCGCGGCGCAGCGTCGTGATGACGTCCACTTCGGGGAAGGTACGGGGAATCTCGGTGGTGGCTTGCTCGATCAGCAATTCGAGCACTCCCGGCGCTGCGCTGTGCATCATGTCGCGTAGGTACGAGTCCAGTTCGGCTACGTCGTCAGGCAACGCAAGCTTCGTGGCCACGGGCAAGCTGTCGGTCTTGTATCTCCCCGCAGGGATGCCCAGCTTCTCCGGATGCACGCACACGGGCACACCGTCAGCGGTGTACCGGTGCCCATCGACGGGGTTGAACGGGCAGTCGCGCGAGGGCCGTTGGAACACGTCGAAGGCTCCGAGAGGGAAGCGGCGTGACGGACAGATCCCGCATGCCGGGTGCTCATCGCTGGTGACGTAAGCCTCAGCCATGGCACCGAAGCCTAGGCCCCTGGCCGCCCCGCTCGTGCGTTTCTCCCCCGAGGCGCATGGGCGGAGCTTCTCGCTGCCGTCGACAGCCCGGTACCGTAGAACGGTAAGTCGAGAGCGTTCGGGTCCTCGAAGACCCGGAACCCCCGCTCCGCGCCCCCGCTGTCATGCAGGAACCGCGCTCCCAGAGCCAGCACTTCGCGATGCGCGCGTTCCACGTCCTGGCGGGCCGGTACCTCGAAGTCGAGGTGGAAGTGCTGCGGATGGGACGGGTCGGGCCAGCGGGGCGGCTGGTAGTCCTCGGCGCGCTGGAAGGCCAGGCGCTGACGGGCGGGGCCGGTCAGCCATACCCAGGACGGGTCGGTGTCATCCACCTCCCAGCCGAGGACGGCCGCGTAGAAGGCCGCCAGGGCGGCGGGGTCGGGGCAGTCGATGACGGTGCACTGGAGGGTGGCGATCACGGGAGCGAGGGTAGGAGCAGGGGGTGTCAGGGCGTCAGGACCAGGCGGCCCCGGATGCCGCCCGTGGCCAGGCGGGTGTGGGCCTCGGCGGCCCGGTCCAGGGGGAGGGTGCCGGCCACCCGCAGGGCCAACTGGCCCTGGGCGGCCAGCGAGGACAGATAGGCCAGGCCGGCGGGGTCGGCGGCGACCCATACCTCGGTCACCGTGGTGCCCCGGAGCGGCAGCGGGGCGCCGCCGGCGACGACGGAGGCAAAGGCGCCCCGGTTGCGAAGGGCGCCCAGCACCGCCACACCGAGGACGGCGGCATCCAGGACGGCGTCCACACCGCCGGGCACCAACTCCCGTACCCGGTCCGCCAGATCGTCGCCACGCGGGATGAACCACTGCGCACCGACGGCCCGGACAAAGGGCTCGTCCGCCGCCCCGGCGGAGGCCACCACCCGGATGCCGCGCCGTGCGGCCAGTTCCACCGCGAAGCCGCCCACCGCCCCGGCCGCGCCGGTGACCAGCAAGGTCGCCCCCGGCTTGAGGTCCAGCGCGTCCAGCGCCTGGAGCGCGGTCAGGCCGTTGAGCGGGATGGTGGCGGCCTCGACGGCGGAGACGCCGGACGGGGCCAGGGCCACGGCGGTGACATCCAGGATGATGTACTCGGCATAGGTACCCAGGGGGACATCCAGACGGTCCCGCAGGCCGATCACCGGATCGCCGGGCGCGAAGTGGGTGACACCGGGGCCCACTTCATCGATGGTGCCGGCCACATCCCAGCCGATGCCGGTCACTTCACGGACGGGCATCAGGCCGGCCTCGGCCAGCGCTCCGGAACGGGTGGCCAGATCAACGGGGTTGACCGCGGCGGCCGTCACCCGGATGCGTACCTGCCCGGCACCGGCCGCCGGAACGGGTACCTCCAGGTTCTCCAGGACCTCCGGACCGCCGAACGACCGAACCGTTATTGCGCGCATGGCTGCTTCCTCCCGATGTTGAGCACTGCCGGACGACCTTTCGGACGACCGTATGGGGAGCTACTCTCCATTGGGAAGTACGCACTTGGAAGTGCGTACCATAGGGAGGGGGAGAGCCATGAGCCGCTCACCGCGTACCGTGGAGCAGGCCGCCTATGACGCGTATCTGGCCGAGTGCCCGGCCCGCCGGCTGCTCGACCGGATCAGCGACAAATGGGTCAGCCTCACCGTCAACGCCCTTGCCGACGGGCCGCAGCGCTATAGCGACCTGTCCCGGAGGCTGGTCGGCGTCAGTCAGAAGATGCTCACCCAGACCCTGCGCAACCTGGAACGCGATGGCTTTGTCACCCGGACGGTGACGCCTTCCGTTCCGGTACGGGTCGACTACGCCCTCACCCCGCTCGGCGAACTACTGCTGCCGCTGATGCGGGCGATCAAGGGATGGGCGGAGGAGCACATCGGGGAGGTGCTGGCCGCCCGGGCGGTGTACGACGCCGCGGAGACCGAGGCGGAGGGGAACGGCGGACGATAGTCCAATGGCTGACTTCCGTTTGTCCATGGTCACTTGATGGATTCACCCCGCAGAGTGGCGCACACACCGCGAGGATCCGGCGCCGTCGCGGGGGTACGGCGCCGGTTCCGTGGCGCGGGGGACGGGAGGGGCAGGCCCGGGACCGGGAAAGGTCCCAAGTTGGCCATGGACGGCTTCGCGGCGCACGATCTCGGGAAAACACCCCCCACAGGGCTCGTCCCGCTGGTCACCGTCATCGGCCGGTGATCAGCGGGACGTGGGGGGAACCAGGCCCGGCGGGAGCTCGCCGGGCCGGTCCAGTTCCAGGACGAGCAGGGTGTTCTCGCCCTCGCGCAGTACCGGGCCGGGGACATACAGCGAGCGCTGGGGGCCCCGGTCCCAGTAGCGGCCCAGGCAGAAGCCGTTGAGCCAGGCGAACCCACGTCGCCAGCCGGGGAGTTCCAGATATGCGTCCCCGGGGCGGACGGGGAGGACGAAGCTCGCGCGGTAGGCGCCGGGGGCGCGCTCGTCCGGCGCGCGCCAGGGGAGTGAGGTCCCCGGTGCTTCCAGGGCATCCAGCCGCAGACCGCGCGCCCGCACCCCGTGCACATACTGCAGCGCGTGCAGCAGACCACCGGTCAGGCCCTTGGCCTCGCCCAGCCGTGGACCGTAGTTGACCCGGCCCAGCGACTCCACCCACAGCTCCACCTCGGCCGGGCCCGGCACTTCGCCGATCAGCGAGGACTCCTCGTCCAGTACGGCCGCGCGCACGCCGTTCACCCAGGCCGTCGCCAGGTCCCGCACTCCGGCGGCGTGCAGGGGCAACGCGGGGCGCGGGCCGGGGATCCGGAAGCGGTAGCGGACCAGACCGCGGTCGATGTCCAGATCCTCGAAGGAGGGCGGAAGCGGGGTGTCGCTCTCCGGGCCGCCGAGGACGTCCATGACCTCGGACAACGGGCACCAGTGGGCGGGGCGGACGGTCAGCGGCGCGGACAGCGCCGGGGGAGGGGCGGGCGGTTCGGGCGGCGGGGCGCCGGCACCGAATTCCGTGAGGACCTCGCGGAAGGCATGGAACTTGGCCGTCGGACGGCCGAGTTCATCAATGGGGGCGTCATAGTCGTAGGAGGTGAGCGTGGGGCGCAGCGCACCCCGGTGATCCTCACCGGACCGGTTGGCACCCGACCAGCCGCCGAAACTGGTGCCGCCATGGGCCATATAGATGTTCACCGAGGCGCCCGGCTCCAGGATCTCCCGCAGCACCGCGGCGGCCTCGTCCACCGGGCGGGCGGCGGGCTCCCCACCCCAGTGGGTGAACCAGCCGCACCAGAACTCCATACACATCAACGGCCCTTGCGGCCGGTGCCGGCGCAGCACCTCGAACGCCTGCCGGGCACCCCGGCCGAAGTTGACGGTCGCCACCGCCCCGGGGACCGTACCGCCGGAGAGCATATGGTCCTCCGGGCCGTCCGAGGTCACCAGAGGCACCGTCACCCCCAACTCCCGCCAGCGACCCACCAGATGGGACAGATAGCGGCGGTCGCTGCCATAGGAGCCGTACTCGTTCTCCACCTGGAGCAGCACCACCGGACCGCCCCGGTCCACCTGCCGTTCCACCACCTGCCCGGCCACCGCGGCCAGCCAGCCGTCCACCGCCGCCAGATACTCCTTGCCGGAGGTGCGCGGACGGCCCGGCAGCCAGTGCGGCAGGCCGCCGTTCTCCCACTCCGCGCAGATATACGGGCCGGGGCGGACGATGGCATACAGCCCGGCGTCCCGCGCCGCGTCCAGGAAACGGCCCAGCTCCGACACCTCGCACCGGCCCCGGCGCGACTCGTGCCGGTTCCACGGCACATAGCTCTCCACGCAGTTGAGGCCCATGGCGCGCAGCATGCCCAGCCGGTGCGGCCACAGGCCCTCATGCACCCGGAAGTAGTGCAGCGCCCCGGACAGCAGCCGCACCGGCCGCCCGTCCAGCGCGAAGCCGTCCTGATCCGCCGTGAAGTCCGGCATGCCACCCCTGCCCGTGAACGCCCTGTGCGGGCGTGGTGAGTGCTCTGTGCGCGTGCGCGGTGATTGCATCCTCGCCCTCTGGCGGGGCAGCGGACCATGGACAAAGATCAGCGCTGCTTGGACGAACGAGGAAAGACAAACGGCGAACGAGGAAAGACAAACGACGAACGACGGAAGCCGCGCGGCGGGAGACGGCGTGTATCACACCTGGATGCGGTACTTCACCCCCGGCCCGGTGCACCACCGGCTGGGCCTGGTCTGCCTCGGCGTCGGACTGCAGCACGGCGCGCTGCCCACCGTCGGCCCGCGCACCCTGGACCACCATGTCGCCGTGGTGATCAGCGCGGGCGGCGGCTGGTACCGCACCCGCGACGGACGCGTCCTGCGGGTCACCGCCCCCGCCCTGCTGTGGCTGATCCCCGGCATCCCGCACCACTACGGGGCCGCCCCGGGCAACGGCTGGGACGAGAGCTTTGTCGACTTCACCGGCTCCGCGGTCGCCGCCTACACCGAACTCGGCTATATCGAGCCCGAACGGCCGGTGGTCCCGCTCACCGACACCACCGGGCCGCGCGGCATCATCGCCCGCATCGCCCGGGCCGCCCGCTGCGGCAACCCGCTGCTGGAGGTCGAGACCTCCGCCGCCGTCCATGAACTGCTGGTCGCCCTGCGGCGGGCCCGGGCCGGCACCGGCCCCGACACCGACCCGGTGCTCCAGGCACTGGCCCGGGACGCCTTTCTGCCGCTGTCCGTCGCCCAGCACGCGGCCCGGCACGGCATGACCCCCGCCGCGCTGCGCACCGCCGTCCGCCAGGGCGCGGGCTGCAGCCCCAAGGACTACCTGCTGGGCATCCGGCTGGGCCGGGCCAAGGAACTGCTGGCCGCCACCGAGCTGCCGGTGGCCGCGGTGGCCCGCCGGGTGGGGTACGACGACCCGGCCTACTTCAGCCGCCTGTTCGCACGGCGCGTGGGCACCGCGCCGGTACGGTTCCGGGAGCGGCAGGGGCGGACCGTGCCGGGCGGATTCAGCGACCACGTCCCGGACCCCGATCACCCGCCGGTCATCGGCCCCTGTTCCTCCGCTTAAGCTGGGGCAGCATGGACACCCCCACCAGCCCCACCGGCGATGACTCCGCCGCGGTGCAGGCCGAGCTGACCCGGCTGCGCGAGAGCATCGACAACATCGACGCGGCCGTCATCCATATGCTCGCCGAACGCTTCAAATGCACCCAGCAGGTCGGCCACCTCAAGGCCGCCCACAAAATGCCCCCGGCCGACCCGGCCCGGGAGGCCCGGCAGATCGCCCGCCTGCGAGCCCTGGCGGAGAACGCCAAGCTGGACCCGGCATTCGCGGAGAAGCTCCTGAACTTCATCATCGCGGAGGTCATCCGGCACCATGAGACGATCGCACGGTCGTAGCGGCCACTGCGATTCGCCCAAGGCCGGCCGTCCATAAGGGAGTCGGGCTCCAGGGTTCCGTATGCCTCGCGGGCCGGAGCCTGCCCTTTCGGCGGCACCGCGCACGGCCTGACCGGCGGACCCGGCAACCCCGCGGCGGCCACTGGGCAAACCAGACGCCCACCACCCACCAGGCTCACGGCCAGGCCCGGACCACCTGGCAAGGCAGGAGCGGGCCGCCCACAAACCCCTAGGCCCAGCGGCAACACCCCGGCAGGATGAGGGGCATGCCCGCACTCACACGCAGCGAAGCCGTCGGCCGCGCCCAACTCCTGGACGTCCACGGCTATGACATCCACCTCGACCTCACCGGTGGCGAGGAAACCTTCCGCTCCACCACCACCATCGACTTCACCGCCCGCACCGCGGGCGACACCTTTGTCGAGCTGAAGCCCGCCGCCCTGTACCGGGCCGAGCTGGACGGGCAGGCCCTCGACCCGGCCACCCTGGCGGACAACCGGCTGCCGCTCCCCGGACTCACCCCCGGCCGCCACCGGCTGCACCTCGAAACCGAGATGCGCTACTCCCGCACCGGCGAGGGCATGCACCGGTTCACCGACCCCGCCGACGGCGAAACCTATGTCTACACCCAGCTCTTCCTGGACGACGTCCAGCGTGTCTTCCCCGCCTTCGACCAGCCCGACCTCAAGGCCGTCTTCAACGCCTCGGTCACCGCGCCCGACGACTGGACCGTCCTCGGCAACGGCACCGCCACCCGCGAGGGCAACCGCTGGACACTCGCCACCACCCCGCCGCTGAGCACCTACTTCGTCGCCTTCGCCGCCGGACCCTGGCACTCGGTGCACACCGAACACGCCGGACTGCCCTTCGGGCTGCACTGCCGCCGCTCGCTCGCCCCCCACCTGGACAGCGACGCGGAGGAAATGCTCGGCATCACCCGCGCCTGCTTCGACCGCTACCACCAGATCTTCGACGAGCCCTACCCCTTTGACTCCTACGACCAGGCATTCGTCCCCGAGTTCAACGCCGGGGCCATGGAGAACCCCGGACTGGTCACCTTCCGCGACGAGTTCCTCTACCGCTCCGCCGTCACCGCCACCGAACGCCAGACCCGCGGCATCGTCATCGCCCATGAAATGGCCCATATGTGGTTCGGCGACCTGGTCACCCTCAAGTGGTGGGACGACATCTGGCTGAACGAGTCCTTCGCCGAGTACATGGCCTACTACGTACTCAACGAGGTCAGCGAATTCACCGAAATCTGGACCGAGTTCGGCACCAGCCGCAAATCCTGGGGCTATGACGCCGACCAGCGCCCCACCACCCACCCGGTCGCCCCCGACGCCGAGGCCGTCCACGACACCGCCACCGCCCTGCTCAACTTCGACGGCATCTCCTACGCCAAGGGCGCCAGCGCCCTGCGCCAACTCGTCGCCTGGCTGGGCGAGAAGGACTTCCTGGCCGGCATCAACGACCACTTCGCCCGGCACCGCTTCGGCAACGCCACCCTCGCCGACTTCATCGACTCTCTGGACCGCGCCAGCGACCGGGACGTCCACGCCTGGGCCCGGCACTGGCTGCGCACCAGCGGCGTCGACACCCTCACCCCCGAGGTGAGCGAGGAGAACGGCGGCTGGCGGCTGGACATCCACCACCACGGCAACCGCCCCCACCAGCTCGGCATCGCCCTCTACGACCACCACCAGGACGGCCGGCTCACCGCCCGCCAACCCCTCACCACCCAGCTCACCGCCGACGGCGGCACCCACACCCTCCACCTCACCGGCACCCGCCCCGACCTGCTGCTGCTCAACGACCAGGACCTCACCTACGCCAAGGTCCGCCTGGACGACCACTCCTGGCACACCGCACTGAAGGCCCTGTCCGCCCTCCCCGACCCCCTCAACCGGGCCGTCGCCTGGAACGCCGCCCGCGACATGGTGCGCGACGGCCAACTCGCCCCCGCCGCCTACCTGGACGCCGCCCGCGCCCATCTGCCCCGGGAAACCGACAACGCCATCGTCGGCGGCGTCCTCACCTTCGCCCGCGGCCACCTCGCCGACCAGTACGTACCCGCCGCCGGCCGGCCCGCGGCCCTGGCCGCGCTGACCGCCATCAGCCGCGCACTCCTGGACCACACCGCCCCCGACGCCGGCCTGCGCCTGACCGCCGTACGCACCCTGATCGACAGCACCACCGAACCCGGCACCCTGCACGACTGGCTGCGCACCGGCACCATCCCCGGCGGACCCGCCCTCGACCCCGAACTGCGCTGGCGCACCCTGACCCGGCTGGCCGTCCTCGGCGCCATCGGCACCGCCGACATCGACGCCGAACTCCAGCGGGACCCCAGCGCCACCGGCCGCGAGGGCGCCGCCCGCTGCCGCGCCGCACTGCCCGACCCGGCGGCCAAGGAAGCGGCCTGGCAGGCCATGTACGGCGGCGACCAACTCTCCAACTACCTCTTCACCGCCACCGCCCAGGGCTTCTGGCAGGCCGAACAGCTCGACCTGGTACGGCCGTTCGCCCAGCGCTACTTCCCCGACGCCGTCGCCCTCGCCGCCCGCCGCGGCCCCGCCCTCGCCACCGGCGCGGGCAAGGAAGGCTTCCCCCGGGTGCTCGTCGAGGACGCCACCCTACGGCTGACCGAGGACTGCCTCCGCGACAGCGACCCCACCCCGGCGCTGCGCCGCCAGCTCACCGAGCGGCTGGACGACCTGCGGCGCGCCCTGCGGGTACAGGGCGCCCAGGGCTAGCCCCGCCTGGTCCCGGGCAGGCCCCGGGTATGACAAAGGGCGCCCAACCCCTCGGGGGGCCGGGCGCCCTTCGTCAAACCGGGCCGGAACAGCCGCGCTGTTAGCCGCGCTTGTCCTGCACCGTGTCCTGCGGCTCGGAGGCCTTCAGCTCGGCCATGAAGCGGTCCACGATCCCGCTGCGCTGCACATACTCCTCGACCGACTCACCGACGATACGACCGGCGAGGTCGGTGGCCAGCCGGCCGACCTGCTCCCGCAGCTCCGCCTCGGCGACGGCCCGCTCGGCGTCGATCACCGCATGGCCGGCGGAGATGATCTCCTCACGCTGCCGCTGACCCTCGGCACGCAGCTCCGCGATGATCGCGTTGCCCTGCTCCACCGACTCCTGGCGCAGCCGGGCCGCCTCATGACGGGCCTCGGACAGCAGCTCCTGGTACTCGGTGTGCACCCGGGCGGCCTCCGCCCGAGTCTCCTCCGCCTCCTCGAACCGGCCCTCGGTGGCCTGCTCACGCTCGTCGAGCACCTTGTTGATCTTGGGCAGGATGCCCTTCGCCATCACGGCGAAGACGAGGAAGAACAGCACGAGGCCCAGCACCAGCGGAGCGAGGTCCGGCTTGAGCGGTCCGATGTCGAGAGCAAGGTTCATCATGGCCATGGTGTGCAGGGTACCGTGGCACCCCGCCGGGGCCCGCATCCGGGCATGCCGGCCCAGCACCCGGTTCCGGGCGCGACCCGCCGGCCGCCTCCGGCCCCGCACCGGGCAGCGCGCCAAGCCGTGTCCGACGAGCCTCGGACCGCGTCATCACCAGGGCGCGCCATTGCCGGGACGAGGGTGCCTCCGCCGCGTTCCCAGGCGCGGGCGGCCCCTGGCCGGTCACGCCCACGCGGCGGAGCCGCATCGCATAGACGCCCCGCGCCCCCTACAGGGCGCGCCAAACCCCAAGCGCGCCCGGCACCCTTTACGGCCCTCGCGCAGCGCACCCCCACCACCCCCGCGCCCGGCGCCCTTACCTCCCGCGCGGCCCCCGCGCCGTGCCCGCACGCAAGGGCCCGCCCCCAACCGCCAACCGGAACCGCATAACCCGCACATCCCTCCATCGGGCGAACCACCCCGCACCCCCGGTCACCGATCGCGTACACCGGGTAGCTTGCGCCGCGTCCCGCACTCGATCAGCGCCTCGTGGAAGGTCACACCGCCGCATGACCACCCCCTCCGCCCCCGGCAATCCCAACCACCCCAACGCCCAGGAACGCCCCCTGGACCTCGCCGGAATCGGAATCGGCCCCAGCAACCTCTCCCTCGCCGCCCTCTCCCAGCCCATCGGCGAACTCCACTCCGCCTTCTACGACGAGAACCACACCTTCCACTGGCACCCCGGCATCCTCATCGAAGGCACCGCCCTCCAGGTCCCCTTCCTCGCCGACCTGGTCACCCTGGCCGACCCGGCCAGCCCCTGGACCTTCCTCAACTACCTCAAGAGCCGCGAACGCCTCTACCCCTTCTACTTCGCCGAGCGCTTCCACATTCAGCGCGCCGAATACGACGCCTACTGCCGCTGGGTCAGCCAGAACCTCCCGGCCCTCCACTTCGGCCACCACATCGACGCCATCCGCTGGAACCCCGAGCGCGTCCTGTTCGAGATCGACTACACCCAGCTCGACCCGGACGGCGAAGCCGAAGCCCTCGGCCGCGCCTACGCCCGCAACATCGTGCTCGGCGTCGGCACCACCCCCCACATCCCCGACCCGCTGCGCCCGCTGGCCGACGCACCCGGCGTACCCGTCATCCACTCCGCCGACTACCTGGCCCACCGCGACCGGCTGCTTGCCGCCGAACACATCACCGTCGTCGGCTCCGGACAGTCCGGCGCCGAGATCTTCCTCGACCTGCTGCGCCACCGCCCGGCCGGCCGGGAACGGCTGCACTGGGTGGCCCGCACCCCCGCCTTCGCCCCCATGGAACGCAGCCGGCTCGGCCTCGAACACTTCACCCCGGACTACACCCACTACTTCCACGCCCTCCCCGAGGGCGTACGCGACCAACTCCTGCCCCAGCAGTGGCAGCTCCACAAGGGCATGGACCCCGCCACCATCACCGCCATCCATGACGAGCTCTACCGCCGCTCCCTGCATGGCGACTGGCCGGACACCACCCTCACCCCGGGCGTCTTCGTCCGCACCGCGGGACGCGTCGGCACCACCCGGGTGGAACTCCACCTGGAACACGCCGAGCAGGGCACCCGCTCCCGCCTCACCACCGACGCCGTGATCCTCGCCACCGGCTACCGCGAACGCCGCGTCGACACCCTGCTCGCCGCCCTCGACCCCTATATCCGCCGCGACTCCAGCGGCCGGCCGCGCATCGACGCCGAACAGCGGCTGGTGCTCGACCCCTTGGTCAAGGGCGCCATCCACATCCAGAACGCCCAGACACACACCCATGGCGTGGGCAGCCCCGACCTCGGACTCACCGCCTGGCGCAGCGCCACCATCCTCAACAGCATCACCGGCAACAGCCACTACAAGCTGCCGCAGCGCACCGCCTTCACCACCTTCGGCCTGGAGCCGCGGCCCATGCCACGGCCCCACACCTCAACCACCGGCGGCTCAGAACACCGGCACACCATCCCGCGTCAACTTCCAGTCCACTGAAGAGAACCGGGACACATCAATCGTCCCCTTGGCCTTCACCCAGGAAATGATGGTGTTCCGGATCTCCTCCGAATTCGCCCACACCTCCTGCGCCCGGGCCACATGCGGGAAACCACCCCCGCCACTGGCCCGGTAGTTGTTCACCGCCAGCACAAAACGAGCGGAGTCATCCAGCGGCTTCCCGTCGAACGACAGCTTCGCGATCCGCGAACCAGGCGCCTTCGCGATGTCGATCTCATACGAGAGGCCGCTCACCGCGTCATAGTTGAAGTCCGGAATCCCCTCGGCATTCGTCAGCTTCGCCGGATCCACCGGCGCCCCGGCCGGCGTACGGACGTAGTAGTGCGCCGAGAACTCCAGATAGTCCCGCAGCTGCTTACCGGTCAACACCCGGGCCGCCAGGGTGTTCTCGAACGGATACAGGCCCGCCACCTGGCGCACCGACACCTTCCCCGCCGGAATCGCCGCGGTACGCGAGAAACACGAAGCCTGGGAGAGCACCGGCAGCGAGGCATACGGCGTACCGGCCAGCGCGGCCTTCACCGTCTCGGTCTGCACCCGGTTGATGAAATCGATGATCGGGGTGTCCTTGTACGGCGCCTCGGCCGCGCTCATCGCCGCCGTGGAGGTACCGATCCGCTCATTGACATAGGCCACCACCTTCCGGTGCTGGTCACGCACCAGACGGACGATCCGCTCGTCCTCCGGCACCGTGTTGGAGTTCAGCACCTTCGCCGACACCGACTCCACCTGCCAGGCACCCCGGCCCCACACCAGCTCGAAGTCGAACACGGTAAGCCGCTGGCCGAACTTGAGCGGCTCGGACAGCACCACCTGCTTGCCCGACTTCTTGTTGGTCACCCGGTACTCGGGAATCTCCACATGGGCATGGCCCACCAGAATCGCGTCGATGCCCGGCACCTTCTCCGCCACCAGGGCCGCCGCGTTCTCCACATACGGCAGCGCGTCACCGTACGAAGACGTGCCACTGGCCCCCGAATGCGCCGCCACGATCACCACATCCACGCCCATCGAACGCAGCTTGGGCACCCACTTCGCGGCCTGCTCCTCCAGACCCGGGAAAACCATCTTCCCATGCACATTCGCCTTGTCCCAGATCGCGATGCCCGGATTGGTCAGACCCAGGATCGCCACCCGTACATCACGGCCGTGCGGAGTATGCACCCGCTTGATCACATAGGGCGGGAACGCCGGACGCAGCGTCCTGGCATCCAGTGCGTTGGCCGCCAGCAGCGGGAACTCACACTGCTTCTCGAACTTCCGCAGCACCGGAATGCCGTAATTGAACTCATGGTTGCCCACCGCCGCCGCGACATAGCCCATGGCGTTCATCGCCTTGGCCATCGGATGCACCGGGCCATGCGCCCCGGTGATCGGCTCCACCCGGGCGTAGTAGTACGCCAGTTGTGTGCCCTGAATCGTGTCACCCGCGTCAATGAGCAGGGTGTTGTGCCGGCCCTTCTCCTTGCGCACCCGGTTCACCAGCGTCGATATCTTCGCCAGGCCCACATCGTTGTGGTCCTTGTCCTTGAAGGCGGCATCGGTGAAGTAGTCCCAGTTGAAGACGTTGCCATGCAGGTCCGTGGTGCCCATCACGGTCAGGGCGTAACGGCGCTTGCGACGGCCCCGCCCCCCGTCGTCCGCCGCCACGGCCGGAGCGGCACCCACCGCGCCGGACAGGGCGACCCCGGCACCCGTCGCGGCCGTACGCCCCAGAAATTTCCTACGGTTGAGCGGCATTTGTCTTTCCCATCCCCATAACAACTCGGCCGGAGTCACCATGACTCCGGCCTGACGCGCGTAGATTCTGGCCCCACCGACCACCGGAACAACACCCTCACAAGGTTGCGATCCGGTGACTAAGCGCTCCGCTTGAATTGCGGTACTTCGGCTGCGGGCAGGCCCTGGCTGGCCGCGCAGTTCCCCGCGCCCCCAGCGGGGCGCGGAACCGCACTGGACTTCGGCAAGGCCGCTCAGGCCATGTGCACCGGACCACCACCACGACTGAGACGCTTGCTCCATGACCACAACCCAACCCGGGCAGCCCCTGTCCTACGGCACCCCCGACTCCCCGCATATCGCGGTACGCGGCGAGGCCCGCCTGGAAGTCGACCCGGAAATCGCCCGCCTCGGCGTCACCATAAGCGCCCGCGGCACCGACCGCCGCAAAGCCCTCGACGACCTCACCCGCCGCAACAACCAGGTCCTCGACCTCATCAAGTCCCATGGCGAAGCGGTCGAGAAGCTGGAAACCGGCGCCTTCACCATCACCCCCCAACTCAATGAGAAAGGCCGCCACGAACGCATCCGCTCCTACCGCGGACATGTCCATCTCACCGCCACCGTCGCCGACTTCACCGTCCTCGGCGAACTCACCACCCGCCTCGCCGACCTGGAACTCACCCGGGTCGACGGCCCCTGGTGGGGGCTGCGCCCCGACTCCGCCGCCCACCGCGACGCCCGGCGCCAGGCCGTCCAGGACGCCGTCCAGCGCGCCCGCGAGTACGCCGGGGCGCTCGGCGCCCAACTGGTCGCCCTGCTGGAACTCGCCGACTCCGACGCCGAAAGCGGCTACGGGGGCGCGATGCCGGCCCCGGGCGGCGGCATGATGCGCGCCGCCGGATACGGCGGAGCGGCCACCGCCCCCGCCCTGGACCTGGAACCCCAGCGCCAGACGGTCCACGCCCACGTCAATGCGCGGCTGAGCATCACCCGACCCATGCTGTGAACACCTGTACGGGGGCGCTCCGGCCGCTCATCGGAGCGTCCCTGTGCACGTTTCACTAGTTGTCAACAAGGCTTAACGCAAAGGACGTTGGGCAGTCGCGGGCCTCCAATCCTCTACCCATGAGTAGGCCCTAAGGTCGTGCCATGCGCCGAGCAAAAATCGTCTGCACGCTGGGGCCCGCCACCGACTCGTACGAGCAGATCAAGGCACTCGTCGAAGCCGGCATGGACGTCGCCCGATTCAACCTCAGCCACGGCACCTACGCCGACCACGAGGCGCGCTACCAGCGAGTGCGGAAGGCCGCCGAGGAGACCGGCCGGAACGTGGGCATCCTCATCGACCTTCAAGGCCCGAAGATTCGCCTGGGCCGCTTCCATGAAGGCCCAGTACTCCTTGAACGCGGCGACGCCTTCACCATCACCGTCGAGGACGTACTGGGCGACCGGCAGCACTGCGGCACCACCTATGGCGGCCTGGCCGCCGATGTGACCCAGGGCGAACGCATCCTGGTCGACGACGGCCGGGTGACCCTGGAAGTCACCGCCGTCGAAGGCCCCCGGGTACGGACCATGGTCATCGAGGGCGGCATGGTCTCCGACCACAAGGGCCTCAACCTGCCCGGGGTCGCCGTCTCCGTCCCCGCCCTCTCCGCGAAGGACATGGACGACCTGCGCTGGGCGATCCGGATCGGCGCCGACATCGTGGCCCTGTCCTTCGTCCGCACCGGCCACGACATCGAGGACGTCCACCGGGTGATGGACCAGGAGGGCCGCCGGCTGCCGGTGATCGCCAAGATCGAGAAGCCGCAGGCGGTGGAGAACCTGGACGCCATCGTGGCCGCCTTTGACGGCATCATGGTCGCCCGGGGTGACCTGGGCGTCGAAATGCCGCTGGAAACGGTCCCGATCGTGCAGAAGAGGGCGATCAAGCTGGCGAGGCGGAACGCCAAGCCGGTCATTGTCGCCACCCAGATGCTGGACTCCATGATCGACGCGTCCCGCCCCACCCGGGCCGAGGTGTCCGACGTGGCCAACGCGGTGATCGACGGCACGGACGCGGTGATGCTCTCCGGCGAGACCAGCGTGGGCAAGTACCCCATCGAGACCGTCAAGACCATGAGCCGCATTGTGCGGGCCGCGGAGGAGGACGTCCTGGCCAAGGGCCTCCCCCCGCTGACCGAACGCAGCAAGCCCCGCACCCAGGGCGGCGCGGTGGCCCGGGCCGCCGCCGAGATGGGTGACTTCCTGGGCGCCAAGTTCCTGGTCGCCTTCACCCAATCCGGCGATACGGTACGGAGGTTGTCGCGCTATCGCTCGCCGATCCCGCTGCTGGCCTTCACACCGGAATCGGCGACCCGGTCACAGCTCAATCTGACCTGGGGAGTTGAGACGTTCCTGGGGCCGATGGTGCAGACGACCGATGAGATGGTCGAGCAGGTGGATGAGTATCTGCTGCGGATCGGGCGGTGCCGGAAGGGCGACATGGTCATCATCACGGCGGGGTCGCCTCCCGGGACGCCGGGGTCCACGAATCTGGTGCGGGTGCACCATATTGGGGAGGATGACTCGCCGAAGTAGGGGTTCTGCTCAGTGCTTTGGGCCGATGTGGGTGTCCATGAGGGCTACGGATTGCTTGCGGGCGACTGAGATGTTGACGGCATTGGTCCGCTTCCACTCGACGCCCACCTCGTCGAGGGTGTCGGTACAGAGCTTGCGGATGTCGTCGGACTTGTTGGTGAAGAAGTAGCGCGGGTACTCATAGCGCTTGCGTTGACCGCCGATGGTCCTGGTCGTCCAGTTGGTCATGCGACAGCCGTCGGAGTGGATCAGCCCGCGGAGGAAGTCCCAGGGGTGAGCGTCCACGATTCGCTGCTGCCAGGGGGCGAGGGCGATACGCCGGTCGTGCTTCTTGCCCGGGGCGTGCTGGGGGAACAGGCACGGCCAGTGGCGGCTGTAGCTGGTCACCATGACGCATCCCTGGTTCTGGACCAGGCAGACCTGGTTTTCGGGGCGGACCCGCCGCATGGCGGTGCGGCATGCCGTGATGAGGCCGGGCCAGGCGTCCGCGCAAGCGACCCGCAGCGCGTAGGTGCCGCTCGGCTGTCTGCTGAGACAGCCGTCCCCGAGGTACAGGCCGAGCAAGTAGGCGTAGGCGGCCTGGTCTTGAGGTGGCTGGGCGTCATCGCAGAGCGAACATGGCGATGTGCGGGGCAGTGGCTCGACGCGGGTGGTCCATGCGCGGATCGCGGCTCGGGATATGCCGGTCTGTTTGCTGACCGAGTTCAGGCTTCTGCCTTGGGTGACGAGCGCGAGGGTGTGCTTGCGGGTGGCGAGGTCGTACACGAGCCAAGTTTTGGCGGACGACTCTCACAGCGGGCGAAACCGAAGGCATGTTCACCGCGATGAGTGAAGATCGCCAGCTTTCTAGGTTCCTTCGAATTGAAGGTAAGTGCCCTGGGTGGGATTCGAACCCACACTGAATACTGTTTGAGAGTATCGTCTCTGCCATTGGACTACCAGGGCTGGCCTACGAAACCAAGGCTAGCGCAGTAAGGCCGTGAATCAAAGCTACATGACCTAGGTAGGCTCGTGCAGCAGCACCCTCGCCCCAACCAAGGAGCACCGTGACCGCCGCCGAGCCCGAGCCGCAGCAGCCCGTCGACGACGAGGCGCAGCCGCACACCCCTCCGTACACCACCCGTGTCGTGATCGCCGAGGATGAGGCGCTGATCCGCCTTGACCTCAAGGAGATGCTCGAGGAGGAGGGCTACTCCGTGGTCGGGGAGGCGGGCGACGGTGAGACGGCGGTGGCGCTGGCCCGTGAGCACCGGCCGGATCTGGTGATCATGGATGTGAAGATGCCCGTCTTGGACGGCATCTCCGCCGCCGAGCGGATCGCGGCCGACTCCATCGCCCCAGTCCTGATGCTCACCGCCTTCTCGCAGCGCGAGCTGGTCGAACGGGCCCGTGACGCTGGGGCCATGGCGTATCTGGTCAAGCCGTTCAGCAAGAGCGATGTGGTGCCGGCCATCGAGATGGCCGTCTCCCGGTTCACCGAGCTGAAGGCGCTGGAGCGGGAGGTCGCCGACCTCTCCCAGCGGCTGGAGACGCGCAAGCTGGTGGACCGGGCGAAGAGCATCCTGCAGACGCAGTACGGGCTGACCGAGCCGGCCGCGTTCCGCTGGATCCAGAAGACGTCGATGGACCGGCGCCTGTCCATGCAGCAGGTGGCGGAGGCGGTCATCGAGGACGCGCAGGAGAAGAAGGCGTCGAAGGAGCAGGGGCAGCAGTAGCCGTCTGCTGAGGGAGGGCCCGGTGCGCCGTGCACCGGGCCCTTTCGCGTGCTCAGTCCTCGCCCAGATAGGCCTTGCGCACGGACTCGTCGTGCAGCAGCTCGGCCCCCGTGCCGGAGAGCACGATGCGTCCGGTCTCCATGACGTGCCCGTGGTCGGCCAGGGTGAGCGCGGCCTGGGCGTTCTGTTCGACGAGCAGGATGGTGGTGCCGGCGGCCTTGAGTTCGGCGATGGTGGCCATGATCTTCTGCATCATGATCGGTGAGAGGCCCATGGAGGGTTCGTCGAGCATCAGCAGTTTGGGCCGGGACATCAATGCCCGTGCCATGGCGAGCATTTGCTGTTCGCCGCCGGAGAGGGTGCCGGCCGGTTGGCGGGCGCGTTCGCCGAGGATGGGGAAGAGTTCATAGGCGCGTTCGGTGTCCTGGCGGATGCCCTCGCCGTCCTTGCGCAGGAAGGCGCCGAGTTGGAGGTTCTCGGCGATGGTGAGGCGGGGGAAGATATGGCGGCCTTCGGGGGAGTGGGCCAGGCCCAGGGCGACGATGCGGTGGGCGGGGATGCCGCGTAGTGCGGTGCCGTTGAAGCGGATGGTGCCGGAGAGCGGGGGGTGGAGGCCGGAGAGGGTGCGCAGGGTGGTGGTTTTTCCGGCGCCATTGGTGCCGATGAGGGTGACGATCTGGCCGGGGTGGACGGTGAAGGAGATGCCCTTGACCGCCTCGATCTGGCCATAGGCGATGCGGAGGTTGTCGACTTCGAGCAGCGGGGCGGTCATCGGTGCTCGTCCTCCTGGTGCTGCTCGCCTGCGGCTGCCTCCGCTGCCGCGACCTCGGCGGCTTCCGCCTGGCCGGGGGCGCCTTCGAAGGGGGTGCCCAGGTAGGCGGCGATGACGCGGGGGTCGTTCTGGACGGTGGCGGGGTCGCCCTCGATGAGTTTCTCGCCCTGGACCAGGACGGCGACATGGTCGCAGAGGTTGAAGATAAAGCGCATGTCGTGCTCGATGACCAGGACGGCGATGCCCTGGTCGCGGATGGCGAAGACCAGTTGTTCGGTGGCGCGGGTCTCGTGGGGGTTCATTCCGGCGGTGGGTTCGTCCAGGAGCAGTAGTCCGGGTTCGCTGGCCAGGGCGCGGGCGATTTCCAGCTTGCGTTGTTCGCCGTAGGGGAGGTTGCGGGCGAGGTGGTCGGCTTTGGCGGCGAGGCCGGTGAACTCCAGTAGTTCTCGGGCGCGTTGGGTGGAGGCGGTTTCGGCGCGGTGGTAGGCGGGGGTGTGCAGCAGGGCGGCGAAGAGTCCTTCGTGGGTGCGGGTGTGGCGGCCGACGAGGACGTTTTCCAGGACGGTCATATTGGCGAAGAGGCGGATGTTCTGGAAGGTGCGGGCGATGCCTGCCTGGGTGACCAGGTGGGGTTTGGGGGGCAGGGTTTTGCCTTGGTAGGTGACGGTGCCTTCGGTTGGTACATAGAGGCCGGTGAGGCAGTTGAAGAAGGTGGTTTTTCCGGCTCCGTTGGGGCCGATGAGGCCGACGATCTGGCCGGGGTGGACGGTGAGGTTCATGGTGCGTACGGCGGTGAGGCCGCCGAAGCGCATGGTGACGCCGGTGGCGGTGAGCAGGGGGGTGGCGGTGGTTGTCATGGGGTGGCCCCTTCCGCCGGGGCGGGGGTGGTGTCGTGGAATTCCAGCTGGCGGCGGCGGTTGGGGATGATTCCTTCGGGGCGCAGGCGCATCAGGATGATGAGGGCGGCGCCGAAGGCCAGGAGTTGGTAGTCCTGGAGGAATTGGAGTTTGGCGGGGATGAGGTAGAGCAGGGCGGCTCCGAGGAGGGGGCCGGTGATGGTGCCCATGCCGCCGAGGATGACGGCGGCCAGCAGGAAGGCGGAGTTGGGGGGTACCGGTCCGGCGAAGACATAGCTTTCCGGGACGGCGGTGTGGATGACGTGGGCCTGTACGGTGCCGGCGAGTCCGGCCAGGCAGGCGCCGAGGGCGAAGGCGAGGAGTTTGAGGCGGAAGCCGTTGATGCCCATGGCGGTGGCCGCGGTTTCGTCTTCGCGGATGGCGATCCAGGCGCGTCCGATGCGGGAGTTGCTGGCGCGGCTGAAGACCAGGACGACGATGACGGTGAACAGCAGCATCAGCAGGTAGTAGTTGGCGTAGGCGTTGAGGGTGAGGCCGCCGAGGGAGTGGCTGTCGCCGAAGTTGTAGCCGAAGAGGTCCAGGTCGGGGATGTTGGGGACGCCATTGGGCCCGTTGGTGAGGGAGGGGCCGGAGTTGCCGTCGAGGTTGTTGACGGTGATGCGGAAGATCTCACCGAAGCCCAGGGTGACGATGGCCAGATAGTCGCCGCGCAGTCGCAGGGTGGGGGCGCCGATGATGACGCCGAAGACCAGGGAGGCGGCGGCTCCGGTGAGGGCGGCGGCCCAGAACGGGAAGTGGACGTGGAAGACGGAGGCGGTGGAGCCGGAGACCAGGGCGGCGGTGTAGGCGCCGACGCCGAGGAAGGCGACATAGCCGAGGTCGAGGAGTCCGGCGAGGCCGACGACCACATTGAGGCCCAGGGCGACGGTGGCGAAGATCAGGATGTTGACGATGATCAGGGTGTATTCGTCGGTGTCCTGGGTGAGGGGGAAGACGGCGGCGGTGATGAAGGCGGTGGTGAGGGTGGTGGTGCGGTGTTTGGCGGTGAGGGTGGTGAGGCGGGTGGCCAGTCCGGCCCGGTGCAGTGCGGCGGTGGAGAAGCCGGTGAGCAGCAGGAAGCCGGTGAAGAGCTCTCCGTAGGAGGTGCCGATGCCATAGGTGACCACGCCCAGGGCGAGGCCGAAGGCGGCGGCGATGACCAGGATTTCGGCCCAGGTGGGCAGGGGGCGGGCGGGTGGCAGTGGGCGGTGGGTGCGGCCGGGTCGTAGCGTGCGCAGGATGCCGCGCAGCAGGGGGCCGGCGGGGGTGGCCAGCAGGCCCTGGTCGGGGTAGGAGGCGGTGGTGCGGCGGTCGATGGGCAGGGCGAGGGCACTGAGGAGGGTGAGCAGGGAGGCGATGGCGGCCAGGTAGCCGCCGGGCTCCAGGTTGACGATTCCGCCGAGTTGGACCGCGATGGCGATGACGGTGTACCAGGTGGTGGCGAGGGTGCCGGCGGCGAGCAGGACGGTGGCCTGGTGGCCGCCGGCGGGGTTGAGCCAGCGCAGTCCGGGGGTTCCCCAGGCGGCCAGGGTGTGCAGCAGGGTGAGCAAGGCGCCGGTGAGGGTGAGGAGTTGGAGGCCGCCGGGGTATCCGTTGATGGTGAGGTCGCCGGGGAAGGCGGTGGTCCAGGTCCAGGCGGCGAGGGTGGTGAGCGCGGTGAGCGCGGCGCAGCCGGTGGTGAGGGCGCGTGCGGTGGTGAGGGGGAGAGGGATGACCGGGGTGGTTTCGAGGGTGGCGGGTTCGGTGGTGGTGGGTTGGCCGGTGGTGTGGGGTTGGGTCATGGGTCTCACGCCCGATCCGCGACACGTTCGCCGAGCAGGCCCTGTGGCCTGACCAGCAGAACCACGATCAGCAGGGCGAAGGCCCAGACGTCTTTCCAGCCGCCGCCGCCCAGTTGCTGCATTCCCGGGATGTCCTGGATGTAGGTGATGGAGGAGGTCTCGGCGATGCCGAGGACGACTCCGCCGAGCATGGCGCCGTAGATATTGCCGATGCCGCCGAGGACGGCGGCGGTGAAGGCCTTGAGGCCGAGGATGAAGCCCATGTCGAAGCTGATCTGTCCGATGTGCAGGCCCTGGGCGACGGCGGCCACTGCCGCGAAGGCGCCGCCGATGGCGAAGGCCAGGACGATGATGCGGTCGGTGTTGATGCCCATCAGCCGTGCGGTGTCGGGGTCCTGGGCGGTGGCCTGCATGGCGCGGCCGGTGCGGCTTTTGGTGGTGAACAGGCCGAGGGCCAGCATGCACAGCGGGGCGGCGACCAGGACGAAGATGTCGTCGCGCTGGAGGTGGAGGTTGTCGGCCAGCTGGAAGGCGTGGCCGTGGAACTGGGGGAAGTCGCGGTTCTTCTTGGCATTGGGGTAGAAGGCCCAGACGACTTGCTGGAGGGCGATGGACAGGCCGATCGCGGTGATCAGCGGGGCCAGGCGGGGTGCGCCGCGCAGGGGCCGGTAGGCGAAGCGTTCGGCGGCGGTGGCCACGGCGACGGAGACCAGCACGCCGCCGAGGATCATCAGGGGGAGGGCGGCGCCCAGGGGCAGGCCGGGGAGCCAGAGGTGGATGGTGAGGGCGCCGAAGGCGCCCACCATGACGATCTCGCCATGGGCGAAGTTGATGAGCTGGACGATGCCGTAGACCATGGTGTAGCCGATGGCGATCAGGCCGTAGAGGGCGCCCAGGGCGAGTCCGCTGACCAGCGTTTGAGGCAGTTGGTGCACTGCGGCTCAGTCCTTGAAGGTGGAGCTCTTGACGGCCTTCCACTGGTGGTTGACCACCTGGTAGACGGTCAGCTGCTTGTTGGTGGTGTCGCCGTATTCGTCGAAGGAGACATGGCCGGTGACTCCGTCGAAGGAGACCTTGCTCATGGCTTCGACGACCTTCTGCCGGGCGTCGCCGGGGAGTTTGCCGTTGTTGTCCTCGACGATCTTCTTGACGGCCTGGATGATGGACCAGGCGGCGTCATAGGAGTAGCCGCCGTAGGCCGCGTAGGGGTCCTTGTATCCGGCGTCCTTGTAGTTCTGGACGAAGGTCTTGGCGGAGTCGAGCTGTTCCACGGGGTAGCCGACGGAGGTGGCCAGGTCGCCGTCGTCGTCCTTGCCGGCGCCGGAGATGAAGGCGGGGTCGTAGATGCCGTCGCCGCCCATTTCCGGAATGCGGGCGCCGGCTTTCTTGGTCTGGCCGGAGAGCAGGCCGCCTTCGGGATACTGGCCGCCGAAGTAGACGGAGTCGGCGCCGGAGTTCTTGATTTTGTTGGCGATGCCGGAGAAGTCGGTTTCCTTGACGGTGAGATGGTCGGTGCCGGCCACTTGTCCGCCGAGGCGTTTGAATTCCTGGGAGAAGATGGCGGCCAGGCCGGCGCCATAGGTCTGTTTGTCGTCGACGACGAAGACCTTCCGCTTCTTGGCCTCGTTGTAGAGGTACTGCGCGGCGAAGCGGCCCTGGATGACATCGGTGGTGGCGGTGCGGAAGTAGGTCTTGAACGGGCGTTGTTTCTGTCCGCTGCCCCAGCTGTCGCCCTGGCTGAGCGCGGGGTTGGTGTTGGCGGGGGAGACCTGGGCGAGGTTGGCCTTGGCGAATACGCCCTGCATGGACTGGGAGACGCCGGAGTTGAGCGGTCCGACGACGCCGAGCACGGATTTGTCGGCGACGAGTTTGGCGGCGTTCTGCTGGCCGGTGCCGGGGACGGCCTGGTCGTCGGTGGAGACCAGTTTGAAGGTGACGCCCTTGACCTCGTTGTTCTTGTTGGCGGTGCGGACGGCGAGGTCGACGGAGTTTTTGATGCCCAGGCCCAGGGCGGAGAGGGAGCCGGTGAACGGGGAGTCGACGCCGATGGCCACCGTGGTCCTGGAGCCGGAGTCGCCCTTGTCCGATCCCTTGTCGTCGCGTGATCCGCAGGCGGTCAGTACGAGGGCGCCGGTGGTGAAGGTGGTGATGAGCAGCAGTGACGGACGGTGTCGCACGATGTGTCCTTTCCCTGGCGCGGCGGCCATGGTTCAGGTGCCGTGTCGCTCGCCGGGCAAGGGTGAGAAAAGTACGGCGGTGCTGACGTGCGAACCGCCCGGCGGGATGGTGATTGGCCGTGACTCTAAGGGGTCCCCGAGGAGCTGGGGCAGAGGTGGCGGCCAGGCTGTGACTCTCTTGTTATGACGCGGATCACGTACCGGGTGGCCGGGTCGCGGGCGGCGGGGTGGGGGAGGGTGCGTGTTCGGCGCAGCAGGTGGCGCCGTTCTCGGCGGCACAGCGCTCTGCGGACTGACGGATGATCAACTTCCGTGCGGCGTCGGTGCCATGGCGTTGTTCCTCGGCGCGGGCGGCCTGGACGATGTCGTCGTGGATATGGGCCTGGGCGGTGGACATGCCCTTCTGGGCCCAGTCCAGTCCCGCCCACTTGCCATGGACCAGGGCCTGTTCGGCCCAGTAGCCGACGAGCTTGGCGCAGGCTCGTGCCGGAGGCTCGGGGGTGGCCGCCTCCTGGTCACCGGCCGCGGAGTGGGAGCAGCCGGTGAGGGTGAGCAGTGCGGTGAGCAACAGCCCGGCGCCGAGGGGGTGTTGGGCTTTCATGTCCGAACGGTAGGGCGGTGGCCGCCCTTCCGTAAGGGGGCGCCCCCAAAGGGGCGCGGGGTGGTCGACGCGGTTGGCTCGGCGGGCTCACCGCTCCGGGTTGTCGCGGATCAGACAGGTGAGGCGGGCGGTGCAGACCCGCTTGTCCTGGTCGTCGGTGATGACGATCTCGTAGGTGGCGGTGGTGCGGCCGCGGTGGACGGGTGTGGCGGTGCCGGTGATGTGGCCGGAGCGTACGCCGCGGTGGTGGGTGCAGTTGAGGTCGACGCCGACGGCGATCCGGCTGGGGCCGCCGTGCAGCATGGCGCCGATGGAGCCCAGGGTTTCGGCGAGCACGGCCGAGGCGCCGCCGTGCAGCAGGCCGTAGGGCTGGGTGTTGCCCTCGACCGGCATGGTGCCGGTGATGCGCTCGGGGGCGGCCTCGAGGATGCGCAGGCCCAGGCGTTCACCGAGGTTCCCGGCGGAGAAGAGGGCGGGGAGGTCAAGGCCGCTGTCGGCCCAGACGTCGATGACCTCCTGCGGGAAGATGGTGGTGCTCTGTTCGCCCATGGTCGCGCTCCCCTGTCTGGTGGACTCGGCGATGATCGTCGGTGGCGTACGTCCTATCAGGTCGCCGGGGCGGCCTCGTCGGCGGGGCGGGCCGCCGGTTCGAGCCGGACCACCAGGGACTTGCTGGCCGGGGTGTTGCTGGTGTCGGCGGTGTGGTCCAGCGGGACCAGGACGTTGGTCTCGGGGTAGTAGGCGGCCGCGCAGCCGCGGGCGGTGGGGTAGTGGACCACGCGGAAGCCGGGGGCGCGGCGCTCGCTGCCGTCGGTCCACTCGCTGACCAGGTCGGCGTAGGAGCCGTCGGCCAGCTCCAGCCGGCGGGCGTCCTCGGGGTTGACCAGCACCACCCGGCGGCCGTTCTTGATGCCGCGGTAGCGGTCGTCCAGGCCGTAGATGGTGGTGTTGTACTGGTCGTGGGAGCGCAGGGTCTGCAGCAGCAGCCGGCCTTCCGGGGCCTGGGGCCAAGTCACCGCGGATGCGGTGAAGTTGGCCTTGCCGGTGGCGGTGGGGAAGCGGCGGCTGTCGCGCGGGGCGTGCGGCAGGGTGAAGCCGCCGGGCCGTGCGACCCGGGCGTTGAAGTCCTCGAAGCCGGGGATGACGCGGGCGATGCGGTCGCGGACGGCCGCGTAGTCGGCCTCGAACTCCTCCCAGGGGGTGGCGCTTCGGTCGCCCAGCACCCGGCGGGCCAGGCGGCAGACGATGGCGGGCTCGGAGAGCAGCTGTGCGCCGGCCGGCTTCAGGCGGCCACGGGAGGCGTGCACCATGCCCATGGAGTCCTCGACGGTGACGAACTGGTCGCCCGAGCGCTGCCGGTCGCGCTCGGTGCGGCCGAGGGTGGGCAGGATCAGGGCGCGGGCGCCGGTGATCACATGGGAGCGGTTGAGCTTGGTGGAGACATGGACGGTGAGCCGGGCGCGGCGGATGGCGGCCTCGGTGACGTCCGTGTCGGGGGTGGCGGAAACGAAGTTGCCGCCCATGGCGAAGAAGACCTTGGCCTCGCCGTCGCGCAGGGCGCGGATGGCCCGGACCACATCCAGGCCGTGGTGGCGTGGCGGGGCGAAGCCGAACTCCTTCTCCAGGGCGTTCAGGAAGGCGGGGGCGGGGCGCTCGAAGATGCCCATGGTGCGGTCGCCCTGGACATTGCTGTGGCCGCGGACCGGGCACACCCCGGCACCGGGGCGGCCGATGTTGCCGCGCAGCAGCAGGAAGTTGACCACTTCCTTGATGGTGTCCACGGCGTGCTTGTGCTGGGTGAGTCCCATGGCCCAGCAGACGATGATGCGCTTGGAGTCCAGGACCATGCGCAGGGCACGGTGGATCTCGTCCCGGGTCAGGCCGGTGGCGCGCAGGGTCTCCGCCCAGTCGGCGGCGCGGGCGGCGCGCTCGAACTCGGCGAAGCCATGGGTGTGTTCCTCGATGAAGGCGGTGTCGGTGGCGCCCTCGGTCTCCAGCACCAGCTTGTTGAGCAGGCGGAACAGGGCGTGGTCGCCGCCGAGGCGGATCTGCAGGAAGAGATCGGTCAGCGCGGTGCCGCCCAGGGCCAGACCGCGGGCGTTCTGCGGGTTCTTGAAGCGCTCCAGGCCGGCTTCGGGCAGCGGGTTGACGGTGATGATCCGGGTGCCGCCGGCCTTGGCCTTCTCCAGGGCGGAGAGCATCCGGGGATGGTTGGTGCCGGGGTTCTGCCCGGCGACGATGATCAGGTCGGCCTGGTAGAGGTCCTCCAGCAGCACGCTGCCCTTGCCCACCCCCAGGGTCTCGGCGAGCGCCGAACCCGAGGATTCATGGCACATGTTGGAGCAGTCCGGCAGGTTGTTGGTGCCGAACTCGCGGGCGAAGAGCTGGTAGAGGAAGGCGGCCTCGTTGCTGGTGCGGCCGGAGGTGTAGAAGACGGCCTCGTCCGGGCTTTCCAGGGCGTGCAGTTCCCCGGCGATGATGTCGAAGGCCCGCTCCCAGGGGACCGGCTGGTAGTGCGTGGCACCCTCGGCCAGGTACATGGGCTGGGTGAGCCGGCCCTGCTGCCCCAGCCAGTAGCCGCTGCGCCCGGCCAGCGAGGCGACGGAGTGGGCGGCGAAGAACTCCGGGGTGACCCGGCGCAGGGTGGCCTCCTCGGCCACCGCCTTGGCGCCGTTCTCGCAGAACTCGGCGGCATGCCGTTTGTCGGGCTCCGGCCAGGCGCAGCCCGGGCAGTCGAAGCCGTCCTTCTGGTTGACCCGGAGCAGGGTGAGCGCGGTGCGCTTGACCCCCATCTGAGCCTGGGCGGCGCGCAGGGTGTGGGCGATGGCCGGCAGCCCCGCGGCGGCGTGCTGGGGCGCGCTGACCTCGGGTGCGTCCTGTACCGGATCGCCGGTGGGCGGCTTGCCTGCCATCTCGCTCCCCCTTGAGCGGCTCGGTGGTACGGGCTGTGCGTACGGTGCCGATCCTGCCACGGGGGTCCGACAACGGCGGTGGGAGGGTGATCCGGATCGGGGGCGGTCGGGATTGTCAGTGGGCCGTGGCAGGATCGAGGGCGTGGCAGCAAAGGCATCGCAGACAGCATCCGAAGCGAACGAAGCGAACGAGACGACCGGCACCGGGGCCGCGGAGGGAGGCCGCCCCCGCCTGCTCCTGATGGACGGGCACTCCATGGCGTACCGGGCGTTCTTCGCGCTGCCCGCGGAGAACTTCACCACCTCCGGCGGCCAGCCCACCAACGCGGTGTACGGCTTCGCGTCGATGCTGGCGAACACCCTGCGGGACGAGCGGCCCACCCACTTCGCGGTGGCCTTCGATGTCTCCCGCAAGACCTGGCGCTCCGAGGAGTACGCGGAGTACAAGGCGACCCGCTCGCAGACCCCGGATGAGTTCAAGGGCCAGGTGACGCTGATCGGCGAGCTGCTGGACCAGATGCGGGTGCCGCGCTTCGCGGTGGACGGCTTCGAGGCCGACGATGTGATCGCCACGCTGGCCACCCAGGCCGAGGCGCAGGGCTTCGAGGTCTCCATCGTCACCGGCGACCGGGACTCCTTCCAGCTGGTCAGCGACGCGGTCACGGTGCTGTACCCGACCAAGGGCGTCTCCGAGCTGACCCGGTTCACCCCGGAGAAGGTCCAGGAGAAGTACGGGCTGTCCCCGGCCCAGTACCCGGACTTCGCCGCGCTGCGCGGCGACCCCTCGGACAACCTGCCGGGCATTCCCGGGGTGGGCGAGAAGACCGCCACGAAGTGGATCAACCAGTTCGGTTCGTTCGCCGAGCTGGTGGCGCGGGTGGACGAGGTCAAGGGCAAGGCGGGGCAGAACCTGCGCGACCACCTGGAGGCGGTCAAGCTCAACCGCCGGCTCACCGAGATGGTGCGCGATGTGGAGCTCTCGGTGGGCCCGGAGGGCCTGGTCCGCGAGGCCTATGACCTGCCGGGCATCAGCGAGCTGCTGGAGCGGCTGGAGATCCGCAACAAGAGTCTGAAGGACCGGCTGTTCGCCACCGACCCGGTGGCGAAGGCGGAGGAGGCCGCCGAGGAGGTGGAGATCGAGCTCGACGGCCGGATGCTGGGCACCGGCGAGCTCGCCCCCTGGCTGGCGGAGATCCCAGCCGGTGTGGAGACGGCCGTGGTGGCCGGCTACGACTGGAAGCTGGGCAGCGGGGACGTCCATGAGGTCGCCCTGGCCCTGCCGGACGGGCGGGCCTGCTGGTTCGTCCCCCAGGAGCTGTCCGAGGACGACGACCGGGCGTTCGCCGCCTGGCTGGCCGACGCCGGCCGCCCCAAGGTGCTGCATATGGCCAAGCGGGTGGTGCGGGTCTTCGCCGAGCGCGGCTGGCAGGTGGCGGGCGTGGTGATGGACACCGCCGTGGCCGCCTACCTGGACGAGCCGGGCGCCCGCCCCTTCGAGACCGACCCGCTCAACCGCCACCGCCAAAAGCGCGCCGGCAAGGTCCGCTTCAACAAGAACAAGCGCCAGCTCACCGAGCTGGAAGTGCTGGTGGAGGACAAGCTGGGCCGGGTGCTGCCCCGGGTCGACCCGGACCAGGCCGAGGCCGGCCAGCAGTCCTTCGACTTCGAGGGCACCGCCGACAAGGAGGCCGCCGGGAAGCTGATGCTCGAGGGCCGGGCCGTGCTCGACCTGGGCACCTTCTATGAGCAGAGGCTGGCCGGCACCGGCGCCCTGGAGCTGATGCGGGACCTGGAGTTCCCGGTCGGCGACCTGCTGGTGGGCATGGAGCGCGAGGGCATCGCGGTGGACCGGGAGCGGCTGGAGCGGCTCTCCCAGGAGTACCTGGGCGAGATCGAGCAGGCGGTCAAGGAGGCCCACGCGGCGGCCGGCCGGGAGTTCAACCTCTCCTCGCCCAAGCAGCTGCAGGAGGTGCTCTTCGAGGAGCTGGGGCTGCCCAGAACCAAGAAGATCAAGACCGGTTACACCACGGACGCCGACGCACTGGCCTGGCTCGCCGCCCAGACGGAGAACGAGCTGCCGGTGATCCTGCTGCGCCACCGGGACCGCGCCAAGCTGCGCACCACGGTGGAGGGCCTGATCAACAACCTGGCCGCGGACGGCCGGATCCACACCACCTTCAACCAGATGGTGGCGGCCACCGGCCGGCTGTCCTCCACCGACCCCAATCTGCAGAACATCCCGGTGCGCACCGCCGACGGCAGCCGCATCCGGCGCTGCTTCGTGGTCGGCGAGGGCTTCGAATCGCTGATGACGGCCGACTACAGCCAGATCGAGCTGCGGGTGATGGCCCACCTGTCCGAGGACCAGGGCCTGATCGAGGCCTTCGCCTCCGGTGAGGACCTGCACACCACGGTGGCCTCCCAGGTGTTCTCGGTGGCCAAGTCCGAGGTGGACGCCGAGATGCGCCGCAAGATCAAGGCGATGTCCTATGGGCTGGCGTACGGCCTGTCCGCCTTCGGCCTGTCCCAGCAGCTGAGCATCGCGCCCGATGAGGCCCGCCGGCTGATGGACACCTACTTCGAGCGCTTCGGCGGAGTGCGGGACTATCTGCGGCGGGTGGTGGAGGAGGCCCGGGCCACCGGCTACACCGAGACCATGCTCGGCCGCCGCCGCTATCTGCCCGACCTCAACAGCGACAACCGCCAGCGCCGGGAGATGGCCGAGCGGATGGCGCTCAACGCCCCCATCCAGGGCACCGCGGCGGACATCGTCAAGCTGGCCATGCTGAGGGTGGCCAAGGCGCTGGACGCCGAGCGGCTCACCTCCCGGATGCTGCTCCAGGTGCATGACGAAGTGGTGCTGGAGATCGCGCCGGGCGAGCGCGACCAGGTGGAGGAGCTGGTGCGCCGCGAGATGGCCGGAGCCGTCAACCTGCTTGCCCCGCTGGATGTTTCGGTGGGCGTCGGCGGGGACTGGGAGTCCGCCGCGCACTGATCCGCCGCACGCTGTGCCGCCCGGCCGCCCGGGCGGGGCGGCACAGCGTGTTCCTCTTCCGCGTGTGTTCTCTTCCGCGCCGCGCGTTGTTACCGTGCCCCCCCTTACCTGAAGTCCCGTCAGGCAACGGGAGGTTGAGCGTGCGCGCACTGGCCGCCGCGGCCATCGGACTGGCCGCCGCCCTCGCCCTCGTCCTCACCATCACCGCCATCGGCCCGCCGCACAGCGGCACTTCACCCAAGCCGCTGCTGTCCTCGATCCCCGCACATCCCTAGGGCGGGCCCCGCGGTGCGCCGCCGAGCGAGCCTGGTGCTGCTCGCCCTCGCCGTCTTCTGTGCCGCCCTGGCACCGCTGCTGCGCTTCTACGCCTACCCCCGCCTGGCCAAGGTCCCCAGCGGCCAGTACATGGCGACGGTGCTGGAGGCCAAGGACGCCACCCTCATCGACTACGCCACCCTCCAGCCCCGGCAGGTCGCCAAGCTGACCATGGTCCAGACGGTCAAGGGCGATGCCCGGCGGGCTCGCGAGATCAAGGACGCCACCGGGCGCGATGTGGCGGTCTGGGACACCCTCACCTATATCGCCGGGCCGGACGGGGCGATGGTCTCCCGCATCCCCGAGCGCTATGTCTTCGACGCCCACAGCCAGCAGCCGGTGCACACCGGCGGGGAACAGATCGACGGCACCCCGGTGCGCCACGAGGGCATCGAGTACAAGTGGCCGTTCCGGGTGCAGAAGCGCGACTACCGCTACTTCGACCTGATGACCCGGACCGCGGCGCCCATCCACTACGCGGGCACCCGCACCTTCCACGGCCTGCGCGTCTACTACTTCGAGCAGACCGTGCCCTGGACCAGGGTGCCGGTGCCCCGGACGCTCCCCCTTGGCGTCACCCCCGAGACGGTCCGGCAGCTGGGTCTGGAGCGCTGGTACACCACCAAACGGATGTTCTGGGTCGACCCCACCACCGGCAGCCCGGTCAATGGCGAGGAACTCCACCGCGAGGAGATGCGCTGGACCGGCCACCCCGAGAAGAAACCGATCACCGCCTTCGCCGGGCATGTGAAGATGCGCCCCGACTATGTGGACTCCCTGGTCCGGCTGGTGAAGTCGCAGCGGCAGCTGTTGTTGCTGCTCACCGACTATCTGCCCTGGGGGTCGGCCGGGCTGGGAGCGGCCCTGCTGCTGACGGCCCTGGTGCTGGAGGGCCGGGCCCGCCGAGATCGTTGTGCGTTCGGCCGGGACGTGCACCACGATGGAGGGAACACTCGAACGGGCGACCCCCGGCCACGGGAGTCGCTGAGCGAAGGAGGCTCGCCGTGAAGGAGAGTCCCGAGGACGGATCCACCACCTCCCGCCCGGCCCGGCTGTACACCGGTGCCGAGCGGCCCTTCGACCCGGAGGACCTGGTACTGGCCTCCGGCCATGACCTCACACCCGAACGGATCGAGGCCGCCAGGCGGCATATCGAGGAGAAGGGGGCGGCGGCACTGGAGCGGTACCTGCCGTAGCGGGCCCCGCCAGGGGCGCGGGATGGCTGCATCATGCGGCTCCGCCGCGTGGGCGCGACCAGCCACAGCGGCCCGCAGCCGAAAACCCGCAGCCGAAAAGCAGTGTGCGAACGCCCAACCTCAGCGCCGGGCGTTCGTACGCCGCGTCGGTACCGCCGTCGCGGGATCCTCCGGCCAGGGGTGCCGGGGATAGCGGCCGCGCAGTTCGGCCCGTACCGCCCGGTACCCATCCCGCCAGAAGGAGGCGAGATCGGCTGTGACCGCGGCCGGCCGCCCCGCCGGGGACAGCAGGTGGACCAGAAGCGGAACCCGGCCATCCGCGATGCGCGGCGTCTGCCCGAGGCCGAAGAGCTCCTGCAGCTTGACCGCCAGCACCGGCTGTTCGCCGGAGTAGTCCACCCGGATCCGTGAGCCGCTGGGCACCTCGATCCGCTCCGGGGCCAGCTCCGCCAGCCGGGCCGCCTCCCCGGTCGCCCAGGGCAGCAGCCGTTCCAGGGCCCGCCCGGCGTCCAGCCGCTCCAGATCGGACCTCCGGGCCGCCCGCTCCAGCTCCCAGCCGAGCCAGTCCCCGGCCCGCTCCAGCAGTACCGAGTCCGCTACATCCGGCCAGGGCTCGCCCAGCTCACGATGGAGGAAGGCCAGCCGCTGCCGCAGGGCGACCGCCTCCGGCGTCCACCGCAGCAGTTCCAGGCCCTCCTGGCGCAGACCGGTCAGCAGCGCCTCCCGCACCAGGCGCGCGTCCGGCGCGGGCAGCGCACGGGCGGACAGCTCCACCGCCCCGAGCCGCCGCACACGCTGGGCCACCACATCACACCGTTCCGTGGACCAGTGCACCTCCTCGCCCTCGGCGAAGAACGCCCCGGCCGCCTCCCGGGCCGTCCGCTCGTCGATCACCGCCCCCAGCCGCACCCGGGCGGAGGCGGCCGACACCGGGCGGTCCGCCACGGCCACCGCCAGCCAGGGCGCGCTCCGCAGCCGGGAACCCTCGCCCAGGGCGGCACCGGTGCCGCCCACCATCAGATACGCGCTCTCGCCGCGGGCCCGGGCCACCCGCTCGGGAAAGGCCAGGGCCGCTACCAGACCGGCCGCCGCGTCATCGGTGAGCATGCCGGGGTCCGGCTCGTCCGGCGCCGCCCCGGCCAGCCGCCGGGCCTCGGCCCGCCAGCGTGCGGCATAGCCGTCCCCGCCACGCCGGGCGGTGCGCCAGGCCCCGGCCAGGTCGTCGCCGTACTCCCGGGGCGGCTCCTCGCTCAGCAGGGCCACCACCTCGGCCGCCCGGCGGGTGCCCAGCTCGGGTGCCCCATCCAGCAGGGCGCGCGCCAGGCGCGGATGCAACCCCAGCCGCGCCATGCGCCGGCCGCGTTCCGTGGGGCGCCCGTCCGGCTCCACCGCGCCGGTCGCCGCCAGTACGGCGCGCGCCGCGGCCAGCGCCCCGGCGGGCGGAGGATCGAGCAGCGCCAGCGAGGCGGCGCCGGGATCGCCCCAGCAGGCGGCCTGCAGGGCGAAGGCGGTCAGGTCGGCGACCGTGATCTCCGGCGCGGGGAAGCGCGGCAGCCGGGCGTCCTCCCCCTCGGCCCAGCAGCGGTAGACCGCCCCCGGTGCCTCCCGGCCGGCCCGGCCCGCACGCTGCCGGGCGGCGGCCCGCGAGGCCCGCACCGTGGTCAGCGCGCTCAGCCCGCGCGCATGGTCCATGCGCGGCTCCCGGGCCAGCCCGGCGTCCACCACCACCCGCACCCCGGGCACGGTCAGGCTGGACTCGGCCACCGAGGTGGCCAGCACCACCCGCCGCACCCCCGAGCCGCCGGCCAGCACCGCGTCCTGCACCGCGGCCGGCGCACGGCCGTGCACCTGCAACACATCCACATCCGTGAGCCCGCCCAGCAGCCCGGCCACCCGGGCGATCTCGCCGACCCCGGGCAGGAAGCACAGCACATCGCCGGACCGCTCGCGCAGCGCCCGCCGCACCACCGCGGCGACATGGTCCAGCAGCGCCGGGTCCACCCGCATCCCGTGCGGGGGCCGCACCGGCTTCTCCGGCGGCGCCCACACCACCTCGACCGGGTGGGACACGCCCTCGGCCGTCACCACCGGCGCCCCGCCCAGCAACCCGGCCCACCCTTCGGCGTCCGTGGTCGCCGAGGCGGCCAGCAGCCGCAGCTCGGGCCGCAGCGCGGCGCGCACATCCAGCAGGAAGGCGGCGGCGGTGTCGGCGTCCAAGTGCCGCTCGTGGCACTCGTCCAGCACCACGGCGTCCACTCCGGCCAGCTCGGGATCCCGTTGCAGCCGTTGCAGCAGCACACCGGTGGTGACCACCTCGACCCGGGTGGACGGGCCGGCCCGCCGCTCCCCGCGCACCGTGAAGCCGACGCGCTGCCCGACCTGTTCGCCCAGCAGCCAGGCCATCCGCCGGGCGGCCGCCCGGGCCGCGATCCGCCGGGGCTCGGCCACCACCACCCGGCGCGCCGTGCCCTCGCCGGTCAGCCCGGCGAGGGCCAGCGGCACCAGCGTGGTCTTGCCGGTTCCGGGCGGGGCGCACAGCACCGCGGCGCCGTGCCCGTCCAGGGCGGTGGACAGGGCGGGCAGGGCGGTGCGTACGGGCAGCGAGTCAAGGGCGTCGGCACGGATCACGCCGCCCAGTGTCGCCGCAACCCCGGTCGCGGCGGAAAACCGGACTCCGGAGGCCGGTTCCGGGAAGCCGGTGAGGTCAGTCCCGGTCGCAGACGAAGATCGCGGTCCCCGGGATCAGATGCCCGCGCAGCGGCGACCAGCCGCCCCATTCCTGGGCGTTCCACTCCGGCCACTCCGGCTCCACCAGGTCCACCAGGCGGAATCCGGCCGCCGCCACCTCCCGCACCCGGTCGCCCAGGGTGCGGTGGTGCTCCACATAGACGGCACGCCCCGTCTCGTCCTGCTCCACATAAGGGGTGCGGTCGAAGTAGGAGGCCGCCACCGACAGGCCCTCGGGGCCCGGCTCGTCGGGGAAGGCCCAGCGGATGGGATGGGTGACCGAGAAGACCCAGCGCCCGCCGGGCCGCAGCACCCGGTGCACCTCGCGCATCACCAGCACCGGGTCGGCCACAAAGGGGATGGCGCCATAGGCCGAGCACGCCAGGTCGAAGGAGCCGTCGGCGAAGGGCAGCGCGCCCGCGTCCGCCTCCACCAGCGGGAAGTCCACACCGATCCGCAGTGCGTGCTGGAGCTGCCGGTGCGAGAGGTCCAGGGCCACCGGACGCGCGCCCTGGGCCTTCAGCCAGCGCGAGCACTGGGCGGCGCCGGCGCCGATCTCCAGTACGTCCAGCCCGGCCGGCGGGCGGCCCAGCAGCCGCGCCTCGGCCTCGTCCAGGCCCTCCGGCCCCCAGATGAACCGGTCGTCGCCCAGGAACTCGCCGTGTTCGGTCTGGTACTCGTCCGCGTTGCGGTCCCACCAGCCCCGGCTGGCCCGGCTGCTCTCCGTCACATCGGCCTGGCGCCGTGTCGCCTGGGGCTCGTCGTCGTGGATCATCTCGGCGCTCGTGCCCCCGGCAGTAGTGTTCAGTAGGCTTTATGGCCTCGCGGAACGCGAGTTGGGCCGGTTTCGAGAGGTTTTGTCCCGGGTGTGCGCCTTCGCGCATTGACCGTCTCCGGCTGCCCCCGTATGCTACAAGTTGCGCTGCGGGCCTGCGCGCCTCGGACCGAGCAGGCCGCTTTCGCACTTGTTGTATGTCCCCTCGGTTGTCGAGGCGCTTCCCTAGTGTCCCAGGGCTCTTCGGAAATACGCGTCTCCAAGGCTGTCCGGCTTCGGCGGTGCGATATACGGGCTCTCGGCGTAGCAGTACCTACGACTTCATGTCCGTACCGGAGCCCTTTCCCACATGACGAGCAGCACCGAGACCACCGCCACCACCCCGCAGGTTGCGGTCAACGACATCGGTAACGAGGAAGCCTTCCTCGCCGCGATCGACGAGACGATCAAGTACTTCAACGACGGCGACATCGTCGACGGCGTCATCGTGAAGGTCGACCGGGACGAGGTCCTGCTCGACATCGGTTACAAGACCGAGGGTGTCATCCCCTCCCGCGAGCTCTCGATCAAGCACGACGTCGACCCCAACGAGGTCGTCTCCGTCGGTGACCAGGTCGAGGCCCTCGTTCTCCAGAAGGAGGACAAGGAAGGCCGCCTGATCCTGTCCAAGAAGCGCGCTCAGTACGAGCGTGCCTGGGGCACGATCGAGAAGATCAAGGAAGAGGACGGCATCGTCACCGGCACCGTCATCGAGGTTGTCAAGGGTGGTCTCATCCTCGACATCGGCCTCCGTGGCTTCCTGCCGGCCTCCCTGGTCGAGATGCGCCGCGTGCGCGACCTGCAGCCCTACGTGGGCAAGGAGCTCGAGGCCAAGATCATCGAGCTGGACAAGAACCGCAACAACGTGGTCCTGTCCCGCCGTGCCTGGCTGGAGCAGACCCAGAGCGAGGTCCGCCAGACCTTCCTCACCACCCTGCAGAAGGGCCAGGTGCGCTCCGGCGTCGTCTCCTCCATCGTCAACTTCGGTGCCTTCGTGGACCTGGGCGGCGTCGACGGTCTCGTCCACGTCTCCGAGCTGTCCTGGAAGCACATCGACCACCCGTCCGAGGTTGTCGAGGTCGGCCAGGAGGTCACGGTCGAGGTCCTGGACGTCGACATGGACCGCGAGCGCGTCTCCCTGTCGCTCAAGGCCACCCAGGAAGACCCGTGGCAGCAGTTCGCCCGGACCCACCAGATCGGTCAGGTCGTCCCGGGTAAGGTCACCAAGCTCGTTCCGTTCGGTGCGTTCGTCCGCGTCGACGAGGGCATCGAGGGCCTGGTCCACATCTCCGAGCTGGCCGAGCGCCACGTGGAGATCCCGGAGCAGGTCGTCCAGGTCAACGACGAGATCTTCGTCAAGGTCATCGACATCGACCTCGAGCGTCGTCGCATCAGCCTCTCGCTGAAGCAGGCCAACGAGTCCTTCGGTGCCGACCCGTCCGTGGTCGAGTTCGACCCGACCCTGTACGGCATGGCCGCGTCCTACGACGACCAGGGCAACTACATCTACCCCGAGGGCTTCGACCCCGAGGCCAACGACTGGCTGCCGGGTTACGAGAAGCAGCGCGAGGAGTGGGAGCGCCAGTACGCCGAGGCGCAGCAGCGCTTCGAGCAGCACCAGGCGCAGGTCATCAAGTCCCGCGAGGCGGACGCCGAGGCTGCCGCCGCCGGCGACCAGGCCGCTGCGCAGGCCGCTCCGGCCGGTGGCTCGTACTCCTCGGAGTCGGCCGACACCTCCGGCGCCCTGGCGTCGGACGAGGCGCTGGCCGCGCTCCGCGAGAAGCTGGCGGGCGGCCAGAGCTGAAGCTCTGACCGGCTGTAGCTGACAGCAGGCCAAGAGGAGGCCCGTTCCCCGTAAGGGGGGCGGGCCTCCTCGTCGTTTCCGGCCAGGGCCGGAACGGGGAATGGTCCGGGCGGTCAAGAGCGTTCCCCCAGGCGGAACATGAGGAGGAACGGGGACCGTGTTGGATCCGCAGGGTTTGTACGAATGGGAGCCCAAGGGGCTCGCCGTGGCCGACCTGGCTCTGGCTCAGGACACCGCCGGCCTGGTCATGCTCTACCACTTCGACGGCTACATCGACGCCGGTGAGACCGGTGACCAGATCGTCCGGCGGCTGCTGGACGGGCTGCCGCACCAGGTCGTGGCGCGCTTCGACCACGACCGCCTGATCGACTACCGGGCGCGCCGCCCGCTGCTGACCTTCCAGCGCGACCGCTGGACCGCCTATGAGGTGCCGAAGCTCGAACTGCACCTGGTGCAGGACGCCACCGGCGCGCCCTTCCTGCTGCTCTCCGGTCCCGAACCGGACGTGGAGTGGGAACGATTCGCCGTGGCGGTAAGGGAGTTGGTGGAGCGGCTGGAGGTGCGCCTGTCGGTGAACTTCCATGGCATCCCCATGGGTGTGCCGCACACCCGGCCGGTGGGCATCACCCCGCATGGCAACCGGGCCGAGCTGGTGCGCGGGCACCAGTCCCTCTTCGACGAGGCCCAGGTGCCCGGCAGCGCCGAGTCGCTGGTCGAGTACCGGCTGGCCGAGGCGGGGCACGATGTGCTGGGCATCGCCGCGCATGTGCCGCACTATGTGGCCCGTTCGCCCTATCCGGACGCCGCGTTGACCGTGCTGGAGGCGCTGACCTCCGCCACCGGGCTGGTGCTGCCGCACACCGCGCACGCCCTGCGCACCGCGGCGCTGCGCACCCAGGAGGAGATCGAGCGACAGATCGCCGAGGGGGACGAGGAACTGGTCGGTCTGGTCAGGGGACTTGAGCACCAGTACGACGCGGTGGCCGGGGCCGAGACCCGGGGGAACCTGGTGGCCGAGCCGGTCGATCTGCCGTCGGCGGACGAGCTGGGCGCGGAGTTCGAGCGGTTCCTGGCCGACCGGGAGGGCGACGGAGGGCAGTGAACGGCCTGCCGATAGCGTGGGGCCCATGGTGAAGGTGGGCCTCACAGGGGGCATCGGTTCGGGCAAGAGCGAAGTGTCGCGGCTGCTGGCCGCCCGGGGCGCGGTGATCGTTGACGCGGACCGGATCGCGCGGGAGGTGGTCCAGCCCGGAACTCCCGGTCTGGCGGCGGTGGTTGCCGAGTTCGGGCCCGAGGTGCTGGCCGCGGACGGCACCCTGGACCGGCCCCGGCTGGGTGCCATCGTCTTCGCCGACGAGGAACGGCTCGGGGCGCTCAACGCCATCGTGCATCCGCTGGTACGGGCCCGCTCCCTGGAACTGGAGGGCGAGGCGGGACCGGGCGCCGTGGTGGTGCACGATGTCCCGCTGCTCGCCGAGAACGGACTGGCGCCGCTCTACGACCTGGTGGTGGTCGTGGACGCCGGCGAACAGACCCGGCTGGACCGGCTGGTGCGGCTGCGGGGGATGACCGAGGACGAGGCGCGGGCCAGGATGGCCGCCCAGGCCACCCGCGAGGACCGGCTGGCAGTGGCCGATCTGGTGATCGACAACAACGGTCCGCTGGCGGCGCTGGAGGCCCGAGTCGACGAGGTCTGGCGGGAGTTGCGGGGGCGCGCCGGGGAATAGCCGGGGATGCGGGGTCGTTTTCCGGCCGTACCCGAGGCGGCCGCGGCGGCCGAGGCGGCCGAGGCGGCCGTACCCGAGACGTCATAGTGCCGCGTCACCCGCCGCGTCATAGGCCGCGGCACAGCGAGGAAGGACGGCGGACGTGCCCGAGCCCACGCCCGAGACCCATGTCATCGACTTCCGCACGGCCGGACAACTGCTGGCGGCCCGGGATCCGCGAGGGGCCGTCCAGCTGCTGGACTCGGTGATCGCGGCCCATCCGGAGAACACCGCGGCCCGGCTGCTGCGGGCCCGTGCCTACTTCGCGGCCGCCCGGCTGCGCGCCGCCGAGCAGGAGTTCCAGGTGGTCATCGAGCGGGAGCCGGACAACGCCTACGCCCTCCCCCACTGCCTGAACGGCGTGGGAGGTACCCCCATCGCGCTGGCCCGCACGCTGGAGCGGGCGGGGCGCGGCGGCGGGGCGCTGCGCCACTTCCGGCTGGCGGCCGCCCTGGAGCCGCGTCCGGACTTTGTGGCGGCGGCCCGGTTCGGCGCATGAGGTCATGAGGTGCGGTGCGAGGGGGGCGGGACGAGCCCCGTCGTGAGCGTCAGGGTTCGTCCCGCCGCTTGGGGCCGCGGACCGGTTCATAGGGCGGGATGTCCCGGCCGGGCTGGTAGTGCGGGCCCTGCCGGATATGGCGGATGATCATCGAGAGATCGACGATCGTCACCGCCAGCAGCACTCCGAAGACGATCGCCCAGCCCGGATGCCCGGTGAGCGCGAACAGCACCGTGCCGGCGATGGCGCAGGCCAGGCCCCAGCTGGCCAGCGCGCACCGCGCCCGCAGCGGGCTGCGCGCGGTCATCGGTTCATTGCCGCTTCGCATCGCGGGTCACCTCCCGCCGGGACGCCCTCCGGTGTCTCCGGTTCCAGGATCCACCCGGCGGCGGGGATGCGGAAAGCGGCGCCGGGCGCTGCTGGGCGCTCCGCGGGAATTCGGGCACCTCGCCTGCGGACGCGTCGTGGCTGGTCGCGCGGTTCCCCGCGCCCCTACGGGGCACGGCCGAACCGCGCCGGACTTCGACAAGACCGCTTGGAAGCCGAGCACCGCTAGAAGAGGCCGGGGAAGTCGAAGAAGCCGGAGCGGTCCCGGGCATCCTCGGCCAGCGCGGCCGCGACCCTATGCGGGGCATTGCTGATCACCCGGTCCACGCCCAGGTGCGCCAGGGCCACCGCGCGGTCGGGGTCGTCGACCGTCCAGGCGGAGATCTCCAGGCGGCGGCCGTGCGGGCCCCGCACGGCATGGACGGCGCGTACCCAGGCCGCGCCGACCTGGCCCTGGGCGGGATTGACCTGGTCGGCGAAGCGGGCGTAGGAGCGCAGCTCACCGGGGGCGGGCGCGCCCAGGAAGCCGGTGGTGATCTCGGGTCGCAGCCGGTGGAAGGTCTGCACGGAGGCGGCGCTGAAGCTCTGGACGACCAGGCGGCCACCGATGTGCCGGCGGTCCAGCCAGCCGCAGCGGCCCAGCTCGGCGGCGATCTGGCGCTCGATGCCGGGGTAGAGCTCGGGGGCCTTGATCTCCAGCAGCAGGCGCTGGCGGTTGTGGTCGACCCGGTGCAGATAGCGGTCCAGGGTGGGGACGTGCTCGCCGCGGTAGCGGCGGCCGAACCAGCCGCCGGCGTCCAGCCGCTCGATCTCGGTGAGGGTGAAGTCGGCGACCTTCCAGGGGGCGCGGCCGGGGTAGCGCTGCCGGGCGTCGGTGGTGCGGGTGAGCGTGGTGTCGTGCAGCACGACCAGTGCGCCGTCCCTGGTGCGCTGGACATCGTTCTCCACCCAGCCGATGCCCAGCCGGGCGGCCTGGTCGATGGAGGCCAGGGTGTTCTCGGGGGCCCGTACCGGCACGCCCCGGTGGCCGATGGTGACCGGCGGGCGGGGCGAGGCGGCCCGGGCGGGCCAGGTGTGCAGGCCCATGGTGACCGTGGCGGCGAGGCACAGGGCGAGCAGTAGGCGGATGAGGGTGCCAGGGGTTCTGCCGGGACGGCTGGGCATGGGGTCTCCTGCGGGTGGGCTTGTGCTGATTCTTCGCCTCCTGGGTACCCGCCAATCCTTGTCGCCCCCGGCTTGTCAGTGGCAGGTCGTACGGTGGTCTCATGCGGCCCGTATCCCAGATCGAACGCAAGATGGCGCCCTTCGAGGTCGTCAGCCCCTACCAGCCCAGTGGTGACCAGCCGACGGCCATCGCTGACCTGGAGCGGCGTATCCGCGCAGGTGAGAAGGATGTCGTCCTGCTCGGTGCGACCGGTACCGGCAAGTCGGCGACCACCGCCTGGATGATCGAGAAACTGCAGCGGCCGACCCTGGTGATGGCGCCCAACAAGACGCTGGCGGCCCAGCTCGCCAATGAGTTCCGCGAGCTGATGCCCAACAACGCCGTCGAGTACTTCGTCTCGTACTACGACTACTACCAGCCCGAGGCGTATGTCCCGCAGTCGGACACCTATATCGAGAAGGACTCCTCGATCAACGAGGAGGTGGAGCGGCTGCGCCACTCCGCCACCAACTCCCTGCTCACCCGGCGGGATGTGGTCGTGGTGGCCTCGGTGTCCTGTATTTACGGCCTGGGTACGCCGCAGGAGTACGTGGACCGCATGGTTCCGCTGAAGGTCGGCGAGGAGATCGACCGGGACCAGCTGCTGCGGCGCTTTGTGGAGATCCAGTACACCCGCAATGACCTGGCCTTCACCCGGGGCACCTTCCGAGTGCGCGGGGACACCATCGAGATCTTCCCGGTCTATGAGGAACTCGCCGTCCGTATCGAGATGTTCGGTGACGAGATCGAGGCGCTGTCCACCCTGCACCCGCTCACCGGTGAGGTGATCTCCGACGACCAGGAGCTCCATGTCTTCCCGGCCAGCCACTATGTGGCCGGTCCGGAGCGGATGGAGAAGGCCATCGCCGGGATCGAGGCGGAGCTGGAACAGCGGCTGGCCCAGCTGGAGAAGCAGGGCAAGCTGCTGGAGGCGCAGCGGCTGCGGATGCGCACCACCTATGACATCGAGATGATGCGGCAGATCGGTTCCTGCTCCGGCATCGAGAACTACTCGCTGCATATGGACGACCGGGAGCCGGGTTCCCCGCCCAACACCCTGCTGGACTTCTTCCCCGAGGACTTCCTGCTGGTCATCGACGAGTCGCATGTCACGGTGCCGCAGATCGGTGCCATGTACGAGGGGGACGCCTCCCGCAAGCGGACGCTGGTGGAGCATGGCTTCCGGCTGCCCTCGGCGCTGGACAACCGGCCGCTGAAGTGGGAGGAGTTCACCGAGCGCATTGGGCAGACGGTCTATCTCTCGGCCACTCCCGGACCCTATGAGCTGTCCCGTTCCGACGGCTTTGTGGAGCAGATCATCCGGCCCACCGGCCTGGTGGACCCGGAGGTGGTGGTCAAGCCGACCGAGGGGCAGATCGACGACCTGGTGCACGAGATCCGCAAGCGCACCGAGAAGGATGAGCGGGTCCTGGTCACCACGCTGACCAAGAAGATGGCCGAGGATCTCACCGACTACTTCCTGGAACTGGGCATCCAGGTGCGGTACTTGCACAGTGATGTCGACACCCTGCGCCGGGTGGAGCTGCTGCGCGAGCTGCGCGCGGGCGAGTACGACGTGCTGGTGGGCATCAACCTGCTGCGTGAGGGCCTGGACCTGCCCGAGGTGTCGCTGGTGGCCATTCTGGACGCGGACAAGGAGGGCTTCCTGCGTTCGGGCACCTCGCTGATCCAGACCATCGGGCGGGCGGCGCGCAATGTCTCCGGCCAGGTCCATATGTACGCGGACAGGATCACCCCGGCGATGGAGAAGGCCATCGAGGAGACCAACCGCCGCCGGGAGAAGCAGATCGCCTACAACAAGGAACGGGGCATCGACCCGCAGCCGCTGCGGAAGAAGATCGGCGACATTGTGGCCACTCTGGCCCGCGAGGAGATGGACACCCAGGAGCTGCTGGGCACCGGCTATCGCCAGGCTGCCGACAAGGGCAAGGACAAGACCAAGGGCAAGGCGCCCGTTCCGTCCGCGCCCGCGTCCGGCAAGAAGGGCAAGCGCAAGGAGCCGGTGGTCGCCACTGACCGTCCGGTCGCCGAACTGGCCCAGCAGATCGAGGAGATGACCGACCGGATGCGGGCCGCCGCGGCGGAGCTGCAGTTCGAGGTCGCCGCCCGGCTGCGGGACGAGGTGCATGAACTGAAGAAGGAACTGCGGCAGATGAAGGAGGCCGGCCTGGCCTGACATCCCGTCCGCCAACTGGCGGGATACTGACGGGATCTTTGCCGAAACTTGCCAGAGGATATGTTGCAAGATCGCCACAAAACCCTCTCGGATGGGCGGTCGCCGTACGCCAGTGCATAGGGTCGTTCTCGGTTGGCCGTGCGAACGCACGGCCACGGGGGAAGCGAACGACACACCAGAAGGGTCTGTGCGGTGACAGTCAACTTGTCCAAGGGTCAGGGCGTCAGTCTGCGGAAGTCCGACGGGGCGGGACTGACCGCGGTGCGGATGGGACTGGGGTGGCAGGCGGCCGCCCGGCGAGGGCTGTTCAGGTCGCGCACCAAGGAGATCGACCTCGACGCCTCGGCGGTGCTCTTCGCCGGCGGGCAGCCGGTGGATGTGGTTTTCTTCCAACACCTGGTCAGCGATGACGGCTCGGTGCGGCACACCGGCGACAACCTGGTGGGCGGCGCGGGCCAGGGCGGTGACGACGAGGCGATCCTGGTGGACCTGCAGCGGGTGCCGGTGCATGTCGACACCATTGTCTTCACCGTCAACTCCTTCACCGGGCAGACCTTCGCGGAGGTGCAGAACGCCTTCTGCCGCCTGGTGGACGAGAACACTGGCCAGGAGCTGGCCCGTTACACCCTGGACGGCGGTGGCCAGTACACGGCGCAGATCATGGCCAAGGTGCACCGGGTGGGCAACGGCTGGCAGATGACGGCCATCGGCGCCCCGGCCAACGGCCGTACCTTCCAGGACCTGATGCCGGTGATCGCCCAGAGCCTGTAGTGCGCTGATAGCGCGGGCGGGCCGGTAAGGCAGGGCACGGTACGGCAGGGCACGGTATGGCGCGGGCCCGGCGGGGCGATGTCTCCGCCGGGCCCGTGGGCATGGTGGCCCCGGCGTGGGGGCCAGGACACAGACAGGGGGCGCGCGACGATGACGGCCGAGCTGGTGCGGGGGCAGAACCACCCGCTGTCCGAGACCCGGCTGGAGGTCCGGATCACGGCGGGCCATCCGGTGGCCGTGGCGGTGACGCTCGGCGGCGCGGACGGCACCATTGCCGGACCGCGGGGGGTGGTGTGCGCCGGGTCTCCTTCGGTGCCGGGCGCCGAGGTGCCCGTCCGGCCGTCCGTGAACCACCGACTCGCCCTGGATCTGGGGGAGTTGCCGGAGCGGGTGCACCGGGTGAGCGTGCTGCTGGTGCTGCCGGCGGGCGGGCCGGCGTGCTTCGGCGCCACGGCCGCGCCCTATCTCGCGGTCGGAGGCCTCACGGACGAGGGTCTCGCGGACGGGCGGACGGTCGGCGAGGCGGTCGCGGACTTCACCATCACCGGGCTGGGCGCCGAGACGGCGCTGACCGCCCTGGAGATCTACCGCCGGCAGGGCGGATGGCGGGTACGGGCCGTGGGCCAGGGATACGCGGGCGGCCTGCCGGAACTGCTGAGGGACCATGGGCTGGCGGCGGCCGACGCGCTGGCCGCCGAGCGGCTGGCCGGGTGCGGGCGGGATATGGCGGAGGGGGCGTGGCCGTCACCTGTGGCCGGGTCCGATCCCGGCCAGGATCCCGGCCCGGATCCCGCTTCCGGTCCGGACCCTGGTTTCGGTCCGGACCTCGGTTCCGGCCCGGCCGGTGCGCCCGAGGTGCCGACCCCGCCCGTACCTCCCCGCACTTCCGCCCCGCCGGAGCGTCCGCCGATGCCGGTGGCGGGCGATGCCACCGGCTGGACCCTGGACGAGCGGCTCTACAACCAGGTGTGGGGCATGTTCGAGGACCTGGCCCGGACCGCGGCCGCCTACCGGAGCGCGGTCGGCTTCGCCGAGTCCCGCCTGGAGCAGGAGCTGGACCGGGTACTGGGCGACCCCCGGACCCGGGTCGGGCCGGCCGCCGAGGCGGCCCGGGCGGAGGCCCGGGCCAGGCATACCGGCCTCACCGGCCGGGCCCGGGCCGTGCTCGACCGGGATCTGGCCCAGCTGTCGGTGGAGGCGGAGGTGGTGGAGCGGGCCCTGCCGCCCGCCTACGCCCGCTGGGACAGCCCCGTCTGGCAGGGCTACCGGCCCCCGAAGCGGCCCCCACTGGCGGTGCGGCTGGGCGAACTCCACCTGCCCGAGCGCCCGGAGCTGCGCATTCCCATGCTGGTCCGGCTGCCCCTGGAGCGCGGGCTGTGGGTGGACTGCGGACGCATGGCGGCCGCCGACCCGGTGGAGCTGCGCCGGCTGGCCCTGGAGTGCGCCCTGGCCCATGCGGTGCGGCTGCTGGCCGTGCATCCGGTGGGCGACTTCGCGGTGTGGGTGATCGACCCGGCCGGGGCGGCCGAGGCCGCGTTCGCCCCGCTGCGGGAGTCCGGGGTGCTGCCGGCGACGGGAGCACAGGGCGTGGCCGAGGTGCTGGAACGGCTGACCCGGCGGGTGGAGCTGGTGCAGATGGCGGTGCGCGGCGGGGCGGTGGACGCCCTGCCGCCCGATCTGGACACCGGGGAACAGCTGCTGGTCGTCCATGACTTCCCCCATGGCTTCGACGACCGTGCGGTGACCCGGCTGCGGTACCTCGCGGACGAGGGGCCCTCGGTGGGGGTGCATCTGATGATGGTCGCGGACCGGGCGGAGGCGGGGGCTTTTGGACCGGTACTCGATCCGCTGTGGCGGACGCTGCTGAGGGTGACCCCGGTGCCCGACGACCACCTCGCCGACCCCTGGGTGGGACATGCCTGGACCTATGAGCCCGCTCTGACGCCGGGCGGGGGCGAGGTGCTGCGCCGGACGCTCCGGCAGATCGGCGGGGCCGGGCAGCAGAATGGCCACTGAGCTGGCCACTTGGTAAGTCCTTTACTTTCTCTTGGGGTTTCCTGTACTGTTTCCGGTGCGGAGGCAAGGGCTCGACTGGAAGACGCCTCCGGCAGCGGCGACGCTGGTAGATGCCGTACGACGTGCCGGAGGGGCCGTGGATGTCTCCCTGACCCTGTGGGTGCTGACCATCCTCGGTCTGTGCGCCCTGATCGCCGCCGACTTCTTCATCGGCGGACGCAAACCCCATGAGGTCTCCACCAAGGAGGCCGGGATCTGGACCGCGGTCTGGATGGTGCTGGCCGGACTGTTCGGGCTGGGACTGCTGGTCTTCGGCGGCGGGCAGCCGGCCGGTGAGTTCTTCGCCGGCTTCATCACCGAGAAGTCGCTGAGCGTCGACAATCTCTTTGTCTTTGTGCTGATCATGGGCAAGTTCGCGGTGCCTGCCATCTACCAGCAGCGGGTGCTGATGGTGGGGGTGCTGATAGCCCTGGCGCTGCGGGCCGCCTTTATCGCGGCGGGCGCGGCGATCATCGCCAACTTCTCCTGGGTCTTCTACCTCTTCGGTGCCTTTCTCATCTGGACCGCCTGGAAGCTGATCCAGGAGGCGCGCTCCGGCGGTGGGGAGGAGGGGTATGAGGAGAACCGCCTGCTGAAGAAGATCGAGCAGCGCTTCCCCACCACCGACCGGTACCACGGCACCCGGCTGTTCGTGGTGGAGCACGGCAGGCGGCTGATGACGCCGATGCTGATCGTGATGCTGGCGATAGGCACCACCGATGTGCTGTTCGCGCTGGACTCAATACCGGCGATCTTCGGACTCACCCAGGATCCGTACATCGTCTTCACCGCCAACGCCTTTGCGCTGATGGGGCTGCGGCAGCTCTACTTCCTCATAGGCGGCCTGCTGCGGAAGCTGGTCCACCTCTCCTACGGTCTGTCGGTGATCCTCGGCTTCATCGGGGTCAAGCTGGTGCTGCACGCCCTGCATGAGAGCGGAGTGGCCGTGCCGGAGATCAGCACCCCCGTCTCGCTGGGCGTCATCTGTGCAGTGCTCCTGGTCACCACAGTCACCAGCCTTCTGGCGGCGCGGAAACAGGAGCGGGCCGAGGCGGCGGGGGGCCGGCAGGACGCCCGGGTGTGACCCGGGGCCGGCGGGCGGGGCGGCCGTTTCCGCTGCCGCAGGTGCCGGGGCGGCGGGTGCGGGTGTGGCGGGCCGGGTTTCCGGCAGCAGGGCGAAGCAGGCCAGGCTGAACAGGGCCACCAGAGTCAGATAGACGGCGACGCCCCAGGGCGGCCCGTCGCCCTGGGCCAGGGCGGTGGCCACCAGCGGGGTGAGCGCCCCGCCCAGCAGTCCGGCCAGGTTGTAGCCGACCGCCGCACCGGTGCAGCGCACCCGGGGCTCATAGAGCTCGGGCAGATAGGCACCGGTCACGGCGAAGGCCACCGTGAAGGCCAGGACGGCGCCCAGGAAGCCGGCCGTCATGGCCACCGGACGGCCGGTGCCCAGCAGGCCCACCAGCGGAAACATCCACAACGCCACCGCCGCGCAGCCGGCCAGGCACAACGGGCGCCGGCCCAGGCGGTCGCCGAGCAGGGCGATGGGGATGGTGACGGCGCCGGAGACGGCGACGGCCAGCATGATGCAGCCGAGCAGCACGTTGCGGTCCATGCCCAGGTGTTCGGTGCCATAGGAGAGGGACCAGGTGGTGATGGTGTAGAAGACGGCGTAGCCGATGGACAGGCCGCCGCCGGTGAGCAGGACCAACCGCCAGTCGCGGCGGGTGAGTTCGGCGATGGGCAGCCGGGCGCGGCGCTCGCTGTGGGCCAGTGCGCGGAAGTCGGGGGTCTCGGAGAGTTGGGTGCGCAGCACCAGCCCGATGGCGGCCAGTCCGCCGGCCACCCAGAAGGGCACTCGCCAGCCCCAGGACAGGAACTGGGCGTTGCTGAGGGTGGCGGAGAGGACCAGGGTGATGCCATTGGCGAGGAGGAAGCCCAGTGAGGGGCCCATCTGCGGAAAGCTCGACCACAGCGCTCGCCGGTCGGCCGGTGCGTGCTCGGCGGTCAGCAGTACGGCACCACCCCACTCGCCGCCCAGGCCGAGCCCCTGCAGAAAGCGCAGGACCAGCAGGAGCAACGGTGCGGCCAGGCCGATCTGGGCGTAGGTGGGGGAGAGGCCCACACCGACCGTGGCCAGCCCGGTGAGCAGCAGGGAGGCGATCAGTACCGGGCGCCTGCCGTGGCGGTCGCCGATGTGTCCGAAGAGCACCGAGCCCAGGGGACGGGCGATAAAGCCGATGCCGAAGGTGCCGAAGGCGGCCATGGTGGCGGCCATCGGGGAGACGACGGGGAAGAACTGCCGGCCCAGGACCAGCGCGGCGGCGGTGCCATAGGCGAAGAAGTCATAGAACTCGATGGCGGTCCCGGTGAGCGAGGCGGCCGCCAGGCGGAACATGGCCGGAGAACGGTCACGGTGCATGTACTGCCCAACTTCCCGGGCGGGTCCGGGAAACGGGGCGTACGGGCGTAACCGGAGGGGCGCGCGGTGACGTTCCGGGCGGCCCGGTGCGACAACCGGATGCGCCTGCTCGCCGCGGTCGCGGGGCCGCCCAAGTGCCGGACGGCCCCGGCTTGTTCACCAGCCGCGCTCGCGCCACTCCGTGAGGTGCGGACGCTCGGTGCCGAGCGTGGTGTCGTTGCCGTGACCGGGGTAGACCCAGGTCTCGTCGGGGAGTTGGGCGAAGAGCTTGCTCTCCACATCGTCGATGAGGCTGGCGAAGGCGGCCGGGTCCTGGTGGGTGTTGCCCACGCCGCCCGGGAACAGGCAGTCGCCGGTGAACAGATGGGGGTGCCCATGCGGGTCGTCGTAGACCAGGGCGATGCTGCCGGGGGTGTGGCCCACCAGGTGGCGGGCGGTCAGTTCGACCCGGCCGACCCGGATGGTGTCGCCGTCCTCGACCGGCACATCGGTCGGTACCGGGATGCCCTCGGCGTCATAGCGGCCCGCGTAGGTACGGGCGCCGGTGGCGTCCACCACCTCGCGCAGGGCGCCCCAGTGGTCGGCGTGACGGTGGGTGGTGACCACGGAGGCGATGCCACTGTCGCCGATGAAGGAGAGCAGGGTGTGCGGCTCGGCGGCGGCGTCGATCAGCAACTGTTCGTCAGTGGCGCGGCAACGCAGCAGATAGGAGTTGTTGTCCATCGGGCCGACCGCGAGCTTGGAGATCATCAGGTCGGGCAGTTCATGCACGTCGGCAGGGCCGCCGACCTTCACCATTCCCGTGTATGCCATGGATTCAGCCTAGTTCTTCGGCTACAGCGGGGGCAGGGCGGGCAGCGGTCCGCCCTCGGTGCGCAGCGCCGAGCCGTCGCGGCGGCCGGACAGCCAGCCCAGCAGGTCCGCCGGGGTGCCGGTGACGCGGACCGGGTCGCCCTCGGTGCGGCCGGTGTGCCACTGGCGGCCGTCCGGTGCCGTCAACCGCGTGGCGGGCACATCCGGGTGGTCGGTGAAGCGGTCGGTGAGGAACTCGGTCTCCCGGGCGGTGAACTCGGCGGACAGGTCCTCCAGCTCATAGCCGATGCCCAGGTCGACATGGTGCAGCTCCACCTCGATCAGCCGCCGGAAGGGCACCCGGGAGGCGCTGTCGGTGACGCCGTTGCGCAGGGTGACGGTGCGCGACCAGTCGGCGGGCGCCGCGGTGGCCTCGGTGAAGCGCCGGCCGGAGGTGCGCAGGTCGGTCAGCTGGGCGGCGAGCGGCCGGGGGGAGTCCCGGTCGATGTCGGCGTCCCGGGCCTCGGCGCTGAGGTACATGGGGCGGCCGGCCAGGACGTTGACCAGGGCGTCCGCGTTGCGGGCGAGGTGGGCCAGGACATGGCCGCGGGTCCAGCCGGGCAGCCGCGAGGGGGCGGCGACGGCGGCGTCGTCCAGCTTCTCCAGCGCGGTCAGCAGTCGCTCGTCCGCCTGGCGCAGCAGGGCCAGGTCATGCGCGTGATCAATCATGGGCCGACCCTAGCGGCGCCACTCGATCGGGTGAAGGAGGCTGACTCCTGCCGTAAATCGAATGTGCGTGCTATAGGCTCGGTGTGCGGCATCCTTGGGAGATGTCCGCAGTGCCCTCGTACCCTGGACGGCTCGGGGGCAGCGCTCCGCCGAGCGGAGCAAGGTGCACAGTCAGCACCCCCACCTCTCTCAAGAAAGGTGCCGACCGGCGTGGCAGACCGTCTCATCGTCCGTGGCGCGCGCGAGCACAATCTCAAGAACGTCTCGCTCGATCTCCCTCGTGACTCGCTCATCGTCTTCACGGGCCTGTCGGGATCGGGCAAGTCGTCGCTCGCCTTCGACACGATCTTCGCCGAGGGGCAGCGTCGCTACGTCGAGTCGCTCTCCTCCTACGCACGGCAGTTCCTGGGGCAGATGGACAAGCCCGATGTGGACTTCATAGAGGGCCTGTCCCCGGCCGTGTCCATCGACCAGAAGTCGACCTCGCGCAACCCGCGCTCGACGGTCGGCACCATCACCGAGGTCTACGACTACCTCCGGCTGCTGTTCGCCCGCATCGGCAAGCCGCACTGCCCCGAGTGCGCCCGGCCGATCTCCCGCCAGTCGCCGCAGGCCATCGTGGACAAGGTGCTGGAGCTGCCGGAGGGCAGCCGCTTCCAGGTGCTCTCCCCGCTGGTGCGTGAGCGCAAGGGCGAGTTCGTCGACCTCTTCTCCGACCTGCAGACCAAGGGCTACAGCCGGGCCCGGGTGGACGGCGAGACCATCCAGCTCTCCGAGCCGCCCAAGCTCAAGAAGCAGGAGAAGCACACCATTGAGGTGGTCGTGGACCGCCTCACCGTCAAGAGCACCGCCAAGCGCCGGCTGACGGACTCGGTGGAGACCGCGCTCGGTCTGTCCGGCGGCATGGTGATCCTGGACTTCGTCGATCTGGACGCGGACGACCCCGAGCGTGAGCGGATGTACTCCGAGCACCTCTACTGCCCGTACGACGACCTGTCCTTCGAGGAGCTGGAGCCGCGCTCCTTCTCCTTCAACTCCCCCTTCGGCGCCTGTCCGGAGTGCACCGGCATCGGTACCCGGATGGAGGTCGACCCGGAGCTGATCGTTCCGGACGAGGACAAGTCGCTGGACGAGGGCGCCATCAGCCCCTGGTCGCACGGCCACACCAAGGACTACTTCGGCCGCCTGGTGGGCGCGCTCGCCGACGCCCTGGGCTTCCGTACCGACATCCCCTGGGCCGGGCTGCCGCAGCGGGCCAAGAAGGCCTTGCTGAACGGGCACAAGACCCAGATCGAGGTGCGATACCGCAACCGCTACGGGCGCGAGCGGGCGTACACCACGGCCTTCGAGGGCGCGGTGCCCTTCGTCAAGCGGCGGCACTCGGAGGCCGAGAGCGACTCCAGCCGGGAGCGCTTCGAGGGCTATATGCGCGAGGTGCACTGCCCCACCTGTGAGGGCACGCGGCTGAAGCCGATCGTGCTGGCGGTCACCGTGCAGGAGAAGTCCATCGCCGAGGTCTCCGCGATGTCGATCAGCGAGTGCGCGGACTTCCTGCGCGGGATGACGCTGACCGGCCGGGAGAAGAAGATCGCCGAGCGGGTGCTCAAGGAGGTCAACGAGCGGCTGAAGTTCCTGGTCGACGTCGGCCTGGACTACCTCTCGCTCAACCGCGCCGCCGGCACGCTCTCCGGCGGCGAGGCCCAGCGCATCCGGCTGGCCACCCAGATCGGCTCCGGCCTGGTGGGCGTGCTCTATGTGCTGGACGAGCCCTCCATCGGCCTGCACCAGCGCGACAACCACCGGCTGATCGAGACCCTGGTCCGGCTGCGGGATATGGGCAACACCCTGATCGTGGTGGAGCACGACGAGGACACCATCAAGGTGGCCGACTGGGTGGTGGACATCGGCCCGGGCGCCGGAGAGCACGGCGGCAAGGTGGTGCACAGCGGTCCGCTGGCCGACCTGCTGGCCACCGAGGGCTCCATGACCGGGCAGTACCTGTCCGGGAAGAAGGTCATCGCCATCCCGCCGATGCGGCGTCCGGTGGACTCCTCGCGGCGGCTGACGGTGCGCGGGGCCCGGGAGAACAACCTGCGGGACATCGATGTGTCCTTCCCGCTGGGCGTGCTCACCGCGGTCACCGGAGTCTCCGGCTCCGGCAAGTCCACGCTGGTCAACGACATCCTCTACACCCACCTGGCACGCGAGCTCAACGGTGCCCGGGCGGTGCCCGGCCGGCACACCCGGGTGGACGGCGACGACCTGGTGGACAAGGTGGTGCATGTCGACCAGTCGCCTATCGGCCGTACGCCGCGCTCCAACCCGGCCACCTACACCGGCGTCTTCGACCACATCCGCAAGCTGTTCGCGGAGACCATGGAGGCGAAGGTGCGCGGCTATCTGCCGGGCCGCTTCTCCTTCAACGTCAAGGGCGGTCGCTGCGAGAACTGCTCCGGTGACGGCACCATCAAGATCGAGATGAACTTCCTGCCGGACGTCTACGTTCCGTGCGAGGTGTGCCATGGCGCCCGGTACAACCGGGAGACGCTGGAGGTGCACTACAAGGGCAAGTCCATCGCCGAGGTGCTGGACATGCCGATCGAGGAGGCGCTGGAGTTCTTCGAGGCGGTGCCCACCATCGCCCGTCATCTGCGCACCCTGACCGAGGTCGGGCTGGGGTACGTACGGCTGGGCCAGTCCGCGCCCACGCTCTCGGGCGGTGAGGCACAGCGGGTGAAGCTGGCCAGCGAGCTGCAGAAGCGGTCCACGGGGCGGACGGTCTATGTGCTGGACGAGCCCACCACCGGTCTGCACTTCGAGGACATCAACAAGCTGATCTCGGTGCTCTCCGGGCTGGTGGACAAGGGCAACACGGTGATCGTCATCGAGCACAACCTCGATGTGATCAAGACCGCGGACTGGGTTGTCGACATGGGCCCCGAGGGCGGCAGCGGCGGTGGCCTGGTGGTCGCCGAGGGCACGCCGGAGGAGGTGGCGGCCATTCCCGCCAGCCACACCGGCAAGTTCCTGCGGGAGCTGCTGGGCGAGCGGGTGAGTGACGCGGATCCCGCGCCGGCGAAGTCGGCGAAGCCGGCGAAGAAGGCGGCGGCGAAGAAGACGGTCGCGGCCGGGCGGGCCACGGCGAAGAAGGTCGTCTCCGCGAAGGCGGGTGCTGCTGTGAAGGCGGGGGCCGCCGCGAAGAAGACAACTGCCGCCGCCAAGAAGACGGCCACGAAGAAGGCGACGTCGCGGACCCGCCGGGTCTGAGCACGAGCGGAACCAGCGGCGTGGGGCGCCCGGGCTGAGCCTGGGCGCCCCGCAGCGTCTCGGTATCGGGCGTGGGGTTTCGGGTGCGGGCCGTTCGTGGCTGTTCGCGCAGTTCCCCACGCCCCTTACGGGGCGCCCGGAACCCCGTGCCCTTGTGGGGCGGGCCTAGAGCTCCGTCGCGAGTGGCGGTTCCGCGCCCGTGCGGGAGCAGGTGATCGCCGCGGCGCGCGCCGCGAAGGTGAGGATGGCGCGCCAGTCGTGGGCGTCCAGGGCCGCCAGCCCGGGGCGGGAGAGCGCGTCCGCCTGGGACAGCCGGTGCAGCAATGCCGCGTTCACCGTGTCCCCGGCCCCGATGGTGTCGGCCACTTCCACCTCCCCGGCGGGCACGGAGTGCGTGGCGCCGCCCGGTGCGTAGACCGTCAGCCCGTCCGCGCCCCGGGTGAGCACCACCGCCTGGGGGCCCTCCTTCAGCCACTCCTCCGGCGTTCCGCCCAGCCACCGGGCGTCCTCCTCGGAGAGCTTGAGCAGGCAGACATCGGGCAGCCAGGAGCGGAACCGGGCCCGGTAGGCGGCGGCGTCGGGGATGAGGCCGGGGCGGATATTGGGGTCGAGGAGGGTGAAGACGCCCCGGGCGGCCTCCCGGCGCAGCAGGGCCGCGTAGGCATCGGCGCCCGGTTCCAGGACCAGGGAGCAGGTGCCCAGGCACAGGGCGTCGGTCCCGGCCGGCAGCGCGGGCGGGAGTTCGAAGAGCCGGTCCGCCGTGCCCTCCGCGTAGAAGCCGTAGCCCGCGCCGCCGTCGGCACCGATGCCGGCCACCGCCAGGGTGGTCGGCTCCGGGCCCCGGGCGACCAGGGAGAGGTCCACGCCCGCGGAGCGCAGCCCGGCCAGCAGCGCCTCGCCGAAGCCGTCGGTGGAGACCCGGGAGCAGAAGGCGGCCGGCGTCCCCAGCCGGCCCAGCGCCAGGGCGGTGTTGTACGGTCCGCCGCCGCGCCGGGGCAGCAGTGGGGACAGACCGCCGTCCGGTGAGCCGATGGGGGAGGGGGGCGCGGGCACAAGGTCGATCAGGGCTTCACCGGCTACGACGATCATCTGGCGTCCTTCCGCTGGGCAGGCGGACAGCCTCCCATGGGACCGGCGGCGAAATCGATGCCGGTAAGGTCGGGGCGGACCGTACATCGCACCCGTTGGAGCCCCTCATGACCAGCCAGCAGCCCGCTTCCCGCCGTACCGTGCTGCGCGGCGCCGCCCTGGCCGGTGTCGCGGGGCTGGGGGCGGTGGCCTGTGACGGCAAGGGCAAGGGCTCCGCCGTGCCCACCGCGCCGGTGGACCTGGGCTCGTCGGGCGAGGTACCGGTCGGCGGGGCGCGGCTGTTCCGTGAGCAGAAGCTGGTGGTCTCCCAGGCCGCCAAGGGGGAGTACCGGGCGTTCAGCGCGGTGTGCACCCACGCGGGCTGTGTGGTGGACAAGGTGGAGAACGGCCAGATCAGCTGCCCCTGCCATGGCAGCCGGTTCGATGCCGCCACCGGCAAGGTGCTCCAGGGGCCGGCCGGGGAGCCGCTGCCCTCGGTGCCGGTCCGGGTCACGGGCGGCAAGCTGATCGCGGGCCCGGAGTCCTGACCTCACCCCGTCCGTGGCGGGGCACCAGCCGGCGCAGGCCCGTCCGCCTCAGGGCCCGTCCGCCTCAGGACCAGTCCCAGCCGATGCCCAGGATCCCCGGGCGCTCCACCTGCTCCACCAGGTGCACCCCGCGGTGCCGCCCGGCCAGCGTCAGCTCCTGTTGCCCGCTGCGCGGCGCGTTCGCCGAGGCGCGGGTGAAGCGGCGGCAGCGCACTGGCAGGGCGGCGGCGTCGAAACGTATCTCCAGGACGTACTGGCCGCCCGCGAAGTTGAACCCCCGTACATACTCGCGGCTTTGGCCACCGGTCCCATCGGTGAAGCCATAGCCCAGGACATAGGTCTCGCCGGCCCGCAGCCGGGTGTCGAAGAGCAGCTCGGCCACCACCACGCCCGAGTCGGCGTGTGAACGCACCCTGCCCACCCGGCAGTTCTCCAGGGCCCGGACCGCCACCCGCGCCGGATCGCAGCCCGGATCACCATGATGAATCGCGATATAGCGGTCGACACCGTCCCGGTGGGCGCGCACCACATGCCGTGAGTCGCGCTCCCGCAGCCGCTGGTCCGGGCCGATGAAGACCCGCTCCAGGTGGCAGACGGTGTGCAGCCCGCAGTCCGGCGGGGAGTCCAGTTCGCCCAGCAGCCGGTGCACCGCGTGCGACTCCTCCACCAGGGAGCGCAGCGGGCGGGCGGGGGGCCGTTCCCGGTCCGGGCCCAGGGACGGTTCCAGCAGCCGGATCAGGGCCTCCGCCGGCAGGCCGAGGATCTCCTCCAGCACCCGTACCGCCCGCAGCGACTCCGGCCGCCGCGGCCGCCGGGCGCCCTGCTGCCAGTAACTCAGGCTGGTGACTCCCACATTGATGCCGCGTTGGGCGAGCCGGTGCTGCACCCGGTGCAGCGGCAGCCCGCGCGCGCTGAGCGCGGTGCGCAGCGCCAGGTGGAACGGGCCGGTGCGCAATGCCCGGGCCAGCTCCGCCTCGACGCCCGTAGTGCTGGATTGCGCCATTCCCCTCGCCCCTCCTTGTGAATTTTCACGCTTGGTGCGAGGGAACCAAGTCCGGCTGCTGCATGGCATTCCGCCTGGCACGCGCACCAGCCGTTCACATCCGGTCCGTTCCGTTCACACCGCTGCCCCATTGTGCATCGAACCGAGTTGACCAGTTCTCGACAACACCCGATGCTCCTCTCCAGCGTCCGGACGCGCTCATCGATCCAAGCCCCCACCTTTATGGGAGGGACGCGAATGTCCCGTGCCTCGGCACAGCAACAGAAGTCTCGAATACGTGGCAGAGCCCTGTCGGCCGCCGCGGTAGCGGCCGCGGCACTGGTGGCGATTCCCGCCGCCACCGCCAATGCCGCCACCCCGCAGGCGGGGACCGTCAAGGCCAAGCAGCTCAAGATCAGCATGCAGGCCCAGCAGAAGGACCAGTGGTGCTGGGCGGCCTCCGGCAACACCATCGCCGCCTACTTCCACAAGAAGTACAGCCAGAACCAGTTCTGCAACGCCGCCTGGCACCGCAAGCAGGGCACCAACTGCCCCAACAACCCGGCGTCCCTGGAGAACGACCAGAACGCCTTCAAGTGGATGCACCTGAAGCCGGGTTCGGTGTTCTACGGGTACCTGTACGGCAAGACGATCATTAACGAGATCAACGCCAACCGCCCGGTCGAGGCCCGTATCGGCTGGAAGTCCGGCGGCGGTCACATGCACGTCATCTACGGCTACGACCGGTCCAAGGGCGCGGTGTACTTCGGTGACCCGTGGCCGTCCAGCAGGCGCTACAACCGGGCCAACTACGACTGGTATGTGAACAACAGCCAGTTCGCCTGGACCCACTCGCTCTACCAGATCGGAAGGTGAGGTCATGACCGAGCGGACCAACTTCCGTAAGAACGCCTCCCGCGCGGCCGCCGCCTCGGCGCTGACCGCCGCCCTGCTGGGCGTGGCCCCGATGGCGCACGCCGCCGACGCGGTCCCGGCGCCGCCGAAGGCCACCGGCCTGTCCGCGGCCCATGACGCGGCCAGCGCGCCGTCGACCATCAGCGACCTGGCCGACTTCTTCGCCCACACCGCCGAGCAGAACGGCCAGGGCGGCGCGGCCGCCCCGGGCAAGCCGCACATCGAGGGTGCCTCGGTGCCGGTCTACACGCTGTCGCCCGACTTCGTGGCCGGCAAGAAGAACGTCCCGGTCGCCGGCCTGGACTTCGTGGCCACCAAGGCGGTCTCCGGTGACGGCCAGGCCGCCTCGGTGTGGACCGCGAGCACCGGCGGCAAGTGGGAGGTCGTCAACATCGCCTCCGGCGACGACGAGACCCGCTACGCGGCCGAGGGCAACGGCGGCACCGTCTTCCACGAGCCGCAGGTCAACGCCTGGTACGTGCTGCGTGGCGACCATGTGCAGCCGCTGAACAAGGACGCCGAGAAGGCGATCGGCGCCAAGGGCATGACGGTCAAGGCCTACCAGAACCGGGTCAACAAGGCCTACGGCGACAAGCTGCCCGGCTCCGACTACGCCAAGAAGGGCAAGGCCGGCGGTTACGCCGAGCCCACCGCCTCGGACAACGGCGGCTCCGGCAGCAGCCTGACGGCCCCGGCGGCCGCGACGGCCGGCGGCATCGCCGTCCTGGGCCTGGGCATGGTGGGCGTGCGCCGGCTCCGGCGCCGCTGATCACCACGTCTGATCACCCACGTCCCTGAGGGGACCCGGGGCCCCGGTGGCATCCGCCGCCGGGGCCCCCGGCTGTGCGGGGCGGCAGGACAATGGCGTTGTCAGTGCCCGCAAGTAGGGTGTGAGACATGGCCGACCCCAGCAGCTACCGACCCAAGCCGGGACAGATCCCCGACTCGCCGGGGGTCTACAAGTTCCGGGACGAACATGGCCGGGTGATCTACGTCGGGAAGGCGAAGAGTCTGCGCCAGCGGCTCTCCTCGTACTTCCAGGACCTCGCCGGGCTGCACCCGCGCACCCGCACCATGGTCACCACGGCCGCCTCCGTGGAGTGGACCGTGGTAGCCACCGAGGTCGAGGCGCTCCAGCTCGAATACTCCTGGATCAAGGAGTTCGACCCCCGCTTCAACGTCAAGTACCGCGACGACAAGAGCTATCCCTACCTCGCGGTCACCCTGAACGAGGAGTTCCCCCGGGTCCAGGTGATGCGCGGCGCCAAGAAGAAGGGCGTGCGCTACTTCGGGCCCTACGCCCATGCCTGGGCCATCCGCGAGACCGTCGATCTGATGCTGCGGGTCTTCCCGGTACGCACCTGCTCCGCCGGGGTGTTCAAGCGCTCCCACCAGATCGGCCGCCCCTGCCTGCTGGGCTATATCGGCAAGTGCTCCGCCCCCTGCGTCGGCCGGGTCAGCCCCGGGGAGCACCGCGAACTCGCCGAGGAATTCTGCGACTTCATGGCCGGACGCACCGGTGCGTACATCCGCCGTTTGGAACGTGCCATGCAGGATGCCGCCGAGGAGATGGAGTACGAGAAGGCGGCCCGGCTGCGCGACGACATAGCGGCGCTCAGACATGCCATGGAGAAGAACGCGGTCGTGCTGGCGGACGCCACCGACGCCGACCTGATCGCGGTCGCCGAGGACGAACTCGAAGCGGCCGTGCAGATCTTCCATGTGCGCGGCGGCCGGGTGCGCGGCCAGCGCGGCTGGGTCACCGACAGGGTGGAGGCGGTGGACACCGCCGGCCTGGTCGAGCACGCCCTGCAGCAGCTCTACGGAGAGGAGACCGGCGACGCGGTGCCCAAGGAGGTCCTGGTGCCCGCGCTGCCGGATCCGCCGGCCCCGGTCGCCGAGTGGCTGGCCGCCCGCCGTGGCTCCCGGGTCGATCTGCGCATCCCGCAGCGCGGCGACAAGAAGGACCTGATGGCCACCGTCCAGCGCAACGCCCAGCAGGCGCTGGCGCTGCACAAGACCAAGCGGGCCTCCGACCTGACCACCCGCTCCCGCGCCCTGGAGGAGATCGCCGAGGCCCTGGGCCTGGACTCGGCACCGCTGCGTGTCGAGTGCTTCGACATCTCCCACCTCCAGGGGCAGGACGTGGTCGCCTCGATGGTGGTCTTCGAGGACGGCCTGCCCCGCAAGAGCGAGTACCGCCGCTTCCAGATCAAGAGCTTCGAGGGCCAGGACGACGTCCGCTCCATGCATGAGGTGGTCGGCCGCCGCTTCCGCCGCTATCTGCAGGAGAAGCAGAAGACCGGCGAGTGGGAGGTGGCGGACGCTCCGGATGCCGCGGACGCGGCCGAAGAGTCGGCCCGCGACGACAACGGCCGCCCCAAGCGCTTCGCCTACCCGCCGCAGCTGGTGGTGGTCGACGGCGGCAAACCGCAGGTGGCCGCCGCCCGGCGGGCACTGGACGAGCTGGGCGTGGCCGATGTGGCGGTCTGCGGGCTGGCCAAGCGGCTGGAGGAGGTCTGGCTGCCGGACGAGGACGACCCGGTGGTCCTGCCCCGCACCAGCGAGGGCCTCTATCTGCTCCAGCGCGTCCGGGACGAGGCCCACCGCTTCGCCATCACCTACCAGCGCAGCAAGCGCGCCAAAGCGATCAAGGCCGGCCCGCTGGACGCGGTGCCCGGCCTGGGCGAAGCCCGCAAACAGACCTTGATCAAGCACTTCGGCTCGGTCAAGCGGCTGCGGGCGGCCACCGTCGAGCAGATCTGCGAGGTCCCCGGCATCGGCCGCAAGACCGCTGAGTCGATCATCGCGACACTCGCCCGGACCGCCCCGCCGGCACCGGCCGTCAACACCGCCACCGGCGAGATCATGGACGAGGGATGATGGGCATGACCAGAGAAAGACCGCATCGCACCCGCGGCGCGGTCCGTGAAACGGGGGACAACGGATGCACAGCGGTATGAGCGGTATGAACGAGAACGACCGAGATGGAGCAGCGGTGAGTACGGGCACGACGGCGGACGCGACCGGCGAGGCGGCGGGCATCCCCGAGCTGGTGATCATCTCCGGGATGTCGGGCGCGGGCCGCAGCACCGCCGCCAAGTGCCTGGAGGACCTCGGCTGGTTTGTGGTGGACAACCTGCCGCCCGCCCTGATCCCCACCATGGTCGACCTGGGCGCCCGCTCCCAGGGCAATGTGGCCCGGATCGCCGTGGTGGTGGACGTCCGCGGCCGGCGCTTCTTCGACAACCTCCGCGAATCGCTGGCCGACCTGGCCGCCAAGAAGGTCAAGCGCCGGGTGATCTTCCTGGAGGCGTCCGACGACGCCCTGGTGCGCCGCTTCGAGTCGGTGCGCCGCCCGCACCCGCTCCAGGGCTCCGGCCGCATCGTGGACGGCATCGCCGCCGAACGCGACCTGCTGCGCGAGCTGCGCGGCGACGCCGACCTGGTCATCGACACCTCCAGCCTCAATGTTCATGAGCTGCGCGCCAAGATGGACGCCCAGTTCGCGGGCGAGGAGGAGCCGGAGCTGCGCGCCACCGTGATGTCCTTCGGCTTCAAGTACGGCCTGCCGGTGGACGCCGACCTGGTGGTGGACTGCCGCTTCCTGCCCAACCCGCACTGGGTCCCGGAGCTGCGGCCCTTCACCGGCCTCAACGAGGAGGTCTCCGGCTATGTCTTCAACCAGCCCGGTGCCAAGGAGTTCCTGGACCGCTACACCGAGCTGCTCCAGCTGATCGCCGCCGGATACCGCCGGGAGGGCAAGCGCTATGTGACCATCGCGGTCGGCTGCACCGGCGGCAAGCACCGCTCGGTGGCCATGTCGGAGAAGCTCGCCCACCGTCTGGTCTCCGAGGGCGTGGAGACCGTCGTCGTCCACCGGGACATGGGGCGCGAGTGATCGCCCGCACGCCCCGGCTGCGCCGCGTCCGCCGCTTGGTCCCCGGCCGCGCCCGGGGTACCGAGCGGCGGGTACGCACCGGCGCCCAGCCCAAGGTCGTCGCCCTGGGCGGCGGCCGTGGGCTGTCCGCCTCGCTGGCCGCGCTGCGCCGGATCACCGGCGACCTCACCGCCGTGGTGACCGTCGCCGACGACGGCGGCTCCAGCGGCCGGCTGCGCGACGAGCTGGGCGTGCTCCCGCCCGGCGACCTGCGCAAGGCGCTGGCCGCGCTGTGCGGGGACGACGACTGGGGCCAGACCTGGGCCCGGGTCATCCAGCACCGCTTCACCAGCGAGGGCGAGATGCACGGCCACGCGGTCGGCAACCTGCTGATCGTGGCGCTCTGGGAACAGCTGGGCGACCCGGTCCAGGCCCTGGACCTGGTGGGCAAGCTGCTCGGCGCCCATGGCCGGGTGCTGCCCATGTCCGCGGTGCCGCTGGAGCTCCAGGCCCTGGTCCGGGGCCATGACCCGGCCCGCCCGGAGGAGGTGAGCACGGTCCGCGGCCAGGCCACCGTGGCGCTGACCCCCGGCGAGGTGCAGTCGGTGCATGTGGTGCCCGAGGACCCGCCGGCCGTCCCGGAGGCGGTCGCGGCGGTGCTGGACGCGGACTGGGTGGTGCTCGGCCCGGGCTCCTGGTTCTCCTCCGTAATCCCGCACCTGCTGGTGCCCGAGCTGCTGGAGGCCCTGCAGGTCACCAAGGCACGCCGGGTCCTCTCGCTCAATCTGGCGCCGCAGCCCGGCGAAACCGAGGGGTTCTCCCCGCAGCGTCATTTGGAGGTTTTGGCCCGACACGCCCCTAAACTCGCCCTGGACGTGGTGCTGGCCGACGAGGCCGCCGTGCCCGACCGGGAAAGCCTGTGCGATGCCGCCAAGCGGCTCGGCGGCACGGTCGAGCTGGCGCCGGTCGCCGCGCAGGGGAGTTCCGCGACGCACGACCCGGAGCTGTTGGCCGCCGCGTACGACCGTATTTTTCGGATGCATGGAAGGATCGGCCCATGGCGATGACGGCAGCGGTGAAGGACGAAATCTCCCGGCTCCCCGTCACCCGGACCTGCTGCCGGAAAGCGGAGGTCTCGGCGATCCTGCGGTTCGCGGGCGGGCTGCACCTGGTCAGCGGGCGCATTGTGATCGAGGCGGAGCTGGACACCGGGATCGCGGCCCGACGGCTGCGCAAGGACATCCTGGAGATCTTCGGGCATGCCTCCGACCTGGTGGTGATGGCCCCCGGCGGGCTGCGCCGCGGCAGCCGGTATGTGGTGCGGGTGGTGGCGGGCGGTGACCAGCTGGCCCGTCAGACCGGCCTGGTCGACGGCCGCGGCCGGCCGATCCGCGGGCTGCCGCCGCAGGTGGTCTCCGGCGCCACCTGTGATGCCGAGGCCGCCTGGCGGGGTGCGTTCCTGGCCCATGGCTCGCTGACCGAGCCGGGGCGTTCCTCCTCACTGGAGGTCACCTGCCCCGGCCCGGAGGCGGCGCTGGCCCTGGTCGGCGCGGCCCGGCGGCTGCAGATCGCGGCCAAGGCGCGCGAGGTGCGCGGCGTGGACCGGGTGGTGGTGCGGGATGGCGATGCCATCGGCGCGCTGCTGACCCGGCTGGGCGCCCATGAGTCCGTGCTGGCCTGGGAGGAGCGGCGGATGCGCCGCGAGGTACGGGCCACGGCCAACCGGCTCGCCAATTTCGATGACGCCAATCTGCGCCGGTCCGCGCGGGCGGCTGTCGCGGCCGGGGCGCGCGTGCAGCGCGCGCTGGAGATCCTCGGCGAGGAGGTGCCCGAGCACCTGGCGGCGGCGGGGCGGCTGCGGATGGAGCACAAGCAGGCCTCGCTGGAGGAGCTGGGCGCGCTGGCCGACCCGCCGCTGACCAAGGACGCGGTCGCCGGCCGGATCCGGCGGTTGCTGGCCATGGCCGACAAGAGGGCACAGGACCTGGGAATCCCGGGGACCGAGTCCAATCTGTCGGAGCTGGCGGATCTGCCGGATGACATGGTCGACGGGATGGTCAAGGGGATGGCGGGCTGACGCCGCCGGCGCCGGCCTCCACGCGGTTTTGTTTCCGGCCGCAGGCCGTCCGTGGCCGGTCGCGCCGTTCCCCGCGCCGCTGAGGGCGCGCCCGGTGAGGGAGCCCTGGCTCCAATGGCGCTATTGACACCCCGTACGCCCCTCGCGAGCCTGGCGGGCGTCGTAAGCCTGACGTGTCAGACCAGCCCAAGGGGGGCTCATGAGACGCAGAGCGCGAGCGGTCCTGGCGGCCGCTTCGCTGTTAGTCGGCGGCCTGGCGGCCGCACCCGCGACCCACGCACAACCGGCCGAGGACGGCGGTTCCCTCGTCGTCTGGCATGCGAAGATCACCCGCGCCCAGATCCCGCTGCTGCTCAAGGCGGGCGTGGACGGCGAGGAGCTGAACCAACGACCCGAGGGCACAAGGGCCGTTGAGGTCGAGCTCTATCTCACCCAGGCGCAAGCGCGGACGCTGCGCGGTGAGGGCGTACAGCTCACCGAGAAGAAGACGCCCCAGCGCACCCTGGCCCGGATCAAGGCCCAGGGGGACGGAGTCTTCCGCAGGTACGGCGGATCCGGCGGGCTCGAGCGGGAGATCGTTGACACGGGCCGGGCCCATCCCTCGCTGACCAAGGTGGTCAGCATCGGCAAGACCGTCAACGGCCAGGACATCCTGGCCCTCAAGCTCACCAAGAACGCCCGCCACAGCCATGACGGCGCCAAGCCCTCGGTGCTCTACCTGTCCAACCAGCACGCCCGGGAGTGGATCACGCCGGAGATGACCCGCCGGCTGATGCACTACTACCTGGACCGGTACGGCAAGGACCAGCGGATCACCAGGATCGTGGACTCCACCGAGCTGTGGTTCGTCCTCTCCGCCAACCCGGACGGCTACGACTACACCTTCCAGAGCCCTGCCACCCGGCTGTGGCGCAAGAACCTGCGCGACAACAACGGCGACGGGAAGATCGGCCCCGGTGACGGCGTCGACCTCAACCGCAACTTCCCCTACAAGTGGGGCTATGACAACGAGGGTTCGTCCCCGGACCCGTCCTCCGAGACCTACCGCGGCAAGAGCCCCGGCTCCGAGCCGGAGACCCGGGCGATGGACGCCTTCGAGAAACGCGTCCACTTCACCTATGCCGTCAACTACCACTCCGCCGCCGAGCTGTTGCTCTACGGCGTCGGCTGGCAGGTGGGCACCACCACCCCGGACGATGTGCTCTACCGGGCCCTGGCCGGCACTCCGCAGAAGTCCGCCATTCCCGGCTACCACCCGGAACTGTCCTCCGAGCTCTACACCACCAATGGCGAGGCGGACGGCCACGCGGCCAATGTCAATGGGACCTTGATGTTCACCCCGGAGATGTCGACCTGCCAGACGGCATCCGGCACGGACACCAGCGGCCGCTGGAAGCCGGCCGACTGCCCCTCGGTGTTCAACTTCCCCGATGACGAGAAGCTGATCCAGGCGGAGTTCACCAAGAACATCCCCTTTGCCCTGTCCGTCGCCGAGACCGCGCCGCATGCCGACCGTCCGTCCTCCTCGGTGGGCCTGGACGCGCCGGACTTCAGCCCGGACACCTTCAAGGACTCCTTCGCCCGCGGCGGCGACCAGCCGGTGGCCGTCACCGCCCGCAAGAGCCTGCGCGATAAGCGCCTCAACTACCGCATCGACGGCGGGCGTACGCACACCGCCCCGCTCAGGCCCTGGAAGGGCGGCAAGCGCTACGGCGGAAAGGACAACCTCCGCTTCGACCAGTACCGCGCCTCGGTCAGGGGTGCCCCCCAGGGGTCCAAGGTGCGGGTGTGGTTCACCGGCCGTACCGCCGAGGGCAGGTCCACCAGCAGTGAGCCCTTCACCTACACCGTGTGGCACCGGCCGCCGGCCGACACCCTGGTGATCGCGGACGAGGGCGGCCCGGGCCCGGCCCGGCAACTCACCGCCTACACCGAGGCGCTGGCGGCGGCCGGCCGCACGGCGGTGGTCTGGGACGTCGCCAGACAGGGCGCGCCCTCCGCGCTCGGGGTGCTCGGCCACTTCCGGACGGCGGTCTGGTACTCCGGTGCCGCCAACCGGCCCGGTGGCCAAACCCTCCTGGCGGTAAGGGACTTCGTCAACGAGGGCGGCAAGCTGATCGCCGCGGGAAAGCAGGCCGGCGGCAGCACCGAGATCGGGCCGGCCGACACCGATGACTTCAGCCAGTTCTATCTGGGCGCCGGCCGGCGCAGCGCGCTGGAGCGGCCCCAGCACTTCGCGGGCACCGGCAAACTGGCCGGAACCGGGGCCGATCTGGCCGACGCGCCCGGCAATCCGCTGGACCTGGCGGGCTCCTTCACCCCCACCTCCGAACTGCTCGACCCCCAGCACTTCCCGCAGTTCCGCAGCGCGGCCGCCGGCGACTACCCCGGGCTGCGCACCGCCTTCGAGCCCTACCAGGGCGACTGGATGGCGGCCGCCAAACACCAGGACAACGCCTGGATGCGGCTGTCCCGCACCATCGACCTGAGCGGGGCCCGGGCCGCGGACAAGCCGGCCCTCGGCTTCAAGCTGAGCTACGGCACCGAGCCGGGCTATGACAATGTGGTGGTCGAGGCGCACACCGTCGGCCAGGACGACTGGACCACGCTGCCCGACGCCAACGGCGGTACGGCCACCGAGACGCCCACCGGCTGCGGCGACGGCACCCTGGTCAAGCTGCACCCCTTCCTGGCCCACTACCTCACCGTCACCGAGGGCAAGTGTCTGGCCAAGGGAACCTCGGGCGGCTGGAACCGGTTCACCGGCACCTCCAACGGCTGGCACCCGGTCTCCTTCGACCTGAGCGCCTATGCCGGGAAGAAGGTGGAGGTGGCCGTCTCCTACATCACCGACCCCGGCACCGGCGGCCCTGGTGTCTTTGTGGACGAGGCCGCGGTGACCTCGGGTGGCCACAGCGAGCCGGCCGAGGGTTTCGAGAGCTCGCTGGGCGCCTGGACGGTGCCCGGACCGCCGGCCGGCAGCCCCGGGAACACCGGCGACTGGGCCCGTTCCCAGACGCTGGGTCACTCCTTGGCCGCCATCACCACCGCCGACACCGTGCTGTTCGGCTTCGGCCTGGAGCAGATCCGGGACCCGCGGCAGCGGGCGGATGTCCTGCGCGCCGCGCTGCGTGCCGTGCACAGCTGATTGGCCCCGCGCTCACCGGTGCATACGCCCTGGTCCGTGCCCTCGTCAAGAGAAAGCGGGCCAGAGCAGCCAATGTCACGTCCCCCTCCGGTTGGAGGTAGGGTCGGTGGTGGTCGGGGACATCCCATACAGCCGCCGGTGAGCAGACCGGCACACCAACGAGGAGATCGGTTCGTGACGATCCGCGTAGGCATCAACGGCTTTGGCCGTATCGGTCGTAACTACTTCCGCGCGCTCCTTGAGCAGGGTGCGGACATCGAGATCGTCGGTGTCAACGACCTGACCGACAACGCCACTCTGGTCCACCTGCTCAAGTACGACACCATCCTGGGTCGTCTGCAGCACGAGGTCAGCCACACCGACGACACGATCACCGTCGGCAACCAGACCTTCAAGACGCTCGCCGAGCGCGACCCCGCGAACCTGCCGTGGGGCGAGCTGGGCGCGGACATCGTCATCGAGTCCACCGGCATCTTCACCAAGCGCGAGGACGCCGCCAAGCACCTGGCCGCCGGCGCCAAGAAGGTCCTGATCTCCGCGCCCGCCAAGGGCGAGGACATCACCATTGTCATGGGTGTCAACCAGGACAAGTACGACGCGGCCAACCACCACGTCATCTCCAACGCTTCCTGCACCACCAACTGTGTGGCGCCGATGGCCAAGGTTCTGGACGAGAGCTTCGGCATCGTCAAGGGCATGATGACGACGGTCCACGCGTACACCAACGACCAGCGCATCCTGGACTTCCCGCACAGCGACCTGCGCCGGGCCCGCGCCGCCGCGCAGAACATCATCCCGACCTCCACCGGTGCCGCCAAGGCCACCGCCCTGGTCCTCCCGCAGCTCAAGGGCAAGCTGGACGGCATCGCCATGCGCGTCCCGGTCCCCACCGGCTCGGTCACCGACCTGGTGCTGGAGCTGGACCGTGAGGTCACCAAGGAAGAGATCAACGCCGCCTTCCAGAAGGCCGCCGAGGGCGAGCTCAAGGGCATCCTGGAGTACACCGAGGACCCGATCGTCTCCTCGGACATCGTCAACTGGCCGGCTTCCTGCACCTTCGACTCCCAGCTGACCATGGCCCAGGGCAAGCAGGTCAAGGTCGTCGGCTGGTACGACAATGAGTGGGGCTACTCCAACCGCCTGGTGGACCTGACCGTCTTCGTCGGCGGCCAGCTCTGATCTCCCGGTTGTGACAACGGGGCTCGTGCGACGTGAGCGAACGTCGCCCGGGCCCCGTCTCATGACCGGCCCCTACGGACGTCACGGAGTCACTGCATGAAGACGATCGACGAACTCATCGAGGGCGGTGTCGAGGGCCGGCGGGTCTTTGTCCGCGCCGACCTGAACGTGCCGCTCGAGGGCACCTCCATCACGGACGACGGCCGGATCCGCGCCGTCGCGCCGACGATCGCCAGGCTCGCCGAGGCGGGCGCCAAGGTGATCGTCGCCTCCCACCTGGGCCGTCCCAAGGGCGCCCCGGACCCTCAGTTCTCCCTGGCGCCGGTCGCACAGCGGCTCGGCGGGATCCTGGGCAGAAACGTCTCGTTCGCCACCGACACGGTCGGTGACAGCGCGAAGGCCACCGTCGCCGCACTGGCGAACGGCGAGGTCACGCTGCTGGAGAACCTCCGTTTCAACGCGGGCGAGACCAGCAAGGACGACGCGGAGCGCGGCGCGTTCGCCGACGCGCTGGCGTCGCTGGCCGATGTGTATGTGGGCGACGGCTTCGGCGCCGTGCACCGCAAGCACGCCTCGGTCTTCGACCTCCCGGCCCGGCTCCCGCACGCCGCGGGTGACCTGATCGCCACCGAGGTCGGTGTCCTGAAGAAGCTCACCGAGGACGTCCGGCGGCCCTATGTGGTCGTGCTGGGCGGCGCCAAGGTCTCCGACAAGCTGGGCGTCATCGACAACCTGCTGAAGAAGGCCGACCGCATCCTCATCGGCGGCGGTATGTCGTACACCTTCCTGGCCGCCAAGGGCCATGAGGTCGGCATCTCGCTGCTCCAGGAGGACCAGAAGGCCAGGTGCCTGGAGTACCTGGCCGAGGCCGAGAAGCGCGGTGTGGAGTTCGTCCTCCCCGTCGACGTCCTGGTCTCCGCCGACTTCCCGGACCTGAAGACCAAGGCCCCGGCCAACCCCGAGGTCGTCTCCTCGGACGCCATCCCGGCGGACAAGGAGGGCCTGGACATCGGGCCCAAGACCCGTGAGCTGTACGCGGCCAAGCTGGCCGACGCGGGCACCGTGTTCTGGAACGGCCCGATGGGCGTCTTCGAGCACCCCGACTACGCCAACGGCACCAAGGCCGTCGCCCAGGGCCTGCTCGACAGCCCCGCCTTCACCGTCGTCGGCGGCGGCGACTCGGCCGCGGCCGTGCGCCTGCTGGGCTTCGACGAGAACGCCTTCGGCCACATCTCGACCGGTGGCGGCGCCAGCCTCGAGTACCTCGAGGGCAAGACGCTCCCCGGCCTCGCCGCACTGGAGGACTGAACCACCGTGACCAACCGCACGCCCCTGATGGCGGGCAACTGGAAGATGAACCTCAACCACCTTGAGGCCATCGCCCACGTCCAGAAGCTCGCCTTCGCCCTCACGGACAAGGACTTCGACGCCGTCGAGGTCGCCGTACTCCCCCCGTTCACCGATCTGCGCTCGGTGCAGACCCTGGTCGACGGCGACAAGCTCAAGATCAAGTACGGCGCCCAGGACCTCTCGGCGTACGACTCCGGTGCCTACACCGGCGAGATCTCCGGCGCCATGCTGGCCAAGCTCCACTGCTCCTATGTGGCCGTGGGTCACTCCGAGCGCCGTCAGTACCACAACGAGACGGACGAGCTCTGCAACGCCAAGGTCAAGGCCGCCTTCCGGCATGGCCTGACCCCCATCCTGTGCGTGGGCGAGGGCCTGGAGGTCCGCAAGGCGGGCAACCAGGTCGCGTACACCCTGGCCCAGATCGACGGCGGCCTGAAGGACATCCCGGCCGAGCAGGCCGAGACCATTGTGATCGCCTATGAGCCGGTGTGGGCCATCGGCACCGGCGAGGTGGCCACCCCCGAGGACGCCCAGGAGGTCTGCGGGGCGATCCGCGGCCGCCTGGCCGAGCTCTACAGCCAGGAGCTGGCCGACAAGGTCCGCATCCAGTACGGCGGCTCGGTCAAGTCCGGCAATGTCGCGGCGATCATGGCCCAGCCCGATGTGGACGGCGCTCTGGTGGGCGGCGCGGCGCTGGATGCGGAGGAGTTCGTCAAGATCGTCCGGTTCCGCGACCAGTAGTGGTATGACGACGGGCGCGGTCCGTCGTACCCTGTCGGGGCCGGGAGCGGTGCGTGCACCGGGACCGGCCCCGCAGCGTTGTTCACCTTCAGTCAGTCCGGTTCAGTCAGTCCGAGAGAGTTGGTCCAGCCGTGGTCATCGGGTTCTCGATCGCCCTCATCATCTTCAGCGCGCTGCTGATGATGCTGGTGCTCATGCACAAGGGGAAGGGCGGCGGTCTGTCCGACATGTTCGGCGGCGGCATGCAGTCCTCCGTCGGCGGCTCCTCGGTCGCCGAGCGCAACCTGGACCGGATCACCGTGGTGGTCGGTCTGCTGTGGTTCGCCTGCATTGTGGTGCTGGGTCTGCTGATGAAGCTCAAGAGCTGACGTACCGTCGTGGACGCGGCCTATGATGGGGGTTCGCGTTCTGCGGCCGGGCGGTAACTCCTGCCACTGGACGCGCGTTGGGCCTTACACAGACTGAGGCGCCCGCAGCGGAGCGGACTGTCCCGTTCCGCGGCACTCATGCAGGGAGTTACAACCGTGGCAAGTGGCAACGCGATCCGAGGAAGCCGGGTCGGGGCGGGGCCGATGGGGGAGGCCGAGCGGGGCGAGTCCGCACCGCGCCTCCGCATCTCCTTCTGGTGCTCCAACGGGCACGAGACACAGCCCAGCTTCGCCAGCGACGCACAGGTGCCGGACACCTGGGACTGCCCGCGCTGCGGCTTCCCGGCCGGCCAGGACCGGGACAACCCCCCGGACCCGCCGCGCACCGAGCCTTACAAGACCCACCTCGCCTATGTCCGGGAGCGGCGCAGCGACGCCGACGGCGAGGCGATCCTCGCCGAGGCGCTGGCCAAGCTCCGCGGCGAGATCTGAGCAGAGCCGTCCGGCCCGGCCGGAGGATGACTTCCTCCGGCCGGGCCGGACGCCTTTTGTCCGCTGCCGCCTTTTGCCCGTCAGCTGAGGCCCCTTATAGGGAAGTTGCCCGAGGCCGTTGTCAGTGGCCGCCGCTACGGTCGTGAGGCAAGGGGAGACGACCGGCGGGGGGACCGATGGGTGCTGCCGTCGGCGGTGATGCCTCCCTGCCGCCGCGTCGCGTTTCGGGTGCGGGCCGTCCGGGGCTGGTCGCGCAGTTCCCCGCGCCCCTTACGGGGCGCCGAAGCAGCCTGGCCGCCGCGGCCCTCGCCCTGGGTGCCTTCGGCTGTGCCGGGATGATCTGGAGCGTCACCGAGGTCACGCTGATGCAGCAGCGCAGTCCGGTGGAGACGATCGGCCGGATCAGTTCCGCCTCCCGGATCCTGGCGCGCCGGCACTGCTGCCGGGTGCCCCGTCAGGGGCGCGGGGAACCGCGTGACCAGCCACAGTTGACCCGCGGTCGCAATGACCCCCCTGACCGGTGGAGCGCGGGGCTCGGCGCTCGCCGGGGCCGCTGATCCTTTAGGTTGGTGAGTGGCGAGGGAGCTACGAGAAGAAGTGGGCTGATGTCCGAGATGAACGCAGAAGGCCGTGGCCGGCTCGACCGCCTGCCGGAGTGGAACGCACTGGCCAAGCACCGCGAGGAGCTGGGGGAGGTGCACCTGCGGCAGCTGTTCGCCGATGACCCGCGGCGGGCCGAGAAGTACACGCTCACCGTGGGCGATCTGCACCTGGACTACTCAAAGCATCTGGTCACCGATGAGACCCTGCGGCTGCTGCGCGAGCTGGCGGCCGCCACCGGGGTGACCGAGCTGCGGGACGCCATGTTCCGCGGTGAGAAGATCAACACCACCGAGAACCGGTCGGTGCTGCACACCGCGCTGCGCGCCCCGGAGTCCGCGGTGGTGCGCTCCGACGGGGAGAATGTGATCCCCGCGGTGCACGCGGTGCTGATGAAGATGCAGGTGTTCACCGACCGGGTGCGCTCGGGCGACTGGCGGGGCCACACCGGCAAGCGGATCAGGAACATCGTCAATATCGGTATCGGCGGCTCCGACCTGGGCCCGGCGATGGCCTATGAGGCGCTGCGCGCCTACACCGCCCGGGATATGACGTTCCGTTTCGTCTCCAATGTGGACGGGGCGGATCTGCACGAGGCGGTCCGGGACCTGGATCCGGCGGAGACGCTGTTTATCGTCGCCTCCAAGACCTTCACCACCATTGAGACCATCACCAACGCCATCTCCGCCCGGCAGTGGCTGCTGGCCGGTCTGGGCGCCGGTGACGAGGCGGTGGCCAAGCACTTTGTGGCGCTGTCCACCAATGAGCAGAAGGTCGCCGAGTTCGGCATCGACACCAACAACATGTTCGAGTTCTGGGACTGGGTCGGTGGCCGCTACTCCTATGACTCGGCCATCGGGCTGTCGCTGATGATCGCCATCGGCCCGGACCGGTTCCGCGAGATGCTGGCCGGTTTCCACCTGGTCGACGAGCACTTCCGCTGTGCGCCGCTGGAGGAGAACGCTCCGCTGCTGCTCGGTCTGCTGGGCGTCTGGTACGGCAACTTCCATGATGCGCAGTCGCACGTGGTGCTGCCGTACAGCCACTATTTGTCCAAGTTCACCGCATATCTCCAGCAGTTGGACATGGAGTCCAACGGCAAGTCGGTGGACCGCGAGGGCCGACCGGTCAACTGGCAGACCGGGCCGGTGGTCTGGGGCACGCCGGGCACCAACGGGCAGCACGCGTACTACCAGTTGATCCACCAGGGGACCAAGCTGATCCCCGCGGACCTGATCGGGTTCGCCCGCCCGGTGGCCGACCTGGAGCCGGGACTGGTGGCCCAGCACGATCTGCTGATGGCCAATCTGTTCGCCCAGGGGCAGGCGCTGGCCTTCGGTAAGACGCCGGAGGAGGTGGCGGCGGAGGGCGTGCCGGCGGAGCTGGTCCCGCACAAGACGTTCAAGGGTAACCGGCCCACCACCACGATCCTGGCGAGTGAGCTCTCGCCTTCCGTGCTGGGGCAGTTGATCGCGCTCTATGAGCACAAGGTGTTTGTGCAGGGCGCGGTGTGGAACATCGATTCCTTCGACCAGTGGGGGGTTGAGCTGGGGAAGGTGCTGGCGAAGCGGGTTGAGCCGGCGCTGACGGAGGGTGCGGAGGTGCCGGGGCTCGACGCGTCGACTGCTGGGCTCGTCGCGCGTTACCGCGAGCTGCGGGGCCGTAGCTGATCAATGGCTGAGCCCCGGAGGCGCATTGCGCTTCCGGGGCTCAGCCATTGTCGCCGGGCGAAACCGGTCAGGGTGAAGCCGGGGGATAGAGGTCCCGCGGCAGCTGGGCCGCTGCCGCCCGGTCCAGGAGCCACAGCGTGCGGGAGCGGCCGTACGCTCCCGCCGCCGGGGCCTGGATCTCGCCCGCGCCGCTCAGCGCGAGCGCGACCGCGCCCGCCTTGTCCTCGCCCGCGGCCAGCAGCCACACCTCGCGGGCCGCCTGGATCGCGGGCAGGGTCAGCGAGACGCGGGTCGGCGGCGGCTTGGGCGCCCCGCGGACCCCCACGACCGTGCGTTCGGTCTCCCGGACGCCCGGCAGCTCGGGGAACAGCGAGGCGATATGCGCGTCCGGGCCGACGCCCAGCAGCAGCACATCGAAGGACGGCACCAGGGCGTGGTCTTCCGGCCGTGCGGCCGCCGCCAGTTCGGCCGCGTAGGACTCCGCGGCGGCGTCCGCGTCATTGCCGTGCGCACCCTGCGCCGGGGGCATCGGATGCACCCGGGCCGGGTCCAGGTCCACCGCGTCCAGCAGGGCCTGGCGGGCCTGGGTGTGGTTGCGCTCCGGGTCGCCCTCCGGGAGGAACCGCTCGTCGCCCCACCACAGGTCCAGCCGCGACCAGTCCACCGCGTCCCGGGCGGGCGACTCGGCCAGGGCCGCGAGCAGCCCATTGCCGTTGCGCCCGCCGGTGAGGACCACTGAGGCGGAGCCCCGGGCGGCCTGGGCGTCCACGATCTTGGTGATCAGCCGGGCCGCCGCGGCGCGCGCCATCAGCTCCTTGTCCCGGTGCACCACCAGCTGGGGCGTGTTCACCGGGAGTCCGCCTTCTTGGCCGGCTGGGCCTTCTTCTTCGCAGCGGCCGGCGCGTCCGGGGCCTCCTGGGACTCCGCCTCGGATCCGGCCGCCGGCTTCGGGGCCTCCAGCGGCTCGGTGCCCAGTCGCTCCACGCCGTACTTCACCGCGGACTCATAGATGGTGTCCGGGTCAAGCCGGCGCAGTTCCTCCGCCAGCAGCTCGGAGGTGTCGCGCCGCTTGAGCGCCACCGCACGGTCCGGCTGGCCGCGCATGGCCAGGGTGGCCAGCGTGCCGTCCGGGCGGTCGAGGGTGATCACGCCGTTCTTGGTCTGCAGCCGGACCGCGGTCAGGCCAGGACCATCCGAGACGGTGCGCTTGGCGGTCACCCCGAGCCGGTCCGCCAGCCACATGGCCAGCAGTTCGGCGCTGGGGTTGTACGCCTCGCCCGCCACCTCGGCGGCGGTGACCTGGGCGCTGGGCTGCTGGTCCAGGGCGGCCGCCAGCATCGAGCGCCAGGGCGTGGTCCGGGTCCAGGCCAGGTCGGTGTCGCCGGGCGCGTAGTGGGCGGCCCGTGCCGAGAGCTCGGCGATCGGGTCCTCACAGGCGTAGGCGTCGGTGACCCGGCGCTGGCCCAGGGCGCCCAGCGGGTCCTTCTCCGGGTTGGCCGGGGAGTTGACCGGCCACCAGACGACCACGGGGGCGTCCGGCAGCAGCAGCGGCAGCACCACCGACTGGGCGTGGTCTATCACCTCGCCGTACAGCCGGAGCATCACCGTCTCGCCGGTGCCGGCGTCGGCGCCCACCCGGACGTCGGCGTCCAGCCGGGCCTGGGCCCGCTCGCGCGGCGAGCGGCTGACCCGCTTGATGACCACCAGCTTGCGCGAGGGGTGCTCGCGGGACGCCTCGTCGGCCGCCTTGAGCGCGTCATAGGCGTGCTCCTCGTCGGTGACGATGACCAGGGTGAGCACCATGCCGATGGCGGGGGCGCCGATGGCCCGGCGGCCCTCCACCAGAGCGTTGTTGATCTTGCTGGCAGTGGTGTCGGTGAGATCGATCTTCATGGCCGGCGCCAGCTCCGTCCGTCTCGTGCGAGCATCTCGTCCGCCTCGACCGGCCCCCAGGTGCCGGCCGGGTACTGCGCGGGCTTGCCGTGCTTGTCCCAGAACTCCTCGATCGGGTCGAGGATCTCCCAGGACAGCTCGACCTCCTTCAGGCGCGGGAAGAGGTTGGACTCTCCCAGCAGCACATCGAGGATCAGCCGCTCGTACGCCTCCGGGCTGGACTCGGTGAAGGACTCGCCATAGGCGAAGTCCATGGAGACGTCCCGGACCTCCATCTGGGTGCCCGGCACCTTGGAGCCGAACCGCATGGTCACGCCCTCGTCCGGCTGCACCCGGATGACCAGGGCGTTCTGCCCCAGCTCCTCGGTGGCGGTGTGGTCGAAGGGGGAGTGCGGGGCGCGCTGGAAGACCACCGCGATCTCGGTGACCCGGCGGCCCAGCCGCTTGCCGGTACGCAGATAGAAGGGGACGCCCGCCCAGCGGCGGTTGTCGATCTCCAGCTTGACCGCGGCATAGGTGTCCGTCTTGGACTTGGTGTCGATGCCCTCCTCCTGGAGGTAACCGACCACCTTCTCGCCGCCCTGCCAGCCGGCCGCGTACTGGCCGCGCACGGTCTCCTTGGCCAGGTCCTTGGGCAGCCGGACGGCGCCCAGCACCTTGGTCTTCTCGGCGGCCACCGCGTCCGCGTCGAAGGAGGCGGGCTCCTCCATGGCGGTCAGCGCCAGCAACTGCAGCAGGTGATTCTGGATGACGTCCCGGGCCGCGCCGATGCCGTCGTAGTAGCCGGCCCGGCCGCCGATGCCGATGTCCTCGGCCATGGTGATCTGGATGTGGTCGACAAAGGACCGGTTCCAGATGGGCTCGAAGAGGGTGTTGGCGAACCGCAGCGCCAGGATGTTCTGGACCGTCTCCTTGCCCAGGTAGTGGTCGATCCGGAAGACCTCGTTGGCCGGGAAGACCTCGTGGACGATCCGGTTGAGCTCCTGGGCGCTCTTCAGGTTGTGGCCGAAGGGCTTCTCGATGACGGCACGCCGCCAGGCGCCCTCCTTCTGGTCCGCCAGTCCGTGCTTCTTCAGCTGCTGGACGACGGTCGGGAAGAACTTGGGCGGCACCGAGAGGTAGAAGGCGAAGTTGCCGCCGGTGCCCTGGGCCTTGTCCAGCTCGTCGATGGTGCTCTTGAGCGTCTCGAAGGCGTCGTCGTCGCCGAAGTCGCCCTGGACGAACCGGCAGCCCTGCACCAGCTGCTGCCAGACCTCCTCGCGGAACGGCGTACGCGCGTGTTGCTTGACCGCGTTGTAGACGATCTCGGCGAAGTCCTCGTCCTCCCAGTCGCGGCGGGCGAAGCCGATCAGGGAGAAGCCCGGCGGCAGCAGACCCCGGTTGGCGAGGTCATACACGGCCGGCATCAGCTTTTTTCGGGACAAATCGCCCGTGACGCCAAAGATGACCAGGCCGGACGGCCCCGCGATACGCGGGAGCCGCCGGTCCTGAGGGTCACGCAGCGGATTGCTGCTGGTGCTCAATTCACGCCTCCGGTGCGAGGCGCTTGAGCTCCGCCTCCGTCGACTTCAGCAGGTCGTACCAGGCCGCCTCGAACTTCTCGACGCCCTCGTCCTCCAGGAGCTGCACCACGTCGTCGTAGGAGATGCCGACCTTGGCGAGGGCGTCCAGGTCCGCCTTGGCCTGCTCGTAGGTGCCGCGGACGGTGTCACCGCTGATGCTGCCGTGGTCACCGGCGGCCTGCAGGGTGGCCTCCGGCATGGTGTTGACCGTGTTGGGCGCCACCAGGTCGTCCACGTACAGGGTGTCCTTGTAGGCCGGGTCCTTGACACCGGTCGAGGCCCACAGCGGACGCTGCTTGTTGGCGCCGTGCTTCTCCAGGGCCAGCCAGCGGTCCGAGGAGAAGACCTCCTCGTACGCCTGGTACGCCAGGCGGGCGTTGGCCAGGGCGGCCTTGCCGCGCAGCGCCTTGGCCTCCTCGGTGCCCAGCGCGTCCAGGCGCTTGTCGATCTCGGTGTCCACCCGGGAGACGAAGAAGGACGCCACCGAGTGGATCAGCGACAGGTCCTGGCCGGCCGCCTTGGCCTTCTCCAGACCGGTCAGGTAGGCGTCCATGACCGCGCGGTAGCGCTCCAGGGAGAAGATCAGCGTGACATTGACGCTGATGCCCAGCCCGATGGTCTCGGCGATGGCCGGCAGACCCGCCTTGGTGGCGGGGATCTTGATCAGGGTGTTGGGACGGTCCACCAGCCAGGCCAGCTGCTTGGCCTCGGCCACAGTGGCCCGGGTGTTGTGCGCCAGGCGCGGGTCCACCTCGATGGAGACCCGGCCGTCCTGGCCCTCGGTGCGGTCGAAGACCGGCCGCAGGATGTCGGCGGCGTCCCGGACGTCCGCCGTGGTGATCATGCGGATGGCCTCGTCCACGGTCACCTTGCGGGCGGCCAGGTCGGCCAGCTGCTGCTGGTAGCCCTCACCGCTGGAGATCGCCTTCTGGAAGATCGACGGGTTGGTGGTGACACCCACCACATGCATCTCGTCGATCAGTTCCGACAGGTTGCCGGAGGTGATCCGCTTGCGGGAGAGGTCGTCCAGCCAGATGGCGACGCCTTCGTCGGACAGCCGCTTGAGTGCGTCAGTCATGGGTTCTGCATCTCCTAAGAGGAATAAGTACGGGGCGTCAGCGGCGGCCGGCGTCGGCGATGGACTCGCGGGCGGCCTCGACCACGGCGTCGGTGGTGATGCCGAACTCCTGGTAGAGCACCTGGTAGTCGGCGGAGGCGCCGAAGTGCTCCAGGGAGACCACCCGGCCGGCCTCGCCCACATAGCGGTACCAGGTCAGGCCGATGCCGGCCTCCACGGCCACCCGGGCCTTGACGTCCGGCAGCAGCACGCCGTCGCGGTACGCCTGGTCCTGCTCCTCGAACCACTCCACCGACGGCATGGAGACCACCCGGGTGGGGATGCCCTCGGCCTGCAGGCGGTCACGGGCCTCCACGGCCAGCTGGACCTCGGAACCGGTGGCGATCAGGATCAGCTGCGCCCGGCCGCCCTCGGCCTCGAACAGCACATAACCGCCCTTGGCGGCACCCTCGTTGGGCTCGTAGGTCGGCACGTTCTGCCGGGTCAGGGCCAGGCCGTGCGGGGCCGGCTTGACGCTGTGGCGCTTGGTGATCTCGCGCCAGGCGATGGCGGTCTCGTTGGCGTCCGCCGGGCGGACCATGTTCAGGCCCGGGATGGCGCGCAGCGCGGCCATGTGCTCCACCGGCTGGTGGGTCGGGCCGTCCTCGCCCAGGCCGATGGAGTCATGCGTCCAGACATAGGTGACCGGCAGCTTCATCAGCGCGGCCAGGCGCACGGCCGGGCGCATGTAGTCGGAGAACACCAGGAAGGTGCCGCCGTAGATACGGGTGTTGCCGTGCAGCGCGATGCCGTTCATGGTCGAACCCATGGCGTGCTCGCGGATACCGAAGTGCACGGTGCGGCCGTAGGGGTTGGCCTCCGGCAGCGGGTTGCCCTCCGGGAGGAAGGAGGAGGACGCGTCGATGGTGGTGTTGTTGGAGCCGGCCAGGTCGGCGGAGCCGCCCCAGAGCTCGGGGAGCACACCGCCCAGGGCCTTGAGGACCTCACCGGACGCCTTGCGGGTGGCCACGGCCTTGCCGGCCGGGAACTCCGGAAGGGCCTTCTCCCAGCCGTCGGGCAGCTCGCCCGCGTTGATGCGGTCGAAGTCGGCGGCCCGCTGCGGGTTGGCGGCGCGCCACTCCTGGATCCGCTTGTCCCACTCGGCGTGCGCCTGGCGGCCGCGGTCGACCACCTTGCGGGCGTGCGCCAGGACCTCGTCCGCCACCTGGAAGTGCTGCTGCGGGTCGAAGCCCAGCACCTCCTTGGTGGCGGCCACCTCGGCCTCACCCAGCGCCGAGCCGTGCGAGGCCTCGGTGTTCTGGGCGTTGGGGGCGGGCCAGGCGATGATGGTGCGGGCGGCGATGATCGAGGGGCGCTCGGTCTCCTCCTGCGCCGCCTTGAACGCCGCGAACAGCGCCTGGATGTCGAAGTCGCCGTTGGGGGACTGCTCGATGCGCTGGACGTGCCAGCCATAGGCCTCGTAGCGCTTGAGGACGTCCTCGGAGAAGGCCGTCTCGGTGTCGCCCTCGATGGAGATGTGGTTGTCGTCGTACAGCGCGACGATGTTGCCCAGCTTCTGGTGGCCGGCCAGCGAGGAGGCCTCGGCGGAGATGCCCTCCTCCAGGTCGCCGTCGGAGACGATGGCCCAGATGGTGTGGTCGAAGGGGGACTCGCCCTTGGGGGCCTCGGGGTCGAACAGACCGCGCTCGTAGCGGGCGGCCATGGCCATGCCCACCGCGTTGGCGATGCCCTGGCCCAGCGGGCCGGTGGTGGTCTCCACACCGCGGGTGTGGCCGTGCTCCGGGTGGCCCGGGGTCTTGCTGCCCCAGGTGCGGAAGGCCTTCAGGTCCGACAGCTCCAGGCCGTAACCGGACAGGAAGAGCTGGGTGTAGAGGGTCAGGCTGGTGTGCCCGGGGGAGAGGACGAACCGGTCGCGGCCGGTCCAGTCGGCGTCGCTGGGGTCGTGCCGCATCAGCTTCTGGAAGAGCAGGTACGCGGCCGGGGCCAGGCTCATGGCCGTGCCGGGGTGGCCGTTGCCGACCTTCTGCACGGCGTCCATGGCCAGGACGCGCGCGGTGTCAACGGCCCGCTGGTCCAGTTCGGTCCACTCGAGGTCTGTGGTGGTCGGCTTGGTGCTCACCCTAAGTCAGGGCTCCTCTCCACATGGTTCTCAGGCCGGGGGCGGTGTTCCGCCACGACTCGGCGAGGTCGAGCCTACCCTCGCCCTGACGCGCATCTTTTCGACGTGCAGTCGGCTGCTCGGCCCAACGCTCCCGGAAACCGGGACCGGCGGGGAAAGATTCCCGGCTTGGAGCGACCGGCCATGGCACCAGCGTGCAATGCGCCCGGCGCACTCGCCTCCCGGGTGGTCCCGGGGAGTCAGGTTTACCGGGCAGGCGGGCCCTCAACACGACCCCACCCCGGCGGAGGGCGCGCCACGCCCTGCGTCTAGAGTGGCGTGGTACGCGCAAGTCTTTCCCGGCCGGTCGGGTCGGATGTGCTTGCTGGCCTTATCTCTGTCAGGGGTGTGCGTGACGGCCGTCGAATCCCGTCCTGCGGGGGTGCTCATCGAGAGCCCCAGCCACCGGCCGTTCGGGGCCCGGGTCAAGGCGTTCGTGGCCCTTACCAAGCCGCGGATCATCGAGCTGCTGCTGATGACGACCGTACCGGTGATGTTCCTCGCGGCCCAGGGCGTACCCGACCTGTGGCTGGTGCTGGCCACCTGTGTCGGCGGCTATCTCTCGGCCGGCGGCGCGGGCGCGTTCAACATGTACTACGACCGCGACATCGACGCGCTGATGGACCGCACCTCCCAGCGTCCGCTGGTCACCGGCATGGTCTCGCCGCGTGAATGCCTGGTGTTCGCCACCGCGCTGACCGTGGTCTCGACCGTCTGGTTCTGGTTCCTGGTCAATCCGCTCTCGGCGGTGCTGTCGCTGGGCGCCTCGATGTTCTATGTCGTGGTCTACACGATGTGGCTCAAGCGGCGCACCGCGCAGAACATCGTCTGGGGCGGCATCGCGGGCTGTCTGCCGGTGCTCATCGGCTGGTCGGCCGTCAAGAACGATGTCTCCTGGGCCCCGGTCGTCCTCTTCCTGGTGATGTTCTTCTGGACGCCGCCGCACTACTGGCCGCTGTCGATGAAGGTCAAGGACGACTACCAGCGGGCCGGGGTGCCGATGCTGCCGGTCACCGCGGGCAACAAGGCGGTGGCCCGTCAGATCGTCATCTACAGCTGGGTGATGGTGGGCGTCTCCCTGCTGCTGTGGCCGCTGGGCTACACCGGCTGGTTCTACCCGGTGGTGGCGGCGCTGCTGGGCGCCCTGTGGCTCAAGGAGGCGCATGCGCTTCAGGCGCGCGCCAAGGCGGGGATCACCGGGGCCAAGCTCAAGGAGATGCGGCTCTTCCACTGGTCGATCACCTATGTGTCGCTGCTGTTCACGGCGGTGGCGATCGATCCCTTCCTGCGCTGACAGGCTTTCCGGGACGGGCGGTGCGGGTGGCCAAGGCCACCGGCGCCGCCCGTCGCCATTTCCGCTACTCGTCGGTAGCATCCTGGCCATGGCAGACACCAAGCAGGCCGAAGCGGCCGCCCCCGACGCCCTCGACGCGAAGGCCCAGCGCGAGGCGGCCCGGCTGGCCAAGCAGATCAGCGCGTTCGCGGGCAGCCACGGCGGCGGTGCCGAGGGGCAGTTGGCGCACATAGGGCGTGGCACCACCCGGATCGCGCTGGTGGGTGCGAACGGGGAGTGGGGCACCCTGGTGGCCCGCTCCCACGCGGCCGCGCGGAAGGCCGTGGAGATCGCCGGGATCGAGCTGCGGGAGGAGTTCGACGGCGAGATGGCGGCCAAGGTCCGTACCGGTCGCTATGAGTGGTCCCGGATGGCCGGCATCCAGGTCGGCGGGCCTGCCAACGGCTGAGCGTTGACACATGAGAAGAGGGGCGCCCCCCGGATACCGGGGGCGCCCCTCTCTTCGTGTTCAGGCTCAGGCGACAGCGGCCGGCTCCACGGCCTCGTGCTCGGCGGACGGGGCCGGCACCACCGGCAGCGGGCCGCGGTCGCGCAGCGAGAGGAGGACCCGCAGCGCGGCGATCCACACCAGGCAGGAGCCGAACATATGGATGCCGACCACCACCTCGGGTGAGTCATTGAAGTACTGGACGTAGCCGATGACCCCCTGAAGCATCAGCACCGCGAACAGCTCCACCACCCGCCGGACAGGGCCGCCCGGGGCCTGCACGGCACGCAGGGTGAACCACAGGGCCACCGTCAGGCCGATCACGATATAGACGAAGTCCACATGCAGCTGGGTGATCTCGTGCCAGTCCAGCGGGATGCGGCGCACGCCCTTGGAGGCGTCGCCCGCGTGCTTGCCCGCGCCGGTGACCACGGTGCCGACGACGATCAGCAGCAGGGTGGCGCCCACCAGTACCCGGCTCAGCTCCCGGACCGGACGGGCCACCAGCTCGCGCGGGGCGGCGTCACCCTCCAGGGAGCGGTGCCACATCAGCACGGCGACCGTCAGCAGGGCGGTGGACAGCAGGAAGTGGGTGCTGACGATATAGGGGTTCAGGCCGGTCAGCACCGTGATGCCACCGATCACCGCATTGCCCATGACCACCCAGAACTGGGCCCAGCCCAGCCGGGTGAGATCCCGGCGCAGCGGCAGGTGCGCCCGGGCGGCGATGATCGCCAGGCCCACCACCGCGCACAGCACATAGGTGAGCATGCGGTTGGTGAACTCGATGATGCCGTTGATGCCCATGGCGGGCGTCGGCGTCAGGCTGTGCTCGGTGCAGGTCGGCCAGGTCGGGCAGCCGAGCCCGGACTGGGTCAGCCGTACCGCGCCACCGGTGACCACGATGATCACGGCCATCACGACACAGGCGAGCGCGGCCCGCTGGACAAAGCGCGCGGAGGGCTGCCAGCGGTCGGCGATGAGCTGGAGGGGGTTCATCGATGTGGGCACCCGCTCATCGTAGAACGCCGCTTGTGCACCGATTCACGAGGCCCCCGGCCCGACTCACTCCCAGCGGAGAAAGCGACTCACTCCCAGCGGAAGAAACGACCCGCCGCGCCCAGCCCCAGCACCGACCAGACAGCCAGCACGCCCAGGTCGCCCCAGGGCATCCCGGCGCCGTCCCGCAGCACCGCGCGCAGCCCGTCGGAGAGCGCCGAGATGGGCAGCAGTTCCAGCACCGAGCGGGCGGCGTCCGGGAACTTCTCCAGGGGCACGATCACCCCGCCGCCGACCAGCAGCAGCAGAAAGACCAGGTTGGCCGCGGCCAGGGTGGCCTCGGCCCTGAGGGTGCCCGCCATCAGCAGGCCCAGCCCGGAGAAGGCGGCCGTGCCGAGGACGATCAGCAGGAGCACGGCCAGGGGGTTGCCATGCGGCGACCAGCCCAGCGCAAAGGCGATCACGGTCAGCAGCGCGATCTGCAGCACCTCGGTGACCAGCACCGAGCAGGTCTTGGCGGTCATCAGCGCCCAGCGCGGCAGCGGTGAGGCGCCCAGCCGCTTGAGCACCCCGTAGCGCCGCTCGAAGCCGGTGGCGATGGCCTGCCCGGTGAAGGCGGTGGACAGCACGGCCAGGGCCAGCACGCCGGGGGCCAGGAAGTCCACCGCCTTGCCCTTGCCGGTGTCCACGATGTCCACGCTGCTGAACAGGGTCAGCAGCAGGGTGGGGATCACCACGGTGAGCAGCAGTTGCTCGCCGTTGCGCAGCAGCATCCTGGTCTCCAGGGCGGCCTGCGCCCGGATCATCCGCGCCACCGGCGCGGCCCCCGGCCTGGGGGCGAAGGCGGCGCTCATGAACGCAAGTCCCTTCCGGTGAGCTCCAGAAATACGTCCTCCAGCGTGTGCCGCTCGACCACTATCCGGTCCGGCATCACTCCGTGCTGGGCGCACCAGGTGGTGACGGTGGCCAGCAGCTGGGGGCCCACCGCGCCGCTGACCCGGTAGCTGCCCGGGGCCAGCTCGATCGCCGCGCAGTCCGCGGGCAGCGCCTTGACCAGGGCGGAGACATCCAGGCCGGGACGGCCGGAGAAGCGCAGGCTGTTCTCGGCGCCGCCCCGGCACAGCTCCTCGGGGCTGCCCTGGGCTATCACCTTGCCGCCGTCCACGATGGCGACGTCATCGGCCAGCTGCTCGGCCTCCTCCATGTGGTGCGTGCTGAGCACCACGGTGACGCCGTCCGCGCGCAGCTCGCGCACCAGGTCCCAGGTGGCCCGGCGGGCCTGTGGGTCCAGGCCGGCGGTCGGCTCGTCCAGGAAGACCAGCTCGGGGCGGCCCACCACGGCCATGGCCAGCGACAGCCGCTGCTGCTGGCCGCCGGACAGCCGCCGGTAGGCGGTGCGTCCGCAGCCGCCCAGCCCCAGCCGTTCGGTCAGGGCGTCCACATCCAGCGGGTGGGCGTGCAGCGAGGCCATGTGCCGCAGCATCTCCTCGGCGCGGGCGCCGGGGTAGACGCCGCCGCTCTGCAGCATCACGCCCACCCGGGGGCGCAGTGCCGCCGCGTCGGCGACCGGGTCCAGGCCCAGCACGCGGACCGTGCCCGCGTCCGGCCGGCGATAGCCCTCGCAGGTCTCGATGGTGGTGGTCTTGCCCGCCCCATTGGGGCCGAGCACGGCGGTGAGGGTGCCGGCGGCGACGGACAGATCGAGCCCGTTCACCGCCGTCTTGGTGCCGTACCGCTTGACGAGGCCATGGACCTCGACCACGGGGGCCCCGGAGAAGGCGCTGCACATGCGGGGAAGTCTACGAAGCCGCGAGCGCCGGCGGCCCCGCCGGGGGTGGCGGTTAGGTGACCCTTAGTGATCGATACCACCACCATCCGGCGGGACGAGGCTTGTCGGCCCTTCGCCAATTACGCAACAATGGCGTTGTGAAATACGCGGGCAAGGCTCCGGAGAGCCCCGCGGCCCAGGAGGCCGCCGGGGTGCGTACGCCGTTGCCCGACGAGCAGCGCGGCACCCGCAACCGGGTGGTCCGCTCCATCCTCGATCACGGCCCGTCCACCGCGGCGGAGCTGGCGCTGCGCCTGAACCTCACCCAGGCCGCGGTCCGCCGCCACCTGGACACCCTGGCCGCCGAGCGTGTTGTGGAGCCCCGCGAGAAGCGGGTCTACGGAGCCCGCACCCGCGGCCGCCCCGCCAAGGTCTTCGCGCTCACCGACAACGGCCGGGACGCCTTCGACCAGGCCTACGACAAGCTGGCGGGCGAGGCCCTGCGCTGGATCGCCGAGAGCGCCGGCGGCGGCGAGGCCGGGGAGGCCGCCATCGCCGCCTTCGCCCGGGCCCGGATGGCCGCCCAGGCCGAGGGCTACCGCGAGGCGCTGGACCGGGCCGCCCCCGATGAGCGGGCCCATGCGCTGGCCAGGGCATTGACCGAGGACGGGTACGCTGCTACGGCGCGCAGCGCACCGGTCGGCGAACAGCTCTGCCAGCACCACTGCCCGGTCGCCCATGTCGCCGAGCAGTTCCCACAGCTGTGCGAGGCGGAGACCGAGGTCTTCTCCCGTCTGCTGGGGACCCATGTGCAGCGTCTGGCCACCATCGCCCATGGCGACGGTGTGTGCACGACGTTCATTCCGCGCAGCGGAACACCCAAGACCACCACTACCGCATCCACCAGCACGGCCGGGAGGAACCCCGCATGACTCTCCCCACGGAGACTGCCCACCCTGAGCTCGAGGGCCTGGGCACGTATGAATACGGCTGGGCCGACTCCGACGCGGCCGGTGCCGCGGCCAAGCGCGGCCTCTCCGAGGAGGTCGTCCGCGACATCTCGGCGAAGAAGTCCGAGCCGGAGTGGATGCTCAAGCTGCGTCTGAAGGGCCTCAAGCTCTTCGAGAAGAAGCCCATGCCGACCTGGGGCTCCGACCTCTCCGGCATTGACTTCGACAACATCAAGTACTTTGTGCGTTCCACCGAGAAGCAGGCCGCCACCTGGGAGGACCTGCCGGAGGACATCAAGAACACCTACGACAAGCTGGGCATCCCCGAGGCGGAGAAGCAGCGTCTGGTCGCCGGTGTCGCCGCGCAGTACGAGTCCGAGGTCGTCTACCACCAGATCCGCGAGGACCTGGAGCAGCAGGGCGTCATCTTCCTGGACACCGACACCGCGCTCAAGGAGCACCCGGAGCTCTTCCAGGAGTACTTCGGCACCGTCATCCCGGTCGGTGACAACAAGTTCGCCTCGCTGAACTCCGCCGTGTGGTCCGGCGGCTCCTTCATCTACGTCCCGCCGGGCGTCCATGTCGACATCCCGCTCCAGGCCTACTTCCGGATCAACACCGAGAACATGGGCCAGTTCGAGCGGACGCTGATCATCGTCGACGAGAACGCCTATGTGCACTACGTAGAGGGCTGCACCGCCCCGATCTACTCCTCGGACTCGCTGCACAGCGCGGTCGTGGAGATCATCGTCAAGAAGGGCGGCCGCTGCCGCTACACGACCATCCAGAACTGGTCGAACAACGTCTACAACCTGGTCACCAAGCGCGCCGTCGCCTACGAGGGCGCCACCATGGAGTGGGTCGACGGCAACATCGGCTCCAAGGTGACCATGAAGTACCCGGCTGTCTACCTGATGGGCGAGCACGCCAAGGGCGAGACCCTGTCCATCGCCTTCTCCGGTGAGGGCCAGCACCAGGACGCCGGCGCCAAGATGGTGCACATGGCGCCCAACACCTCCTCCAACATCGTCTCCAAGTCGGTGGCCCGGGGCGGCGGCCGCACCTCCTACCGCGGTCTGATCGAGATCGGCGAGGGTGCCCACGGCTCCAAGTCCAATGTGCTCTGTGACGCGCTGCTGGTGGACACCATCTCCCGATCGGACACCTACCCCTATGTCGACGTCCGCGAGGACGACGTCTCCATGGGTCATGAGGCGACCGTCTCCAAGGTCAGCGACGACCAGCTCTTCTACCTGATGAGCCGCGGCCTGTCCGAGGACGAGGCGATGGCCATGATCGTGCGCGGCTTTGTCGAGCCGATCGCCCGCGAGCTGCCCATGGAGTACGCCCTGGAGCTCAACCGGCTGATCGAGCTGCAGATGGAGGGCGCGGTCGGTTAAGCGCCACCGCCCCCCTACCGCAGCGAACCCTTTGTGACAGGAAGAGAGCACGACGACAGCCATGGCTGACAACACCCCCGCCGGCAGCACGACCGACGGCGCCATCCAGGTGGGCGGCTCCCGGCAGCCCATCGACGCGCGGGTCTCCGCGCCCGCCTCGTACGACGTGGCGGACTTCCCCGTGCCGCACGGCCGCGAGGAGGAGTGGCGGTTCACCCCGCTGGGGCGCCTGCGCGGGCTGCACGACGGCACCGCCACCGCCAACGGCGGCGGCCTCAAGGTCGAGGTGACCGCCCCCGCCGGCGTCACCGTGGAGACCGTCGGCCGGGACGACACCCGCCTCGGCAAGGCGGGCAAGCCGGTCGACCGCGTCGCCGCCCAGGCCTACAGCTCCTTCGAGAAGGCGTCCGTGGTCTCGGTCCCCAAGGAGACCGTGCTCACCGAGCCCGTGCGCATCTCCGCGCACGGCGAGGGCGGCGTGGCCTACGGCCACCTGCTGGTCGAGGTCGGTGCCTTCGCCGAGGCCGTGGTGGTCATCGACCACACCGGCGATGTCACCCTGGGCGCCAACGTCGAATACGTCATCGGCGACGGCGCCAAGCTCACCGTGGTCTCCATCCAGGACTGGGACGGCACCGCCGTGCACGCCGCCCAGCACACCGCCCTGATCGGCCGGGACGCCTCCTTCAAGTCCGTGATCGTCACCTTCGGCGGCGACCTGGTCCGCCTGCACCCGCGGGTGGTCTACGGCGCCCCCGGCGGCGAGGCCGAGCTCTACGGTGTGTACTTCACCGACAACGGCCAGCACCAGGAGCACCGCCTCTTCGTCGACCACGACACCCCGCACTGCCGCAGCAATGTCGCCTACAAGGGCGCCCTGCAGGGCCAGGACGCGCACGCGGTGTGGATCGGCGACGTCCTCATCCGCGCCACCGCGGAGGGCACCGACACCTACGAGCTCAACCGCAACCTGGTCCTCACCGACGGCGCCCGGGTGGACTCGGTCCCCAACCTGGAGATCGAGACCGGTGAGATCGTCGGCGCCGGCCACGCCTCCGCCACCGGTCGCTTCGACGACGAGCAGCTGTTCTACCTGATGGCCCGGGGCATCCCGGCCGACGAGGCGCGCCGCCTGGTGGTCCGCGGCTTCTTCGCCGAGCTCGTCCAGCAGATCGGTATCCCCGAGCTGGAGGAGCGCCTGATCGCCAAGATCGAGGCCGAGCTGGAGGCGTCCGTCGCATGAGCTATGTACGAGTGGCCACGCTGAGCGAGCTGGCGGAGGACACCCCCAAGCGGGTCGAGATCGACGGCACCCCGGTCTCGATAGTCCGCACCGAGGGTGAGGTCTTCGCGATCTACGACATCTGCTCGCACGCGAATGTCTCGCTCTCCGAGGGCGAGGTGGAGGACTGCGCCATCGAGTGCTGGCTGCATGGCTCCACCTTCGACCTGCGCACCGGAAAGCCGTCCGGCCTGCCCGCCACGCGCCCCGTCCCCGTTTACCCCGTCAAGATCGAAGGGGACGACGTGCTCGTCTCCCTCACCCAGGAGTCCTGAGTTCCCCATGGCAACGCTTGAGATCCACGACCTGCACGTCTCCGTCGAAGCCGAGAACGGCCCCCGGGAGATCCTGCGCGGCGTCGACCTGACCGTGAAGCAGGGCGAGACCCACGCCATCATGGGCCCCAACGGCTCCGGCAAGTCCACCCTGGCCTACTCGCTGGCCGGCCACCCCAAGTACACGATCACCGGCGGCACCGTCACCCTGGACGGGGAGAACGTCCTGGAGATGTCGGTGGACGAGCGCGCCCGCGCCGGCGTCTTCCTGGCCATGCAGTACCCGGTGGAGGTCCCGGGCGTCTCGGTCTCCAACTTCCTGCGCACCTCCGCCACCGCCGTCCGCGGCGAGGCCCCCAAGCTGCGCACCTGGGTGAAGGAGGTCAAGTCCGCCATGGAGCAGCTCCAGATGGACCCCGCCTTCGCCGAGCGCAATGTCAACGAGGGCTTCTCCGGCGGTGAGAAGAAGCGCCACGAGATCCTTCAGCTGGAGCTGCTCAAGCCGAAGATCGCGATCCTGGACGAGACCGACTCCGGCCTGGACGTGGACGCGCTGCGGATCGTCTCCGAGGGCGTCAACCGGGTCCGTGAGACCGGTGAGGTCGGCACCCTGCTGATCACCCACTACACGCGCATCCTGCGCTACATCAAGCCCGACTTCGTGCATGTCTTCGCGAACGGCCGCATCGCCGAGTCCGGCGGCGCCGAGCTCGCCGACAAGCTGGAGGAAGAGGGCTACGAGGCGTACGTGACGAAGGGCGGCGTATCCGCGTGACAACCCTGCCGGGCCTCCTCGACACCGACGCGATCCGCAAGGACTTCCCCATCCTGGACCGCGTGGTGCACGACGGGAAGAAGATCGTCTACCTGGACAACGCGGCCACCTCGCAGAAGCCGCGCCAGGTGCTCGATGTGCTCAACGAGTACTACGAGCGGCACAACGCCAACGTCCACCGTGGTGTGCATGTCCTCGCCGAGGAGGCCACGGCGCTGTACGAAGGCGCCCGCGACAAGGTCGCCGCCTTCATCAACGCCCCCAGCCGGGACGAGGTGATCTTCACCAAGAACGCCTCCGAGTCCCTCAACCTCGTCGCCAACATGCTGGGCTGGGCCGACGAGCCCTACCGGGTGGACCGCGACACCGAGATCGTCATCACGGAGATGGAGCACCACTCCAACATCGTTCCGTGGCAGCTGCTCTCGCAGCGCACCGGCGCGAAGCTGAAGTGGTTCGGGCTCACCGACGACGGCCGCCTGGACCTCTCCAACATCGACGAGGTCATCACCGAGAAGACCAAGGTCGTCTCCTTCGTCCTGGTCTCCAACATCCTGGGCACCGTCAACCCGGTGGAGGCGATCGTCCGCCGCGCCCAGCAGGTCGGCGCGCTGGTGGTCATCGACGCCTCGCAGGCCGCCCCGCATATGCCGCTGGACGTCCAGTCGCTGGGCGCCGACTTTGTGGCCTTCACCGGCCACAAGATGTGCGGCCCGGACGGCATCGGTGTCCTGTGGGGCCGCCAGGAGCTGCTGGAGGACCTGCCGCCGTTCCTCGGCGGCGGCGAGATGATCGAGACCGTCTCGATGCACTCCTCCACCTATGCTCCCGCCCCGCACAAGTTCGAGGCCGGTACGCCGCCGATCGCCCAGGCCGTCGGCCTCGGCGCGGCGGTGGACTACCTCACCGCCATCGGCATGGAGCGCATCGCCCAGCATGAGCACGCGCTCACCGAGTACGCCATCAAGCGCCTCCAGGAGGTGCCGGACCTCAAGCTGATCGGTCCGGTCACGGCCGAGGACCGCGCCGCCGCGATCTCCTTCACCCTCGGCGACATCCACCCGCACGATGTGGGCCAGGTCCTCGACGAGCAGGGCATAGCGGTCCGGGTCGGGCACCACTGCGCCCGGCCGGTCTGCCTGCGGTACGGAATTCCGGCGACCACCCGGGCGTCGTTCTATCTGTACTCCACGCCCGGCGAGGTGGACGCGCTGATCGAGGGCCTGGAGCACGTCCGGAACTTCTTCGGCTGATGGGCTGCCACTGTGAAGCTTGATTCCATGTACCAGGACGTCATCCTGGACCACTACAAGCACCCGCACGGCCGGGGCTTGCGCGACGGCGACGCCGAGGTACACCACACCAACCCCACCTGCGGCGATGAGATCACGCTGCGGGTGCGGCTGGACGGCGAGAGAATCGAAGACGTCTCCTACGAGGGCCAGGGCTGCTCCATCAGCCAGGCCAGCGCCTCGGTTCTCAATGAGCTGCTGGTGGGCAAGGAGGTCGCCGAAGCGCGGAAGATCCAGGAGACCTTCCTGGAACTGATGCAGTCCAAGGGCCAGATCGAGCCCGACGACGCGATGGAGGAGGTGCTGGAGGACGCGGTCGCGTTCGCCGGTGTCTCCAAGTACCCGGCCCGGGTGAAGTGCGCGCTGCTGAGCTGGATGGCGTGGAAGGATGCGACGGCGCAGGTGCTGTCGGAGAGGAAGACCGCATGAGTGACGAGGTGCAGACCACCAAGCCGGCCACCGAGGAAGAGGTCCGCGAGGCCCTCTATGACGTGGTCGACCCGGAGCTGGGCATCGATGTCGTCAACCTCGGCCTGATCTACGGCATTCACATCGACGACGCCAATATCGCCACCCTCGACATGACGCTGACCTCGGCGGCCTGCCCGCTGACCGATGTCATCGAGGACCAGGCCAAGTCGGCCACCGAGGGCATCGTCAACGAGCTCCGGATCAACTGGGTCTGGATGCCGCCGTGGGGCCCCGACAAGATCACCGACGAGGGCCGCGAGCAGCTGCGCGCGCTGGGCTTCAACGTCTGAGCGCCTGCTGACCGGTTGACGCCGCCGCACTTCCCGAGTGCGGCGGCGTTTTCGTTGCGCCGGCTACGCCATCCAGAAGAAGACGGCCGTCATCCGCTTCTCCGCCAGCGACCTGCCCCGGTAACCGGTGGCGCTGTGCATCATGTTGGCGCTGTAGAGCAGCAGCCGGTTGTACTTGTGCGGTACGCGCACATCCTCGGTGAAGGAGTCCGGCGGGACAAAGCGCGTGCCCAGCGCGTCCACCAGGTTGTTGTGCGGGGCGGTCACCATATTGCCGCCCAGCCGGCCGCCGGGCAGGCTCTGCCGGTAGAAGGCGGTGCCGCAGTCCTTGGAGACGTCCGGGTTGAGATAGAGCACCGCCGCATAGCGGCACAGAGCCCGGGAGTCGGTGTGCGGACGGGGCTCGCTCTCGCCCTCGCCGACCACCTGGACACAGTTGTGGTTGAAGGTGCCGCCGCCGGTGGCCTCCTCCACCCAGAGCCTGCGGGCCCCGGTGGACTTGCGCACCAGCCGCTCCACCAGGGCGAGTTCATCCGGCTCCAGCCCCGGCATGGCCCGCATCCCGGGCCAGGGCTCGGGCTTGTGCGGATAGCCCTCCACCCAGTCCTCGCGCGCCAGATGCCGGGCGCGCACCGCGTCCGGATCGGGCAGCACATCGTCCAGGACCCAGTAGTCCCGGCCACGGGTGGGCTTGCGGTAGGGGAGGACGGGCAGTTCGGGCATGCGGCGACCTTATCGCCGCCAACTCTCTTGGTTTCCCCCGAAATTGGTCAACGCATCGTCAAGTACGAGGCCCTGTAAGAGGTGTGGGGCGGCTCTGTCATGTGGCTCCGCCGCAGGGGGTGCGACTGGCCACGGACGGCCCGCAGTAGCGACCGATACGCTGCAACAGTCGCCCCATCGGCCCAGGGAGAGCCATGCCGCACCTGACCCACGCCGACATCAAGGCCGCAGCCATCCGGATCGCCGGCCACACCCGCCCCATCGCCCTCGCCCCCATGGACCCGCCGGGGCACGGCGTACTGGCCCTGGAATACCTCCAGCACACCGGCAGCTTCAAGGCCCGCGGCGCCTGGAACTTTCTGGCCGCCCACCGGGAGGAGGGCACCCTCCCGGACACCGGGGTCACCATCGCCTCCGGCGGCAACGCGGGCCTGGCCTGCGCCTGGGCCGCCGGACGGCTGGGCGTGCCGGCCACCGTCTTCGTACCCGAGACCGCCCCGCCGGTGAAGACCGCCGCACTGCGCCGGCTGGGCGCGGAGGTCCGCTCCGTGGGCCGCGAGTACGCCGAAGCCCTGGCCGCCTGCGAGGAGTTCGCCGCCGCCACCGGCGCCCTGGCCAGTCACGCCTATGACCACCCGCTGATCGCGGCCGGTGCGGGCACCCTGCTGGAGGAGATCCACGACCGGGTCCCCGGCCTGGCGACGGTGGTGGTCGCGGTGGGCGGCGGCGGTCTGTTCGCCGGGGTGGCGGCCGCCGCGCGGCAGCACGGCATCCGGGTGGTCGGGGTGGAGCCGGAGCGCTCCCGGGCGCTCAACGCCGCGCTGGAGGCGGGCCGGACCGTGGACGTCCCGGTGGACTCGGTCGCCGCCGACGCCCTGGGCGCCCGCCGGGCCACCCCACTGGCCCTGGCCGAGGCTCGGCAGCCGCACACCCGCTCCGTGCTGGTGCCGGACGAGGCCATCATCGGCGCCCGCCAACTGCTGTGGAGCCGGCACCGTATCGCCGTCGAACCCGCCGGAGCCACCGCCCTGGCCGCCCTGTGGCACGGGGCGTATGTCCCGGACCAGGGGGAGCGGATCGCCGTCGTCCTCTGCGGGGCCAACACCGATCCCGCGGGCCTCCAGGACGCCTGATGTCGTACCCCTGCGGCACAGTAAAGCCATGGCACCACGAACCGGCCGCGACACCCTCCTGCCCCGCCTGCCCGAGGTACGGCTGCCCCCGCTGCGGCCCTACCCGGGCGGCCCGCTGGCGGCGGACGCCGAGTACGACGAGCTGGAGTTCACCGGCTTCGATCTGAGCGGGCAGAACGCCCGGGGCGCCCGCTTCCTGGAGTGCGCCCTGGACCGCTGCACCCTGGACGAGACCGCGCTGCGCAGAGCGCGTCTGATCGGCTGCGCCCTGACCGGGGTGCGCGGGGTCGGCACCGACCTGGCCGAGGCATCCCTGCGCGAGGTGGAGCTGACCGACGCCCGCCTCGGCGGGGTCCAGCTGCATGGCGCGACCCTGGACCGGGTGCTGGTGCGCGGCGGCAAGATCGACTACCTCAATCTGCGCCGGGCCGTGCTCAAGGACGTGGTCTTCGCGGACTGTGTGCTGGTGGAGCCGGACTTCGCCGAGGCCCGGCTGGAACGCGTCGCCTTCCGCGGCTGTGTCCTGCGCCGGGCCGAGCTCAGTGGAGCCCGGCTGACCCAGGTGGACCTGCGCACGGTGGCCGAGCTGGATATCGCCCGGGGCGTCGACCGCCTCTCCGGCGCGGTCATCAGCCCTTCCCAACTCCTGGACCTGGCCCCGGTGTTCGCCGCCCAGCTGGGGGTACGGGTGGAGGCCCTGCCCGGCGGCTGAGGGCGCCGAGGACCTCAGGCGATCGTGAGCCGGATCGCGGCCAGGGTCGCCGACTGGTCCCAGTCCCAGTGCCCGCCGTTGGCGTCGACCACGGCGATCTCATGGGTGTCGTCACAGGGGATCGCGGCATAGAGCGTGGCGGGCTGGAAGAGGGCGGTGGGGTTTACCACCCGAACGGAGTAGGGGGAGCCTCCCCTGGCCCGGAGCCGTCAGGCGGCCGCGGCGGGCCCGAACCACCGGGTCAGCGCCTCGGCCAGCCCCGCACCGTCTGCGGAACCGGCCCAGCACACATGGCCGTCGGGCCGCAGCAGCACCGCGTCCGCCGCGATCTCGCCCCGGGCGTGGTCCACCCGGTCCGCCCAGGGCGCCAGGAGCGCCTCCAGCCCGGCACCGGCACGGAAGTTGACCAGCAGGCCCCGGCCGTCCGGCAGGGCGAACCCCGGCAGCCGGGCGCCCAGCAGCGGATGGGCGGGCGCGCCGGGCATGGGATAGCGGATGTCCAGGCCGGAGATCATGCCGGCCAGGCGGCGATTGGCCTCCGGGACGGCCAGCACCTCGCCGAGGATGTCCCGCAGGGCATGGATGTCCTCGTCGGGCAGCAGCAGCACCCCCTGGGCCCGGGTGTTCTGCAGCACCCGCGCCCCCACCGGGTGCCGTTCCTCGTGGTAGGTGGCCAGCAGCCCGGCGTCCAGCCGCCCCTTGACCACGGCGGCCAGCTTCCAGCCCAGGTTGAAGGCGTCCTGCATGCCCAGATTGAGGCCCTGGCCGCCGGCCGGGAAGTGGATATGGGCGGCGTCTCCGGCCAGCAGCACCCGGCCGTCGAGATAGCGCTCGGCCTGGCGGGAGGCATCGGTGAAGCGGGAGGACCAGCGGACCTCGCGCAGCAGGGGGCCGAAGGCCGGGCCCAGGGCCGTGCGCACCTCGTCCTCGGTGACGGGCGCGTCCCGGTCGGTGGTCTGCTGGGCCGGTCCGCCGAACAGAAAGCGGTAGATGCCATCGCCCAGCGGGATCAGATAGGGCTCGCCGTCCTCGCTCAGGCCGGCGAAGGGCAGCCGCCACTCCTCGGGCAGTCCCGGGCCGTCCAGCCGTATATCGGCGATGGCCGCCGAGATCCGTCCGTCCCGGCCGGGGAAGCCGACGCCCAGCAGCTTGCGCACCGGGCTGCGGCCGCCGTCCGCGCCCACCAGATAGCGGGCGCGCAGCCGATAGGAACCGTCGGGGCCGGTGGCCGTCACGGTGACGGCCGAGGGGTCCTGGGTGAAGGCGGTCAGCCGGTGCCCGCGGCGTACCTCGATGCCATAGCCGGCGAGGCGGTCCTCCAGGAACTCCTCCACCCGGGCCTGGGGAATGCCCACCTGGTAGGGGAAGGGGGTGCCAAAGCCCTGGTAATCCAAGGGCATTCCGGCGAAGTGGCCACTGGGCAGCGTGGCCAGGGCGCGTTCCCTGAGGGGTGCCAGCCAGCCACGCAGGTCCAGCACCTCGGCGGTGCGGGGCTGGAGGTTGAGGGCCCGGGACTGTCCCGAGCGCTCAACCGCCCGTTCCAGTACCAGGGTTGACACTCCGGCCAGCCCCAGTTCGTTGGCGAGCATCAGTCCGGTGGGGCCGGCGCCCACCACGATCACATCGGCATCCAGCACTTCGGTGTCCATGCGGTCTCATGCCTCCATGCCATGCCGGGCTATGTAGCGCTTGTGGAAGGTGATCAGTCCGGCCAGCACCACCAGCCACTGCAGGGTGCTCACCAGCGGAACGGAGCCCACCGGCAGGGTGACGGCCAGCACGACCCGGACGAGCGCGTCCCCGGTCATCGCCACCCCCCACACCGCGCTGAGCACCCGGACCTTGTGGCGGAAGTCCGGCTCGGTGGCCCAGCGGGTCTCCATGGTGCGCCAGCCCTCCTCGCCCGCCTTGGCGATCACCATCGGCCGGGCCATGACCATCACAAACGGCCGCTGGGTACGCAGGGTGCCCAGCACCCACAGGCCCACCATGCCGAACAGCCAGCTGTCCCGGATCAGCAGCACCCGGGGGCTGCCGGTCACCAGCGTCATCAGCGCGCCGACGACCATCAGAGAGAGGGTGAACAGCGGCATGGCCTCCAGCCGGCGCCGCTTGACCATGCCATGGACCAGCCAGGGCGCGGCCAGCAGGCTGCCCAGCAGCAGGGCGAGCCACTGGCTGACGCCCGCCGCCTGCAGCCCGTAGAAGCCGCCCAACGGCAGGGCCAGCTCCAGAAGCAGCTGCTTGACGACCAGTTTGCGTACCGCCGCGTTCTTCTCGCGCTTGGTGAGCGGGCGGTGAGCGGCGGTCAGGGTCTCGCTCATGAGGTCCTCCGGGTGGCCCGGTCGAAGATGTCGGCCAGCTCGCGGCCGTAGGCGGTGGCGTCGAAGTCCGGCAGCCGGGATGCCTGGGTGATCACCGCGTCGATGGCGCCCCGGATGGCGAATGCCATCACCAGGGGGTCGAACTCCCGGAGTTCGCCGGCCTCCTGGGCCAGCCGCATGCGCTCGGCCATTTCGCCGATCAGCAGCTCCATCGCGCTGGAGAACTCCTGTGTCCTGTCGTCCTGCAGGTTTCCCAGCACCTCGACCAGCGCCCGCACATGCTTGGGATGGTCCTTCAACAGCCCGATATTGGACTCGATATGGGCCCGGAGCCGGCCCGAGGGGGTGGTCTGGGAGTCGATCCGGGAGAGCATGTACGCCCCGTTCACCCGCATCACCTCGGCGACCACCTCCGCCATCAGGTCGTCCTTGCCGGAGAAGTGGTAGGAGATCATCCCGGTGCTGCTCAGCCCGGCCTGCCTGGCGATCCGGGTGAACGTGGCCTTGGCGTATCCCACTTCCGCGATGACCTCGATGGCGGCGCCCACGATCTGCGCCCGCCGGGCCTCCTCGGTGAACGTCCGGCCCCGGGCTTTCTGTTTGTCTGTGCTGTCTTTTGCTTCCATGAGCAAAAAACTACCCGCTCTTGCTCGGTCGAGCAAGAGCTGGTCTGGTCAAGCAATCATCAAGACGGTCCGTCAAAGTCCGCCGGTGTAGAGCAACTTGTTGGGCGTGCCGGGGGCGACCTTGGTCAGCACCCGCTGGGTGGACTGCCCGTCCAGCCAGCCGGCCACCGCCGCCGAGGTGGCCGAGGGGTTCTTGGCCCGGTACAGCGCGGCCACCCCGGTCACATGCGGTGCCGCCTGTGAGGTGCCGCTCTTGGTGGCCGGGCCGCCGCCCGGCTTGGTGGAGACGATGTCCTGGCCGGGTGCCAACAGCCGGACGCAGGAACCCCGGTTGCTGAAGTCCGTCATCTGGTCCTGGTTGTTGGTGGCGCCCACCACCACCGCCTGCCGGGCGCTGCCGGGGGAGTTCTGGCAGGCGTCGGTGGGCGGTTGGCCGGGGGCGGCGTTGCCCGCCGAGACCACCGGCACCACCCCGCGGTCCGCCAGGTTGTCGATGGCCGTATTGGTGGCCGCGGAGGCCGGGCCGTTGAGCGAGGCGTTGAGCACCGCGGGCGCGGTGAAGTTGTCGGCCACCCAGTCCAGGCCCTGGTCCAGCCGGGCGGTGGAGGTGGCCCCGGAGCAGTCCAGGACCCGCACGCTGACCAGCGAGACCTTGCGGGCCACCCCATAGGTGGCGCCGCCCACGATGCCCGCCACATGGGTGCCATGCCCGGTGCCGGTGGCGCAGTCGCGGCCGTCGCCGCCCGGGTCCACCAGGTCGACCCCCGGCCGGGCGCGGCCGCCGAACTCGCTGTTGGCGTAGTCGATCCCGGTGTCCACGATGAAGGCGGTCACCCCCTGACCGGTGCCGGTGACATGGAACTGGCCGTCCAGCGGCAGCTTGCGCCGGCCGATCCGGTCCAGCCCCCAGGAGGCCGCCGGTACCCGGCCCGCCGAGGACCGGTCGGAGGCGGTGAACACGGCGTCCTCCTCCACCGCCTCCACCTCCGGTGAGCGGCGCACATTCGCCAGCTGCTCGGGGGTCAGGGTGGCGGCGAACCCGATCAGCGCGTGCGAGTAGACGGCATCGGGCGTCACCCCCAGCTGAAGGGTGAGCGTCCGGGCGCTGGCACCCTGCCGCAGCCGGACGATGTAGTGGCCCGGTACCGCCGTGCCCTGGGTCCGGTACAGCGGTGCCGGCCCGGCTTCCGGCCCCGCCGGGCGCTCCGGCGTCGGATCGGCCGCGGCCGGCAGCACGGCGGCCCCGGCGACGGCGAGCAGTAGCGCGGCGAACACGGTGAGTTTGGGAGCCTTCATACACCCCATGGATATGCGGGCCGCACGCCTGCCGCGACCCCGGTTGGGCCAACCGGCGGGGTCGGCCCGGCGGCTCCCGGGTTCGCCTTGAGCCAGGTGCTCCGGTTAGGTTTTCGCCCATGACCGAAGCTGCTGCCTCTCCCTTCCCCCAAGCTCTCGGCTCCGCTCGAGCAGGGGAGACCCCCATCACCGGCGCCGTCGCCGCCGGCCTCGCCACCGTCACCCTGGACGGCACCGTCCTCGACACCTGGTACCCGGCCCCCGAGCTGGCCGAGGCGCCCGGCCCGGCCGGTACCCAGGAGCTGACCGCCGAGGAGACCGTGGAGCTGCTGGGCGAGGCGGCCCTCAAGGCCGTCGGTCCGGACCCGCGCCGTCAGGTCACCGTGATCGCCGTGCGCACCGTGATCGGCTCGCTGGACGACAAGCCGCTGGACACCCATGACGTCTACCTGCGTCTGCACCTGCTCTCGCACCGTCTGGTCAAGCCGCACGGCCAGAACCTCGACGGCATCTTCGGCCTGCTCGCCAATGTCGCCTGGACCTCGCTGGGCCCGGTCCCCGTGGACAAGCTGGAGCAGGTGCGGCTGAACGCCCGCGCCGAGGGCCTGCAGCTCACGGTGACCAGCGTGGACAAGTTCCCCCGGATGACCGACTATGTGGCCCCCTCCGGCGTCCGCATCGGCGACGCCGACCGGGTCCGCCTCGGCGCCCACCTCGCCTCCGGCACCACCGTGATGCACGAGGGCTTCGTCAACTTCAACGCCGGCACCCTGGGCACCTCCATGGTCGAGGGCCGCATCAGCGCCGGTGTGGTGGTCGGCGACGGTTCGGACATCGGCGGCGGCGCCTCCACCATGGGCACCCTCTCCGGCGGCGGCAAGCAGATCATCTCCATCGGCGAGCGCTGCCTGCTGGGCGCCGAGTCCGGCATCGGCATCGCCCTCGGCGACGAGTGCGTGGTGGAGGCCGGCCTGTATGTCACCGCGGGCACCCGGGTCACCCTGCCCGACGGCGAGGTGGTCAAGGCCCTGGAGCTCTTCGGCGCCGACAACATCCTCTTCCGCCGCAACTCCCTCACCGGTGGTGTGGAGGCGCGCCCCTACAAGGCCAACTGGGGTGGCCTGAACGAGGCCCTGCACAGCCACAACTGACCGTCCATGAGCGGCCGTTCGGCGTGGGCGCGCCGGGCGGCCGCTCTGGCGTTCCGGCCCCGTGCTGCGCCACCATGGAAGGCGTCCGGTCCAGCGCAAGCCGACCGTCGGGAGGGCGCGATGAAGCTCGGTAAGCCACTCGCCGTGGGATTCGCCGAGGAGGCCGAGGAGGCCGAGGAAACGGTGGCAGCGGTTCCGCGGGTCGAACCGGCAGCACGGGCGGGTGTGGCGGTACCCGAAGGCGAAGCGGTGCCGGCCGCGCGATGAGGCTGCGGCTCCCCGAGGAACGCCCCGCCCGGCCACCCACCGGCTACAAGATCGCCTACCCGGTGCTGTCCCAGGACGGCACCCGGTCCGGCTTCACCGGAGTCTCGCTGGGCGGCGGCTCACCCTATGGCGTACTGGACGACGCCCGCTGCGTCTACGGCCGCCGCCACCGGGCCCCGGCCCGCCGCTGCGACTGCGGCTTCCACTGCCTGCACTCGCTGACCGAGACGCTCGGCCTGACCTGCGCCGGGGCCCACCGGCGCGCGGTGGTGCTGGAGGTCACCGTGCTGGGCTCCTATATCCGCTATGAACGCGGCCTGCGCTACGCCCGCCAGCGGGTGCGCACCGTGCGGGTCGGCCCCTGCCCCTGTGGGCAGCGGGCCACCCGGCTCACCGACGCCGGCTGGGGCCGGCCCGGCTGGCGGGTGCTGGCCCCCGACTGCGGCGGCTGTGCGCTGGGGCTCACCGGGGTGACCTTCGCCGAGTTCGCCGGGCTGGCCGACGGGCCGCTGAAGGTCACCGCCGAAGGGCGCGGTGAGCGCGGAGCGGCCGATGTCACGGTGCCGGAGCTGATGGCGGAGGCCGCGCTGCTCCAGGCCCGACTGGACTGGTTTCAGGGGCAGTTGGCCAAGTTCACGGGGCGTGAGCAGCTTTAGGTGTGCGTGCCGGGTGCGGGCCGTCCTGGGTTGTTCGCGCCCACGCGGCGGAGCCGCATGATGTAGCTGCCCCGCGCCCCTAAAGGGGCGCCCCGAACGCCTCGCGGTGGGCCTTCAGCAGTGCGTCCGTACGGGCTCGGTCCGCCGGCCGCAGTGGGGCGCGGACCGGGCCGCCGGGCAGGCCCAGTGCGCCCAGCAGGGCCTTGGCGGTCACCGTGCCCGGCAGGCCGTCCGCCATCATCAGCCGGACCAGCGGCAGGACACGCTGGTGGTGGCGGGTGGCCTCGGCGGCCTCGCCCGCGTCATGGGCGTCCAGCATGGCGGCCAGCAGCGGACCCGCCACATTGGCCACCGTGCTCACAAAGCCCGCCCCGCCCACCGCGTACAGCGGCAGGTTCAGCTCCTCGCAGCCCGAGTAGTAGGCCAGCTCCGTCTCCGCGATCACCCGGGAGCTGCCCAGCAGGTCATAGGCGCAGTCCTTGACGGCCACGATGCGCGGGTGCGCGGCCAGCCGCAGCATGGTCTCCACCTCGATCCGGGTGCCGGTGCGCCCCGGGATGTCGTACAGCATCACCGGCAGCTCCACCGCGTCGGCCACGATGCGGAAGTGCGCCTCCACATCGTCCTGCGGCGGCTTGCTGTAGTAGGGGGTGACCACCAACAGCCCGTCGGCGCCCGCCTCCTGGACGGAGCGGGCCAGCTCCACCGTGTGCCGGGTGTCGAAGGAGCCCACCCCGGCGACCACCGGGACCCGCCCGCCGACCGCCTCGGTCACCGCCCGCACCAGCGCCTCCTTCTCCGAGTCGGAGGTGGTGGGGGACTCGCCGGTGGTCCCGCTGAGCACCAGGCCGTCACAGCGGCCCTCGGTGACCAGGTGATCGGCCAGGCGCTGGGCCCCGTCCAGGTCCAGGGCCCCGTCCGTGGTGAATGGGGTGACCATGGCGCACAGGGAACGGCCGAAGGGGCTGGTGGTCGGCATTGCTCTCACACTCCGGAATCGGGGGGCTCTGCCGGGATTCTGGCCTCTTCGACCGTACAGGTCTATTTACTTGTCGTTACCCCATTGCTAAGCACTGCTACGCGATGTGGTGACCAAGCGCAGGGTGCCGGTTGCCGGTTGACGAACGCGGCCCCGCCGAATCCGTCTAGGCTTGGCCGGTGCGCCCCGGCCCGACGTCCGGCGGAGCGCCCGACACCGTCGCCACAAGGAGAAGCCCCCTCATGCCCGCAGAGCGCCCCACCATGCCGCCGGTACGGCTCCACTCCGACGCGGAGCTGGCGCGGGACGCGCTGTCCGCGCCGCTGTTCGCCCGCGCCGTCCGGCTGGCCCGCTGGGCCGGCGAGGGCACCCCGGTGGGTGCGGGCGGGGAGCTGCTGGCCGGCCAACTGCGGGAAGCCACCGAGCTGTTGGGCCTGGAGAAGGACGAGGACGGCCCCGCGTACACCGCCGAGGCCTGGCAGCTCGCCCTGGACACCGGCCTGGTGGAGTTCACCGAGGACGAGGAGGCCGAGGCCGCCGGCGCGCCCTCCGACGAGCCCAGCGGCACCGCGGTGGCCGGCGAGGAGCTGGCCGCCCTCACCTCCGGCAGCCCGCAGGACGTGCTGGATCTGTGGCTGGCCGGCCTGGAGACGGTGCTCGCCGATGCGGCCGCCCCCGACCTGGGCGACATCGTCGACCAGATCTCCGAGGGCGGCGACCTCGACCTGGACGCCATCGACTGGAACCCCGAGGACGAGGCCGACTTCCTCGACGGCGTCCTCGGCAACCTCTATGTGCTCACCGCCCTGGGCGAGGGCTCGGCGGAACGGCCGGTCCCGCTGCCCGCACTGGCCGCCTCCATGATCGTCCCGGATGACATGGACGAGCCCACCGACGACATCCTGGAAGAGGTCTCGGACGCGATGATGCGCCTGGACGACCAGTTCCGGGTGCTGGCCCCCACCGGCCTGCTGGAGTACCAGCCGGTCGACGAGTCACTGATCGAGGAGGTCGACGGAGAGGGTCATATCCGCGAGTCCGTGGACGGCGTCCGCTCCGACCTGCCCGAGGAGGAGGACGTCACCCGCTACGGCATGGTCGCCCTCACCCCGCTCGGCGTCTTCGCGGTCCGCACCCGGATGCTGGAGGCCGGGGTGGACGCCCCCGCCGTCGGCGACCTCGCCGAGCAGAACGCGGACGTCCTGCTGGGCGCCCTCCCGTACCACCCGGGCCCGGCCGCCCGCGCCGAGGCCGAGCTCTGGCTGGCCCGCCGGACCCCGTCGGAGGCCGCCCGTGAACTGCTCGCCGCGGCCCGTGGCGACGACGAGGACGCCCCGCTGCGCCGGCTGTCCTGCCAGCAGACCCTCTCCCTGCTGGGCGCCGAGGCCGAGCCCGCGCTGCGCGAGGTGCTGGACGACCTCCACCTCGGCGGGCTGGCCCGGGTCTGGCTGGCCGAGTCCGGCGCCACCGACATCCCCGAGCCCGCCGAGGCCATGGTCTTCTGGCTGACCATCGACACCATCGCCGCCCAGCTGGCCGTCGGCGGCGAGTCGGAGGAGCTGCGCGGCCTGGTGGAGGGCCTGGTCGGACAGCACAACGGCTTCCTGGACGCGGCCTGGCGGGTGGACCACCCGGCGACCGCGGAGGTGCTGGAGGCGATGGGCCGGCTGCACCCCGACAAGAAGGTGGCCAAGGAGGCCCGCAAGGCGGCCTACAAGGCGCGCTCCCGCGGCTGACCGGCCCCGGCCGGGGAGTCCGGCCAGGAATCTCCGGCGGCGCCGGGTGTTGTCCAGAGCGTGATACCGCTATCGATACTCGACCGCTCGCTGGTGCGGCGGGGACAGCCGCCCGGCGAGGCCCTACGGGAGACCGTGCGGCTGGCCCGGCACGCCGAGGCGCTGGGCTACCACCGCTTCTGGGTCAGAAGCGGTACACCCTGCTAACGCTCTAAAACCGCAGGTCAGACGGCAAGCACTGAGGCACCGCGACCAACAGCAACCCGCCCGCGCACCTCGGAAGGGGAACGCGGACGGGTTGGTATGGGTCAGACGAGGCTGACTCCGGCCTGAGTCTTGATGGTGTCCACGGCTTCATCGGTGAGCCACCGCAGAGGGACGACGGTCCAGCGTCGGCCCTTGCGCATGATCACGGCTTGACCGTCCTTGGTGGTCTCACACCGCATGAAGCCCTTTTCTCTCAGGTCCTGAATCAGGTCCTCGCCACGCTTCATTTGCCTTCCCGGTCCTTGTCGTCAGCCATCCCGCTGTGCACGTCGCCGTTCTGAGAGACGCGGGTGTCCGGGTCGGTCGCCTGATCCTGGTTGGCCTGCGGGTCCCAGGGCTCCCCGGCGTTCTCGAAGTCCTTCTTACCCATTCTGGGGGTACTCCTTCCTGCCCAAGGCGGGCACAGGGACGGCCCCTGCGCCGTCGTGCGCTTGCTGACCCACCCGGCCGCCACACCACGAGACCGGGCGGGGGTCTAATGGGTCCTGATCGCCACCGCCCGCTCTTGCCGGGCGAGGCGGCCCGCCAGGACCGATCCCGGCGGGGGCGAGATGATCGTGTAGCAGGTGGATCGCTCCACGAACAGCCGGTGCCCCGTCTCTTCCGCGTGCGCCTTCTGCTGCTTGTCCGCCTCTTCCCGGTCGTCCAAGACGCGGTACTCCCACCGGCACATGGTGTCGTGCTCGCCCTGGTCGCCGCCCGGGATCACGTCCCGGCAGAGCACCAGGTACTCAGCGGCAGCCCCCTCGTCCGGGACGGTCACCCAGTCGGCGAATTTGAAGGTGCTACGGCTCACTTGGCACCGCCGGTCACGCACTCGGTGTGCCAGTAGCGGGCGACGAGAGACGCAGACGACCGCTCGTTGTCCACGCGTCGGCACGGCTTGTCAGTGCGGATGGGTTTGCGGCACTTCTCGCACGTCTCCCCCTTGGGCGCGTACGTGGCGTACATCAGGGGGTCGCTGGTGCTCGTCGAAGCCATCGTTTCGCCGTCCCCTCGCGTGGTGGAAGGGGTCTCACGCTAGGACCGTGTCGCTTCCGGAGCCCTCGAAGTTTCTCGATATTTCTCGCGCTGGTTCGCGATCTCCTCAATGGTTCTCGGGTCACCTGAGAACACGGCGCGCACGAGCCAAAACCCGATGAGCCTCCGCTCCGTACACCGACGCATCGTTCAGCCGGTCCCAGACGCGCCCGTACAGAGCCACGTCGGCCGGGTCGTCCAGCCGAAGCTCCGTACTGATCGTTTCGACGCGCACCAGCCGCTCATCAAAGATCCAAAACCCGTGCCTCGGGGTCAGCGTCAGCGGCACCCCGAGAGGGACGATGCCCAGCGACACCGTGTCCAGCCCGACCAGGCCGGCGAGCCGGTCAAGCTGCGCAGCGAGCGTCACCGGGGAGCACGGCAGGGCGTGAAGGGCCGCCTCCCACAAGATGATCCGGTGCTGTTTGCCGGGCTCGTACAGCACCTCTTGCCGCTTCATACGGGCACGAACGGCGGCCTCAGTGTCCCGAGGGGTCTGATGAAGGGAGGCGTTGTGCGTCAGCAGAGCGCGCGCATAGTCAGGGGTCTGGAAGAGGCCGGGGATCACGGTCGCCTCGTAGGCCCGGACCGCGCGAGTCTGCCGGTACTCGATGACCGACTGCTCGTTTATCGAAGCGTGCCCGGAGGCAAGCTGACGGCGGCGAGACTGCACATGCGTCTCAAGCCCCCGCAAGCGGCGCTGTAGGTCCTCAGACTCCCCGGGAGCCCCACAGGCCCGTGCCCACGCCTCCAGGTCCTCCGGGGCGGCTGTCTGGCGGCCGTTCTCCAGCTTCGAAACCTTGGAGTGGGCCCAGCCGCAACGATCGGACAGCTGTCGGCCAGTAAGCCCGCCCTCGGTGCGCAGCTCACGCAGCCGCGCGCCGAGGGCTTCCCGGGCTCGTTGGAAATCAGTGCTCACATGGCGGACGGTACCCGCGCGTTGAACTCCTCGTACGGGACAGCGAAGTGCCAGGCGGCATCGCGGACTTGGCAAGCCGCCAGTACAGCAGCCGGCTCGGTCACCAGCTCCAGCCCGAGCGTCCGGCCGTCCTCATGGTGGAAGCGGGCCAGAGTACGTGAGTCGAACAGCCAGAAATCCGCCATGGGCAACACCAGCCGCTCAGCATCAGCGCGCCACATGTACCGGATGTCCTCCCCGGCCTCGATGGTGACCGGGGCGCCGTCGAGTAGGTACCGCTGGTTGTCGGTCGGCGGGTCGTCCACGAGCCGAACACGCTCAACCCGCTTGCCCTGCTCAGCCAAGGCGCGGCGACCGTTCAGGAACGCTTCCCGGCCCTCCGCGCTGTAGCCGTCGCCGCGAGCCCAGCGCTTGAAGCGATCCGACCCGGTGTCGGCCTCGTAGGAGCGCTGCGTCTCCAGTCGCCAAGCGGTGTGCTTGAAGCTGTCGAACAGCTCGTTGAGCACCGACGTGCTGACCAGTTCCGGCACGTGCCTACTCCTTGGGTGCGAACCGAACCAGCAGTTCGCGGGGGACGATGACGAAGGACTCGGTGGGCTTCACGGCGCGGAGCTGCGCAACGTCCTCGTCGTCGGCCGTCTCGCCTTGAACCAGGATCTCGCCGGTGTCCAGGTCCTCGTACAGGGTGGGGCAGTCGTTGTCGTCCGAGGTGGTGCCAAGCATCTTCAGGCGTCGCGACATGGCTGTTCCCTTCTGCTCGGAAGCGGTCGGCACAGCATGTCCCGAGCCTCCGCGATCTGTCAGCAAGACGATCGAGAAACAACATGCCCCCACAGCAGCCCAGCACTCGACCGCTATCGCGCCGCGTTCCGCCCCTCCGGCTGGTGGGACCGTCCGTATACGGTCCTGGCCGGCGGCATCGCGGTAGCCGGCACCACGGACGCCGCCCGCCGCCTGCTGGCCCCCGAGGCCTGGGCCCTCGCCCACTCCCGCACCCATGGTGTCTTCCCGCCGCTGCTCCCCGCCGAGGAGATCCGCCCCGACCGGATGACGGACCGCGAACGCGGCTTCTATGAGTCCGGGCTGAGCGCCCAGCTCTACGGCACCGAGGAGGAAGTCGCCCTGGCCCTGGGTGAGTTGGCCGCCCGCACCGGCGCGGACGAAGTGCTTGTCACCACCGGCGCCCATGACCGGGAGGGACTGCTGGAGTCCCATCGGCGGCTGGCACACGCCATCCTCCGCCCCACCGCCGGGAGTTGACAGACTCTCCCGCACCCCGGAAGAACCCGCGCCCGGCCCGCGCTGAGCTCCGCATGATCGAAAAAACGGATATCTCCTTCGGCCCCGACTCCCGCAACCGGCTCGCCGAGACCGGCGATCCCTCGGCCAAGGGCGCCGAGGCCGCCCTGGAATCGTTCTACTACGCGCTCAACGGCCGGGACCTGGACGCGCTTCGGGCCGATTGGGGGCAGAGCCCGCTGGTGCAGCTCAACAACCCGGTGGGCGGCATCCTCCGGGGCATCGACGCCGTCGCCGACCTCTATGCCAAGGTCTTCGACGGCGCCGTGCGGGTCCAGGTGACCTTCGGGGACGTGGTGGCCTACCTGGGCGAGGACCACGCGGTGTTCGCCGGCCGGGAGAGCGGCAGCTACACCGCCCCGGACGGCACCGCGGCACCGCTGGAGATCCGCACCAGCCGCTACTTCCGCTACCAGGACGGACACTGGCGGCAGTTCCACCACCACGGCAGCATCGACGACCCCGGGATGCTGAGCGCCTACCAGCGGGCCGTACGCGGCATCTGACCGCCGCGGCCGACGACTACAGCGCCTCGGCCCCCGGCTGGACCAGGCCGCGCGCCGTACGGGCCTTCACAAACCGCCCGAGGGCCGTCATCTCCCACTCGCCCGAGTGCCGGCGGATGAATTTGGCCATCAGCACGCCGGTCGTCGGCTCGGAGCCGGTGAGGTCATAACGGACCAGCTCTTCGCCGGTCCGGGCATCCAGCAGGCGGCAGTACGCCTTGGCCACCTCGGTGAACTTCTGGCCGCTGAAGGAGTTGACGGTGAAGACCAGGCCGGTGACATTCGGGGGCAGACCGCCCAGGTGGACGGTGATGGTCTCGTCGTCACCGGCACCCGCGCCGGTGAGGTTGTCCCCGGAGTGCTGGATCGCACCGTTGAGGATCAACAACCGGCCGAAGTAGCAGGTGTCGATCGGCCGGCGGTCGGGGCCGTAGGCGATCACCGAGGCGTCCAGGTCGATGGAGCGGCCGTGGTAGGCGGGCTCCCAGCCCAGGCCCATCTTCAGCGAAGTGGTGAGCGGCCGGCCGCCCTTGACCAGGGAGACCGTCTCGTTCTTGCGCAGGCTCACCCGGCCCTTGTCCAGATTGACCTTGGGGGCGGCGGCCGGGTCGGGGCCGGGTACCGCCGGCACGGGGGCGCCCGGGGACCAGGCGCCGGGCGGCACGGCTCCGGGGGCGGCCATCGGTGCGGGTGCGCCGGGCGGTATCGGCGCCCCGGGCAGCACCGGCGCCGCACCGAAGGCACCGGGCGCGCCCGCGGGGGGCATGGGGGCCGGCGCGGTCGGCGGCATGGGGGGCGCGCTCGGCGGCATGGGCGCCGGCGGCGCGGCGGGAACCGGCGGAGCCGTCGGCCCTTCCACACTCACTCCGAAGTCCATGGCGATGCCGGCCAGGCCGTTGGCGTACCCCTGCCCCACCGCGCGCAGCTTCCACGCCCCGGCGCGCCGGTAGAGCTCCACCACCACCAGGGCGGTCTCCGGGCCCAGCCGGGGCGGGGTAAAGGTGGCCACCGGGGCGCCGGTGGCCGTGTCCCGGACGGTGGCGGTGGGTTCGGTGCCGGCGAAGGTGGCGCCGGGGGCGTCCAGGCTGGCGGTGACGACCACCTTGTCAATGCCGGCGGGCACGGCCGCGGTGTCCACGGTGATGGCGTCGGAGACTCCGGCGGCGGCCGAACGGTGGCTCACCCCGGGCCCGTTGGGCTGGTTGTAGAAGACGAAGTCGTCGTCGGAGCGCACCTTGCCGTCGGCGGTGAGCAGCAGGCCCGATACGTCGAGCCGCACCGGGGCGGTGACGTCCACCGTCACCACGGTGACGGGAAGCGGGAGGTTCGAGCCGGGTGTCATTGCGGTCATGATCCGGGTAACGCTCGGCGGGCCTTTACGGTTCCATGACCAATGGCCGGATGTGGACCCCGCCGAGCAGCACCATGCCAGGGGAGGGGTCAGGACACCGCCTTGGGGGTGATGAAGCCGCAGTCATAGGCGGCGATCACCGCCTGGGTGCGGTCCCGTACGCCCAGTTTGGCCAGCACCCCGGCCACATAGGTCTTGATGGTGGCCGCGCCCAGGAAGAGCCGTTCGGCGATCTCCGCGTTGGACAGGCCCAGCGCCATCAGCCGCAGCACCTCCGCCTCCCGGTCGGACAGCCGGGCCCGCAGCTCGGCGGCCCGGGCGTCGGTGGCCCGCCGGCCGGCGTGGGTGGCGGCCAGATTGCGCACCGCGGCGGGGAAGAGCAGCGAGTCGCTGCGCGCCACCATCCTTACGGCATGCACCAGTTCGGCGGGTTCGGCCCGTTTGAGGAGGAAACCGGAGGCGCCGGCGTGCAGGGCCTCATAGACATAGCTGTCGTTCTCGAAGGTGGTCACCACGACGACGCGCGGCGGCTCGGCCATGGTGGCCAGGATCTGCTCGGTGGCCCGGATGCCGTCCACATCCGGCATCCGCACATCCATCAGCACAATGTCCGGCCGCAGTTGGCGGGTCACCGACACCGCCTCCGCCCCGGTGGCGGCCTCGCCGACGATCTCCAGGTCGGGTTCGGCGCCGAGGATGACGCGCAGCGCGGTGCGGATCATCCGCTCGTCGTCGGCGAGGACGATACGCAGGGGAGGGGTGGCGGGGGAGTCGCCCATCGGGTCACCGGTCAGCTCGCTCATCGGCCGGCTCCCTGCAGGGGCAGGCGTACCGACAGCCGCCAGCCGTCGTCCCGCCGTTCCGCCGTGGCGCTGCCGCGCAGCAGCCGGGCGCGCTCGGCGATGCCCGCCAGCCCCCGTCCGCCGCCGGCGCGGCGGGCGGCGCTGCCCGTGCCGAGGGGATTGTCCACTGTGACCTCCAAGTTGTCGTCGTCCACATCGATCCGCAGTTCCACGGGCACCGGACCCGCATGGCGCAGGGCGTTGCCGAGCCCCTCCTGGACGATCCGGTATGCCTCCCGGGAGACCACCGGCGGCACCTGCTCCAGCGGGCGCCCCCCGGCGGTGAGGGTGACCGTGCCGCCGGCCGCCCGGGTACGGGCCAGCAGGCCGTCCAGATCGGCCAGGGTGGGCGCGGGGGCGGCGGAGGCGGCCCCGTCCTCCTCGCGCAACAGCCCCAGTACGGTGTCCAGTTCGCCGACCGCCTCCCGGGTGGTCTGCTCGATGGCGGCCAGCGCCTCCCGGGCGAACTCCGGGTCGGTGGCCAGCACCGTACGCGCCGCGCCGGCCTGCAGCAGCACCGCGCTGAGGGCGTGCCCCACCGAGTCATGCAGCTCCCGGGCCAGCCGGTTGCGCAACGCCAGCTGGTGGGCGCGGTGTTCGGCCTCGGCCAGCCGGTCGGCGGGGCTGGGCCCCAGCAGCCGGGGCGCACAGCGGGCCAGTACGGTCCCGGCCGTCCAGGCGGTGCCGATCAGCAGGGCCAGCAGGGCGAGACCGGTGAGCGGACCCAGCACCGGCAGCCAGGGGCCGTCCGCCCAGCGCGCCCAGGCCAGTTTGAGCAGGGTCTTGCCGTGGCCCGTCAGCGGCAGGACGATCAGCCCCACCGCGGCCGGTGGCGCGGCCAGCGACATGCCGCTGACGATGCCGCCCAGCAGCACATGCAGGGTGAAGTAGAGCGCGGGCCGGACCCGTTCGGCCCAGGTGCCGGCCGGTCCGGTGGCCAGTTCGCCGTCCGGTGCGGTCAACGCCCGGGCCGCGGCGCCCTCCAGCGGCCGGACCAGCCGGGACAGCAGAGCGGACAGCGCCGCCAGCGGCACGGCCACCAGCAGGGAGGAGGCCTGGAAGACCACGACGTCTGCGGGGTGCATGTGCGGTTTCACCAGGAACGACAGCAGCACCGTCGCCAGCAGGTAATACGGCATCAACAGCGCGCCGCCCAGCAGCAGATGCACCCAGCGCAGCCGGGCCCGCGCTCCCAGCGCGGCACGGGCGAGCGCGCGCGGCGCGGCCGTCATGGCCTGACCGCGCACGCCGCACGCCGGGCCAGCAAGGGGAAGATGACCCAGGCCACCAGCAGTCCGATGATCATCTGCACAGCGTAAGTGACCACGGACAGCGGGGTGATGGCGTGGTCCTTGGTGGTGGCGAGCATCGAGACGAGCATCCAGCCGCCCCAGGAGCAGAGCATCGCCGCCCCCACCCCGGCCAGCAGCAGCGGCAACCGCAGCGGAAGGCGTCCGCCCCGCAGCAACAGCAGCACCCCCGCCATGGTCAGGGTGGCGAACAGCACATAGCCGGACTCCACGATGATGAAGTCACTGTTGTGCTTTACGCCGGTCGCGGCGGGGAGCCCGGAGCGCAGGCCGCAGGCCCACAGCAGATGGACGGTGGCGGGCAGCAGGGCCAGCAGGCCGGCCGCCAGGGCCGTGCACCGCTGCCCGCCGGAGGGCGGGATCCCGTCCGGCGCCCCGATCGGTCCGCGCCAGAGGTGACCCCAGCGTTCCCGGGCATAACGGAGGAACAGTGCGCCCAAGGTCAGTCCCTGGACGATGAATCCCGTATAGACCACCATGAACACCCAGTCGTCCAGGAACGGTTCCTTGTCCCCCGAGGTGCCGGCCGGGCCGGTGAGGCCGAGGGCCCGGCCGAGCAGCTGCATCGGGAAGCCGTACATGATCTGCGCCAGCAGCCCCACCGCGTTCCACATCGGAAACAGCAGCAGCCAGGCCGGAACCCGGCGGCCCCAGGGCCGGGTGAGCAGCAGGGCGAGCATGACCACGGCGCCGTCCATCAGCACGGTCACCGCATTGCCGTACACCATCACCGCCTGGTTGTGCCGCAGCGGGCTGCCCTGGGGGACCCCGATCCGGCTTCCCGCGATCCAGGCGATCTTGAGGGTGAGGTAGGGGATACAGGCCACGGTGGTCACCGCCCGCAGCACGGCGGGCAGTGACCGGGTCGGCGTCGGGATGGTGTGTGAGTCCGTGGTGGTCATGGCGAAAGCCTCGCCCGGCCGGGGCCGGGGCCGCCTCGGCCGTGCCGCTGATCGGTCTCCGCCATGCGGCGGAGCCGCCCTCAGCCCTCCCGCCGCCGGGCGATGAACTGCACCCGGGTCGTGGTCCCGCCGTGCAGGGCCGGGGTGGTGTCCTGCTGCCGCACCAGTTCGGTGAAGCCATGGCGGGCGAGCAGCTCCTGGAATGCCTCCGGCGGCTGGTGGACGAAGACCCCGCCGTCCTCGGTACGGAAGGTCCCATAGGGGCCGGCCGCCGCCCGCCGGTAGCGGTCCAGGCTGAGTTCATCGCTCTGCAGCGGGACATCGCTGAGGTACAGCACCCCGCCCGGGCGCAGCAGCCGGGACAGCTCGGCCATGGTCTCCTCCCTGGCCGCCGGGTCCGCGACGGAGGTCAGCACGGCGAACAGCAGCGCCGCGTCGAAGGAGCCGTCCGGGAACGGCAGCGGCAGCGAGGTGAGCCGGGTGATACGCAGCCCGGGATGGCTGCGGGCGGCCCGGGCGATCAGCGCGGCGGAGGGTTCCACGCCCTGGACGTCCCGGTAGCCCAGTTCGGTCAGCCGGGCCAGCAGCCGGCCGTAGCCGCAGCCGTAGTCCAGGATCCGGTCCCCGGGATCCAGCCAGCGGGCCAGCAGTCCGGGGTCCGGTTCATGGGTGAAGGTGCAGGCCGCCCCGGTGGTCTCCCAGTAGCCGGCCGTATCGTGATCGTGTCGGGAGGTCATGCCCGCACGCTAGCTCCGGCCGGTCTCCGGGGACCCCGGCTATGGACGAATCACGGACGATGGGCCATTAATGATCGCGTGACCATCAGTGACGCTTCACTCCCCTACCGTCAGGCAGCGCGTGGACCCGTGGGAGTGGACGGGATACTGCGCGTCGCCATGGGTTTCCAGGCATCCAAGGTGCTGCTCACGGCGGTCCGGCTGGGCCTGTTCACCGAACTGGCCGAAAAGCCGCTGCACTGCGAGGAGTTGCGCACCCGGCTGGGCCTGCACCAGCGGTCCGCGCGCGACTTCTTCGACGCCCTGGTGGCGCTGGGCCTCCTGGAACGCTCCGGCGACCCCGACGGCGCCTATGCCAACACCCCCACCACCGACCGGTACTTGGACCGCGCCAAAGCGAGTTACCTCGGTGGCTTCCTGGAGATGGCGGACAGCCGGCTGTACGGGTTCTGGGGGTCGCTGGAGGAGGGGCTGCGCACCGGCAGACCGCAGAACGAGATATCGGACGGCGCCGGGCTCTTTGAGACGATCTACCGGGACCCGGCGCGGCTGGCCGGGTTCCAGCAGGCCATGACCGGGCTGTCGCTGCGGTCCGCGCACGCCCTGACCGAGGCGCTGGACTGGTCGTCCCACCGCACCGTCGCCGACATCGGCTGCGCCGAGGGCGCGCTGCTGAGCCATCTGCTGCACCACCACCCGCAGCTGCGCGGCACCGGCTTCGACCTGCCGGCGGTACGGGGCAGCTTTGAACGCCATCTGCGCCGGCACGGCCCGGCCGACCGGCTCGCCTTTATGGCCGGCGACTTCCTCACCGGCCCGCTGCCCGGCGCCGATGTGCTGCTCTTCGGCCACATCCTGCACAACTGGGACCTGCCCACCAAGCGGATGCTGCTGGCCAAGGCCTACCGGAGCCTGCCCGAAGGCGGCATCGTGGTGATCTACGAGAGCCTGATCGACGACGACCGGCGGGAGAATGTGATGGGGCTGCTGATGAGCCTGAACATGCTGATCGAGACGCCGGGCGGATTCGACTACACCGGCGCCGACTGCCGGGCCTGGCTGGCCGAGGCGGGGTTCCGGGAGAGCCGGGTGCGGCACCTGGCGGGCGCGGAGTCCATGATCGTCGGCCGCAAGTGAGACCGGCCGCGGACCGCGGGTGAGACCGGCCGCGGACCGTGAGTGAGACTGGCCGCAGGTGGGACTGGCCGGGAGGGGCGCTAGTGATACGGGAGAACAGGTGACGGGCGAGGTGCTGCGGATCAAGGGCCGGGTGCTCATCGGACCGGACGAGGTGCGGGACGAGGTGTGGGCGGTCGGCGGCCGGCTGACCTTCGACCCGCCGGCCGGGGCACGTGAGGTGACCACCATCGAGGGCTGGGCGCTGCCCGGTCTGGTGGACGCGCACTGCCATGTGGGCCTGGACGCCCATGGGGCGGTGGACGAGGCCACCACCGAGAAGCAGGCGCTGACCGAACGGCACGCCGGGGCGCTGTTGTTGCGGGACGCGGGCTCGCCCTCGGACACCCGCTGGATCGACGACCGGGAGGACCTGCCGCGCATCATCCGCGCCGGCCGGCATATCGCCCGTACCCGCCGCTATATCCGCAACTACGCGCATGAGATCGAGCCGGAGGACCTGGTGGCCTATGTGGCCCGCGAGGCGCGGCGCGGTGACGGCTGGGTCAAGCTGGTGGGCGACTGGATCGACCGGGAGACCGGCGACCTGTCCTTTGTCTGGCCCCGGGGGGCGGTGGAGGCGGCCATCGCCGAGGCGCACCGGCTGGGGGCGCGGGTGACCGCGCACTGTTTCGCCGAGGAGTCGCTGGCACCGCTGGCCGAGGCCGGTATCGACTGTGTGGAACACGCCACCGGGCTGACCGAGGACACCATTCCGCTCTTTGCCGAGCGGGGGATCGCCATTGTGCCGACCCTGGTCAATATCGCCACCTTCCCGCACCTCGCCGAGCGCGGCGAGGGCAAGTTCCCGCGCTGGGCGGACCATATGCGCCGGCTGCACGCCCGCCGCTATGCGACGGTGGGCGCAGCCCATGACGCCGGGATCCCGGTCTATGTCGGCACCGACGCGGGCGGTTCGCTGGCCCATGGCCTGGTGGCGCAGGAGGTGGCGGAGCTGGTCAAGGCCGGCCTCCCGGCCCCCGCCGCGCTCCGGGCCGCCTCCTGGGGTGCCCGCGAATGGCTGGGCCGCCCCGGACTGGAGGAGGGCGCGCCCGCCGACCTGGTGGTCTACGGTGCGGATCCGCGTGCGGATGTCCGGGTGCTCGGTGCGCCGCGACGGGTCATTCTCCGGGGACGCGTGGTGAGTTGAGCGACCGCTGAATCGAATAGGGTGCCGAAAACCCCTCTTTGGAGTGAACTGGCCCTGGATCACTGCTAGTTCACTCTTCCGGGGTCGACCATTGCGTGGTCGATGCCGACGGCGCGCGATGTCCCCCATGGGCGCGCCGGCGGCTCCTTTCTTCATGCAAAGGTTCCCACACACGTGTTCAGCACCAACAACGCCTCCTTCGGCATGCCCGTACGCACCCTCGCCGCCCTGGGCGCGGCCGGGGCGCTGGCCGTCGGCGTCACCCCCGCGTACGCCACCGGCGACCACGGCCGGGCCGGCGCGGTCGTCCTGCGTACCGGACTCGATGTCTCCCTGCTCGGCCGGGCCGTCCATGTCCCGCTGAACGCCTCGCTCAACGAGGTGACCGCGCCCGCCGACGCGGAGAAGAAGGCCCTGTCCGTCACCCTGGACGGCGCCCAACAGGGCCGTGCCATCGAGGTGTTGCGCGCCGAGGTGGCCACCGCGCGGGCCACGGCCGACGCGCACACCGCCCGGGGCTACGCCAACCTGGTACATGCCAAGGTGCATCTGCCCGGCCTGCCGCTGCTCTCCCTGGTCGAGGTGGACCAGGTCACCTCGGAGGCGGTGTGCCGGGCGGGCCACCGGCCCTCCGCCACCTCCAACCTGCTGGGCTCGGTGACCGCCCTCGGCAAGAAGGTCACCCTCACCACCGGCGGCACCACCAAGGTCGGCGTCCCCGGCGTGGGCGAGGTCCGCCTGGACCTCTCCAGGACCAGCGTCACCTCCCGCACCGCCGCCGCCACCGCACTTCAACTGGCCGTCTCCGTCAACCCATTGAAGCTGGGCGTGGCCGAGGTCCATGGCACGGTCACCCTCGCCCGGGCCACCTGCCAGTCACCCGAGGCCCCGGCCGCGAAGACCGCCTCCTCGGACACCAAGGGCACCGACCTCAAGCCGCAGACCGCCGCCGACAAGCCCCTGAACCACCAGCACCTCGCCCAGACCGGCGGCTCCTCGGCCACCCCCTATATCGCGGCGGCGGCTGGGCTGCTGGTGGTGGGCGGCGGCGGTGCGCTGCTCGTCTCCCGGCGCAGGAGGGACGCGGCGGGGCGGCGGTAGCCGGGGGCTCGCGGGAGCCCTGCCCGGTCATCGGCCCGGGCGGGGCTCCGTGGGTGTTCGCGCCGTGGCGAAGCTTGATCAGCCGGCGTTCGGGTTCTTGCCCACCAGCCGGGTGAGCAGCTCGATGATCTGCGCTTGGTTGCGGTCGAATTTCTCGCCCAGGCTCTGAAGGCCCTCTGCCAGCAGGTCGACCTTCTGGTCGAGGGTTCCCACCTTGCGGTCCAGGCTGCCGACCTTTTCGTCCAGGTCGCCGACCTTCTGGTCCAGGTTGGCGACCTTCTCTTCCAGGTTCCCGACCTGGATCCGGAGGGCCGTCAGGTCGGACTTGACGATGCCGAACTCGCGCCCGGTCGTCTCCTGCGCCTGCTCGAAGCGACGAGTAAGAGCGGCGATCTCGCTCTGGGCGATGGGGGGCTCCTGCCAGGTCAGGTGATGAGGTGGGCACCCGACCCTACAGGCTCGCCCGGCGTTCCGATTCCACGAGAGCCAGGGCCTCCACAAAACGGTCCGTGGTGGTGCCATCACGCACCGCCACCCGCAGGTGGTCCTGGCCCAGGCCCGGGAAGGTGTCCCCACGGCGGACCGCGAACCCCAGCCCGCGCAGCCGGACCCGTACGCCGGCCGCGTCCGGCAGCTGGATGAGGACGAAGGGCCCGGCCGCCGGAGTACGGACGGTCACCGTCTCCAACTCGGCCAGCCGCGCCAGCAGATACTCCCGCTCGGCGGCGATCCGCCGCGCGCCGCGCGCCGCCTCGGCCAGCGCCTTGGGGCCGCAGCACGCCTCGGCCGCGGCCAGCGCCGGCGAGGACACCGGCCATAGCGGCTGCGCCCGCTCCAGCCGGGCGATGGTCCCCGGCGAAGCCAGCACATAACCGACCCGCAGCCCGGCCAGCCCCCAGGTCTTGGTGAGCGAACGCAGCACCACCAGGCCGGGCAGATCGGTGCGCGAGGCCAGCGACTCCGTCTCGCCCGGCACGGCGTCCATAAACGCCTCGTCCACCACCAGGGTGCGTCCCGGGCGGGCCAGCCGGGCCAGCACGGTGGCCGGATGCAGCACGGACGTGGGATTGGTGGGGTTGCCCACCACCACCAGGTCCGCGTCCCCGGGCACGGCCCGGGGATCCAGCCGGAAGCCGTCCGCCGCGTCCAGCACCACCCGCTCCACCGAGTGCCCGGCGTCCCGCAGGGCCGCCTCCGGCTCGGTGAACTGCGGATGCACCACCACCGGCCGCTTGGCCTCCAGCGCCCGGGCGATCAGCACAAACGCCTCCGCCGCCCCGGCCGTCAGCAGTACCCGCTCCTCCGGCAGCCCATGCCGCGCCGCCACCGCGCGCCGGGCCGCCCGGCCGTCCGGGTAGGCCGCCAGCGTCTCCAGTGAGGCGGTGATGTGCTCCCGCAGCCATGCCGGGGGGGTGCCCTGTCGCACATTGACCGCCAGGTCCGTCAACTGGGCACCCGCGCCGCGTACTTCGGCGTCGCCATGGTGGCGCAGATCGGGCTCGGAGGGTATGTGCATCCTCAAACCGTACCGTTGCGGGCGATGGCCACCGTGACCCGGGGCGCCTTCCGCTTGGGCACCACCAGCACCCCACCCGGCCCGGCCGCCAGCAGCGCGGCCGCCTCGGCCACGCTCCCCGTCCCGGCGGTGTCCCGCACCGCCGCCGAGGGGTTCGGCACCCCCTGTCCGGCCAGCTCCACCGCCGGATAGGCCCGGACCGGCAGACCCAGCCGTTCCGCCGCCGCGAGGATGCCGGGCTCGGCGGCCTTGGCATCCACGGTCGCCAGCACGGCGACGACGCCGGGTCCGGCGGCCGCGAGGGCTTCCCCGATGAGACCCAGCACCTCGTCCGGGGTGACGCCGCGGCGGGCGCCGACACCGAGCGTGAGGGCGGCTGCGGGGGCGTTGCTGGTGGGGGCCGGCTTCATGGGGTCATCTTCTCAGCGGGCAGCCGACGGCAAAATCATGGGTGTTCCAACATTGGGCGTGGGATGCCAATGGCACTATGGTGTGCGACCCGCGAGGTTCCAGCTCAAAGCGGCGTGGCTGCCGCGAAGTTGCCATGTTTCTGCAACTCATCCCTTCTGCCTGGCCAAGGGCTGGCGTCGAGAACAGCCGCGGACCTGCCGATTCGGAAAAGGGAGATCCATATGGGTCAGGTCAACCGCCAAGGTGGACGGATCGCACGGGTCAAGAACCCGGAGGCGCCGCGGTCGTCTCCTGCCGTCCGCCAGGCAGAGAAGCCGAAGGACGAGCTGGATGACGATGCCATCATCAAAGGAGTCAGGTACGACGGGACACCCTTCGTCGGCCTGGAGGTTGAGGCGGCCGAAATCGAGGGATGCGTGTTCGAGAGTTCCCGCCTCACAGGCTCCCGTCTGCTCAGGAGCCAGTTCAGCGATTCGCGTTTTGAAACGTGCGACTTCGCAGAAGTGACCGCGCAAGACGTGTCCCTGATCCGATGCGCCGTCCGAGGGAGCCGTTTCACGGGGTCGACTTGGAAGTCAGGGACGTTCAGGGATGTGCGTGTGGAGGGATGCATCAGTGCGCCGGCGCTTTTCCGGCATATGAAGCTCTACAGCGTGCTTTTCGCCGACTGCAAGATGATTGGAGTCGACTTCCAGTCCGCCGATATGCACAACGTGAGGTTTGTCAACTGCGACTTGACCGGTGCGCAGTTCGCCAACGTCAAGACGGGGGTTGTTCGGTTCGAGAACTGCACCCTCATTGACGTGGGAGGGGCCGCAAGTCTCAAGGGCGCAACCGTGCAAGGCCCAGGGGCTATGGAGCTGGCCCTGAGCCTTGCGCGCGAAGCGGGAATCCAGTTCGAGCCGTAGGGCGCATCAATCGGCGAAGACGGCCGGCTGGTAACCCGCGAACTCGGGGCTGGAGATCGTGTCGGCCACTTGGCCGAAGTCGATGTGTTCGGCGAAGCTGCACAGCTCGTCGAGCAGCATCCGACCGTATCCGGTGAAGACCGACCGGTGATTCTTCAAGTCTTCACAGGCATCCCGCAGGGAAGCCGTGTACTGGTCCACAAGTTTGGTCACGCCCTGGCGGTGCTCCATGAACCTTCGGCCCGCCGGCAGGTGAAGTCGGCCACATCGCGTACATCCACTGGTTGGATCAGTTGGTCCGGCTGTCCGGGAGCGAGGATGCTTCCGCCCCGTTCCACGCGACGGAGCCACCAGGGCAGTCGCCCAACGTATTCATGAGGCCCCAGAATGACGCCGGGGCGCAGAATCGTCAGCCGGCCCTCAAGGGCTGCCGCAGCGACCTTTTCGCACCGTGCCTTGTCTTGGCCGTAGGGAACGTTGACGTCTGCTGGCATGCCGACAGCGGGTGGTTCTTCGGCAAGAGTCGGATCCTCCTCCCGCAGCGGCAGGAGCGGCCAGCCCGCGTAGACAGAGACGGTCGACACATAGATGTATCGCGTCGTGGAGTTGGCCAGGATACGCGTGGCGCCTTCAACGGCGGCCAGGGTCATGCCCGAGGTGTCGGCAATCGCCGTCCAAGGGCCGAGCCCGGCGAGCCTTGCAAGGTCGTCGATGTTCGTTCGGTCGCCGCGTACGGATGTCACTCCTTCGGGGTCACGAGCCGACTTCCCTCGGTTGAAGACTGTGACCTGCCACCCGTCGCGGAGCGCTGCCTCGGCGATGGCGCGCCCGAGGAAGTGAGAGCCGCCCAGGACCAGCATCGACTTCGTCATGCGTCGATCCTGCCAGGCCTACCTTGTCGTCAGGTTGCCTATCGTGGAACGGGGCCTGCGTCTTCGGAGAGAGGGTGGGGGCTACGGCAGGATCTCCAGCTGGACGGCGGCCTCATTGTGCTGGATGCCGGAAGTGAGGCAGTCCGTGGGCAGTTGGCGGGGTGGGAAGGTCACGGTCCGCCGTACGAAGTGTCCCGCACCACGCCCTTCGGTGACCCGGCCCGACTGCACGGTGGCCAGGACGCCCGCGACCCGGGCCGTGGTGGCGCTGTCGAGGGCGATCAACGACCGTCCGCCGTCGGCGAACCGGACGGTTTCCATGCCTCCGGCCTTGGACGTGGATACACAGGACGCCACCACCGGGGACGAGTTGAAGACGCCGGTGGCAGCGACGGTGCGGCCGGGGGCGGTGGTGCAGGTGTAGCGCACCTGCGCGTGGTTGCGGGTCGGCTGAGGGGCAAGGGTCAGCGGTGGGTCGTAGCGGCTCATGGAATGGCCCGTGCAGGTGACGGCCCCTTCCCTACCGGCTCCATCCCCGCCGGTCCCGGCCTGGCCGGCCGGTGCCCATACCAACGACGAGACCATCAGTGCCAGGGCCCCCAGCGATACCGCCGTGCCGCGCATCCGGAACACACACCCTCCAACACGTCCGTAGCTGCCGCCTCTTGACTGCCCCCGGGCGCAGCTACCACTCCAGCGCCTCGAAGTATGCCGCCGGCGCGCACCCGCTCGCACGCGCACCTCGACGCGCTGCCGCTCCTGCCCGAACTCACCCCTTGCGGTGACCGCATGAGAGGCGAAGCGGGCCGGGGGTAGGAAGTCACGGGACGAGTGAGCCCTTGTTGAGCCGAAGCGAGCAGGAGGAATCGAGTGGACCGTACGACCACCACCGCCACCACCCCCACCCGGCGGGTTTTCGCGATGATGGACAGGGACGGGGACAGCGTCATCTCGGCGCATGACTACCTCTCCCGGATCGACCGGGTGGTCCAGGCGACGGGGCGTACGGAGGACGACCCGTTGGTTGTCACCGCCCGCGCGGAAGGCGCCAAGGCATGGCGGGCAATGGACGCGAATGCGGACGGCCGGCTGACCTTCGAGGAGTACGACGCCTGGGTGGACGCCGACAAGTTCGACAACATCTGCCGGTTCGCACTGGGGTCGCTGTTCGACCTTGTCGACGCCGATGGGGACAAAGCCCTGAATCAGGCCGAGTTCACCACCCTCCGTACCGCGCTGAACAATCCGCCCGGCAACGCCGAGGCCGCGTTTGACGCCCTGGACACCGATGGCGATGGGCTGGTCGCCCGCGATGCCTATCTGGCGGCGATCCGCGCCTATGTGGTGGGCGACAGCTCCCCGATGGGTGAGGTCCTGTACTGATCGGACCCGCCGTGGTTTTCGGCGGGGAGCACGGGGCGGCAATGGCGGGCGGCGCTCGCGGTTTGGCGGCGCCGGACGGCCTTCGGCTGTGGCCATGGAAAATCCCGGGCCGCCCAGGGGATTGCCTGCGGACTCCAACAACGGCAAGCTGCCGAGCCGTTGCACCGATGCCCGTCAGGTGATGCTCCCGAAGGGAAGAAGGGAACCGTCTCGTGCCCCGTAAGCCGTACGCCCTGCTCGCCGCCGCCGCGCTGCTTCCGCTCGGCGCCGCCACACAGGCCGCAGCAGCCACCGCGCCGCCGCCCGCGCAGCCGGCCGCCTGCACCTATACGCCCGCCGTCCCCGCGGACAACTTCAAGGGGATACCGGTCTTCGACCCGGTCAAGGCCGCCAGACCCTACAGAGCCACGCTGCGCACCAACCAGGGCGCCATCACCTTCCGGGCGCTGACCGACAAGGCGCCGTGCACCACCTATTCGTTCAAGTTCCTGGCGCAGCACGCGTATTTCAACCACACGCACTGCCACCGGCTCACCACCAAGGGCATCTTTGTGCTGCAGTGCGGTGACCCGACCGGCACCGGGAGCGGTGGTCCCGGTTACTCCTTCCCGGACGAGAATCTGGCCGGAGCCACCTATCCCGCCGGGACGGTGGCGATGGCCAACGCCGGGCCCAACACCAATGGCAGCCAGTTCTTCTTTGTCTGGAAGGACACCAAACTCCCGCCCGCCTACACGCCGTTCGGGAAGGTGACCGGCGGCCTCAAGGTGCTGCAGAAGATCGCGGCAGGCGGCGAGGACGACCAGAACGGGCCCGGTGACGGGTTCCCCACGCTATCGGTCAACATCAAGCGCGTACATCTCACGGCCGGTTAGCCGCGGCTCCGCCGCGTTCGCCACCAGGCGCCGGGCGAGCTCCGGTGCGCCGGCCCAGTGGAGGTGGAGGTAGGAGGCGTGGACGCCGCCCTGGGTGAAGCCCTCGACGGCGCGTTGGGGGTGGGTCACGCCCCAGGCGGGGGACGGGCCCGCGCCGGGGGTGGTCACCGTGCGGTGGAACTCATGGCCGCGTACCCGGGTCCCGGCCAGGGCAAGGGAGTTGTCGGTGAGGGCCACCGCCTCGCGGTAGCCGAGGGTGAGGCGTTCGGACATCCGCGCGTCGGCGTCCAGGACGCCGCACATCGGCTTGCCGTCCAGTGAGCGGGCGAGGTAGAGCAGGCCCGCGCACTCGGCGACCAGGGGCGCCCCGCTTGCCGCGAGCTCCGAAATCGCCGTGCGCAGCGGCTCGTTGGCGGACAGTTCCGGGGCGTACACCTCGGGGAAGCCGCCGCCGATGACCAGGCCGGAGGTGCCGGGGGGCAGGGATTCATCGTGCAGAGGGTCGAAGGGGACCACCTGCGCGCCCGCCGCCGTCAGCAGCTCGGTGTGCTCGGCGTAGGAGAAGGTGAACGCGGGGCCGCCGGCCATGGCGATCACGGGGGAGCCGGGGACCGCGGCGGAGGGGGGTGGCTCCCAGGCCGGGCCCGGCAGCGGCGGTGTGCTGCGGGCCAGGGCCAGCAGGGCGTCCAGGTCGCAGCTGGCGCGTACCTGTTCGGCCTGTGCCTCGACCGAGTCCAGTGCGTCCGTGCGCCGTTCGGCGACCGGGACCAGGCCCAGGTGGCGGCTGGGGACGCTGATCGCCGGGGCCCGGCGCAGTACGCCCAGCACCGGCACCCCCGACTCGCCCAGGGCCTCGCGCAGCAAAGCCTCATGGCGGTCGGAGCCGACCTTGTTGAGGATGACGCCCGCGACCCGTACCTCCGGGTCCCAGGAGGCGAAGCCATGCACCAGGGCCGCCACCGAACGGGACTGCGAGGAGGCGTCCACCACCAGGACCACGGGGGCCCGCAGCAGTTTGGCGACATGGGCGGTGGACGCCAGCTCGCCCTGGCCACTGGCACCGTCGAAGAGGCCCATCACGCCTTCGACGATGGCGAGATCGCAGCCCGCCGCGCCATGGAGGAAGAGGGGGGCGATGCGGTCCGGGCCGCAGAGGTAGGCGTCCAGGTTGCGGCCCGGAAGGCCGGTGGCCAGGGCGTGGTAGCCCGGGTCGATGTAGTCGGGACCGACCTTGTGCGGGGAGACGGTCAGCCCGGCGTCCGTGAAGGCCCGCATCAGGCCGGTGGCGACGGTGGTCTTGCCGCTGCCGGAGGCCGGGGCGGCGATGACCAGGCGGGGTACGTGCGTCACCACTCGATGCCCCGCTGGCCCTTCTGGCCGGTGTCCATGGGGTGCTTGACCTTGCTCATATCGGTGACCAGATCGGCGAACTCCACCAGCTTCTCCGGGGCGTTGCGGCCGGTGATCACCACATGCTGGGTGCCGGGGCGGTCACGGAGGACGGAGACCACCTCGTCCGTGTCGATCCAGCCCCAGTGCAGGGGGTAGGCGAACTCGTCCAGTACATAGAGGCGGTAGGACTCGGCCGCCAGGTCCCGCTTGACCTGCTCCCAGCCCTCGCGCGCCGCCTCCTCGCTGGAGGCGATGTCCCGCTGCACCCAGGACCAGCCCTCGCCCATCTTGTGCCAGGCGACCGTGCCGCCCTCACCGGAGTCGCCCAGGACGCGCAGCGCGCGCTCCTCGCCGACCCGCCACTTGGCGGACTTGACGAACTGGAACACCCCGATCGGCCAGCCCTGGTTCCAGGCGCGCAGCGCCAGGCCGAAGGCGGCGGTGGACTTGCCCTTGCCGACGCCGGTGTGTACGAACACCAGCGGGCGGTTGCGGCGTTGGCGGGTGGTGAGCCCGTCCTCGGGTACCACCAGCGGCTGTCCCTTGGGCATCAGGCGGCCCTCCTGTCTGCGCGAACGGTCCGTACCAGCGCGGAGACGTTCTCCGCGCGCACATCATCGAGGGTCACCACGGGGCCGCGCAGCTCGCGGCCCAGTTCGGCGGCCAGGCCCAGGCGTACCGGCCCGGACTCGCAGTCCACCACGACCGAGGCGATGCCCTGTCCGGCCAGCAGCCGGGCCGCGTGCCGTGCCCGGGGCAGTGGTTCCACGCCGCCGGTGGCCCGGCCGTCGGTGACCACCACCAGCAGCGGACGGCGCGAGGGGTCGCGCAGCCGCTCCACCCGCAGCACCTCATGCGCCTGGAGCAGGCCGGCGGCGAGCGGGGTGCGGCCCCCGGTGGGCAGTTGGCGCAGCCGGGCCGCGCCGGCGTCCACCGAGGAGGTGGGCGGCAGGGCCACCTCGGCGGCGGTGCCCCGGAAGGTGATCATCCCGATCTTGTCGCGGCGCTGGTAGGCGTCCAGCAGGAGGGAGAGCACCGCGCCCTTGACGGCGCTCATCCGCTTGCGGGCCGCCATGGAGCCGGAGGCGTCCACCAGGAAGAGGACAAGGTTGCCCTCGCGGCCCTCGCGGACCGCCTCGCGCAGGTCGTCGCGGCGGACGACCAGGCCGGGGCCGGAGCGGCCACGGGCGCGCTGGTGCGGGGCGGCGGCCTGGACGGTGGCGGCCAAGTGCAGCCGGGACAGGTGGCCTTGGGGGCGGCGGGCGCCGGTGGTGCGGCCGTGCGCGGTACGGGCACGGGAACGGCGTCCGGCGGCGCCGTCGCCCAGGCCGGGGACGTCGAATTTGCGGGTGCGGAAGGGGTCGGTGGGGGACACGGGTGGGGCGTCGGAGGCGGCGCCGGCCGGCTGTGCCTGCGGCTGCTCGCCGGCGGCGTCGGGGGCGGTGGCGTCCTGCCCGGCGGTGGAGTCCTCGCGCTGGGGCGGCAGTTGGCCGGCGGGGTCGTTGGTGTCCCGGTGGTGCGGGGGCTGTCCGCCGCCGGGGCCATTGGGGTCGTCGGGACCGTCGGGGCCCGGGCCGTCGGGATCCGGGCCGTTGGGATCCGGGTTGTCCGGGCCGGGATCCTGCGGCTCCGGGTCGTCCTCGTCCTCCTCGAACCGGCTGAGGATCTCGTCCAGTTTGGCCTGGTCGAGGCCGGGGGCATCGAAGGGGTTGCGCCGGCGGCGGTGGGGGAGCGAGAGCAGGGCCGCCTGGCGAATGTCCTCGGTGGTCACCTCGGTGCGGCCGGCCCAGGCGGCCAGGGCGGTGGCGGTACGGGCGGTGACGATGTCGCCGCGCATGCCGTCGACATCGAAGCCCGCGCAGACGGCGGCGATCCGGCGCAGGGCGCCATCGCCGAGCCGTACATCCGGCAGCAGGGCGCGGGCGGCGGCGATGCGCTCGCGCAACGCCTCTTCCTCGGCGGCCCACTTGGCGGCGAAGGCGGCCGGGTCCTCGTCATAGGCGAGACGGCGGCGGACGACCTCCACCCGCTCCTCCGGCTCACGGGAGGCGGCGACCTCCACGGTGAGGCCGAAGCGGTCGAGGAGTTGGGGGCGGAGTTCGCCCTCCTCGGGGTTCATGGTGCCGACGAGGAGGAAGCGGGCGGAGTGGCGGACAGAGACGCCTTCGCGTTCCACATGGGCGGCGCCCATGGCGGCCGCGTCGAGCAAGGAGTCGATGAGGTGGTCGCCGAGAAGGTTGACCTCGTCCACATAGAGCACGCCCCGGTGGGCGTCGGCCAGCAGGCCGGGTTCAAATGCCTTGACGCCCTCGGCAAGGGCGCGCTCGATGTCCAGGGAGCCGACGAGCCGGTCCTCGGAGGTACCGACGGGGAGTTCGACCATGCGGGCCGCTCGCGCGGTGCGTTCCGGGGCGGGGTGCGGGCCGTCCGGGCAGGCCGCGTCCGGTGCCGATGGATCGCAGGCGAACCGGCACCCGGCGACCACGTCGATCTCCGGCAGCAGCGCCGAGAGGGCTCGTACGGCCGTGGATTTCGCGGTGCCTTTCTCGCCACGGACGAGCACTCCGCCGATGGCGGGGGAGACGGCGTTGAGCAGGAGGCCCAGCCGCATGTCGTCCATGGCGACGATGGCGGTGAAGGGGTAGGTGGCGGTGGGCATGGGGTGGGTTCCTCCCTGGGTTTCGCGGTCGGGTGCGGGCCGGTGGCCGGGTTGTGCCCACTCGTGCCGCATGGGCGGCACGACTGCTCACAACCCCGCCGTTACGGCGCCCCGGGGGGTATGAAGGGGGCACCCACCGGCATCCCCTTCTCGATCAGGGTGAGCAAGGCCTCCGTATCCGCGTGCTCTTCGATCAGATCGCCCAGCCGGTCCAACTGCTCCTCGCGCAGGGCCGCGAAGCCGGTGTCCGGGGCGGGGACGAAGGAGCGGCCCGCCTGCCGGGCCACCTCGCGCAGGAACGCGCGGCGGAAGCCGTCGCTCTCCAGGGAGCCGTGCCAGTGGGTGCCCCAGACGGAGCCGACCCGGCAGCCGTCCAGGAAGGTTTCCCCGCCCAGGACTTCGGCCACCCCATGGTGGATCTCGTAGCCCTCCACCGGCTCGCCGAGGGCCGAACCCACCGGGCGGGCCAGGGTCTTGGCGGGGGCGAAGCGGATCCGTACCGGCAGCAGGCCCAGGCCCTCGACCACGCCGGCCCTGGACTCCACCTCGTCCTCGATGCGTTCGCCCAGTACCTGGAAGCCGCCGCAGATGCCGAGCACGGGGCGGCCCTCGGCGGCGCGGCGGGCCAGGGCGCCGGCGAGGCCGCGTTCGCGGAGCCAGGCCAGGGCCCGTACGGTGCCCCGGGTGCCGGGTATGACGGCCAGGTCGGCGTCGGCCAGTTCCTCGGGGCGGTCCACAAACCGTACGACCACGCCCGGTTCGGCGGCCAGCGCGTCCACATCGGTGAAGTTGGACATCAGGGGGATGGCGCAGACGGCCACCCGGAGGATGTCCCGGCCGTGCGGCGGGGCGACCACGGACTCGCGTACCGCGCCGCGCAGGGAGACCCGGAGTCCGTCCTCCTCGTCGATGCCCAGGCCATGGGCGAAGGGCAGCACCCCGAGGGTGGGGCGGCCGGTGAGATCGCGCAGCATCTCCAGGCCGGGCTCGAGGAGGGTCACATCGCCGCGGAACTTATTGACCAGATAGCCCGCGATCAGCGCCTGGTCCTCGCGGGAGAGCAGGGCGGTGGTGCCGAAGAAGGAGGCGAAGACGCCGCCGCGGTCGATGTCGCCGACCACCACCACCGGCAGCCGGGCGGCCCGGGCGATGCCCATATTGACGATGTCGCTGCGGCGCAGGTTGATCTCGGCAGGGCTGCCGGCGCCCTCGCAGATCACCGCGTCATGGGTGCGGCGCAGTTCGGCCAGGCACTCGGTGACGGTGCCGAACAGCTGCTCCTGGCGCCCGGCATGGTAGCCGCGGGCGCTCAACTCGCCCACCGGCTTGCCCATCAGCACCACCTGGCTGCTGCGGTCACTGCCGGGCTTGAGGAGCACCGGGTTCATCAGCGCCGAGGGCTCCACACGGGCGGCCGCGGCCTGCATCGCCTGGGCGCGGCCTATCTCGGCGCCGTCCCGGGTGACAAAGGAGTTCAGCGACATGTTCTGCGCCTTGAAGGGCGCCACCTTGATGCCCTTGCGGACCAGCCAGCGGCAGATGCCGGCGGTCACCACGCTCTTGCCCGCGTCCGAGGTGGTGCCCGCCACCAGCAGGCCCCCGCCCAACTCAGCCACGGTTCCTCCTCGTTGTGGTCCGCCGCATGGCCCGCGGTGCGGCCTTCCGCAGCAAACTGCCCATTCCCCGGCCGGATATGGCGGTGACCAGGGCCAGCGCCGACACCCGGCGGGAGAGCCGGACGGCGCGTTCGATGTCGGGGACGGCGACCGGGCGGTTCTCCGCGCCCAGCACCGGCCGGTGTTCCACCCGGCCCGCATAGGCCAGGGTGCCGCCCAGGCGGACGCCCAGGGCGCCCGCGAACGCGGCTTCCACCGGGCCCGCGTTGGGGCTGGGGTGGCTTCCGGCGTCGCGCCGGGCGATCCGCCAGGCGCCGCGCGGGTCGGGTCCGGCGAGTACGGCCAGGGCGGCGGTGAGCCGGGAGCCCGGCCAGCCGGCCAGGTCGTCCAGCCGGGCGGAGGCCCAGCCGAAGCGGCGGTAACGCGGCGACTTGTGGCCGACCATGGCGTCCAGGGTGTTGACGGCGCGGAAGGCGGCCAGGCCGGGGGCGCCGGCGAGGGCGCCCCAGACCAGGGCGCCGACCACCGCGTCGGAGGTGTTCTCGGCCACCGACTCCACCACGGCGCGGGCGATCTGGGCCTCGTCCAGGTACTGGGGGTCGCGGCCGCACAGGTGGGGCAGGCGGGCCCGGGCGGCGGCCAGGTCGCCGGCCTGGAGGGCCTGGCCGATGGCGCGGGCCTCCCGGCCCAGCGAGGTGCCGCCGATCACGGCCCAGGTGGTGGCGGCGGTCAGCGCGACGGAGGCGGGGCGCCGGTCGTGTACGGCGCGGGCCAGCAGGGCGGCGGCCAGGGTGGTGCCACCGGCACAGACCAGGGTGTGCAGGGCTCCGGCGGCGCGGTCGTCGCGCCACAGACGGCGTTCGACGGTGAGCGCGGCGCGGCCGAAGGCGGCCACCGGGTGGCCTCGGCGCGGGTCGCCGAAGGCGAGGTCGCCGAGGAAACCGAGGGTCGCGCCGCAGGCGAAGGTGAGGGGGTCGGCGCGCATGGGTCAGCCGGTGATGCTCCGGCGGAACAGGGGTGCGCTGGGCAAGGGACGGCTGCGGCCGGGCATGGCGGTGTGTCCTCACTCAGGGTCCGCGCCCTGGCTCGACGTGACCGGCGACGAGAGTTCCTGGCTTCCGGGGAGCGACTCCCCGGTGACAGTGGCGGGACCGCGCCGGATTCTCACCGGCTTCCTCTGGGCTGTCGCCGTTTGGCCTCGGCAGTCCACCACGGGGAGTTGGGGGGCGTCAACTTCGTACGGGCCCCGCGCGGGCCGGGGTTGGGCACCTGGTCACGGCAACGGCGAAGCCCCCGGCGGAAGCCGGGGGCCGGGGAGTGAGCGCCGGAGGTTACTTGCCGACGATCGTGAAGATGCCGTAGGCGACGGCGGCCGCGCAGAGCGCGTAGCAGGCGTAGGCGCCGGCGCGGGCGGCCGTGCTCCGGGAGGAGCCGGAGGTGCCCACGATGCCGAGGGTGAAGACGCCCACCAGTCCGACGGTCATCACCAGGCTGACGCCGAAGACCTGCGCGAAGGCGATCCAGTCGATGTGCATGAACGATTCCTTCAGCTGGCGGCCGCGGCCGGCTCGACTACGGGGGTGGCGATCGGGCCCGCCGGGGGAGGGGCGACGGCCTGCATGGCGGTGGTCACCACGCCGGCGGGCTCGGCCGGGGCCGGCTCGGTGACATTGGCGTGGGTGACCGGCTTGCGGCGGGAGGCCATCCAGATGGCGCCGCTGACGGCCAGGCCCAGGACGGCGACCGTGGCCACGCCCCAGCCGCCCTGGTCGGCCAGCAGGGCCGCGCCGCCGGCCACCAGGCCGGCCGCGGGCAGGGTCAGGCACCAGGCGATGACCATGCGGCCGGCGGTGGACCAGCGCACCACGCCGCCCTTGCGGCCCATGCCGGCGCCCATCACGGCACCGGAGCAGACCTGGGTGGTGGAGAGCGCGAAGCCGATGTGCGAGGAGGCCAGGATCACCGTGGCGGCACCGGTCTGGGCGGCGAAGCCCTGGGCCGGGCGGATGTCGGTGAGGCCCTTGCCGAGGGTCTGGATGATCCGCCAGCCGCCCAGGTAGGTGCCCAGGGCGATGGCCAGACCGGCCGAGACGATCACCCACAGCGGCGGGTTGGAGTGCGGGGCGATGACACCGCCGGTGACCAGCGCCAGGGTGATCACACCCATGGTCTTCTGGGCGTCGTTGGTGCCATGGGCCAGCGAGACCAGGGCGGCCGAGGCGATCTGCCCGGCGCGGTAGCCCTTGGCGGTCTCCTGCTCGTCGCGGCCCCGGGACAGCCGGTAGGTCAGCCGGGTGGCGGCCCAGGCGGCGGCGCCGGCCACGATCGGGGCGGCCACGGCCGGGATGATCACCTTCATCACGATGGCATCACCGTGGACGCCGTGCGTACCGACCGAGACCAGCGTGGCACCGATCAGGCCGCCGAAGAGCGCGTGCGAGGAGCTGGAGGGCAGGCCCGCCAGCCAGGTCAGCAGGTTCCAGACGATGGCACCGACCAGTCCGGCGAAAATCACCTCTGGTCTGACGCCCGCCTTCTCGTCGATGATGCCCCCGGAGATCGTCTTGGCGACCTCCACGGAGAGGAAGGCGCCGACGAGGTTGAGCGCCGCCGACATGGCCACCGCGACCTTGGGCTTCAGGGCCCCGGTGGAGATGGTGGTGGCCATCGCGTTGGCCGTGTCGTGGAAGCCGTTCGTAAAGTCGAACACCAAGGCCGTGACGATCACGATCCCGATGAGAAGCGTGATGTGTTCCATTCACCCAGGCAATCAGTCCGGTGGTCAGTACGCGGCGACCGTAAGGAGCCAGGGTGAACGGAAGGTGAACTGAGACGGGCTCGACGATGACGCGAACCGGAGGTGGGTCCCGATGAGGGGTGGCACGGAAGATCCGGACGTTCGGGCGCGATGGGCGGAAGTGCTGGCCACGGCCCGTCGCACCGCCGCCGAGGGGCTGGTGGTGGGCACCTCCGGCAATGTCTCGGCCCGCCTGGGCGACGTGGTCCTTGTCACGCCCAGCGGGGTGCCCTACGACCGGCTCGGCCCGGGGGACATCACCGGCGTCGGCCTGGACGGCCGTCAGGTGCTGGGCACCCTGGCCCCGACCAGCGAGCTGCCGCTGCACCTGGCCGTCTACCGGGCCACCGACGCGGCCGCCGTGGTGCACACCCACGCGGTGCACGCCACCGCCGTCTCCACCCTGGTCGAGGAGGTGCCGCTCGTCCACTACATGGCGGGCGCCCTCGGCGGCCCGGTACGGGTCGCCCCCTACGCCCTGTACGGCAGCGAGGAACTGGCGGCCGGCGCGCTGCGGGCGCTGGACGGGCGGACCGGCTGCCTGCTGGCCAACCACGGGATGCTGACCTACGGCGCCGGGCTGGACCAGGCCTACGACCGCACCGCCCAGCTGGAATGGATGTGCCGGGTCTGGCTCACCGCCGCCGCGGTGCCCGGCCGCACCCCGGCCCTGCTCACCCCGGCCCGGCTGGCGGCCGCCACCGAGAAGCTGCGCGGCTACGGGCAACGACGGGACTGAGCCGCGCGGGCCATTCATGGCCCGTGCGGGCCGCCCGCGAGCCGCGCGGGTCACCCGCCCGCCGCCACCCGGGTGGCCGCATCCGGCCGCCGCGCCGAGACTGGAAGCGATGCTCCTGCGCAAGGCGGCCACGACCGCAGCGACCGTGGTGGGTGCCGGGGCGGCCGTACTGGCCGCCGGGCGGTACGCGGGTGACGCCGCCCTCAGGGTTCCCCCGGACCGTCCGCTGCCCGGCGAGGAGCGCTGCACCGTGCACGCCGCCGACACGGCCACCGTCACCCTCTCCCGTACCGCCGCCTCGGTGCGCCCCGGCACCTACGCCCTGATCGGCAAGGACCTGCACGCCATCGTCGGCCCGCCGGTCGCCGAGGTGGCGCACCCGCCCGACCGGGTGGTCCGGCACCTGGAACGTGTGCCGCACGGCGGGCTCGAGCACGGCGCCAAGGTCTGGTTCAGCCCCCAGCTGTACCCGGGCAACCCGCGCGACGCGCTGGGCCTGGACCACGCCGAGGTACGCGTCGAGGGCGAACTGGGACCGCTGCCCGCCTGGTTCCTGCCCGGCCCCCGGGACACCTGGGTGATCGCCGTGCACGGCCTGGGCACCACCCGGCGGCACCCCATGGTGGTGCTGCCCTTCCTGCACCGGATGCGGCTGCCGGTACTGGCCCCCGCGCTGCGCGGTGACCCCGGCGCCCCGCCCGCCCTGGACGGCATCAACCGGCTGGGCGCCGAGGAGTGGCACGATCTGGACGCCGCCATCGGGCACGCGGTGCGCAACGGCGCCCGGCGGGTGGTGCTGCACGGCTGGTCCACCGGCGCCACCATGGCCCTGCTGGCCGCCCTGGACTCCCCGCTCAGCCACCGGGTCAGCGGCCTGGTGCTGGACTCACCGGTGCTCGACTGGCAGGCCACCCTGCGCGCCCTGGCCCGGCACCGGGTGCCCAGGATGCTGGTGCCCTATGCGGTGCGGGCTGCCCGGCACCGGGCCGGCCTGGACCCCGGCCTCCTGCTCAGGGCGGGCGAACCCGACAGGCTGTCCGTACCCACCCTGATCCTGCACGGCCCGGACGACGCCTTCGCCCCCTGGGAACGCTCCCGCGAACTCGCCGAGCTCCGGCCCGATCTGGTCACCCTGCGCTCGTTCCGGGAGGCTCCGCACGCGGCGGCCTGGAACGCCGACCCGCACCGCTACGAGGAGGCGCTGCGCCGCTTCCTCACCCCGCTGATGTAGCGCCGGGCACGCCCGGTGGGCGGTGAGGCGGAGGTTCCGCTACCGGCCCGTACCGCCTCCCGCGTCCCTGGCCTGCGCGGCCATCACCCCACGGCGTCAACCCGGTTCGCGGGCAAGGCGACCGGCCGGCCCGGCTGCATCGTCCATTCCGATTGGGTTTTCGGAGCGTGAACGGCAAGACTGCTCTTGTGACGTCCCGTACTCCGCGCGACTCCCGGCTCAGACTCGTCCCCCGACAGCCGATCGCCGCCGCCCGCAGGGCCGTGGCGAACCGCGGCACCCGACCGGTTCCCCGACCGCCGGCCGGCATCGCTCCCCGCCCGGAACTCGCCCGGCAGGCCAGAGCCCACCTCACCGGCACGGTCCGGCTGGCCCGCTGGGCGGCCGAGGAGTGCGAGCCCGGCCTCGCGCCCGTCATCCTCGGCGCCCAGGCGGTCGAACAGGCCGCCGCCGCCCTGCGGATGACGGCCCACCAGGTGCGCGCCGAATGGGACCGGGCCCGGCTGGCCGGACTGCTGGAGCTGCACGAGGGCACCGCCCGGCCCGGCTGGCGGCTCACCGCCTGGGACCGCGACGACAGCGCGGTGCTGCGCGGCTGGGTCGCCCTCTTCGACGCCTGGTCCCTGGTGCTGCCCGAACCGGCCGGCACCGACCCCGCGATCGCCGCCGAAGTGGTGGAGGCGGCCCCCCAACTGCTGTCCGTGATGCACCTGTCGGCCGGCCCGGTTCCGGTGCCCATGCTGCTGGACCTGCTCCAGCAGCGGGTGGCCGAGATCCGCGCCGAGCGCTGCGAGATCCCCTATGACGGACCGTCCGCCGTGCCCGCCGGCCCGGCCGTGCCACCCGCCGCCGGCCCCGACCCGCTGGCCGGGCTGCTGAACTGGGCCCTGGCCGGCCTCGCCTCGGTGGGCGCGCTCAAGACGCACGGTCATGACGGGAGCGCCCAGGCCCAGTTGACGCCGCTGGGCAACTGGGCGGTATGGGTCAAGCTGGAGCAGATCTGTGTGGCCGCCCAGAGCCCGGCCGGCCATATCGAGCTGTCCGCCGAGGCCATGCTGCGCGGCTGCGCCGACCTCACCCCCGGCCCGGCCCGCGCCGAGTACCGGGCCTGGCTCGCCGCCCGCCCGGTACGCAGCGCGGTGGCCGAGCTGCTGGAGGCCGCCCGCGGCGATGACGCGCTGGTGCGCGGCCTGGCCTTCGAGGCGCTGCGCGCGGTGGGCGGACCCGCCGAGGGCGCGGTGCGGGCCACCGTGGAGGAGCCCTGCCTGCGGCCGTACGCCCTGCTCTGGCTGGCCGAGCAGCAGGGGCACGACCCCGAGGAGACCGCCGAGGTGCTCACCCGCGAGGAGGCGACCTGGCTCTGGGTGGACACCGCGGCCGCCGTCGCCGACCACGGGGAGAGCCGGCTGCTGGTCCGCCACCTGGACTCGGCGGTCCAGGGCACGGTGCCCGGCCTGCTGGAGGAGGTACGGGCGGTGGGCCACCCGCGCACCGTGCAGGTGCTGGTGGCGCTGGCCGCCGCCCACCCCGACCCGGCGCTGGCCAAGGCGGTCCGCCGGGCCGCCTTCCAGGTGCACCGGGGCGGCAGCTGACCGGCCCCCGGCCCGGGGATCAGATGCTGGTCTCCGGGCCGGACGGGGCGTAGGTGCCGAAGGTCCACACATTGCCCTCCAGATCGCGGGCCATGTAGTCGCGGGAGCCGTAATCCTGGTCGGCGGGCTCGGCCAGGATCTCCGCGCCATGCTCCCGGGCCCGGGCGAAGTGCGCGTCCACGTCCTCCACCACCACATAGATCCCGGCCGGGCCGCCGCTGCCCATCGCCTCCACAAAGGCGCCCGCGCGGTCCGCCGAGCCCAGCATCACCATGCCGTTGCCATGGATCAGCTCGGCGTGCAGGACGGTGCCGTCCTCGCTCTCGTAGTACGCGGACTGGGTGAAGCCAAAGGCCGTGATCAGCTGTTTGAGGGCGGCCTTGGCGTCCCGGTACAGCAGGGCCGGACAGACGGCCGGCCTGGCCACGGTCATCCCCGAGGTCGTATCCGGCATGACGCCCACCTCTCCCGGTCTCCCGGTGCTTGTCGCACCCCGTCCGGCACCGCCTCCGTCCCGAGTACCCGCGGCCGTCCCCGGAAATCCGCTTGCATCACCCCGGTAGAATCGTCTCCATGGCTTCTCTCCTCGCGGATTAGACGGCGCCGCCCGCCCGCCCACCGGCGCGCGCGGCCGTACCCAGGCCTCCGTCCCACCGCCGTCCACCCTGCTCAGGAGTAGTTCCCTTGATCACCGCCTCCGGCATCGAGCTGCGCGCCGGCGCACGCGTCCTCATCGAGTCCGCCAGCTTCCGCATCGCCAAGGGCGACCGCATCGGCCTGGTGGGCCGCAACGGCGCCGGCAAGACCACCCTCACCAAGTGCCTGGCGGGCGAGGGCATGCCGGCCGCGGGCACCATCGCCCGTTCCGGTGAGGTCGGCTACCTCCCGCAGGACCCGCGCACCGGTGACCTGGACGTGCTCGCCCGCGACCGCGTCCTCTCCGCCCGCGGCCTGGACTCGGTGCTGCGCAAGATGCGCGAGAACGAGGACCGGATGGCCAATGGCAAGGGCGCCACCCGCGAGAAGGCGATGAAGAAGTACGAGCGCCTGGAGACCGAGTTCCTCACCAAGGGCGGCTACGCCGCCGAGGCCGAGGCGGCCACCATCGCCGCCAGCCTGGGTCTGCCCGACCGCATCCTCACCCAGCCGCTGCACACCCTCTCCGGCGGCCAGCGCCGCCGGGTGGAGCTGGCCCGGATCCTGTTCTCGGACGCCGACACCCTGCTGCTGGACGAGCCCACCAACCACCTGGACGCCGACTCCATCGCCTGGCTGCGCGACTACCTCAGGACCTACCGCGGCGGCTTTGTGGTGATCTCCCACGATGTCGACCTGGTGGAGACGGTCGTCAACAAGGTCTTCTACCTGGACGCCAACCGCTCGGTGATCGACGTCTACAACATGGGCTGGAAGCTCTACCAGCAGCAGCGCGAGGCCGACGAGAAGCGCCGCAAGCGGGAGCGGCAGAACGCCGAGAAGAAGGCCGCGGCACTCAACGCCCAGGCCGACAAGATGCGGGCCAAGGCCACCAAGACCGTGGCCGCCCAGAACATGGCCCGCCGCGCCGAGCGCCTGCTGTCCGGCCTGGAGGCCGCGCGCGCCTCCGACAAGGTGGCCAAGCTACGCTTCCCCGATCCCGCGCCCTGCGGCAAGACCCCGCTGATGGCCGAGGGCCTGTCCAAGTCCTATGGCTCGCTGGAGATCTTCACCGACGTGGACCTGGCCATCGACCGGGGCTCCCGGGTGGTCATCCTGGGCCTCAACGGCGCGGGCAAGACCACCCTGCTGCGCCTGCTGGCCGGCACCGAGAAGCCGGACACCGGCCAGGTCACCCCGGGCCACGGCCTCAAGCTGGGCTACTACGCCCAGGAGCACGAGACCCTGGACCCCGACCGCACGGTCCTGGAGAACATGCGCTCCGCCGCCCCCGACCTTGACCTGGTCGAGGTCCGCAAGGTGCTGGGCTCCTTCCTGTTCTCCGGCGACGACGTGGACAAGCCGGCCGGAGTGCTCTCCGGTGGTGAGAAGACCCGGCTGGCCCTGGCCACCCTGGTGGTCTCCTCGGCCAATGTGCTGCTCCTGGACGAGCCCACCAACAACCTGGACCCGGCCAGCCGCGAGGAGATCCTCTCCGCGCTGCGCACCTTCACCGGCGCGGTGGTGCTGGTGACCCACGACGAGGGCGCCGTGGAGGCGCTGGAGCCGGAGCGGATCATCCTGCTGCCGGACGGCGTCGAGGACCTGTGGGGCCCGGACTACGCGGACCTGGTCAGCCTCGCCTGAGGGTCTGCCTGATCACCCGCTGGTCACCCATTGATCACCCGGTCCGGATCATTCGGCCGATGCGTGATCCTTCATCTGAGTGAGGACGGCTCATCCCCCGGTGTGGTGCCGCGCTCCGGCGCGCGCACCGGCCCCGGCCCGGGCCGGCCGGCCGCCCCGCGCTCCCCGCGCTACCCCTGACCTGCCGATTCAAGGCGCAACCCGGACGGCCGTACGGACCGGAACGGGCGGAATCGGTTGTTCCGGGCGCCCTTCTCGGCCTCCCGCCCGGAAACCTTCTGTTATCGACCTTGCCGAATGGGTGGCCAGGATCCCGGCTAGGGGTGATCATGAGAGACAAGAGGCGCATCTCCCATGAGGAGGCACGGGTGGCTGAGACTCTGAAAAAGGGCAGCCGGGTGACCGGCGCCGCGCGCGAGAAGCTCGCGGCAGACCTGAAGAAGAAGTACGACGCCGGTGCGAGCATCAGGGCGTTGGCCGAAGAGACCGGCCGCTCCTATGGCTTCGTTCACCGGATGCTCAGCGAATCCGGCGTGATCCTGCGGGGTCGCGGCGGAGCTACGCGCGGCAAGAAGGCCGCCTCGGTCTGAGCCGCGCACCGTCCGGGCAGCGAACGTGGGCAGTGCCACCCGGTCGGCCGAGCAGTCGGCCGGGTGGTTACTGTGCAGTCAACCAACTGCGACTGCAGCCGAATTCGGAGGCTTCCCATGACCGGCCCCAAGGCCCTGCTCGACCAGGACGGCGTACGGCTCACCGTCGATGACGCGGTCGCCACCATTACCCTCACCAACCCCGCGAAGCGCAATGCCCAGTCGCCCGCCCTGTGGCGGGCCCTGGTCGAGGCCGGGCGGCAGCTTCCGGGCAGCGTGCGGGTGGTGGTGCTGCGCGGCGAGGGCAAGTCCTTCTCCGCCGGGCTGGACCGGCAGGCGTTCACGCCCGAGGGCTTCGAGGGTGAGCCGTCCTTTATCGACCTGGCCCGTGGCTCGGATGCCGACCTGGACGCCGAAATCGCCCGCTACCAGGAGGCGTTCACCTGGTGGCGGCGCAATGACATCGTCTCCATAGCCGCCGTGCAGGGGCATGCCATCGGGGCCGGCTTCCAGCTCGCCCTCGGCTGCGACCTGCGGGTGTGCGCGGACGATGTGCAGTTCGCGATGCGCGAGACCAGCCTGGGACTGGTGCCCGACCTCGGCGGCACCCAGCCGCTGGTCCAACTGGTCGGCTATGCCCGTGCCTTGGAGATCTGCGCCACCGGGCGCTTTGTCCACGCCGCCGAGGCCGAGCTGATCGGGCTGGCCAATGTGGTCGTTCCGGCCGCCGAACTCGCCGGTGCGGTCGAGGACTTGACCGCGGCCCTGCTGGCCGCCCCGCGGAACGCGGTGGTCGAGACCAAGGCGCTGCTGCGTGGTGCGGTGGGCCGCACCTATGAGGAACAGCGCGCCGCCGAGCGGGGCGCGCAGGCGCGCCGGCTGCGGGATCTGGCGGGCGTGGGGGAGTAGGCGTTGCCCCCTTGGGGGCGCGCTGTGCGGTGCCCACCGGGCCGCGGCCGGCGGCGATACGGCGTCTGCCGATGACCCTGCCGTCCGGCTGCGGGCTGTGGGTGGTTGATCGCGCAGTTCCCCGCGCCCCTTAGAGGAGCTAACAGAATGGGCGGGTGACCCATGTCCCTGGGTTGGCATGGTCGTTGACCTGATGTGAGTAAGAGCGGGCCGCCGTGGCTGGTGTCGGATGACCTGTGGGAGCGCGTTGCACCGTTGTTGCCGGTTCGCCGACGCCGTCTGCGTCATACCGGGCGTCTCCCGCTCGACGACCGTAAGTGCCTGCAGGGGATCCTGTTCGTGCTCCATACCGGCATTCAGTGGGAGTGGCTCCCTCAGGAACTCGGTTTCGGTTCCGGCATGACCTGTTGGCGCCGGCTGCGGGACTGGAACGAGGCCGGCGTCTGGGACGGCCTCCACCGGGTGTTGCTCACCGAGCTGCACCGGGCCGGGAAGCTGGACTGGTCAAGGGCGGTGATCGACGGCTCGCACCGCAGGGCCCTGAGGGGCGGCCCAAAACTGGTCCGAGCCCGGTCGACCGTGCCCGACCGGGCTCCAAGCACCACGTGATCACCGACGCGCACGGCACCCCCCTGGCCATCACCCTCACCGCAGGAAACCGGAACGACATCACCCAGCTGCTGCCCCTGCTCGACGCGATCCCTCACATCAGAGGACGTACAGGCCGGCCCCGTCACCGCCCCCGGCAACTGTTTGCCGACCGGGGCTACGACTTCGACAAGTACCGCAGACTGCTGTGGAAGCGAGGCATCAAGCCTGTCATCGCCCGCCGCGGCGTCGCCCATGGCTCTGGACTGGGCGTCGTCCGCTGGGTCGTGGAGCGCACGAATGCTTGGATCCACGGCTTCCGCCGCCTCCGCATCCGATGGGAGATCCGCGACGATATCCACGAAGCCTTCCTCAAACTCGCCTGCTGCCTGATCACCTACAGACGAGTCAAGACATTCTGTTAGGCCCTCTTAGGGGGCGCCCGTCGATGTGACTACTACCGCCACCGTGCGCACCGGGCCACCGGTCAGCGCTCGTCGTACCGCCAGGGCCACATCCAGGGCCCGGAAGCCGTCCGCGACAGCGATCTGCACCTGGCGGTGGCCCTCGTCCGCCGGGGCGATGCCCAGGACCGGGGCCAGGCCGGAGACGCCCGGGATGGATGGCGCCGGGCCCGGCTTCCTGGGAGGCCCCGCGTGGGGGGAAGGCTCCGGGGCGCCGTCCAGCAGGCCGGTCACCCGGAGGTCCACCGCCTCGACCGCCAGCCCCAGCCCTTCCCGGGCCGCCGCCAGCAGCCGCACCCGCAGCCGCTCGGCGGCCGGCCGGAGCGGCTGGTCGCCCGAGGCCGTCAGCTCGGCCTCGATCCGCAGCCGCCCCGGCGGCAGGGCGCTGGGCGGAGGCGGCACCACAGGGGCGTGCGTCCCGCCCGGCCGCGCCGGGGAGAGCCGCAGCGCCCCCAGCCGGACACCCGGCACCGACGCCGCCGCCCGGCGCAGCGCATCGGCGGCCGCCGCCTCGGTGATCCACGCTCCGTCCGCCGCGCCGCCCAGCGGCAGCAGCCTGCCCAGGGCGAGTTGCCGCCGTACCGCCGCCGCCAGCGAGTCCGCATCCATGCCACCAGCCTGCCGCAGTCAAGCCCGCGACGATCTGCGTAGCAGCCCCTAAGGTGGACAAAAGGACCGGTGAACGACTTTCCCTTCCCTTGGACGCTTCCCTGGAAGAGAGGCGATCGACGATGACCGACAATCCGGCAGGCACCGATACCCCGGCCAAGGAACCGCAGGTCGCACCGGCTGAACGGGGCCGGACCACCATCGCCGACGGGGTCGTGGAGAAGATCGCCGGGATGGCCGCCCGCGATGTGATGGGCGTCCATGCCATGGGCGGCGGCCTGGCCCGTACCTTCGGCGCGGTACGCGACCGGGTGCCCGGCGGCGGCAAGTCCGTCGCCCGGGGAGTGAAGGCGGAGGTCGGCGAGGTACAGACCGCGCTCGACCTGGAGATCGTGGTGGAGTACGGCGTGGCCATCGCGGATGTGGCCCGCGCGGTGCGGGAGAACGTCATCGCGGCGGTGGAGCGGATGACCGGCCTGGAGGTCGTGGAGGTCAACATCGCGGTGAGCGATGTGAAACTGCCCGATGAGGAAGAGGAAGAGACGACGCCGAGGATTCAGTGATGAGCATGGCCGTGGCCGGCATGATCGCCGGTATGGCGCTCGGATTCGCCGGGTACTTCGGCGGCTTCGGGGCCTTTCTGCTGGTGGCGGCGTTGGGTGCCGTCGGGTTTGTGGCCGGCCGGTTCCTGGACGGGGACCTTGAGCCGGGCGACTTCTTCCGGCCGCGCGAGAGGGACCGCGAGCGTGACGGACGGCGGAGGTAGGCGATGGGGGGAGGGTGCGAGGTACCGCCGGGAGAGCGGGGGGCCACCCGGGTGGCGGAGCGCGTGGTGGCGAAAATCGCCTCCCAGGCAGCGCGCGAGGCGCTCGCCGGTGAATTGCGCGCGGGTCATGCTCCACCCACCGCCTCGGTGGTCGTGCGGGACGAGACCGCGCGGGTACGACTTCATATGGAGCTCGGCTACCCGGCGGACCTCGGTGCCCGATGTCGTGCGGTACGCCGCCAAGTCGCCGAGCGCATCGGGACGTTGGCGGGCATGCGGGTGCCGGAGGTGGTGATCACGGTGGAGCGGCTGCACTCGCCGCATCTGGACCGCGCGGGCGCGGAGCGGGTGCGATGAGCGGTCCCGTCCATCTGGGCAAGGGCCCACCGCCGGAGCCGGAACCCTCCGGCCGGTTCTGGTCGGCCCGGCGGGTGCCGGCGGCCGTCGTCGCCCTGGCGCTGCTGGCCGTCTCGGCGCTGTTCCTCTATGACGTGGCGGCGGTACGCGCCGGCCACCCCGGCATGCGCTGGCGCCGCCGGCTGGCCCATGAGCTGGCCCACCGCCCGCTGGGCAACGGCTGGGTGATCACCGCCGCGGTGCTGGCCGTGCTGCTGGGGCTGTGGCTGATCGTGCTGGCCGTCACCCCGGGGCTGCGCGGGGTGCTGCCGATGCGGCGCCAACTGCCGGAGGTACGGGCCGGGTTGGACCGGCGGGCGGCGGCGCTGGTACTCCGGGACCGGGTGATGGAGATCTCCGGGGTGCGCTCGGTACGTACCGAGGTGGGCCGGCGGGCGATCCGGGTCCGCGTCCAGTCGCACTTCCGGGACCTGGCGGAGGTCCGGGCCGATGTGGACGCCGTACTGGCCGAAGCGGTAAGGGAGTTGGGGCTGGACCGGCAGCCGGTGCTCGTGGTGCGGGTGCATCGTGCGGTGAAGCGGTGAGGGGGTGAGAGTGGTGCTGAAGACCGTCAACCGGGTGCTGCTGGCCCTGGCCGGGCTGCTGCTGGTGGCGCTGGGCGCGGCGGTTCTGGTCGGTGCGCTGGACCTGCGGCGGCGCTGGGGGCTTGCGCTGCCCGCCGGCTGGCCCTTCGCCGGGGCCCATGACGTCCTGCTCAGCGCTGCCGCCCGGCGCCGCCGGCGGGGCGGTGACTGGTGGTGGCCGGTGGTGATCACGGTGCTCTCGCTGCTGGTGCTGCTGGCCCTGTGCTGGCTGCTGGCCCAGGTGCGGCGGCGCCGGCTGGACACGGTCCTGGTCCATGGCGGTGACAGCGGTGACGCGGACATGGTGCTGCTACGGGCCGGGGCCCTGGAGGAGGCGATGTCCGCCGAGGCGGCGGAGGCGGCCGGGGTCGAGGACGCGGTGGTCACCCTGACCGGGCGGCGCACCGCCCCCGAGGCCCGGGTGACCCTGACCCTGGCCGCGCACTCGGCCCCGGCCGCCGCGCTGCACCGCTTGTGCACCGAGGCGCTGGACCATGCGCGCAGTTCGGTGGGGCTGACCAAGCTGCCCGCCCGGGTGCGGCTGCGGATTGTGCGGCACCGGGCGGAGCGGGTGGAGTAGTGGTGTCCTCGCCGTGCCCTGGCCGGCCGCGCCTCAGAACTCGCGCCGTGCCCCGCCGTCCACCGGCAGCATCAGCCCGGTGAGATAGGAGGCGGCGGGCGACAGCAGGAACGCCGCGCACCGCCCGAACTCCTCGGGCGTCCCATAGCGCCGCAGCGGAATCCGGGCCGAGTGCTCGGCCTGGGCCGTCTCCGGGTCGCCGGAGAGCGCGTCCAGTTCCCGCACCCGGTCGGTGTCGATCCGGCTGGGCAGCAGTCCCACCACCCGCACGCCCCGGGGGCCGAGCTCCAGGGAGAGCGACTTGGCGAACCCGGCCAGGCCGGGCCGCAGGCCATTGGAGATGGTCAGTCCGGGGATGGGCTCATGGACCGAGCCGGACAGCACAAAGCCGATCACGCCGCCTTCGGAGAGTTCCGCCGCGGCCGCCCGGGCCAGCCGTACCGCCCCCAGGAAGACGCTTTCGAAGGAGGCCCGCCACTGCTCGTCGCCGATCCCGTCGGCCGAACCGGCGGGCGGCCCGCCCACGCTGATCAGGATGCCGTCGAAGCGGCCGAAGCGTTCCCGGGCGGTGCTGATCAGCCGCTCGGCGGTGGCGGGGTCGGCATTGTCCGCGGCCACTCCGAGGGCGCCCTCGCCCAGCCGGCCGGCCGCGGCGGCGGCCGCCCCGGCGTCCCGCCCGGAGATCACCACCCGGGCGCCGTCGGCGGTCAGTTCACGCGCGGCGGCATAGCCCAGCCCCCGGCTGGCGCCGGTCAGTACATACACCCGGTCTTTGAGCCCAAGATCCATGCGGATCAGTCTGCCGTGCTGGGCTCCGGCGCGGCAGGGGCGGGTGCCTCTTCGGGCGCCTCCCCGGGCGTCTTCCCGGCCGCGTCCTCGCCGGCCGCCTGGGCCGCCTCGGCGGCGGCCGCCGCCTGGTCCCGGCGCTCCCGGCGGGCCAGGATGACCCAGCCGACCGGTACAAACGCGGAGAAAAGCCACCACTGCACCGCATAGGCCATGTGGTTGCCAATGCTGCTGTGGTCGGGGGCGGACACCACCTCCGGCTGGTCGCTCCCCGAGGGCGCCTCGGCCAGCTCGACATAGCCGCCGAGCAGCGGCCGGTGCAGGTCCTCGGCCTGCTGCCGGCTGTTGATCAGCATCACCATCCGGGCCGGCAGACCCTTGGTGTTTCTGATGCCGCTGGCGTGGGTGGTCTCGTCGGCCCGCAGCCGTCCGGTGATGGTGATCCTGCCGGCGGGCGGGGCCGGGACCTTCGGGTACTGCAGCTGACCGCTGTCGGCCGGGATCCAGCCCCGGTTGACCAGCACCGCCTTGCCATCCGCCAGCACCAGGGGGGTGACCACCATAAAGCCGGACTTGCCGGAGTCGTCGGTGCGGTAGCGGACGACGACCTCGCCCCTGGTGTCATAGCTGCCGGTCGCGGTGACCCGGCGCCATACGTCCTGCCCGGGCACATCCCGGCCGGGTGAGCTCAGCTCGGTGACGGGTACCGGGGCGGCGGTGAGCTGGCGGCCGATCTGGTGGTTGCGTGCGACCCGGCTCTCATGGCGATGCAGCTGCCAGAAGCCCAGTTTGATCATCACCGGAATGAGGACGAGCCCCACAAGCGTGAGGATCACCCACTGCCGGGTCAGCAGAAAGCGGTACACGCATCGACGGTACCTGGTGCCTCCGGCGGCTCCTCGGGTGGGCCCTAGGGTGCCGGAGTCACATGGGAGAGCAGCTGGACGAAGGCCGCCTCGTCCACCACCGGCGTCCTGAAGGCCCGTGCCTTGGTGACCTTGCCGGTGGGGGAGCCGGGGTCATTGGTGACCAGCAGGCTGGTGAGCCGGGAGACACTGCCGGACACATGGAGCCCGGCCTCGACGGTCCGGTCCTCCAGCAGCTCCCGGTCGATGGAGGTGTCACCGGAGAAGGCCACCCGCATGCCCTGCACGAGCTGGCCGCCCGGCTCATAGCGGCCGGGGTTGGGATAGGGGCAGGGCGGCAGCCGGCGGCTGGGCCGCCAGCTCGACGACCGGTACGAGGGCTGGTACCCGATGCGGGCCGAGGCGGCGGACGGTCCGTCCGACCACTCGGTCAGCGGCTGGCAGGCCAGCAGCGGCAGCCGCAGCCCGGCCTGTGCGGCATGGTGCAGGCTGGGCTGGAACGCCTCGGCCAGCACCCGGGCGTCGTCCAGGGCATGGTGCGCCCGCTGCTGCACCACGCCGTAGTGGGCGGCCAGCGACTCCAGCTTGTGGTTGGGCAGCGGCAGGCCCAGCTCCTTGGACAGGGCGATGGTGCACAGCCGTTGCCGCACCGGGGCCTCGATTCCGGCCCGGGCGTACTCCCGGGCGATCATCGACCAGTCGAAGGCCGCGTTGTGCGCCACCAGCACCCGGCCGGCCAGCCGGTCCGCGAAGTCCGCGGCGACCTCCTTGAACAGCGGTGCGTCCGCCAGGACTTCGGAGGTCAGCCCATGGATCCACACCGGACCCGGATCCCGCTCCGGATTGACCAGCGTGTACCAGCTGTCCTCCACCCGGCCGTGGACGTCCAGTTGGTACACCGCGGCCGACACTATCCGGTCATCCCGGGCGAGCCCGGTGGTCTCCACGTCGACGACCGCGTATCCCTCGGGGTACGCGGCCGGCCAGGAGGCGGGCGAGGCGGCTGCGGTGCTGTCGTCGAGCATGGTCCAAGAGCTTAAGGGCCACCACTGACAGCGCGGTCCCCGGCCGACCGGGGAGCGTATGGATCAGGTCAGAGTCCGGGGCGGAGTTCAGGCCAGATCCGCGAGGAGTTCACCGGCGGTGATCCGGACCAGCCCGGTGCAGCCGTCGACGGAGCCGGGGAACAGCCGGTACACCGTGCCGGTCGTCCGGTCCGTCCGGAGCTCGCCCTCGACCAGGGCCAGCAGGGCGTGCCGCCCCTCGGCGAGCGTGGCGGCGGCGGCGCGCGGACGCCGGCCGTCCGGGGTGTCCAGGGCGCACAACCGGGCCGCGAACCCAGCCGGACTCTCGCCGTCCGCCCGGCGATAGATCCACACCTCATCGGAAGGGGCCGCATCCGCGAGGGGATTGAGGACGACCGCTTCCCCGGCTCGTGCCGCCGCCTGCCAGCAGGCCAGTTCCCAGAGGCTCACCCGGCCGCCGGCCGCGAAGTACCGCCATAGATCGCGCCCCAGCCACCCCAGCCGCTCGCCATGCCGCCAGATGTTGTGGAATCCCGCACCACTCGCAAGGTGGACATCGGTCCACCGGGCATGACCCTCCGCGAGGTCGATCAGCATCGGCACACAGATCCGCGACCGGCCCGCCAGATCGAAGCGCTGGCGCACGGCCCGGGCGTCATACGAGGCGTCGCGATGTGCGGAGTCGCGCGCCCCTTTCCCCCGCAGCGCCATAAAGCCCGCGAAGGCGTCCGGCAGCCGGTCGAAGGGGATGTCATTGAAGCTGAAGACGACCGGTACGGCATAGCGGGCGCCGCCCTTGGCCAGCTCGGCCAGGTCCAGGTCCACATACTCGGTCGCGCCGTCCGGCGCCGGGGCCGAGGTCAGATCGCCGGAGTGCACCGCGGCGGTACGGCCGTAGCGCAGTTCGGTGTAGTCGCACAGCCCGGTGAAGTTCCACTCGGCGTCGAAGAAGGCCACCGAAAGGTCGAGGTCCACCCGGACGCCCTCGGGCTCCAGCCAGTGGACGAACAGCCGCACCACCTCGCCGTCCGGCAACGGCAGTTCACTGCCGCGCGGTACCGCGACCAGGGAGGCCGCGGTGGAGCGCTCGGCGAAGGGCACGGTCAGCCGGCGCAGTTCCGCGTCCAGCACCGCCAGGTCGTAGCGGGTGGCACCGCCCAGCCGGCGCAGCGCCTCGCCGGACAGCAGGCCGCAGACCTCCTCGACCGCCGCCGCCGGCAGCGGCGCCCGGTCCTCGGCCACCGCCCAGGGCCGTGCCACCTGGCCGCGCGGGAAGAACACCCGCCGCCCGCCCGGCAGTTGGCGGCCGCGCAACTGCCCCAGCGCGGACAGCAGCGGACCCGGGCCCACCGAGGGCAGCCCATGTGCCAGCGCCTCGGCCGGCTCCGCCGGCAGGTGCTCGGTACCGTAGCGGCGCATCAGCTGATCCAGCCGGCGCACCAGCTCACCGGGCCGCGCGCGCAACAGCGCCACCGCCGCCGCCAGGTCGCCCGTGCGCAATGCTCCCTCCACCCGCGCGCCCCAGGTGCGCGCCCGGATCCGCCCGCCGTCCAGCACCACCGCCTCCGGATGCCCGGCCGCGGTGGCGCGCAGCCCCTCGCCCAGCGCACCGGGCCGGGACACATCCGTCTCCCGCAGCACGGCGAAAGCCAGCGCGGCCCGTGGATGCCGCCGGTGCCACTCAAAGGGGTGCAGCACCTCGCCCGCCCGCTTCCAGCCGGTGGGATGCCGCAGCAGGTCCTCGACCAGCGCGGACACCTCCAGGGCATCCAGTACGGACAGCAGCCGGCGGCGCAGCGGCCGGGGCAGGCCGCGCATCCGGGGCGCGGCCCGCGGATCCGGCTCGCCGCCCGACCAGACGCACAGCAGCCGCAGCACATCGGTGGCCGTGGTCAGCAGCCCCGGCAGCCGGTCGTGCACCGGTGCGCCCATGGCCAGCAGGCCGCCGAGCACCAGCGCCCTGGTCTCCCGTACCGCGATCGTCTCCGGCAGCCAGTCCAGGCCGCCGGGCGCGGCGTGCGCCAGCAGCACCCCGAGGTCCGCGCGGTCCTGCGGGGACAGCGGGGTGCGCCGGGCCAGCAGGGCGGCCAGTGCGGCGGCCGCCTCGGCGCCCCGGTCCGTACCGAGCGTCAGCAGGCGCAACGGGCCCCGCACGGCGGCCGGTTCGGCACCGGACGGCATCGCGGTGGGCCGCAGAAAGGGGTCGCCGCGGTCGATACGGCGGTGGCAGAGCGGGCACCCCGCGTACTCCGCCCCGTCCCAGCAGCTACGGCACACCAGATGGGCGCAGGGCGAGACCGGGTGCACGCTGCCGGCCGTGCCGCACAGCACACAGGGCTGCCGGGGCTGCTGCAACAGCAGGCTGAACACCCGGTCCACATAGAGCGCCCGGGTGTCCTCCGGCACGGAGTGCGGGAAGCCGCGAAAGAGCGGCATATGAGTGCGGTCCGCGCCCAGCAGTTCATCGATCGCCCGCAGCAGGCCCTTGCCGCTGTCCGCCAGCGCCTCCGCCCCGGCCGCGGCCAGCGCCCCGCGCAGCGGTTCGGTGAGCGCGTACCCCCGGTCCAGCAGCTCCGCCTCCAGCGCGGTCAGCCCCTTGGCCACGCGCGAGTCCAACCCGCCCGCGCGGGCTGGTGGTTCATGGTCGACAAACCAGGTCTGGGCGCAACGCAGCAGTACGGACTGCAGTGTGGACACGGACGATTCCCCCTGGATCCCCCGGACATCAATAAGCGGGGGCGGAGAGTGGGCGCACTGCGCAATCTTTAAAAGAGACAGAGAAGGAAGCACACCGCGGAGCCGCCCCCGCGACAGCGATGCTAGGCGGGGCACTCGGCCGGGCGCCAACGAGTTTCCGGCCCGCCTCGGCAGCTACCGGCCCAGCAGTCCCTCCACCACCGCCCGCACCGACAGCTCGAAGAGCCGCCCGGGATCCGGCGGCCGCGCCAGGGCCCGCTCCAGCGCCCGGTCACCCGCACCCGGCACCACCGCACCGCCCGCCGGCTCGCCCTCCGACACCCGCTCCACCAGCACCGACCCCACCACCAGAAACTCCACCGCCCGCACCAGCTCCGCCGCCCGCGCCCCCCGCAGCCCCGCCGCCCGGGCCTCCTTGACCAGGGCCTGGCGCACCGGGCGGAACAGCCGCTCGGTGCGCCCCCGTTCATGCACCATGGCGATCAGATGCGGCCGGGCCCGCAGCTCCGCACGCAGCGCCCGCGCCAGCGAGACGATCCGGGTGCGCGGGGTGCGCCCGGTGGGATGGATCGCCGCGAACTCCCGCAGCGTACGTTCCACCAGCGCGTCCAGCAGCGCCTCACGGTTGCCCACATGCCAGTAGATCGCCGTGACGGCCGTGCCCAGCTCCGCCGCCAGCCGCCGCATGGTCAGCGCGCGTGGCCCCTCCTCCCGCACCAGGCGCGCGGCGGCCCGCAGGATCTCCTCGCGGCTCAATCCCAACTCCCGTTCACGCAAGGGTGTTTACCCCTGCCTCGCGCCGCTGTAACCCTGTTACAGACACCCGACAGGCAACAGGGCACACAAGGGCGGTGACGCGAATGACCCGCGTACGGTACGGCCCGCGCGACGCGGCGGAGATGGCCGGGGCCCGCCGGGCGGCGGTGCCGGAGATCTGGTCCACCGGTCTGGTGGCGCACTGGGAGAGCGACCCGGACGCGGTGGCGGCGGTGCTGCCGCCACCGCTGGAGCCCGGTCCGCGCCCGGTGGTACGGGCGGCCGTCAGCACCGTGGCACTGCACGGCCGGCCGCTGGGCGCCGGCTCGGTGGCGGTCGCCGCCCGGCACGGCGGACAGGACGGCTGGTACCCGCTGGTGATGCCGATGACCGGGGAACGGGCGCTGACCGGCGGCCGCGAGGTGTTCGGCGAACCCAAGAAGCTCGGCGAGGTGGTCCTGGAACGCGAGGGCCTGGTGATCCGGGCCCGGCTGGCCCGCCATGGCATCGCCTTCCTGGAGGTACGCGGCGCCGTCGCCCGCGAACTGCCGCTGCCGCCGCCCGCCCAGCGCCTGGACTTCTACTTCAAGTTCCTGCCCGCCGTGGACGGCGACGGCTTTGACGCCGACCCGCTGCTCATCCACTGCACCCGCACCGAGCGGGTGCGCAGGCTGGAATCGGTCACCGGCGATGTGGTGCTGCGCGAGTCGATGTACGACCCGGTGGCCGACCTGCCGGTGCGGCGCCTGCTGGACCTGACCCTGGGCGAGCGCGCCACCACCCAGCAGGGCCGGGTCGCCGCCAAGGTCAACCCCCGCGACCTGCTGCCCTATGTCCACCAGCGCTATGACGACGTCCACCAGATCCTCGACCGGCCCCGGCCCCCGGAGGCGAGCGACCGATGACGTACTCCGACCCCTATCTGGTGATCTCCTCCGACTGCCACGCCGGACTGCCCACCGAGGAGTACCGCCCCTACCTGGAGCGCCGCCACCACCGCGCCTTCGACGACTTCCTGGCCCAACGCGCCGCCCGGCAGGCCGAGATGACACGGCTGGGGGTACGCAATGAAGCCTTCGCCACCCGCTGGTTCGAGGAACACCGGGAAGGGCTGCGCGGCGGCTGGGACCCCACTCAGCGGATCAAGGAACTCGACGGGGACGGGGTGGCCGGCGAGGTGGTCTTCCCGGACGCCGACGCCGTGGACAGCCGCAACGCCGCCCCCTTCGGCGTGGGCCTGGGCCTGTCCGGCGACCACGACCCCGAACTCGGCCTGGCCGGCGCCCGGGCACACAACCGCTGGCTGGCCGAGTTCTGCGGCGAACATCCGGAGCGGCACCGCGGGGTGGCGCTGCTGCCGGTGACCGCCGAGGTCCCCCAGGTGCTCGCCGAGATCGCCCGGGCCCATGAGTCCGGGCTCGGCGCGCTGCTGATCCCCGCCATGTGGTGCGACAACCCGCCCTACCACGACCCCTGTTACGACCCGGTGTGGGCGGCGGCGGCCGAGGCGGGCCTGCCGCTGCTCACCCACTCCGGCGCCACCCCGCGCCAGGAGTACGGCGACCATCTCGGCATCTATGTCACCGAGGTGACCTGGTGGCCGGCCCGGCCGCTGTGGTTCCTGCTCTGGTCCGGCGTCTTCGAACGCCACCCCGGACTGCGCTTCGGCATCGCCGAGTCCGGCTGCTGGTGGCTGCCCAACCTGCTCTGGTTCATGGACCGGCTCTACCTGGGCGCACACGGCGGCCGGAAGCTCTCCCCCTTCTCCGGGCTGCCCCGCCCGCCGCATGAGTATCTGGACCGCAATGTCTTTATCTGCGCCACCAACACCAAGCGGCGCGAACTGGCCCAGCGCTATGAGATCGGCGTCGACAACATCCTCTGGGGCTCCGACTTCCCCCACCCCGAGGGAACTTGGCCGCACACCCGGCGCTGGCTGCGCGACACCTTCCATGACATCCCGGTCAGTGAGACCCGGCGGATGCTCGGCCTGTCCGCCGCCGAGGTCTTCGGCTTCGACACCGCCGTGCTCGCCCCGCTGGCCGCCCGGATCGGCCCCACCCCCGCCGAACTCGGCCAGAGCGCCGACCAGCCGGCGGTGGAGGCGTCCTGGGCACGCTCCCGGGAGACCGGCCGGCACTGGCTGACCGACCGCGACTTCCCGTCCCTGGGGAGGGACACGTGACCGCCGACCGCCGCCGCTACACGGTCATCTCCGCCGACTGCCACGCCGGCGCCGATCTCCTCGACTACCGGCCCTACTTGGAGCGGGCACACCACGAAGCCTTCGACGCCTGGGCGTCGCACTACATCAACCCCCATGAGGACCTCCTCGCCGACACCGCCGACCGCAACTGGAACTCCGACCGCCGGCTGGCCGAACTGGAGGCGGACGGCATCGTCGCCGAGGTCGTCTACCCCAACACCATCCCGCCCTTCTACCCCAGCGCCGCCCTGCTGGCCCCCGCACCCACCCGGGAGGAGTTCACTCTGCGCTGGGCCGGGCTGCGCGCGCACAACCGCTGGCTCGCCGACTTCTGTTCGCTGGCGCCTGGCCGCCGGGCCGGAGTAGCCCAGATCCTCCTCAACGATGTGGACGAGGCGGTCCGCGAGGTACGCCGCACCCATGCCGCCGGCCTCACCGGCGGCATCCTGCTGCCCGGCACCCCGCCCGGCAGCGGCCTCCCCGAACTCCACTCCACCGGCTACGACCCCCTCTGGGCCGTCTGCGCCGAACTCGGCGTCCCCGTCAACCACCACGGCGGCTCCGCCTCCCCACCGCTGGGCACCGAACCGGCCGCCAGAGCCGTCTTCATGGTCGAAACCACCTGGTTCTCCCACCGCGCCCTCTGGCACCTCTGCTTCGGCGGCGCCTTCCAGCGCCACCCCGCCCTGCGCCTGGTCCTCACCGAACAGGGCGCCGGCTGGATCCCGCCCGTCCTGGCCACCCTCGACCACTACCACGCCCGCCTGACCACCTCCCGCACCCAACTCGACTCCGCCGAGGCCAAGTTCGGGGCAGGGCTGGCCGTGCGGGCACCGAGTGCCTACTGGCGGGAGAACTGCTTCGTCGGCGCCAGCTTTATGCGACCGTACGAGGTGCCGTTGCGGCATCGCATCGGGGTGGACAAGGTCATGTGGGGCAGCGACTACCCCCACGACGAGGGGACATACCCGCACTCCCGGGAGGCCCTGCGGGCGGCGTACGCGGGCCTGCCACGGGAAGAGGTCGCCGCCATGGTGGGCGGCAACGCGGCCGCCGTGTACGGCTTTGACCTGGGCTTCCTCGACTCCATCGCGGCACGGGTCGGCCCGACGGCCGCGGAGCTCGCGGAGCCGCTGGGGGAGGCGCCGGCGGGGGCCACGAGTCCGGTTTTTGTGGCGGGGGTGGTGGGGCGGGCTTGGTGAGGGGGCCGGGCGGGTTTCAGAGCAGTGCGTCGTAGGTGTACACGAGCTGGTCCATCATGTGCCTCGGTGAGCGATCGGGATTAGGCGCGATTTGAATCCGGTCGTCGATCCGCTCACCGTAGAGCGACTCCGGGGCCGTCTTGTCCGGGGCGTAGATACGGCCATAGCGGTGCATCCAGCTCTCCCAGATCCGGTCCACATTGCAGTGGTGCAGGAAGAACACCGGGTCGTTGGGGGAGGTCGGCGGAAACATGTCCCCGCCGACCCAGTGATGGATCTGGTTGTGCATACGGGCCGGACCGGCTGGCAACCAGCCTTCGAGCCGATTGCGGAAGCCGTCCGAGTCGCGGTCGAAGTCGAGCGTGTCGTATCGGTCTTCCGGTTTGCTGTTGGGGCCGTCCGGCGTGTAGCTCAGGGCGGTTAGCACATCCACGCTGGTCGGCAGGGTCGACGAGCCCCACTTGGGGGCGAAGTCCCGGTATATACCCCGTTTGGTCTGGTACAGCTGTTCGTCGGGGCCGGTTTCGACGCGGACGGTGAAGGAGCTCGGGTCTTTCGGGTCGAAGACGAACGGTCCCTTCGTGACCGGGATGCCGTCCCCGCCCATGTACTTGGGCGTCCAGATCTCGGCATTGGTCGGCGAGCCACGGTCACCGTCGGCTGCCCAGTCCCAGTACGGCAGCCCAAAACTGGGGTCGTTGAGCACCCGTTGAAGATCCGCCTCCAGGTAGAGGAGCATGTACCGATGCCACGGCAGGAAGACCGGCCCACGGTGTGCGAAATTTCGCACCGTTGGGTCACTATTCGGCGGAATCGGGAGCCTGTTCGCGTAGAAGTGCCAGATGGAGTACCGGTCGTAGACGTACACCGGGGCCGGCGGGCCGGGGATGCCGTAGTTGTTGGTTTTCCACCCGGTCGGCTCCTGGTTGAGCAGGCGGATGCCGCGGATATATCCGTCCAGCGAGGCCTGGTCGTGCAGGATGTTCCTCCGGATCACAGCCATCTCAGGCGCCTCCCTTGAAATGGTCGGGGTAGCTGGAGATCAGTGCCCGGACGGCGTCCAACGCCGAGCTGAACCGGTGATATGGCAGGCTGGGGCTGTACAGCAGGCCGCTGTCACCCACGTGCAGCCGGGCCGTCACCGGTGTCCCGTCCACGACGATGTCGTAGCTGGTGGCCACTGTGACCTTGTGCCCCTTGTGCTCCGTGGTACGGACGGACCGCGCTGGGCCCGGCGAGCGCTCTCCCGCCGACTGGGCCAACCCGACCAGGTAGCCTCCGAGGCTGTCGGACGCGACGGCTGCGGCGAGTTCCGCCGAGTCGTTGGCTGATGTCATGACGGACTCCCTGATGACGATGGTTCGAAGGGGCCAGGGGAGTATGGATATCCCTCCTTTCCCACCATCGCGACCTCGGCCCGGGCTGTCCACTCGGCTGTCCGGCAAGCACCGGGGTGGTCATACGGCGGTCGTTCCGGGCAACGACGTGCGTCGCCCATTTGTCGTTCACCAGGCGTAGTTGAACGCACCTTTGCCTGGCTCCACGGCTTCAACGCCTCTGCATCCGCTGGGAACGATGAGCCGACAGCCACGAAGCTTTGCTCTCGGGCACAACCGGCATGTACTACGACCCGTGGGGCCGCACCGCGCGCCTGCATCCACCGCAACGGCGATAGCAGCGAGACCTGCACGCAATTCATCTAACGGTGGTTTGCTGTCGGCGGGTTCATGAAAAGGAGCTGGCGAATCTGCTGGCCGGGTTGTGAGCCCGATGTGTGCGGTGGGCACCGCAGTGGGTTTGGCGATGACGGCGGACGCTCGCCGCAGCGGGCTTGCCGTGGGCGAGCGTCCTATGGCTGCCAGGGGACGCCGTCAGTGGTCGTCGGTGAAGAGTTCGTCGGCTGTGGCGACGGAGAATGCGCGCTTTTGCCAGCGGCCCAGGGTGTCGAGGTCTGTGCATTCCTTGACACGCTGCTGCGTTTCGGGAGGCGTGGGGATGCCTCGCATTTCAAGCACGAGCAGCACCGCCTCCGCCCTCTCCTGGGTCCGGCCTTCCTCCCGGCCCGCCGCCAGACCTTCCTCCCGGCCTGCCTCCAGCATTTCCTCCACGAGAGTGCCCCGGCCGGGGAAGTAGTTTTGCATCAGAGCCCTCCAGGCGTCTCCTGCCGGGGTTTCCCCCAGCCCGATCTCCAGTAGCGATGAGAAGTACGAGATGGAACTCCGGTCGGCGGTTACCAGCGCAAGCGCCACTGCCTCCAGTATGGCCGGAAGGTTCCCGCTCCGGCCGTGCGTCAACGCGGAGAAGGCGGCAAGGCTCAGGTCCTGAGCCGCCTCCTCCTCGTCGAGGATCTCCGGGACGTTCCCGGGACCGAGGACCAGCGGATGCAGGGATAGCGCGGTCCATTCCTTGACGCCGAGCTCAAAGGGCCCAGCCGCCCATGTGGCGGTCGCCTTGTCCTGGCACACAACGAGAAGCAGTGCCGGGCGCTGGTACTTCGCCGCGAGGAACGACAAGTAGTACGCCCAGTTGACCGCCTTGTCCTTGTCGCGCCGCCCCTGTGCCTCGATGGCCAGGAGGAACCATTTGCCGTCGGGTGGTTTGATGCGCAGCACGCTGTCCACGCGCCGTTCCAGTGGCCGGATCTCCGTTACGTCGGGGGTGAGCACCTCGACGTCCGCCTTCGCGGGATAGGGGACGCCCAGGATCTGAAAGATGGGTTTCAGTAGCTCCGGACGTTCCTGGAAGATCCGGTGCGATGCCTCATGGCGTGAACTGACCATGATCGGACCGTATGGCTATAGATGGTGGCGTGTGTGGCAGATGGCGAGCAATCACTCGATCGTGCTTGCGATCGTCGCGCCCTTGACGGAGGTCGCCGAGCCGTTTGAACTGATGGCACGACCGCACTGGTGGCCGGGCTACAGTCCCCCGGCCACCCGGAGGATCGCTCCAGTCGCATACGAGGCATCGGCGGAAAGCAGCCAGGAGACGGCAGCGGCGATCTCTTCCGGTTGTCCGGCACGGCCCAGGGGGATGGCGGACGCAACCTTCCGGGGGCGTTCGGGGTCCTGGTGGAAGTCGGTCCAGATGGTGCCGGGGGCAACGCAGTTGACGCGGATGCCCTGGGCGGCGACCTCCTTCGACAGCCCCACCGTCATCGCGTCGACGGCAGCCTTGGCGGCGGCGTAGTGGACGTACTGTCCCGGGCTGCCGAGCGTGGCTGCGGCCGAGGAGATGTTGACGATCGCTCCACCGCCGCTGCCGGCCATCTCCTGGATGGCGCGCCGGGCACAGAGAAGGTATCCGAGGACATTGACGTCGAGTGCCCTGCGGATACCCGCGGCGTCGGCGTCGGTCAGCCGGCCGTTCGGGCCGCTGGTTCCGGCATTGTTCACGAGCCCGGTGACGGGACCGAGGCCGGCGGCACGGTCGAAGAGGCGATCGACGTCCGCTTCGTCGGCGGTGTCCGCACGGACAGTGACGCACCTGCGTCCGGCCTGTCGGACCGATTGGGCGACCGACTCCGCCGCGGAACCGTCCGAACGGTAGCCGAGGACGATGTCGTGTCCCTCGGTCGCCAGGCGGGCGCAGACAGCTGCGCCGATCCCGCGACTTCCGCCCGTGACCACCGTCACGACTCGTTCTTCCATGTCGATCTCCCAAGGTTGTGTGAGAGCTCAGCGCGAGCCCGTTCGCCGTCCGGCTCCCGGCCGGGGGCGGCCGCTCGCGCTGCGGCTGAGCCGAAGCGGTCGCGGTATTCGCCGGGGGCGATCCCCACGCGGCGGTGGAAGGTGCGGCGCAAGGTCTCGGCGGTGCCGAAGCCGAGGCGGCGGGCGAGTGCGGCCACCGGCTCGTCGGCCTCGGTGAGCGCCCGTCGGGCCGCCTCCACCCGGACGCGTTCGACGTAGGCCGCCGGTCCCGCGCCGATCTCCGCGGTGAAGCGACGCTGCAGATGACGCGGGCTCAGGCCGGCGCAGGCGGCCAGTGCCGCGACGGTGTGCCTGCCGCCGGGATTATCCTGGATCGCCCGTACGGCCTTGCGGATCGGGTCGCTGGTCGGCTGCGAGGACCAGAGCGGAACGCTGAACTGCGACTGGTTGCCCGGCCGTCGCAGATACAGCACCATCTCGCGGGCGGCAGCCAGCGCGATCTCCGGGCCGTGGTCGTCCTCCACCAGGGCGAGCGCGAGGTCCATGCCGGCGCTGACCCCGGCCGAGGTCCACACCGGACCGTCCCTGATGAAGATCGGGTCGCAGTCCACCGTCAGTTCGGGGTGCTCGTCGGTGAGTTGCCGTTCCCGGGCCCAGTGCGTGGTGACCCGTCGACCGGCGAGAAATCCGGTGGCGGCGAGGAGGAGCACGCCGCTGCACACCGACGCGACCCGCCTGGCACCGGCCGCCGCGGCGGCGATCCACGCGACCAGTTCGGGGTCGCGGCGCGAGTCGTTCACACCTGGTCCGCCCACCACGACGAGGGTGTCCAGCCCTTTGGGGTTGAGTTCGCCGATCCCGTGCGCGGCGATCATCGGCAGGCCGCTGGAGGACCGGACCGGACCGGCGTGAGGCGCCACCACCTGGCAGTCATAGCCACCGACCGCTTGCTGTGTGTAATGGAACACCGCATGCGGGCCCACCAGATCGACTGCCTGGAACCCCTCGTACACCACGAAAACCACCCGACGCATGGCAGCAGGCTGCCTGACCTGCGCGAATGGCGTCAACGACGCGCAACCCACAGATCACGCCACAAGTCACGGAGGGCCCTTGACCCAGGACCGGTTGGGACGTTGCATGCAACAAGGCTGATCGTCTATGGACCGGAGGGCAGGCAATGACCGCTACCACCCGCGAACTGTTCGAGCGCTACCACGCTTGTTGGGAGGCTCGCGATCCCGATCGGATCGCCGAACTCCACACGGTCGACTCGGTGTTCCATCTGCACTCCGGCCAGCCCCCGACGCGCGGGCGGGCAGCCATCCGTCAGGCGGCGGCCGGCATGTTCGAGCTCGTCCCTGACCTGACGTTCGAACGCGTCTCGCTGCGTGTCGGGGAGGACTTCTGGGTGACCCAGTTCAAGATGACCGGGACGCCCGCTTCCGGCGCCGAACTCGACGTCGACCTTGCGGACTTCGTCCTGGTCGAGAACGGGGCGGTGAAGGAAAAGCACTCATACGTCGACGGAATGGCGATGCAGGCCGCGATCGCGCCCGCTGAGGCTTCCCCAAGGCCGGGTAGTTAGCAACTCGCTGCCATCGACGACTAGGAGCAGCGCATTGCCGGACCTGCCTTCCTCGCAGAGTCATCGTCATGTCAAGGGGCGCCGATGACGTGAAGGCAGGTACCGTCCCTGCTGAGAGTTCAAGACCCGGGGCGCATTCTGAAATGATCAGCGATACGGCCTCTGCACCCATCTCCGTCAGCACGCAGGCGAGTTGGCGCGCTCAGCAGGGCGCCCGGACGGGTGCGGGGTTGCCTGGCGAATCCAGCCATACGCGTTCGCCGTCTGCGTCCACGGTCAGGCCGAAGCGGTCGAAGCCCGGTCGGCCCTGCTTCGCCCACCACTGGTAGGCGGCCTGTACCTCGTCCCAGAGGTGACGGGGTCCGGACTGATGGACTTCGAACTCCGCCCGGTCAGCTTCGTAGTCGACGGTCGCCCAGGACGTGACGGCCATGTCCCGCAACCACAGTGTGTAGGAGCCGTCCCGGTACTCCTCCATCCACGGGAACGCTCCCGGAACCTGCACTCCGATGGCGAACATGACCGCCCAGTCGCCAACGGCCTCCGGAGACAGGGAAGTCAGGCTCCTCACTCCGTCCGCAGGCCACTTCCTGCCCTTGAGGTACTCACGGACATGCCGTCGCTCCGTCCGCTGGGCGCGGAGCCGCATAAACGCGGATGAGCCGATGAAGGAGCCGGTCGCGGTGCCGTTCCCGGTGACCGTCAGACGTACTATCGCCTCCCCTCCGTACACCGGCCCCCACGGGGCGACGATCAGCCCGCCGGGCTTGGTCTGGGCCACCCATGCGTGGGGCACGCGGCCGACGGAGCAGGTGGCGATCAGGCGGTCGTACGGGGCGGCGTCGGCGTATCCCCGTGCCCCGTCGCCGACGATCGTCAATGGGTGGGAACCGGCTGCCGCGAGCCGCTTGCGGGCGGCAATCGCGCTGGCTTTGTCGACCTCTACCGTGACGACGTTCTCGGCCCCTAGGTGTTCTGTCCCGGGAGGTTGTGGATGGGTGATGCAGGTCTCGGCTGAGGGATCTTGAAATGGGTGAGGGCCTTCTGGCCTGGTGTGGATTGCGACATCTGCACCAGCGACAAGAAAGGCCCTCGTGCCTCACCGTAACGCACCCCTGACCCAGACCGGCCGTCTGCGCCTGGCCCGCTGCGTGGTCGAGGACGGATGGCCGCTGCGCAGGGCCGCTGAACGCTTCCAGGTCTCACCGACCACGGCCCAGCGGTGGGCCGGCCGCTACCGTCGGCACGGCGAGGCGGGCATGGCCGACCGTTCCAGCCACCCGCACCACAGCCCGCGCCGTACCCCGACCCGCACCGAACGACGGATCATCAAGGTCCGCGTCCTGCGCCGGTGGGGCCCGGCCCGCATCGCCCACCTGCTCGGCCTGGTCCCCTCGACCGTGCACCGCGTGCTGACCCGGTTCGGCCTGGCCCGCCTGACGCACCCGGACCGCGCCACTGGCCGCGTCATACGCCGCTACGAACGGGCACGGCCAGGGGAGTTGGTGCACGTGGACATCAAGAAACTCGGCAACATCCCCGACGGCGGCGGCCACAAGGCGCTCGGCCGGCAAGCAGGCCGCAAGACCCGCTCCGGCGCCGGGTACAGCCACATCCACACCGCCGTCGACGACCACTCCCGCCTCGCCTACAGCGAGATCCACACCGACGAGCGCAAGGAGACCGCCACCGCCTTCTGGACCCGTGCCCAGGAGTTCTTCGCCGGGGCAGGGATCACCGTCGAGCGGGTGCTGACCGACAACGGCGCCTGCTACATGTCACACCCGTGGCGCGATGTGCTGGCGGCGGCCGGGATCACACACAAGCGCACCCGGCCCTACCGGCCCCAGACCAACGGCAAGGTCGAGCGCCTGAACCGCACCCTGCTCGACGAATGGGCCTACGCGAAGCCCTACCGCAGCGAACAGGAACGACGCGACGCCTTCCCCCAGTGGCTGCACACCTACAATCACCACCGCGGACACACCGCGCTGGGAGGCAAACCACCCGCCAGCCGCGTCCCCAACCTCACAGGGCAATACACCTAGCTTGATCTTTAAGCTGTGCGCCGTGGTCGGGGGGTAGTTGACGCCTTCTTCTTCCGTCTCGCGGTGTCCGTTTTGTGAACTGTGTGGACGTCGTGGCGTGGGGTGGGGCGACTGTTCTTGCGGCCCGGTGGCCGTCCCGGGCCGGGGCTGGTGGGTTTCGGTGCTCTGGCGGGGCAGGCGGCTTTGGGGCGGAGGTGCCGGAAGTCGCGGCGGACGCGGGCGGGGGTGAGCTTGTGCGGCTCGCTGGGCTTCTCCCAGGGGCGACGCAGATCGGCGGCCAGCGGCCGGGCGAGACGGAGTTGGGCGTAGACAGCGAGGATCAGCCAGGTCCATCGGTCGGCGGCGTCCGGGGTGCGGATCTTCGGGCAGGTCCATCCCAGGGTCTGCTTGAAGAAGCGGAAGGTGTGCTCGATGTCGAAGCGCCGTAGGAACGCCTGCCAGAGCCGGTCGACGTCCGTGGTAGTGGCGTCGGTGCCCGACCACCACAGCCATACCGGCTTCGGGGTGGCTCCGCTGGGCAGCCGGTCGACCCTCAGATGGATCACGGTGCCCTCGATGACCGGGAGGGCGCCCAACTGGGCGGCCCACGCGGAGCGGTGGGTCAGTCGTGGGTGGAGCCGGTCCCATGCCTGCGCGGCGGCCTTCCCGTAGAGGCGGGTCTCGGTGACGGTCTGGGCATCGGGTGTGCCCCAGGTGGCCGGGTCGCCGAAGACGAACTCGCCGCCGTGACGGGGCGGGCGGCCCATGGTGTGCGGCTCGCGCGGTGGGGCGGCCCGGCGCAGGACGCGGTCCGAGCGCATCCGGCCCAGTACCTGCACTGGCAGGTCTTTGAGGAGGAAGGCCAGGCGGGGCACGTCGTAGCCTGCGTCCACCACGATGAGGATGTCCGCGTCGTCCTGGTGCCACTGCCCGGCTTCGATGAGGCGCTCGATGAGTTCGCGCATCTGACGCGCGGTCACCGTGGCGCCGTCATCGCCCGGTGCGAGCCGTAGCGCGTCCAGCGGCGCGGTCCACGAGCTGCGGCCCGTCTCCAGCGCACAGATCACCGAGTACGGCCAGCCCGGAACGGGAATGTGCTGGTCCTTACCGCGACCGTAGGTGTGGCACAGAATCCTCTCGGGCGAGGTATGCGCATCCGGCCGCAGCCAGCAGGTGATGTCGGCGGCCAGCACCAGCCGGCCGTCAGCCGCCCGCGGCAACGGCACCCCTGCCAGGGCCCGACGCAGCCGGGAGACGTCCACCCGCCCCGTCGACAGGGCGGAGTACAGGCTGCCGTGCCCACGGCGGTGTTCGCCCACCAGCGACAGCTCGACCAGCGACCTGACCGGGCCGTCCGCACACAACACCGCATCCGCCAACTCGAACAGCGCGTCCGCACGCGAGGTCAGGCACGAGTAGAACTCGCCCCGGAAGCGTGACAGTTCCGCGAACGGCTCTACCAGAGCAGCGTTGTGCAACAGACTCATCCCACGGCCTTCGTGCTGAGCATGTGTGTCCTTGGTCGGAGCACATGATCAGCCGAAGGCCGCCCGCACGTACGGGAGTTACCGTCACGAGTGATCAAGTTCGAGGACGCATTCGCCCATCGACGTTAAAGATCAAGCTAGGGCGTGTTTCGAAAGTGCTGGTCTGGCGTCGTGGGTGCTGCGGTCTTGGGGAAGACCAGTTCAAATCCGAAGTAGCCCTCGCCGCTGTGATCGGACACAGAGGGCCTGGCCCGGCTGGACTGAGCTGAGCTCGACTCAGGTCGGTCGCCAGCCTGGGTAACGGCCGGTCAGGCCAAGGAGTTGGTCCAGTAGCGGCGCGTGGTCGGGGACAGGCAACGGGGGCCCGAACAGGCCCGGGCTGCCGTCAGGGTTCTGCTCGACGACCGACCGGACCCAGTCGTAAGCCGTCTCCAACGCCTCGGTCAGCGATGGGTCGCCACCGGGGAAGGGCTGACCTGTTGCGACAGCGAGCTCCCACCCGTGCACCACTACCTCGTCCACGGCGGAGGCCCCGGCGGCCTGTGCTGGCAGTTCGCCACCGCCGATCTGCGTCGTGCCGACCCAGGCAATGGACGGTCGCCATGCCTGCGCCAGTTCGTCGAGCCGGGCGGGCAGGCGATCGCGCCAGTCCGTGCCCAGCCTCGACGCGTCCGGCACGGGGGCCCGGCCACCGTCCGTGCGGAACTCCCTGGTCCCGGCGGCGGTGAAGGCCATGCACAGGCTGTCGATGTGGTCGAGGAGCTCGGCGACCGTGAGGCCACCACAGGGTGTCGGCGCGTCGAGCTGGTTGTCGCGCACGCCCCGGACGAGCTCGGCCAGGACCGACGTCGCGGGTCGCAGGTCTGGTGTCATGCCTTCACCGCCACGGCCAGCTGGTCAAGCACGGAGTCCCAACCGCCGCCGATCTGCTTCGCGACATCGGGCATGGCGGCGGCGAGCGCGTCCAGTCGCTCGTGGACGATGATGAGTCTGGTCCCTTCGGGCACTGGGTGCAGGGTAACCGTCAGCAGGGAGTCGAAGCGGGGCCCGGCGTCGCGGTCGGGACCAACGAAGCCCCAGCGGAAGACAATGCGCTCGTTCGGCACGAGCTCCAACAGCTCGGCGTCGAACCCGCCGATCGGCGTGTTTGACTGGGTTTGCCAGACGCGGAAGCGGCCGCCGACGCGCTCGTCGACCTCGGCGCGGGCGAGTTCCAACGTGCCGGGCGCGAGCCATCGTTGAAGGATCTCCGGATCTAGCCAGGCCCGGTAGACGGTGGCCGGCGGAGCGGAGAGCGTGCGCTCACGCCGGACGGCCGGGAAGGGAGTGGGGCTGGATGTCATTGAGACTCCTCGTCATCGAAAGCGTTAGCTCGCTCCACGGCGTCCTGCAGGGCGTTGAGTCGCTCGTCCCAGAAGTGCTCGTAGAAGCGCAGCCAGGCGACCGCTCCGGATAGCGGCTCTGGCTTCAACCGGCACACGTGACGCCGTCCGGTGACGGTGCGCCGCACCAAACCCGCCTGTTCGAGCACCTTCAAGTGCTTCGACGCCGCCGCCAGCGACATCTGCAGCGGCGCCGCGAGCTCGCCCACAGTGAGATCGCCTGCGGCGAGTCGGTGCAGCATCTCGCGTCGCGCATCATGCGCCAGGGCGTGGAAGACCACGTCCAGCACCGGAGCACCTTCAACCATGTGGTTGACGATACGCTTTCGCAGCCAATCGTTCAACCATCTGGTTAACGATTGGCCGTGTCTCGGCAATGTTGGTCACAGCCACTCATTGATGGCAGCGACCAGCACAGTCGCTTCGTAGCGGACTGCGAGCTTGTCGTATCTCGTGGCCACGGCCCGGTGGCGTTTGAGTCGATTGATCCCGCACTCCACCGCATGGCGCTCGCGGTAGTCGGCCTTGTCGAACTTCGGCGGCCGACCTCCGTGGGAGCCACGCCTTTTACCGGTGATCTTGCGTGAAAGCCCCGGCGTTCACGCCGGGGATGAAACGCATCTCAAGACTGCTCTGACCCGCAGGCTGGAGCGGACGCTTTTGCTGCTCGATGTACTGGCGGACGATCGCCAACGGCGCTCCGCCGCATGAGGCTGAGAAGTACGAGGGCGACCACAAGTGCCCATGCATGACGGCGCGGTTGATCCGGCCGGTGAACTCCTGCCGTATCCGGCGAGCGGAGACTGTCTTGAGGCTGTTGACCAGCTTGAGACGGCAGCCTTCGGCGGGTAGTTGATCAGCAGGTGGACATGATCGCGTTCACCGTTGAACTCCTTCAGCTCCGCCTCGAAGTCCTCGCACACCTTGCGCGTGATCTCTTCGCAGCGCGTCAGTTTCTCATCGGTGAACATTTGGCGCCGGTGCTTCGGCATGAAGACCAAGTGCACATGCATCGCTGAAACCACGTGTCTTCCACGCCTGTAGTCGTTCTCCTCACCCATGACGCCAACCCTGGATAGGATCCTGGGTGTGCAGCTGCGCTACAACTACCGGGCCTACCCGGACGCTTGCCAGCGCCGTGCGCTGGCCCAGGCGTTCGGGTGCGCCAGAGTGGTGTGGAACGACTGCCTGCGCGACCGGAAGGAAGCACACGCGGCAGGGCTGCCGTATGTGACGTCGGCCGAGTTGTCGCGGCTTCGTATCACCCAGGCCAAGCGCACCGCCGAACGCTCCTGGCTCGCCGAGGTGTCGGCGGTCGTCCTGCAACAGTCCCTGCGGGACCTGGACACGGCCTACAAGAACTTCTTCGACAGCCTCAAGGGCAAGCGGCAGGGCCGCAAGGCCGGTCCGCCCCGCTACAAGTCGAAGAAGGACACCCGGCAGTCGATCCGCCTCAACACCAACGCCTTCTCCGTCCAGGACGATGGCACGGTGTACGTGGCCAAGGTCGGCAACCTCAAGGTGACGTGGTCCCGCCGGCTTCCGGCCGCGCCCACGTCCCTGACCGTCACCAAGGACAGCTGTGGCCGGTACTTCCTCAGCTTCGTCGTGGACACCGAGGCAGACATCCTCCCCGAGCTGGACACCGAGGCCGGTCTCGATCTCGGTCTGTCCGCGTTCGCGGTCCTCTCCGACGGGACGAAGATCAGCGCCCCGCGTTTCCTGCGCCGGGCCGAGAAGAAACTCAAGCGCCTCCAACGGGAGTTGTCCCGCAAGGCCCAGGGGTCGAAGAACCGGGCCAAGGCCCGTATCAAGGTCGCACGCCAGCACGCCAAAGTGGCCGACCGGCGCCGGGACTGGCACCACAAGGCTTCCACGAAGATCATTCGCGACAACCAAGCGGTGTATGTGGAGGACCTCGCGGTGTCCGGCCTCGGCCGCACCCGGCTCGCCAAGTCCGTGCACGACGCGGGATGGTCCGCGTTCGTCGGCATGCTGGCGTACAAGGCGGTCAAGCACGGCCGCGCCTTCGCCAAAGTGGGCCGGGCCTTCCCGTCCTCGCAGATCTGCTCGGCCTGCGGATTTAGGGACGGCCCCAAACCCCTGCACATCCGCGAGTGGACGTGCAGCGCATGCGGCACCGTGCACGACCGCGACCACAACGCAGCCCGCAACGTCCTCCTCGAAGGACGCCGCATCGTCGCCGCCGGACGGGCGGAGACCCTAAACGCCTCGCAGAGCGCCGGTAAGACCAGGACGAAAGTCCCGGCACAGCGCGGTGAAGCAGGAAGCCCCCGGAAGGGTCAGACGACCCAGGCCGGAATCCCTGGCCTTTAGGCCAGGGAGCATGTCAACTCCCGCCCTCCCAGCCCTCCCGGCCGACGGAGCCGGAAGAAGCGGACAGCGCACCCGCGATGCCCGCCCCGCTGGTCCGGCGGGGAGCGCAGATCCTGGGTGCCATCTCGCACTCCGAGCGGCAACTGCGGCTGACCGGACGGGACATCCGGTCGCTCGCCCCGCTCGCGGCGGAATGGCTGCTGCGTGGTGCGGCGGCGGACGATCTGCGCGAGGCGCTGGTCAATGGACTGCCGCAGCCGGTGCACAGCCCGGCGGCGCTGCTGCGCGACCGGCTGGTGCGCAAGCGGCCGGAGATCGTGCCCAGGCAGCGCACCGCCGCCGCAGAGACGCCGTTGGCGCCGAGGGTGGCGGGGATGATCGAGTGCCGGGGGCGGCACATCCAGCCTCGGCTGTTCCGGGCCGAGGCGGAGGAGACCCTCTGCGAGGAGTGCAGGGAGGAAGACGGGCAGACCGCCGCCCACGCCGAGAGCACGGCACGCGGGGCGGCGGCCGTACGGGCCGTGCTGCGCAGTGGGCGTCATGGGCCCGCTTGGACCGTCGGTAACAAGAACTTGGTACCCGAGGGTAACAACCCCTAGCGACAGGCCAGTCGGCCAGCTTATGGTGCGGAATATGCCGCACCTGCCCGATGTCGTGTTGTGGTCCGTACCTGCCTTTGTGCTGCTCACCGCCGTGGAGGTGGTGAGTTACCGGCTGCATCCGGACGAGGAGGCCGAGGGGTATGAGGCCAGGGATGCGGCGACCAGTGTCGGGATGGGGCTGGGCAGTCTGGTCTTTGACGCGCTGTGGAAGGTGCCGATTGTCGCCATCTATATGGCGGTCTATGAGCTGACGCCGCTGCGGGTGCCCATCCTGTGGTGGACGCTGCCGTTGATGCTGCTGGTGCAGGACTTCTTCTACTACTGGTCGCACCGGGGGCACCATGTCATCCGGGTCCTGTGGGCCTGTCATGTGGTGCACCACTCCAGCCGGAAGTTCAACTTCACCACCGCGCTGCGGCAGCCGTGGACGACCTGGACGGTGTGGCCGTTCTATGTGCCGATGGTGGCGGCGGGGGTGCATCCGGCGGCGGTGGCGTTCTGTTCTTCGGTGAACCTGGTCTATCAGTTCTGGGTGCATACGGAACGGGTGCGGAAGCTGCCGCGGCCGTTTGAGTATGTACTGAACACGCCCTCGCATCACCGGGTGCACCATGCCTCCCAGGGCGGCTATCTGGACCGCAACTTCGGCGGGATCCTGATCATTTGGGACCGGATGTTCCGGTCCTTTGTGGCGGAGGTGGAGCGGCCGGTCTTCGGGCTGACCAAGAACATCCACACCTTCAACCCCCTGCGGGTGGCCACTCATGAGTACGCGGCCATCGCCCGGGATGTGCGGGCGGCGCGGAGCTGGGGAGAGCGGCTGGGCCGGGTGTTCCGGGGGCCCGGGTGGCAGCCGCGGGTGCCGGACGAGGCCGCCCCCCGGACGCCGGAGCGGGTCGGATGAGCGGCGTACGGCGGCGGCTGGCGGTCCTCGCGGCGGCGGGCGGGGTGCACCTGGGGGCGCTGCTCACCCGGCGGCGCGGGGTGGAGCGGATCACCAAACCGGTGCTGATGCCGCTGCTGGCGGAGTATGTGCTGATGCGCGGCGGGCCCCGACTGCTGGCGGTGGCCCTGCTGTTGGGGTGCGCGGGGGATGCGCTGCTCCAGTGCGAGGGCCAGGCGGCGTTTCTGGCGGGGATGGCGGCGTTCGCGGCCGGGCACGGGTGCTATCTGGCGTTGTTCGCGCGACAGGGGACCCGGGGCCGGGGCGGGTACCGGCGGCTGGCGGTGCCGTACGGGGCCGTATGGGCGGTGAGTACGGCGGCGCTCTGGCCGGGGCTGCCGCCCCAACTGCGGCTGCCGGTGGGGCTGTACGGACTGCTGCTGTCGGTCATGGCGGCGGGCGCCGCGCAGACCGGCACCCGGGCGGCCGTGGGCGGTGCGCTGTTCCTGCTGTCGGACGGGCTGATCGCCGGTGGACTGGCGGGGTGGCCGCAGGCGCCGGTGCCGCAGTTCTGGGTGATGCTGACCTATCTGGCGGCTCAGTTCCTGCTGGCGGAGGGGCTGTTGGCCGGGGAGGCCGGAGAAGGGGCCGGGCGGGTGCCCGGCCCCGGGAGTATGGGTCAGTCCTGGACGGCGGCCAGGGCGTCCACGATGCCATAGCCGAAGTGGCTGTTGATGTTCTTGGTGCCGGTGCAGGTGGCGTCGGCCGGCGCGACCGGGCAACCCGGGTTCTTGGCCTGGGCCTTGAGGATCCAGGTCAGCTCCTGCGGGGAGGCCTTGGGGTGGGTGCTCTTCAGCAGCGCCATCACACCGGCCACATGCGGGCTGGCCATCGAGGTGCCCTGCAGCCAGCCCCAGTCGCCGCCGGGCAGGGTGGAGAGGATCCGGCCGTCCTTGGCGGGGGCGTCCGGCACCTGGAGGTTGTCACCGCCGGGCGCCGCCACCGCGATCTGTCCACGGCCGTAGTTGGAGTAGTACGACTTCAGCGACTTCACGCCGGTGGCGGAGACGGTGACCACACCGGGGAGCTGGGCCGGGATGTCCAGGCAGGTGGCGGGGTCGATCTTCCGCGGCTGGGGCTTGGTGTCATTGGGGCTGGAGGTGTCGCTGATCTCCTTGGCCGCCAGGTCCATGTTGTCATTGCCCGCGGCGGCCACATTGACCACGCCCTTGCGCTGGGCGTAGGCGGAGGCGCGGCCGATGGCGTCGGCTATCGCCTTCTGGTCGGGGTCATCGGCGCAGTTGAACAGCCAAGGGTCAACGTAGTAGCTGTTGTTGGTCACCGCGATGTTGTGCTCGGCGGCGAAGACAAAGGCGCAGACCACGCTTTCCGCGTAGAAGTAGCGGCCCGCGCTGTTGGAGCTGACCTTGATGGCGGAGACCTTGACGCCCGGGGCGACACCGGCGACCCCGGTGCCATTGCGGGCGGCGGCTATGGTGCCCGCGACATGGGTGCCGTGGTAGTCGCGTGACGCCACGAACGGCCGCCAGGCGCCGGGGCTGGTGTCGGCCTTGCCGGAGACACAACTGGCCGACTGCGCACGGGAGAAGTTGGGCGCCAGGTCGGGATGGGTGTCGTCCACACCGGTGTCGATGACACCGACCGTCACCTTGCGGCTGCCCGGGTTGATCTTCGCGGCCTGGTCGGCCTTGATGGCCCGCAGATCCCACTGCAGGCTCTCCAGCGGCTCGCTGCCCCGGCCCTTGGCCTTGGCCGCGGCCAGCGCGGTGGCCTTGGACAGCTTGAGCTTCTCCGGCTTGCCGATGTCATCGGTGGCCGCCGAGGTGATCGGCGCGGTCCGGGTGGCGCCCGCCGACTGCACACCAGGCACCGCGCGCAGCGACTTGGCGAAGTCGGGGTTCTTGGAGTGGACGACCAGCACGCCTATTCGGTCGTAGGAGGCCACCAGGGAGCCCTTGTTGGCGTCCACGGCCTGCTTCACCCGGGACAGGCCGGCCCGGTCGGTGCCGGTGTTGACCACATAGGAGAGCAGCGGGCCATCCGTCCTGACCTGGTGCTTCGCCGGGGCCGCCGCGGAAGCGGCGCCGGGCAGGAGCCCCAGCGAGGCGGTGAGGGCCAGGCCGACGGGCGCGGCGAGCAGCGCCTGTCGGCGTCTGGAACGCGAGTGAGCCATGGGTACTCCACATCGTCCGTAGCGAGCCGCCCGGGCACCGGCCGGGCCGGGACGGCGGGTATATGACGAGTGAAGCTAGCGCCGATCACGCCGGTTGGGCAATGAAATCCCCAAGAAAGGCTGTACGGCTATTAATGGTGATGCTCCGTCAGGACCCACGCAGGGTGTCGATGCTCAGGGGCGGAAGGGGCACCCGGGGTCCGTACCAACGGCCCGCGCCGGAGGTGGTGGCGGGACGGCCGGCGGGGACGGCCGGGATGGGCGCCGTCAACCTGACGATTCCGAATGGACGTCGGCCGGGGGACTGTGGCTCAGGCGGCGGCTCGGTGCTCACACCCAGGTCAACGAGGCTGTGGGCGGGCGGTATTGCCTCGCTTGGCCCACGCTGCGCCATTCCATGGCCGTCCCCCTGTCGCATACTGCGGTGTCGCCCTACGATGCGTGATCCGCCTCACATCATCGGCTTGTGATCACCATCCCCATGTGTCGTCAGGAACCGCCGTCCCCACTTCGTACAGGAGAGGCCGTGGACTCAGAAGAGGCCGTGGACAAGAACAGCCGGCACAGCCCCCCGGACACCGATCCCCAGGAGGCGGGCGAGGCCGCCCGTCCCACCATCCCCGCCCAGCCGGACCGTTTCACCGAGGTACAGGCGAGCGCCGAGTTCGGTGAACTCCGGCGCGCCCACCGGTCGTTCGCCTTCCCGCTCACCGCGGCCTTCATCGCCTGGTACCTGCTGTACGTCCTGCTCTCCAACTACGCGGGCGGGTTGATGAGCACCGAGCTGGTGGGCAACATCAATGTCGCGCTGGTCCTCGGGCTGGCCCAGTTCCTCACCACCTTCCTGATCGCCTGGTGGTACGCGCGGCACGCCGCGGAACGTATCGACCCCAAGGCCGAGGCGATCCGGACCCGGATGGAGGCGGGGGAATGAACCTCGCGGCAAGCGGCGGGGCCGGCGAGCACCGCACCCTGATCATCACGCTGTTCTCGGTCTTTGTGGCCATCACCCTGGGCATCACCGTCTGGGCGGGCCGGCAGACCAGGGACGCCACCGACTTCTACGCCGGCGGACGCTCCTTCACCGGCTTCCAGAACGGCCTGGCCATCTCCGGCGACTATATGTCCGCCGCGTCCTTCCTGGGCATCGCCGGCGCCATTGCGCTCTTCGGCTATGACGGCTTCCTCTACTCCATCGGCTTCCTGGTCGCCTGGCTGGTCGCCCTGCTGCTGGTGGCCGAACCCCTGCGCAACTCCGGCCGGTTCACCATGGCGGACGTCCTGGCCCACCGCCTGAAGCAGCGGCCGGTGCGCACCGCGGCCGGGGTGTCCACCATTGTGGTGTCGATCTTCTACCTGCTGGCCCAGATGGTGGGTGCGGGAGCCCTGGTGGCCCTGCTGCTCGGGGCGAGCGGCGAGGGCGCCCGGCGCTGGATCATTGTGCTGGTCGGGCTGGTGATGGTGCTCTATGTGACCATCGGCGGGATGAAGGGCACCACCTGGGTGCAGATCGTCAAGGCGGTGCTGCTGATCGCCGGCACCCTGCTGATCACCATCCTGGTGCTCAACAAGGTCGACTGGAACCTCTCCACCCTGCTGGGACACGCCGCCGACAAGAGCGGCAAGGGCAAGGCATTCCTCCAACCCGGCCTGCAGTACGGCAAGAACGGCACCTCCAAGCTCAACTTTGTCTCGCTGGGCCTGGCGCTGGTGCTGGGGACCGCCGGACTTCCGCACATCCTGATCCGCTTCTACACGGTGCCCACCGCCAAGGCGGCGCGGACCTCGGTGAACTGGGCCATCGGCATCATCGGCGCCTTCTACCTGATGACCATCGCGCTGGGCTTCGGTGCCGCGGCGCTGGTGGGTTCCAAGGCCATCGTCAAGTCCAATGAGTCGGGCAACACGGCGGCCCCGCTGCTGGCCGAGGCGGTCGGCGGCGGGGCGGGCTCCACCGGCGGGGCCATCCTGCTGGCGGTGATCTCCGCGGTGGCCTTCGCCACCATCCTGGCCGTGGTCGCCGGGCTCACCCTGGCCTCCTCCGCCTCCTTCGCCCATGACCTATGGGCCAATGTGCTGCGCAAGGGCCGGACCAATGAGAAGGAGGAGATCCTTACCGCGAAGATCGCCGCCATCGCCATCGGCGGGATCTCCATCGCGCTGGGCATCTTCGCCCACAAGCTGAACGCGGCCGCCCTGGTCGCGCTGGCCTTCGCGGTGGCCGCCTCGGCCAATCTGCCCACCATCCTCTACAGCCTGTTCTGGAAGCGCTTCACCACCCGGGGCGCGCTGTGGTCGATCTATGGCGGACTGGTCTCCTCGGTGACCCTGGTGATCTTCTCCCCGGTGGTCTCCGGCGACCCCAAGGCCCTGTTCCCCGGCATGAAGTTCGACTGGTTCCCGCTGGGCAACCCGGGGCTGGTCTCCATCCCGCTGGGTTTCCTGCTGGGCTGGCTGGGCTCACTGGCCGACCGTACGGCCGTGGAACCCAGGAAGTACGCAGAGCTGGAGGTCCGTTCGCTCACCGGATACGGTGCGCACTGAGCTGCCCAGCCCCTGCCCCTGACGCCTCGGCCGACCGCGGTGTCAGGGGCATCGCGTACCCTGCGGAACTGTTGAACGTTCCAGTCCGCAGCTCAGGGGGGCCGCCACCGTGCTCGTCGACACCTACGGCCGGGTGGCCACCGATCTTCGCGTTTCCCTGACCGACCGCTGCAATCTGCGCTGCACCTACTGCATGCCGGAGGAGGGCCTGGCCTGGCTGGCCAAGCCGGAGCTGCTCACCGACGAGGAGATCGTCCGCCTGGTGCGGATCGCGGTCACCTCGCTGGGCATCACCGAGGTGCGCTTCACCGGCGGCGAGCCGCTGCTGCGGCCCGGGCTGGTGTCCCTGGTGGAGCGGTGCGCGGCGCTGGAGCCCAGGCCCCGGCTGTCGCTGACCACCAATGGCATCGGGCTGGCCCGGGTGGCGCCGGCCCTCAAGGCGGCCGGCCTGGACCGGGTCAATGTCTCCCTGGACACCCTGCGCCCCGAGGTCTTCGCGGCGCTCACCCGGCGCAAGCGGCACCAGGATGTGCTGGACGGGCTGGCGGCGGCCCATGCCGCCGGGCTCACCCCGGTCAAGGTCAATGCCGTGCTGATGCCGGGCCTCAACCAGGACGAGGCCCCCGAACTGCTGGCCTGGGCCCTCGCCCACGACTATGAGCTGCGGTTTATCGAGCAGATGCCGCTGGACGCCCAGCACGGCTGGAAGCGCGAAGGCATGATCACCGCCGAGGAGATCCTGGCGAGTCTGCGCACCCGTTTCACCCTCACCGAGGAGGGCGCGGGCCGGCGCGGCTCCGCGCCCGCCGAGCGCTGGCTGGTGGACGGCGGCCCCGGCCGGGTGGGCGTCATAGCCTCGGTCACCCGGCCGTTCTGTGCCGCCTGCGACCGGACCCGGCTGACCGCCGACGGACAGGTGCGTAACTGTCTGTTCGCGACCCAGGAGACGGACCTGCGGGGCGCGCTGCGCTCCGGGGCCCCGGACGAGGAGCTGGCCGAGCTGTGGCGGGCGGCGATGTGGGGCAAGCGGGCCGGGTCCGGGCTGGACGATCCGAGGTTCCTGCAGCCCGCACGGCCGATGTCGGCGATCGGCGGGTAGCGGACAGTGGGCAGTGGCAGAGGCGATCAGGAATGATCGCGCTGCCACTCCTCCAGGGTCACCACGTCCTTCAAAAAGCCGCGCAGCGCAAGGAAGTTGGACAGGTGCTCACGGTGTTCATCGCAGGCGAGCCAGGTCTTGCGGCGCTCGGGGGTGTGCAGCTTGGGGTTGTTCCAGGCCAGCACCCACACCGCCGGCGCACGGCAGCCCTTGGCGGAGCAGATCACTGCGGATTCAGGGGAGTTCACTCTGAGACTCTATGCGACCGCAAAAGAATACGACGACGCCGGGCAGCCACGGGGGGAGCCGCCCGGCGTCGGTCATTCGCTCCGACGGGGGATGCGGAGCGCCTACGAAGTATGTCACGGAGAGCCCCGCGAAGGGCACCGAAAGACATGATTGATTTGAGGTTTTCTTGAGCTTGTCGGATCACCACTCACAGCCGAAGCATCAAGCGCTTTCGGTGTGTTGGCCCTCCGGCTCGTCCGTGCTCCTGGGCTGCGGCGTCGACTGCGGCGTTCCGGCCGGTCCGGCTGTCAGCACCGGCCTGGTCGCGGCCGGGGTGAAGGTCCCGGGCAGTGAAGGGGCGTTCTCCCGGCCCGCGTTGGCGATCACCACCGCGACATAGGGCAGCAGTGCGCCCAACACCAGGGTTCCCAGGGCCACATAACGTTCTACGTTCCACAACACCACGGTGAGGATCACCGAGATGGTCCGGACGCCCATGGAGATCACATACCGGCGCTGACGCCCGCGCACGTCCTCCTGGAGGCCACGCCTGGCGCCGGTGATCCGGTAGACCTCCGCACCACCATGCCTGAGCATTCCATCCACCGCCCGATCCCTCGCCGACGCCCCACGCGCCGGTACCTACTCAACGTTACGCCGCGCCCGGCCGCCCGACGAGAGTGGGGCGGCGTCCGACGTGCGCAGACGGCGCACGGGCGGGTTCGGCGTGCGCCGTGTCCGGGGTGGCCCGACACTGACGGAAGAACCGACCCAGGCACCGGGAGGCGGCATGAGCTGGGTGTGGGCCATCATCGTCGGCCTGGTGCTGGGCCTGATCGCCAAGGCGATCATCCCCGGTAAGCAGTGGATTCCGCTCTGGCTGACCGTGCTGTGCGGCGTGGCCGGGGCCCTGCTGGGCAACTGGGGGGCCAGCGCGCTGGGCGTCCGCCACACCCATGGGGTGGACTGGATCCGCCATATCCTGCAGCTCGCCGGCGCGGTGATCGTGGTCGCCCTGGTCAACCGGCTGTGGACCGGAGTACGCGGCGGCCGGCGGGAACGGGTATGAGAACGGGCCGGTGTGCGCACACCGGCCCGTAGCTCCCCTTACGGGCGACCCCTTACAGACCGCGGATCTCGGCGATCCGGCGGCCGGCCTTGAGGTAGACGCTGCCGCCGTCGGCCTCCGCACCGGCCTTGGCCAGCACCTCGCCGACCACCTCGGCCAGCGGACGGATGGCCTCCGCCTCGGCCAGCACCACCGACTGCTGGCCCGCACCGGTCTCGATCACCAGCCGCAGACCGTTCTGCTTGGCCACCCGGCGGGCGGCCGAGGCGCTCGGCTGGAAGCCCAGGACCTTGCTGAGCACCGCGGTCACCGGCTCGCCGCCGTGCTCGGCGGCGTCCACCACCGGCAGGGCCTCCACATCGGTGAAGCTCTTCTTGGAGAACTGGGCCACAAAGCCGGCCCGGGCGGCCATCGCCGCGTCCACCCCGTAGAGCGCCGCCACCACCTCACCGGCCAGGACCTTCTTGAGGTCCATCGGGTGCAGGGACTTCTCCTCGACCCGGCCCAGGACCAGGGCGATCTCCGCGTCCGTCCACTCGGTCCAGGCCTTGAGGTAGGGCTCCATCAGCCGGTCCGGCACCGACATGATCTTGCCGAAGACATCATCGGCGGGCGCGGTCAGGCCCACATAGTTGCCCTTGGACTTGGACATCTTGGCGCCGGTGCCATCGGTGCCCTCGATCAGCGGCATGGTGACCACCAGCTGCGGCTGCTGCCCGCGCAGCTCCATCAGCTTGCGGCCCATCTGCAGATTGAGCAGCTGGTCGGCACCGCCCAGCTCCACATCGCAGTCCAGCGCCACCGAGTCCAGGCCCTGGGCGATGGGGTAGAGCAGCTCGGACATGGTCAGCCCGGAACCGGCCGCCAGGCGGTTGCGGAAGTCCTCGCGCTGCAGCAGCTGGGACACCGGCACCTGGGTGAGCAGGCCCAGCAGCTCGGGGAAGGTGTACGGCGCCAGCCACTCGCTGTTCTGCCGGAAGCCGACCGTCTCGAAGTCGAAGAACGGGCGCACCTGCTCGCGGTAGCCGGCCAGGTTGGCGGCGATGTCCGCGTCGGTCAGCGGCGGGCGCTCGGCGGTACGGCCGGTGGGGTCGCCGATCTTGGCGGTGAAGTCACCGATGATCAGCGTCACCCGGTGGCCCATCCGCTGGAAGCGGCTGAGGACGATCATCGGCACCGTGTGGCCCAGGTGGACGTCGGCCGCCGTGGGGTCGATGCCCAGCTTGATGTGCAGGCTTTTGCCGGCGGCCCGGCGCTTCTCGATCCGCTCGGCCAGCTTCTCCTCGCCCGGCAGCACCTCGACCGCCCGGCCGGTGATCAGCGCCGCCTGCTCCTTCGCCGACAGGTCCGACAGATCCAGATAGCGCCGTGCCTTGGTCTCGGTGAGCAGCCGCTGCACGGTGGCATCGGCGGAGAGGTCCTGTGCGAGGAGTTCGCTGGCGCGGGCGACGGATTCGCCGAGGCGGGTCATGGCGTTCCTGACGGGAGAGAGGGGACAGCTCGGACGTCCGCCAGTCTATTCGGACCCGTCGGAGGGCCTGGCTGTCCCACCCCCACAGCCCCGTCAGACGCCCTTGCTGACCGAGCTCATATGGAAGTCCGGGATGCGCAGCATGGGCATGGCCGCCCGGTTGAAGTACTTGCCGCAGTCCCGCGGCACCGTGCGCTCGGTGCGCCCGGCCTCGGTGGCCCGGGCCAGCAGGCTCACCGGGGACTCATTGAAACGGAAGTTGTTGACCTCGCCCACCACCCGGCCGTCGCGCACCAGCAGCACGCCGTCCCGGGTCAGGCCGGTCAGCAGCAGCGAGGCCGGATCCACCTCGCGGATGTACCAGAGCGAGGTGAGCAGCAGTACCGGGCGGTCGTGCCCGCTGGCGGCGATGAGTTCCGCGGTGGAGGCGGTGCCGCCCGCGTCCAGGATCAGGTTGTCGGTGTACGGGGTGAGCGGCAGGCCGGTGGTCCCGGCGGTGTGCCGGCTGGTGAGCAGATGCTCCAGCACCCCCTCCCGGATCCAGTCGGTGGCCTTCAGCGGCAGGCCGTTGTCGAACACCGAGCGGCCCTCGTCGGAGCTGTGGGTAAGGACAAAGGGGGCGCACTCCAGGCCGGGAGCGGCGGGGTCGCTGCGCAGGGTCAGCGGCAGCCGGGCCAGCTTCTCGCCCACCCGGGTGCCGCCGCCGGGGTGCGAGAAGACGCTGCGGCCCTCGGTGGCGTCCCGGGCCGAGGCCCGCCACTGCTGGTAGACCAGCAGATCGGCCAGGGCGGTCGGCGGCAGCAGGGTCTCGTACCGCCCGGCGGGCAGCTCGATCCGCTCGGCGGACCAGGCCAGCCGCTCGGCCAGTTCGGCGTCCAGGGCCAGCGGGTCGGCGTCGGTGAAGCCGGCGGTGGCGCGGGAGAGCCAGGAGGAGCCGCCGGCCGGGGTCTTGGCGTTGAGCTCCACATGGCCGGTGGGCTGGTCATGGCGCAGCCGCAGGCCGGTGGAGGTGGCCAGGTAGCTGGTGACCATCCGGTGCTGGGCGAAGCCGTACAGCTGCCGGCCGGCCGAGCGGGCGCGGGCGAAGGCCTCGCCCAGGGCGGGGGCGAAGGCGTCGAAGACGGCCGGGGAGGTCTCGGCGGGCGGCTCGGCGAAGTCCGGGGCGGGCGGCACTCCGGTGACCAGCGGGTGGGCGTCCTCGGCCGGGCCGGCCGCCCGGGCCGCGGCCTCCGCGTCCTGGACCAGACCGGCCAGGTCCGCGGCGCTCACCGCGGTGCGGGAGACCACTCCGGAGGCGGTGCCGGTGGCGCCGCGCACGGTGGCGATCACCGTGACGGAGCGGTCCCGGGTGACGCCATTGGTGGTCAGGGCGTTGCCCGCCCAGCGCAGGTTGACGCCGGAGCGCTCCTCGGTGATCACCACACAGCCGTCCGCCCGGGACAGCTCCAGCACCCGCTCGGTGATCTCCTGAGCACTGATCTGACGAGCACTCACTTTCCGGCCTCCTGGGTGGTGTTGAGGACGTTGACCCGCTCGAACAGGGCGGCGGGGCAGCCATGGGAGACCGCCGCGATCTGACCGGGCTGCGCCTTGCCGCAGTTGAAGGAGCCGCCCAGGACATAGGTCCCCGGCCCGCCCACCGCGGTCATCGAGCCCCAGAAGTCGGTGGTGGTCGCCTGGTAGGCGACGTCCCGCAGCTGGCCGGCCAGCCGCCCGCCACGGATGCGGTAGGCGCGCTGCTGGGTGAACTGGAAGTTGTAGCGCTGCATGTCGATCGACCAGGAGCGGTTGCCGACCAGGTAGAGCCCGTCGCTCACCCCGGAGATCAGCTCCTCGGTGGACGGCCCGTCGGGCGCCGGCCGCAGCGAGACATTGGCCATCCGCTGGATGGGCATATGGGACGGGGAGTCGGCGTAGGAGCAGCCGTTGGACCGGTTCAGCCCGTGCCGCCGGGCGATCCGGCGGTCCAGCTGGTAGCCGGTGAGGATGCCGCCGGTGACCAGGTCCCAGGACTGGGCGGCCACCCCCTCGTCGTCATAGCCGATGGTGGCCAGGCCGTGCTCGGTGGTGCGGTCCCCGGTCACATTCATCAGTTCGGACCCGTACTTGAGGGTGCCCAGCCGGTCGGGGGTGGCGAAGGAGGTGCCCGCGTAGGAGGACTCATAGCCCAGCGCCCGGTCCAGTTCGGTGGCGTGCCCGATGGACTCATGGATGGTCAGCCAGAGGTTGGACGGGTCGATGACCAGGTCGTAGCGGCCCGGGCGGACGCTGGGGGAGCGCAGCTTCTCGGCCAGCAGGCCGGGGAGCTCAGCCAGTTCGGCGTCCCAGTCCCAGCCGGTGCCGGTGAGGTACTCCCAGCCGCGGCCGGCGGGCGGGGCCAGGGTGCGCATGGAGTCGAAGTCTCCGGTCGCCGGGTCCACCGCCACCGCGGTGAGCTGCGGGTTGACCCGGATGCGCTGCTGGGTGGTGACGGTGCCCGCGGTGTCCGCATAGAACTTGTTCTCCCGCACGGCGACCAGGGAGGCGTCCACATGGGAGACCTCCTTGGCGGCCAGCAGCCGCTCGCTCCACTGGGCCAGCAGCCCGGTCTTCTCCTCCGCCGGGACCGCGAAGGGATCGGTCAGATAGGACGAGACCCAGGTGCGGTCCGGGTGGACCGGCTCCTCCGCCAGCTCCACCCTCTCCCCGGAACCGGACGCCGCGGTCACCTTGGCCGCCAGCTTCGCCATGGCCACCGCCTGGGCGGCGACCCGGGCGGCCGCATCCATGGTGAGCACCGCGCCGGCGGCGAAGCCCCAGGCGCCGCCGTGCACCACCCGGACCGCGTAGCCGAGGTCGGTGGTGTCGGAGGATCCGGACGGGCGGGCGTCACGCAGCCGCCAGGACGCGGTGCGCACCCGCTCGAAGCGGAAGTCGGCGTGCTCGGCGCCCAGGGCACGGGCCCGGGCGAGGGCGGCATCGGCCAGCGGGCGCAGGGGCAGGTCGAGGAACGACGGATCGATGGATCGGTGCACGGGACCTCCCAGTGGTCGTCGCCGTGCATCATGCCCAGCCGCAGGTCCCGCCCATGTGCCGGGCCGGGGAGAAGATGATTTCGTGGATTCCGTGGATTCTGTAGAGATCCAACAGTGAGCGTGCGCCGCAGCTGTCGTGCCCCGGATGTCTCGGAGGTGACGTCTACCGATAGTTTCAGGTAGTCCAGCCGCAGAGACAGACAAGGAAGGGTGATCCCTTGAGCCGCTCGGTTCTCGTCACCGGAGGAAACCGGGGCATCGGCCTCGCCATCGCCCGAGCCTTCGCCGAGGCGGGGGACAAGGTCGCCATCACCTACCGGTCGGGGGAGCCGCCGGCCGGCTTTCTGGCCGTGAAGTGCGACATCACCGACCCGGAGCAGGTCGAGCAGGCCTACAAGGAGATCGAGGAGAAGCAGGGCGCGGTCGAGGTGCTGGTGGCCAACGCCGGTGTCACCCGCGACCAGCTGCTGCTGCGGATGTCGGAAGAGGACTTCACCTCGGTGCTGGACACCAACCTCACCGGCACCTTCCGCGTGGTCAAGCGCGCCTCCAAGGCCATGCTGCGCGCCCGCAAGGGCCGGGTGGTGCTGATCTCCTCCGTGGTGGGGCTGCTGGGCAGCGCGGGCCAGGCCAACTACGCGGCGTCCAAGGCCGGTCTGGTCGGCTTCGCGCGCTCGCTCGCCCGTGAGCTGGGCTCCCGCAACATCACCGTCAATGTGGTCGCGCCCGGCTTTGTGGACACCGATATGACGCGCGTGCTCAGCGACGAGCAGCGCGCGGGGATCGTGGCCAACGTTCCGCTGGGCCGCTACGCGCAGCCCGAGGAGATCGCCGCCTCGGTCCGCTTCCTCGCCTCCGAAGAGGCCGCATACATCACCGGAGCCGTCGTTCCCGTCGACGGCGGATTGGGCATGGGTCACTGAACGTCATGAGTGGAATCCTCGCCGGCAAGCGCATCCTGGTCACCGGCGTCCTCACCGAGGCGTCGATCGCCTTCCAGGCCGCCAAGGTGGCCCAGAACGAGGGCGCCGAGGTGGTCCTGACCGGCTTCGGCCGGCTCTCCCTGGTGGAGCGCATCGCCAAGCGGCTGCCGAAGCCGGCTCCCGTCATCGAGCTGGACGTCACCAACCAGGAGCACCTGGACGGGCTGGCGGACAAGGTCCGTGAGCATGTGGACGGCATCGACGGCATCGTGCACTCCATCGCCTTCGGGCCGCAGGGCGCCTTCAACTTCCTGGAGGGCACCTGGGAGGACGTCTCCACCGCGGTGCATGTCTCGGCGTACTCCTACAAGTCGCTGACCATGGCGCTGCTGCCGCTGATGTCCGAAGGGTCGTCGGTGGTGGGCCTGACCTTCGACGCGCAGATCGCCTGGCCCAAGTACGACTGGATGGGCGTGGCCAAGGCGGCCCTGGAGTCCACCAACCGCTACCTGGCCCGGGACCTGGGCCCCAAGGGCATCCGCTGCAACCTGGTCTCCGCCGGTCCCATCAAGTCGATGGCCGCCAAGTCCATCCCCGGCTTCGAGGAGCTGGCGGACGTGTGGAACCACCGCGCGCCGATCGGCTGGGACCTGGCCGACCCGGAGCCGGCGGGCCGGGGCGTGGTCGGCATGCTGTCCGACTTCTTCCCGCGGACCACGGGGGAGATCGTCCATGTCGATGGTGGCGTGCACATGATGGGCGCATAAGCGCCGGGCTTGCCGCAGGGGTCGTGGGGCTTTGCCGCCCCGCGGCCCCTTTGCGTTGCCGGGTGCGGCGGTCTTGTCCCCCAGCCCCGCCGCAGGCGGAAACGGCGCCGCACCCGCACACTGGTGGCGTGGACATACCGGCCACGCTGCCCTTCCGGCGGGCAGCCATCCTGCTCCTGAGCGCCGCACTGGGCACATCCGGCGTCCCGGGGGCGGCCGCCGTGTCCGTCAAGGCGCTGGAAGCCGAATGCCACATCCGGATCCATGGCTCGCACGCCACCGCCGACTGCTACAACGGCAACGCCCAGCCCGACCGCGTCCAGCTGCACCTGCGGTGCGCCCGCTGGTGGGATCCGGCCATGGACACCGCCCCCGTCACCGTGGGCCCGGCCACCCGCGCACATCTGGCCCAGCGCTGCTGGTTCCGGATACGCCAGGCATGGCTGACCCACACCCCGGCGTGACTCAGGGCGAGGGGCGGCAGATAAAGGGATGCGCGGCCGCCTCCACGCCGGCGGCGGCCGCATCGCCCGCCCGGATCGCCGCCACCAGCCGGACATGGTCGGTCAGCCCCTCCGGGTGCAGCTCGGTACCGATGCCCTCGCGCAGGAAGCCGCGCATCACGGTGCCCAGGTCCGCGTAGACGGCGGCCAGCACCTCGTTGTGGGCGGCGGTCACCACCGCGGCGTGGAAGTCCGCGTCCGCGTTGACGAACCGTTCCGCGTCGCCCGAGCGCCAGGCCCGCTCGCGCTGTTCCAGAAGCGCTTCCAGCCGGCGCAGATCCGCTTCGGTGCGGCGGTCCGCCGCCAGGGCGGCCGCCTTGGTCTCCAGGGCGCTGCGCAGCTCGGCCACCTCCCGGGGGTCGGCCTGCGCGAAGCGGCGGTTCATCACCCCGGCCAGCTCGCTGGTGGCCACCACATAGGTGCCCGAGCCCTGGCGGATGTCCAGCAGGCCGTTGTGCGCCAGCGCCCGGACCGCCTCCCGGACGGTGTTGCGGGCCACCCCGAGCTGCTCGACCAGCTCCGGTTCGGTGGGGATGCGGGAGCCCACCGGCCATTCACCGGAGGTGATCTGGTGCCGCAGCTGGGCGATCACCTGGTCGGTCAGGGGCGTACGGCGAGGTGAGCTCAAAGGCATGGCACTCCATTCATCCCATGATTATATGATCGCGTCCATGGTGCGCAGCGAAGACGAGCAAACCACGACCCCCCGGGCCCCCGAGCCCGCCCCGCCAACTCCCCCGCACGACAAGGGATCCGGCCCCCGCCCGGCGCGGTGGCTGCCGGTGGTGTGCCTGGTCGTCGCCGCCTTCAACCTCCGCCCGGCGGTCACCAGCATGGGCGCGCTGCTCAAGGAGGCCCGCCAGGGCCTGGGCATGAGCGGCACCGTCGCCGGGCTGCTCACCTCCATCCCCGCCCTCTGCTTCGCCGTCCTCGGTCTGGCCGCGCCCCGGCTGGCCCGCCGCTGGGGACCGGCCGGGGTGGTCTGCGCCGGCCTGACGGCCGTCGCCGCCGGGCTGGCACTGCGCCCGCTGATGCCGGAGACGGTCGGCTTTCTGCTGTTCAGCGCCCTGGCCCTGGCCGGGATAGCGCTGGGCAATGTACTGATGCCGGTGGTCGTCAAGCGCTGGTTCCCCGACCGGGTGGGGCCGATGACCGGCCTGTACTCCATGGCCCTCTCGGCCGGTGCGGGCGTCGCCTCCGCGGTATCCGTGCCGCTGACCGACGCCCTGGGCGGCGGCTGGCGGCCGGGGCTCGGTGCCTGGGCCGTGGTCGCCCTGGCCGCCGCGCTGCCCTGGGCCGTGATCGCCCGCCACCGCTCCGAACGCCCCCGGCCCGCCCCCGCGGAGGCCGCGGCGCCGGATGCCGCCGGTGCCCTCCGCATCGCCCGCAGCCCCGTCGCCTGGGCACTGGCCGTCTTCTTCGGCCTCCAGGCCGGCGGCGCCTATGTGGTGATGGGCTGGATGCCGCAGATCTTCCGGGACGGCGGAGTGCCGGCCTCCACCGCCGGAGTGCTGGCCGCGCTGACCATGACGGTGGGCGTCCCGCTCTCCCTGGTGCTGCCGCGCGTCGCGGTGCGGATGCGGCACCAGGGGCCGCTGGCCGTGCTGCTGGCCGGCTTCGGACTGGCCGGGTACGCCGGGCTGTGGCTGGCTCCGGCCGGCGGAGCCTGGGCCTGGGCGCTGCTGCTGGGCGTCGCCAACAGCTCCTTCCCACTGGCGCTGACCATGATCGGGATGCGGGCGCGGACCGGAGCCGGGGTGGTGCGGCTGTCCGCCTTCGCGCAGAGCGTCGGCTACCTCGTCTCCATCCCCGTACCGCTGCTGGTGGGCGGGCTCTACCAGCGCACCGGCGGCTGGGGCGCGCCGATCGCCCTGCTGGCGGCCCTGATGGTGCCTCAGGCGGTGGCCGGCATGCTGGCCGGCCGGGACCGTGTGGTGGAGGACGAGCGCTGAGGGTGCGGGGGATACGGCGGTGATCCGGGACTCCCGCGCCGATCCGGGACCCCCGCGCCGGGCCGGGGCGCGGGATGGGACACTGATGCCATGCCCGTCCTCGAACCCAATCCGCAGAACGGCCAGAAGGCCCTGCTCACCATCCTCGGCGTGATGCTGGGGATCACCGCCGTGATCGCGGTGATCGCGACGCTCGCCTCCGGCTGAGCACCCGGCGGGCCCCGGGCCCCGGCTCCCCGGATCCCGGCCCCGGACGTATCCCGGGTGGTGCTGACCCCACCATCCCCTAGGGGGCCGGCCTCAGGGGTAAGTAGGTGGCTTACCGGATAGGAGCGGCGGCCCGAACTCCGTAGGTTCTTAAGCGCACCCCGCACAGCGGCGGTGCCGGTCACCCGGACCGCAGGACCGCTCGGAGGAGATCCCCATGCCCGCCGGCACGCACAAGCGCACCCCCGGCACCCAGACCAGGCTGCCGTGGTGGGCCCTCGCGCTGCCCACCGTCGCCTTTGTCGCTCTGTTCACCTTGCTGGCCGGGCCGGCCAGTGCCGGCACCCCCTCGACCCAAGGCGCTGCCCCCCTCGGCCGCGTGGTGGAACTGGTCCAGCACTCCCTCGGTCACCGCATACCGTGAGCGGTACCACCCGGGAAGGGCAAGCCTGTCAACACCCCGCGCCCCGCCGCGGGTTTCATGCGAAGCTGGACGGCATGAGCGCCGAAACGACCCGCAGGTTGGTCCTTCTCCGCCACGCCAAGGCCGAATGGTCCGATGGCGACGATCACGAGCGTCCGCTGGCCGAGCGCGGCCGCAAGGACGCCCCGGCAGCCGGCCGCTGGATCGCCGGTTCCGGCATCACCCCGGACCTCGCCCTCTGCTCAACCGCCGCCCGCACCCGGGAGACCTGGAAACTGGCCGTCCATGAACTGCCGCAGCGGCCGCGCACCGTCTATGAGGAGAGGCTCTACGAGGCATCCCCGGGCGAGCTGATCGCCGTGGTCAACGAGGTCCCGGACGAAGTGAACGACCTGCTGCTCATCGGGCACAACCCGGGTATGCACGCGCTGGCCGACGTCCTGGCCGGCGAGGCCGAGGGGGATGCCCTGGCCCGGATGAACCGCTCCGGCTTCCCCACCACCGGGGCCGCGGTGCTCACCTTCAGCGGATCCTGGAAGGCCGTGGAGCATGGGGCGGGCACCCTGGTCGCCTTCTGGACCCCGCACGACTAGACCGGCCGAGAACGGCAGGGCCGGGCGGGACCGGACCGGGGTGCCCCGGACTCACTCGTGGGTCTTGGCCGCCTCGACCTCTTCGCGGGTGACACCCAGCAGATAGAGCACCGTGTCCAGGAAGGGGAAGTTGACGGCGGTGTGCGCGGCCTGGCGCACCACCGGCTTGGCGTTGAACGCCACTCCCAGCCCGGCCGCGTTGAGCATGTCCAGGTCGTTGGCGCCATCGCCGATCGCCACGGTCTGGGCCAGCGGGACGCCGGCCTCGGCCGCGAACCGGCGCAGCAGGCGGGCCTTGCCCGCCCGGTCCACTATCTCCCCGGTGACCCGGCCGGTGAGCTTGCCGTCGACGATCTCCAGGGTGTTGGCGGAGGCGAAGTCCAGCCCGAGCCGTTCCCGCAGATCGTCGGTGACCTGGGTGAACCCGCCGGAGACCACGCCCACTTGGAAGCCGAGGCGCTTGAGGGTGCGGATCAGGGTGCGGGCGCCGGGCGTCAGCCGCACCTCGGAGCGCACCTTGTCCACCACCGACTCGTCCAGCCCGGCCAGCAGCGCGACCCGCTCGTGCAGGGACTGCTCGAAGTCCAGTTCGCCGCGCATGGCCCGGGCGGTCACCTCGGCAACCTCGGTCTCGCAGCCGGCATGCGCCGCGAACAGCTCGATGACCTCGTCCTGGATCAGGGTGGAGTCCACATCCATCACCACCAGGCGCTGCGCTCTGCGCTGGAGCCCGGCAGCCACCACGGCGACATCCACGCCGAGCTTGGCGGCCTCCATGGCCAGCGCGGTGCGCAGGGTCTCGGTCTCGGCGCCGGAGACCGCGAACTCCACCGCGGTCACCGGGTACTTGGCGAGCCGGAAGATGCGGTCGATATTGCCGCCGGTGCCGGTGATCCGGGCCGCGATGGCGGCGGTGGACTCGGCGGTGAGCGGGTGCCCGAGCACGGTGACATGGGAACGGCCCACACCGCGGGGCCGGTTGTCGCCCAGACCGGAGATGATCTCGGTCTGCAGCCGCATCGACTCGGCCCAACTGTGCACGGTGGCCCGCAGTTCGCCCTCCGCGGTGGCGCCGCCGGCGGGCGCGGAGACCAGGGCGCACAGGGTGATCCGGCCCCGGGTGACGATCTGCTCGATGTCGATCACATGGACGCCGTAGGCGGCGAGGGTGTCGAAGAGCCCGGCGGTGATGCCTGGCCGGTCCTTCCCGAAGATCTTGACGAGAAGAGTGGGGTCTTCATCACCGGTGACGGCGGTGGCAGGAGGGATCTGCGATGCGCTCATGGTCCTTCTACCGTATCCGGTGCCCAAGGGGCGCCCGCAGGGGAGGCGGCGGGAAAGCGCACTGTTCACCGGGCGGCAACCGCGACGGAGGCCCGCCGCCCGGTCCGGGTCACCGGGCCCGGCCCTCCTCGTCCGCATCCTCGTCCGCGCTGTTCCCGGGCCCCGGGCGGTTCCCGCCGGGCGGCCGCAGATAGGGGTTGGTCTCCTCCCGCGCGGGCCGTCGCGGGGAGGGCCGGTACGGGCCCGGTGGCGGTTGCTCGTCCCCCTCGGGGGCGGGCGGCGGACCGAATCCAGGGGTGCGGGAACGGTGCGGGGCCCCGCCGGCGGGCGGACCATAGCCGGGCGCCGGGAGCACGCCAGGGCCCGGTCCGGGGGCGGGGCCCTGGCGGTCATCCGGTGCGGGGGCGGGTGAGGGGCCGTACGGGGGCGGCGGGCCGTAGCCGGATCGCGGTGGCTGGGCGGGGCCCGGGCGGTCATCCGGTGCGGGTGCGCCAGACGGACCGGATGCCGGTGGCGGGCCGTACCCCGGTGGCGGGGCCGCACGGTTCCCGGCCGCTTCCGGGCCATGACCGTACCCAGGCGTCCGCGGGCCCCGGCCATAACCGGATCCGGCTGGGCCTCGCCCATAGCCGGGCAGGGTCTCGGCCTGGTCGTATCCGGGAAGGCGGGCTGGGCCGTCGCCCGGACCCCGAGGGCCCGGGCCCTGGCCATGGCCCGGTCCGCCGGGGCCCTGGCCCTGTCCTGGGGCCCCAGGTCCCGGGGCGTATCCCGGTGTCCCCGGCTCCCAGCCGTACCCCGGCGCGTCCGGACCCCAGCCGGATCCCGGTGCGGCACCACCCGGCCCGTCCCCCCGCACGCCCAACCGCGGAGCGGCCACGCACAGCGCTGCCGTACGGCGGCCCGCCGCGCCCGTGGCGCAGGCCAGCAGGGCGCCGATGAAGCCGGCGGCCAGGCCCCAGAGGGCGCCCAGGGCCAGTGCCGCGCCGGTGCTGCCCTCCAGGTCCAGGCCGGCGCCCACCGCGTCCACGCCCAGTACGGACAGTCCGGCATCGGCCTTGAGCCGGGTGGCCAGCACCAGCAGGGGCAGGGCCAGGGCGGTGGCGGCGCTCAGGGAGAGGCCGCAGCGCCCGGCGAAGGCGGGCACGCTCCGCCTGCCGCGCGGGGTGCGCACCGCGGTGAGGACTCCGGCCAGCAGTATCAGCAGCGCACAGGCCGCGGTCAGCAGCCAGACCCGGGGCTCGAGCTCGGCCAGGCGGCCCACCGAGACGGTCTCCTCGGCCCGGGTGTCCAGCAGCCGGTTCAGCGGATCGGGCAGAAAGCGCAGCAGGGAGCCGCTGGCCGAGCCATGCCAGGGCACCAGCAGACCCAGCGGCACCCCGAGCCACACCCCGTTGGGCGCCCCGAGCAGCGTGGCGCCGGCCACCCGTCCGGGATGGTCGTCATGGGACGCGGCCACGGCCGCCGCCGCCCACCCGGCCGCGACCGCCAGCACCAGTACCGCGCACAGGGCGGAAACGGCCGGCCGTACGCTCCGGTGCAGGAGGGCCCAGCGGGGCGGCAGCGGAGCGCGGCGGGCGGCCAGCACCGTGATCAGCAGCACCGCCAGCACCCACACCGCCCCGCCCAGCAGCGAGGGCCCGGTCCGCACCGTGAAGCCGACGGATGCCTTGCTGCGGGCCAGGCCGCCGAGCCCGTCCGCCAGGCCGCCGCCGATGTCGCCCAGGCCGGGGATGTTCAGGCTCGGCCCGTTGCCGCCGCCCGTACCCAGCCCCAGCCCCTTGCCGTCGAAGGTGACAGTGGAGGACCCGGCCCAGCACAGGCCACCGAGCAGCAGCAGGAAGAGCACCGCCAACACCCCGGCGCGCAGGGCGAGTTCGCGGACCCGAACGGTGGGTCCGGCGGCCCGCAGCGAGCGGGCGAAGAGCAGGCCGAGCAGCAGTGCCCCCACCAGGCTCACGCCCAATGGCGCGATATCGATGGTGGTGTGCGCCCCCGCGCCCTGGAGCCCGAAGGCTTCCACCGAGCCGGAGGGGCTGACCGAGCCGCCCATCGCCAGCACCATCAGCGCGGCGGTCATCGGCCCCAGTGAGCCCACCGCGTCCGCGCCCAGCAGATGCAGCCCCAGCGCGGCCACCGCGGCCATGGCGAGGAAGGCCCAGCTCACCGCGGCGACGGCGGAGAGCAGCAGTTCGGTGCCGCGTACCGTGCGGCTGCCGGAGATGGTCATCACGGTCCCCCGATCCGTACCAGTTGCCCCGATCTGCGCAACTAGTGCGCATTCATGGGCCGTTACCACTGTCCGGGGGACCGTTCCGCTCCGTCAACCGCACCTGTTACCGGGACGTGTCAATGCCCGACTTTCGGATGGGCGACTGTGCCTGAAATAGTTCCTCCCGATGTTCGCCATCCCTAGACTCCCTGAACAGCAGGGGGTATATCGGGGGACAAGTAGTGGGGCATGGAGTGCCTGAACTCGTACTGGAATTGAATGGACAGACCTGGGCATTGGACCCGTCCAGGTCATACACCCTGGGGCGTGACCCGCAGGGTGATGTGGTGCTGGAGGACGCCAGGGTCTCGTGGCGGCACGCCATCGTCCGCTGGAGCGGGCACAGTTGGGTCATCGAGGACCAGGGCAGCACCAACGGCACCTTTGTGCAGGGGCAGCGGGTCCAGCATGTGGAGATCGGCGCCGGTTCGGCCGTCCATCTGGGCAACGCGGCCGACGGCCCGCGGCTGACGCTCAGTGCGGCGGCCGTGCCCTCCGGTGACCTCTACAGCGCGCAGACCTCACTGGCCGCCCAGGGACAGCCCGCTCAGCAGCAGCCGGCGGCCGACTGGGCGCACCAGGCAGCTCAGGCGCCGCAGCCCCAGGTCTACCAGCAGTCCCCGCAGCAAGGAGGATGGCAGCAGCCGCAGCAATACCAGCAGCCGTCGCAGCATCAGCAACCGCAGCAACAGCCGCATATCCCGCAGCAGGCCGCCGCTCCGGCCCAGCAGCCGGCCGCGGGCCCGGGCGGCACCCCGCCGGTCCATGGCGGCGGTGACCGCAGCCCGACCAGCTTCTACCAGATGGCACAGGGCCGGGTGATGCGCATCGGCCGTGCCCTGGAGAACGAGCTGGTCGTCGCCGACCTCCAGGTCTCCCGGCACCACGCGGAGTTCCGGGCCACCAATGACGGCCGGTTCGAGATCGTCGACCTCGGCAGCCACAACGGCACCTATGTCAACGGTCAGCCGGTCAGCCGCCAGATCATCGGCCCCCACGACATCGTGGGCGTCGGCCACTCCACCTTCCGGCTGGTCGGCGACCGGCTGGAGGAGTTCGTCGACACCGGTGACGTCTCCTTCTCGGCCCGTCATCTGACGGTCACGGTGGACGGCGGCAAGCAGATCCTCAAGGACGTCTCCTTCGGCGTCCCGGAGAAGTCGCTGATCGCGGTGATCGGCCCGTCCGGCTCCGGAAAGTCCACCCTGCTCAAGGCGCTCACCGGCTACCGCCCCGCCAACCAGGGCGATGTCCTCTACGACAACCGGAACCTCTACAAGCAGTTCGCCGAGCTGCGCCAGCGCATCGGCCTGGTTCCGCAGGACGACATCCTGCACAAGGAGCTCACCGTCCGGAAGGCGCTGCGCTACGCGGCCAAGCTGCGCTTCCCCGGCGACACCGCGCCCGCCGAGCGCGAGGCCCGGATCGACGAGGTGCTGCGCGAGCTCAAGCTGGACATCCACAAGGACAAGAAGGTCACCTCGCTCTCCGGCGGCCAGCGCAAGCGTGTCTCGGTCGCCCTGGAGCTGCTCACCAAGCCGTCGCTGATCTTCCTGGACGAGCCGACCTCCGGCCTGGACCCGGGCATGGACCGCGATGTGATGCAGCTGCTGCGCGGCCTGGCCGACGACGGACGCACCGTCCTGGTGGTCACCCACTCGGTGGCCGAGCTGGCGCTCTGCGACAAGCTGCTGGTGATGGCGCCGGGCGGCTCGGTCGCCTACTTCGGCCCGCCCGAGGAGGCGCTCAACTTCTTCGGCTATGAGACCTGGGCCGATGTCTTCTCGGCGTTCGAGAACTACCGCGACTACGACTGGGCGGGCCGCTGGAAGGGCTCCCAGCACTACCAGATGTACGCCGCGGACATCGACGCGGTGGCGCCGCAGTCCGTACACGTCCAGCCGCAGATGGTCCGGCCCCCCAAGCCACAGAGCTGGAGCTCCCAGCTGTGGACGCTGATGCGCCGCTATGTCTCGGTCATCGCCTCCGACCGCGGCTTCCTGGCGCTGATGGTGATCCTGCCCGCGGTGCTCGGCGGCGTCAGCTGTGTGATCCCCTCCGATTACGGCCTGGGTGCCCCGGATCCCCGGCACTTCAACCAGGACGCCGGCACCATCATGCTGATCCTCGCGGTCGGCATGTGCTTCTCGGGCGCGGCCAACTCCGTACGAGAACTGATCAAGGAGCGGGTGATCTACGAACGGGAACGTGCCGTCGGTCTGTCCCGTTCCGCCTATCTGATGTCCAAGGTGATCGTCCTCGGCGTGATCACCGCCTTCCAGGGCGTCATCATCTGCGCCATCGGCTTCTCCATCCGCAAGCTGCCGACCGCGGGCCTGATCGTCAAGAAGGCCCCGGCCGTGGAGCTCTGCCTGGTGATCATCGCGCTGGGCATCACCTCGATGATGATCGGGCTGGTCATCTCCTCGCTGGTGAAGACGGCCGAGAAGACCATGCCGCTGCTGGTGATGTACGCGATCGTCCAGGTCGTGTTCACCGGCATCATGTTCAAGATCTACAACTCGCCGGGCATCGAGCAGTTCGCCTGGCTGATGCCGTCCCGCTGGGCGGTCGCCGGCACGGCCACCACGCTGGACCTCTCACACATCATGGCGCCCATGGACAAGAACAACCCCAAGAACCTCGACCCGCTGTGGGCGCACACCGCCACCCAGTGGGGCGTGGACCTGGTGGTCCTGATCATCCTGGGTGTGGCCTGTGGATTCGCGGTCGCGCGTTTGCTGCGCCGTCATGAGCCGGAGGTCATGCGCAAGTAGCGGCCGGCTGTCCCGGTACGGCGAAGGGCGGCGGCACCCATGAGGGGTGCCGCCGCCCTTTCGCGCGCTGTGGTGAACGTCCGGGCTCAGTAGGCCGAGTTGACGTTGTCCATCGAACCGTAGGTCTTGGCCGCGTAGTTGCAGGCGGCCACGATGTTGGCGACCGGGTCGTAGATGTTCCAGGAGGTGCCCGCCACGTGGTACGCCTGGAAGGTCGGGTCGATCACCTGCAGCAGGCCCTTGGAGGGGATGCCCGCGGCGGCGTTGGAGTCCCAGTTGTTGATCGCGTCGGGGTTGCCGCTGGACTCCCGCATGATGTTGCGGTACAGGCCGTCGTAGCTGCCCGGGATGTTGTGGGCGGCCATGATGTCCAGGGCCTGGCGGATCCAGCCGTCCAGGTTGTTGGCGTAGGTCTTGGGGGCCGGCGCGGCCGGCGCGGCGGACGCGGCCTTGATCGGCTGGCGCTGCTCGGACCGGCTGGCGGCCTCCTTGGCGGCGCGCTCCTTGTCCGCCTTGGCCTTCGCCTCGGCCTCGGACTTCTTCTTGGCCTCGGCCTCGGACCGCGCCTGCTTGGCGGCGGTGTCCGACTGCTTGGCGAGCTCGTCGCGCTGCTCCTCGGTGCCGAACGCCTTGGCGTTCCACGCCACCGGCTTGACCGAGACGGCCTTGGTGTCCGTGCCGGCCGAGGCGCTGGGCACGATCGCGAAGGCGAGGGCGGCAGCACCCGCGGCAGCGATGCCGGCGGCGGAGAACTTGTGGACCTTGGTCAGGCGGCTATAGCCGGAGATGGAGCGCATACGTGCTGAACCTCTTCCAATCGCTTGAGTCGCAGTGGCCCGGATCGGCGCGGTGAAGCGCCGCTGATGTCTCTCCGGCGCCCTGCGGCTGGGCAATTGTTAGCGGCCGCAAAATCCTGTGGCAAAGGTGTGACGTACTACCCGGCTTCGTTGCGGCGGTGGCGGGCGGAGTTGCCCGCAGCGGCCTCGCCATATGCTCAGAGCCGTTCTTATGACGGCCTTACCCGCCTACTAAGCAGGGCCGTACGTGATGTGCGTCCTATGTCCGGGCTCACACCGGGCAGCGCCCCTCATCACCCGGTGCGAGCGCCCGGACGCGCCGGGTCACACCTCGGTCAGCACCTGGTCCAGGCTCTTGCGCACCAGGTCCGGAACCCGGCAGTCGGCGGCCGGATAACCCACCGGGATCACCGCGAAGGCCTTCTCATTGGCCGGCCGGCCCAGCACCTCGGAGAGGAAGCGCATCGGGCTCGGTGTGTGCACCAGCGCCGCCAGCCCCGACAGATGCAGGGCGGACAGCAGCATGCCGACCGCGATCCCCACCGACTCGTCCACGTAGTAGTGCTTGTGCTTCACACCGTCCGCGCCGAGCCGGTAGCGCTGCTGGAAGACCACGATCAGCACGGGCGCGTCCGTCAGATGCGGCTTCACCTCATCCGTGCCCAGGGGCCGCAGCGCCGCCAGCCACTCCTCGCCCAGCCGCCCGGCGTAGGACAGACGCTCCTCTTCCTCCGCCGCCGCCCGGATCAGGCGGCGCACCTCCGGGTCCCTGACCCGGACGAAGCTCCAGGGCTGCTGGTGCGCCCCGGAGGGGGCGGTGGCCGCGCAGGCGATGGCGTCCCGGACCACCTGCTCGGGCACCGGGTCGGCCGAGAACTGCCGTACGGTACGGCGCTCGCCCAGCCGCCGCCGCAGCTCGGCGGCGCGGGCCAGGGACTCCTCGGCGGGCATCCGCTCGGGCCGGTAGGGGACGGGCCGGTAGGGCGTGCCATCCACGGGCGTCCAGTGCGTTGATGTGGGCATGCCTGAAGTCTTTCCCGGGGCGGTCCGCTTCAGGCCCTTTGGCCTAGGCCACAGGACGCAGCCGGGCCGCCCGACGGCCCGATCCCCCGGTGGCTACCGCTCGGTACGGTGGGGCCATGACCAATGGCCCACGCTCCGGCCTGTCCGCCGTGAGCACCGCGATTCTCGCCATGAGCCGGCACCTGGAGGTCCGGGACGTCCTCCAGACCATCGTCGTCTCCGCCCGCGAGCTGCTCGGCGCCGACTACGCGGCGCTGGGCGTCCCCGACGACCACGGCGGCTTCGCCCAGTTCGTGGTGGACGGCGTCAGCGAGGAGCAGTGGAAGGCCATCGGTCCGCTGCCCCGCCAGCACGGCATCCTCGCCGCGATGCTCCAGGACGCCACCCCGCAGCGGCTGGCCGACGTCCGCCAGGACCCTCGCTTCGAGGGCTGGCCGGACGCCCACCCCGATATGTGCGACTTCATCGGCATGCCGGTGGCCGACGGCGACGAGATCCTGGGCGCCCTCTTCCTCGCCAACAAGCGCGAACCCTGCGCCGGCTTCACCGCCCGGGACGAGGAACTGCTGCGCACCCTCGCCCAGCACGCCGCCATCGCCCTGGTCAACGCCCGCCTCTATGAACGCAGCCGGGAACTGACCATCGCCGGCGAGCGCGCCCGCCTGGCGCACGAACTGCACGACGCCGTGGCCCAGAAGCTGTTCTCGCTGCGGCTGACCGCCCAGGCCGCCACCGCCCTGGTGGACCGCGACCCGGCCCGCGCCAAGGGCGAACTCCAGGAGGTCGCCCGGCTGGCCGCCGAGGCGGCCGACGAGCTGCGCGCCGCCGTAATCGAGCTGCGCCCCGCCGCCCTGGACGAGGACGGTCTGGTCGCCACCCTGGACAACCAGGTCAAGGTGCTCGACCGGGCACACGCCGCCCGGGTCACCTTCACCGCCGGCCCGGTGCGCGCCCTGCCCGCCGCCCAGGAGGAGGCACTGCTGAAGGTCGCCCAGGAGGCCCTGCACAACGCGCTGCGCCACTCCGGTGGCGCCAAGGTGGAGGTCACCCTGTGCCGGTCCGGCCAGGGCGCCGTGCTGCGGGTCGCCGACGACGGCCGCGGCTTCGACCCCGGCGCCGTCCGCCGGGCCGGACGCCACCTGGGCCTGGTGTCCATGCGCGACCGCGCCCATGGCGTCGGCGGCCGGCTCACCGTTGTTTCGGAGCCCGGCCAGGGCACCGCGATCGAGATGGAGGTACCCGGTGGATGACCACCGCGCGATCCGAGTGCTGCTGGTGGACGACCACCAGGTGGTCCGCAAGGGCCTGCGCACCTTCCTGGAGGTCCAGGACGACATCGAGGTGGTGGGGGAGGCCGCGGACGGCGCCGAGGGCGTCGCCCGGGCCGAGGAGCTCCGCCCCGACGTCATCCTGATGGACGTCAAGATGCCCGGCACCGACGGCATCGAGGCACTGCGCAGACTCCGGGCGCTGGACAACCCCGCCCGGGTGCTGATCGTCACCAGCTTCACCGAACAGCGCACCGTGATCCCGGCGCTGCGGGCCGGTGCCGCCGGCTATGTGTACAAGGACGTGGACCCGGACGCGCTGGCCGGGGCCATCCGCTCGGTCTCCGCCGGCCATGTGCTGCTGCAGCCCGAGGTCGCCGAGGCGCTGCTGGCCCAGGAGGACGCGGCCGGCGGCGGCCAGGGCCGGGGTAACGCGCTCACCGAACGGGAGCGCGAGGTGCTCGCCCTGATCGCGGACGGCCGGTCCAACCGGGAGATAGCCCGCGCCCTGGTGCTCTCCGAAAAGACCGTCAAGACCCATGTCTCGAACATCCTGATGAAGCTCGACCTGGCAGACCGGACCCAGGCGGCGCTTTGGGCGGTACGTCATGGGATCGGTGCCTGAGGGCGGCAGCCCGGAACGTCGTCTTCCGATGATCGATTCATGCGGTCGTGTGATTGGCCATACGAACCAGAAACCCGACCGGTGGCGGCCCGTTCTCCATGGCGTAACCGCGGCGGCTGGCCGTGGGAACGATCTCAGGAAGGTCAGAGAAAGAGTGAAGAACATGAAGAAGGCCGCTGCCGTCACGCTTGCCGTCAGTGGTCTGGCCCTCGCCGGTGCCGGTGTCGCTTCCGCGCACGGCCAGGCGAACGGCGAGGCGGAGCACAACCCCGGCATCGTCTCCGGCAACGTGGTCCAGGTGCCCGTCAAGGTTCCGGTGAACCTCTGCGGCAACACCATCAACGTGGTCGGCGCGATGAACCCGGCGCACGGCAACCTCTGCGTCAACGAGTAACAAGACGCTGCTCGCTTCGTCGGCCGGCCGGCCCCGCCTGGCGCGGGGTCGGCTTCCGAGGGGGATCGATCGTCCGAACGAGGGCAAAAGCCGCTGGTGGCCGTGCCATTGGCGAGGAGCTGGCGTTCATCAGGGCGCGACTGTCGTCATCCGACGTCGCAAGTCACCAGCAAAGGAAGACACCCTATGAACAGTGCCAAGAAGGTCGCTCTGGTTCTGGCCGCGGCAGGTATGGCCCTCGGGGCCTCCGTCGCCAACGCGGCCGCGGACGGTGGCGGTGCCGACGCCCGTGGCGTTGCCACCAACTCGCCCGGCGTCCTGTCCGGCGACGTCATCCAGATCCCGATCCAGATCCCGATCAACCTCTGCGGCAACTCCATCGACATCGTCGGCCTGCTCAACCCGACGTTCGGCAACACCTGCATCAACGGTGGCATCGAGCGCTCGGAGCACCGCGAGGTGCGGTTCCACAGCCACCAGCGGCACGAGGAGCACGGGCACGGCGGGCACCACGGCGACGACGACTGACCGTCCGGCACCCGGCCCAGTAACAGGCAAGGCCCCGCGGACCCTCCGGTCCGCGGGGCCTTCCGCTGTCTCAGCTCCGTCCGCGCTCCCGCTCCTCCAGCAGGGCGTTGTACGCCGCCACCTGGGCCCGCCGCGCGGTCCGCTCCACCGGGCGCAGTGCCGCCGCCCGGGCCGCGATCTCCGCCGCGCTGACCGCGCCGCCGTGCTCCCGGCCGCCCGTGTCCCCGGGCCGGTAGGCGATGGCGACCAGCGTCCCGACCCGCTGGGCCAGCTCCAGCACCCGTACCGCGCGCGGCGGATAGCCCGGCGCCAGCAGCTCACGGCCGTGCTCGGCCCGCGCCCGGTAAGCCTCCAGGGCCGCCTGGGCCACCGGTCCGGACCCGGCCACATCCAGCCGGGAGAGCACCTCGGTGGCCTCGCGCAGCGCCTCGGCCAGCTCGCGCTCGGCCTCCGAGAGCGAGGGCACGTCCACCACCGGTGTGTCCCGCACCACCAGGCACTGCCAGACGACCTCCACATGCACATCGCCCTTGGGGCCCGCCTGGTGCACCTCGGGCACCAGTCCCAGGCCGGCTCCGGTGGCGATCACCGCCTCGCCGGCCTCCAGCGCCAGTGAGTTGAACTCCGGCGGGCCGCTCAGGCCCAGCGGGTGACCGGGCGCGGGCAGCGCCAGCCGCAGCCCGCGCGCCCCGAGGGCGCGCAGCCGGCCCAGCGCCAGGGTGAGGCCGACCGGGCCGGACTCACCCGGCAGTCCGGCGACCCGATGCGAGGCGTCATCTCCGGTGATCTGGTGCGCTGCGTCATCGGGTGCGGCAAACCCGGCAATCAGGGCATTTCCCCAGGCGCACAACCGTCCTGAGCGGTGTTCATCGAGCATGGGTACCAGCCTAGGGACTGCCGGGCGGGGCAGGTGGCGTAGGTTTTCCTCGGGGGCTGCGCCGACAGGTGCCAGCGACGACGAACTGCAATGGGAGACAACGCGCTCATGAGCGATGTGCTGGAACTGGTGGACGTATCCGTGGTCCGCGAGGGCCGGGCTCTGGTGGACCAGGTCTCCTGGTCGGTCAAGGAGGGTGAGCGCTGGGTCATCCTCGGCCCCAATGGCGCCGGCAAGACCACCCTCCTCAATGTCGCCTCCAGCTACCTCTTCCCCACCAAGGGCACCACCAGGATCCTGGGTGAGAAGCTGGGCGCCGTCGATGTCTTCGAACTGCGCCCGCGCATCGGCATCGCCGGCATCGCCCTGGCCGACAAGCTGCCGCGCAGCCAGACCGTGCTGCAGACGGTGCTCACCGCCGCCTATGGCATGACCGCGCACTGGCGGGAGGACTACGAGGCGGTGGACGAGCAGCGGGCCCGCGCCTTCCTCGATGTGCTGGGCATGACCGACCACCTCGAGCGGAAGTTCGGCACCCTCTCCGAGGGCGAGCGCAAGCGCACCCTGATCGCCCGCGCCATGATGACCGACCCCGAGCTGCTGATGCTGGACGAGCCGGCCGCCGGCCTGGACCTCGGCGGCCGCGAGGACCTGGTGCGCCGCCTGGGCCGGCTGGCCCGCGACCCGCTGGCCCCCTCGATGATCATGGTCACCCACCATGTCGAGGAGATCGCCCCCGGCTTCACCCACGTACTGATGCTCCGTCAGGGCCAGGTGCTGGCGGCCGGCCCCATCGAACTGGAGCTGACCTCCCGCAACCTCTCCAAGTGCTTCGGCCTGCCGCTGGTGGTGGAGCACCGCAACGACCGCTGGACGGCGCACGGTCTGCCGCTGTCCTGAGCCCGCACGGCCCGGGCGACCCTGTCCGTGACCCGTCCGCGCGCCTACCATGACCATGTGAACACATGGGCGTGGTGGCTCGTGGCCGCCGTAGGGCTGGGCATCCCGCTGGTCGTGACCGCGCTGCCGGAATTCGGCATGCTCGCGGCGGGCGCCGTGGCCGCCGCCGTCACCTCCGGTCTCGGCGGCGGCATCGTCATCCAGTTCATCGTCTTCACCGTCGTCTCGGTCGCCCTGATCACCGTGGTGCGCACCGTCGCCAACCGGCAACGGGCCCGCCGCCCCGAGCTGCGGTCCGGAGTGGAGGCACTGAAGGGGCGTGAGGCCGTGGTGCTGGAACGGGTGGACGGCGACGGCGGACGCATCAAGCTGGCGGGCGAGATCTGGTCCGCCCGCTCCCTGGACGCCGAGCACAGCTTCGAGGTGGGCCAGCGGGTGGACGTCATCGACATCGACGGTGCCACGGCCCTGGTGATGTGAGCCGCGCCATGTGCCGCTCCCCGGACGGATCTGATCAGGGCGCCTGCGCGGACGCGCAGGTTCTGAAAGACTCGATCATCACGATCGACCACCGACCGACCAACGACCAACGGCACGAGGAGCCATGATGGCGATCATCATCGTCCTGATCATCCTGGTGGTGCTCGTCTTCGTCGCGCTCATGAAGACGGTGCAGGTCATCCCGCAGGCCAGCGCCGCGATCGTCGAGCGCTTCGGCCGCTACACCCGCACCCTGAACGCCGGGCTCAACATCGTCGTCCCGTTTATCGACTCCATCCGCAACCGGATCGACCTGCGCGAGCAGGTAGTGCCGTTCCCGCCGCAGCCGGTCATCACCCAGGACAACCTGGTCGTCAACATCGACACCGTCATCTACTACCAGGTCACCGACGCCCGGGCCGCCACCTATGAGGTCTCCAGCTTTATCCAGGCCATCGAGCAGCTGACCGTCACCACCTTGCGCAACATCATCGGCGGCATGGACCTGGAGCGCACCCTCACCTCCCGTGAGGAGATCAACGCGGCACTGCGCGGCGTCCTGGACGAGGCCACCGGCAAGTGGGGCATCCGCGTCAACCGCGTGGAGCTCAAGGCCATCGAACCGCCCACCTCCATCCAGGACTCGATGGAGAAGCAGATGCGCGCCGACCGGGACAAGCGCGCCGCCATCCTCACCGCTGAGGGCATCCGCCAGTCGCAGATCCTCACCGCCGAGGGTGAGAAGCAGTCGGCGATCCTGCGGGCCGAGGGTGAGGCCCGGGCCGCCGCACTGCGCGCCGAGGGTGAGGCCCAGGCGATCCGCACCGTCTTCGAGTCCATCCACGCCGGTGACCCCGACGAGAAGCTGCTGTCCTACCAGTACCTGCAAATGCTCCCGAAGATCGCCGAGGGCGACGCCAACAAGCTCTGGATCGTGCCCAGCGAGATCGGTGACGCCCTCAAGGGCCTCAGCGGAGCCGTGGGCAACTTCACCCCCAAGGGCGGCGGCCCCGGCCTCACCAAGGAGAGCCCCCGCCGTGAACAGCCCCCCATCGACTGAGAGTTGACCGGGCCAGGTATCTCTGTTGCATGATCAGTGCGGCCCCCCGACCTGCATGGCGGGGAGGCTCCGTACTGATAAAGGAGATGGCCTTGTCCATCTGGGCTGCAATAGCGATCTTCGCGGCCGGCATCGGCGCCGGCACCATCAATGTCATCGTGGGCTCCGGCACCCTCTTCACCTTCCCGGTGCTGCTGGCCGCCGGACTGACGCCGGTCACCGCCAATGTGTCCAACACCCTCGGCCTGGTCACCGGCAACCTCAGCGGCGTCATCGGCTACCGCCGGGAACTGCGCGACCAGCGCCGGCGCATCATCCGCTTCGGCACCGTCGCCCTGATCGGCGGACTGACCGGGGCCGTCCTACTGACGACGCTGCCGCCGGAGACCTTCGCCGCCGTGGTGCCGGTGCTCATCGGCCTGGCCCTGGTCCTGGTCGTCCTGCAGCCCCGGCTGGCGCGGGCCCTGGCCCGCCGCCGCGAGCGCACCGGCGTTGCCCCGCAGGCGGACGGTGGTGTCGCCCTGCTCCTCGGCCTGCTGCTGGCGAGCGTCTACGGCGGTTACTTCGGCGCCGCCCAGGGTGTGATGTACCTGTCCCTGATGGGTCTGCTGCTGGCCGACGGCATGCAGCGGATCAACGCACTGAAGAACGTCCTCGCCGTGGTCGTCAATGGCGTGGCCGCGCTGTTCTTCCTGTTCGCCGCCCACCCGGACTGGCGGGCCGTGCTGCTGATCGCCGCCGGATCCACCCTGGGCGGCCAGATAGGCGCCAAGGTCGCCCGGCGGCTGCCGCCCACCGCGATGCGCGCGGTGATCGTGCTGGTCGGCGTGGTGGCCATGGCCGAACTCCTGCTCCGCTGACGGGAGCCGGGCGGACGACGGCCACCGGACGCCGTCGTCCGCTCAGGCCGGCAGCGCCAGCCAGTCCGGCGGCCGCTCCCGGTCATAGGAACCCAGCGCCAGCAACAGGGCGTCGGACGGCGTCGGTTCGAAGGGACGGCTGAGCAACCGCATCCCCGCCTGCTCCGGAGTACGGTCCGCCTTGCGGTGGTTGTCCTCGGCGCAGGCGGCCACGGTGTTCAGCCAGGTGTCCCCACCGCCGTGCGACCGCGGCACCACATGGTCCACGGTGGTGGCCCGCTGCCCGCAGTACGCGCACCGGTGCCGGTCGCGTACCAGCACTCCCCGCCGCGACCAGGGGGCACGTCTTCGGAACGGCACCCGTACATACCTGCGCAGCCTGATCACCTGGGGCACCGGAACGTCCATCGCGGCCGCCCGCAGCCGCAGACCAGGACGGACCTCTTCGACCACGGCCTTGTCCTGGAGCACCAGCACCACGGCGCGGTGCAGTGACACCGCCGCCAAGGGCTCGAAGCTCGCATTGAGGACCAGTGTCTCCCGCATTCCGTCCACCTCCCGGCCGTGGTCCCGCCCCTGCGGCGGGATGGCTCAACTGTGCCGGGGAGAAAACGGTGGAACAACGCAATTTCCTTGCGATACAAGGAACTTGAGGGAGCCAATGGGGAAACGCTCCGGGCCCTTCCCCCGTGGAATCCCTGGGCCCGGAGCGTATGACGACGGACGAGGCCGGCCGGAGCTCAGGACTCCGGCCTCCGGCAGACGGCCGGTGCGCGCACCGCGCCGCCCCCGCCACTGCGGTATCCGCCGTCCGACGACGAGGTGCGGTGCCGCCGGACGAATACCACTGTGCGGTGCCCGGGCCCGGAGGCGCAACGGAATTTCAGGTCGCCCGACTCCCGGCCGTCCGGGGGCAGTTCAGCCGCGCCCGGGATTCTCGTGCTCGCCGATCAGCTGCGCCCGGGCCAGGGCGTGGAACCGCAGGTGGAAGCCGACCACCGCGGGGGAGGCGTCCTGGTCGGGACCCAGCTTCTCCTGGTCCACCGCGTACACGGTGAACACATAGCGGTGCGGCCCGTCCCCGGGCGGCGGTGCCGCGCCGCCGAAGTCCCGCGTCCCGTAGTCGTTGCGGGCGTGCACCGCGCCCTCGGGCAGTCCCTTCAGCTCGCCGCTGCCGGCACCGGCGGGCAACTCGGTGACATCCGCCGGGATGTCGAAGAGCACCCAGTGCCAGAAGCCGCTGCCGGTGGGGGCGTCGGGGTCGTAACAGGTCACGGCGAAGCTCTTGGTCCCGGCCGGGAAGCCCTCCCAGCGCAGCTGGGGCGAGCGGTTGCCGCCGCTGAACACCTGGGCGTCGCCCAGCTTGGCGCCATCCGTCACATCATCGCTGACCACGGTGAACGAGGGCACCTGGGGATGGAAGTCATGGGGGAGCGGCCGCCGCTTGAGCGCATCGGACACGAAGACACCTCCTGAACGAGGAGACCGGTGGAAGGGCCAGCCTAACGACGCGAATCCACCGGCAGCCGCCGGGAGCTGCGACCATACGAGGTGTGCTTCGACGTGTGTTCCCCCGAACCGGCCCCGGCCGACGACCCAAGAGCCGTGCCATGCGCGCGCTGACCGTGCTGCTCGCCGCCCTGCCCCTGTTCCTGCTGCCCGCCTGCTCCTCCGGCGGCCATGGCAAGTCCGCCCACAAGTCCACCACGCCCCCGGCCAGATCCACCGCCCCGCACCTCGGCGGCACTGCCACCCCCGACTGGGCCCGTGGCATGCGCACCGTCACCCCGGACAGCCTGCCGCCGGAGGCCCGTAAGACCCTTGAACTCATCGACAAGGGCGGCCCGTTCCCCTACTCCAAGGACGGCACGGTCTTCGGCAACTACGAGAACCGGCTGCCCAAGCAGGCCCGCGGCTACTACCACGAGTACACCGTCCCCACCCCTGACGCCCGCAACCGCGGCGCCCGCCGGATCATCGCCGGCAGCCACTCCGAGCGCTACTACACCGGTGACCACTACAAGACCTTTGAAGCGGTGGTGAAGTCATGACCGGTCAACTGCCCGACCCCGGGATCGCCGGGCTCCTGGACGGCTCGGTCCCGCCCGGGATCTACCGCCTGCCGGTGACCGAGTCCGCCGCCCGGACGGTGGAGCTCGCCACCGACGCCGGCTGGCGGGCCGCCCGGCTCCGCCTGGACAAGGTCGGCGACAAGGCCGCCTTCCTCGACAAGTGCGCCACCGACCTGGGCTTCCCCGGCTGGTTCGGCCACAACTGGGACGCGCTGGCGGACTGCCTGATGGACTTCTCCTGGTGGCGCAAGGACGGCGAGCCGCAGGGCTATCTGCTGCTGGCCGAGGACTGGGACACCTTCCGTAAATCCACGCCCGAGGACGCCCGGATGGCCGAGACGATCTTCCAGGACGCCATCGACTTCTGGACGGAGCAGGGGACACCGCTGGCGGTACTGCTCGTCTGACCGCCCCCCGGGCCGGCCGCCGCCCACGGGCGACCCTGTGTCGCGGCAGTCCGATACGCTCGGCAGGCATGACCGCGCCTGACCGTACGCCGCTCTCCCGGGCCTTCTTCGACCGGCCCGTCCTCGAGGTTGCCCCGGAACTGCTGGGCCGGACCCTGGTCCGCGGCAGTGAGCAGGGGCCGATCGAACTCCGCATCACGGAGGTCGAGGCGTACGCGGGTCAGCTGGACCCGGGATCGCACGCCTACCGGGGCCGCACCGAGCGCAACGCCTCGATGTTCGGCCCGCCCGGGCACGCCTATGTCTACTTCATCTACGGGATGTGGTTCAGCCTCAACCTGGTCTGCGGATCCGAGGGCACGGCGAGCGGTGTGCTGCTGCGCGCCGGCGAGGTGATCAAGGGCGCCGACCTGGCCCGCAAGCGCCGGCCCAAGGCCCGCAAGGACCATGAGCTGGCCCAGGGCCCGGCCCGGCTGGCCACCGCCCTGGATATCGACCGGGGTCTCAATGGGATCGACATCTGCGCCGGCCCCGGTGCACCCCTGTCGGTCCTGGCGGGCACCCCGGCTCCGGCCACCCGCATCCTCAACGGCCCCCGCACCGGCGTCGGCGGCGAGGGCGCCACCCACCCCTGGCGGTTCTGGGTGGACGGCGACCCCACGGTCAGCCCGTACCGGGCCCATGTCCCCCGGAACCGCTCCAAGACTGGGGTCCAGCAGGGTGCTTGACTCCGTCGACGCGAAGGTCTAACGTAGCCCGAGCCGCTGGAGACGGACACGCCGTGCGTGTGTACCGAGTGGGCGGCACAATCACTACTACAAGCAGTCACCCCGGATCGGGGTTGATTTTCGGTGCGCCGAAAATCGATTTCGATCGCCCCGGTCACCTCGATTGGGACCGGCCGGGAAATTCCGCTAAAGTAGTGATCACGCCGGGACGCGAAAGCGGAAAGGCGAGAAACCCCGCTCCGACAGGGGGCCGGAAACGAGAAATCGGATCTGGTAAGGTTGGAAACACCGAAGGGAAGCGCCCGGAGGAAAGCCCGAGAGGGTGAGTACGAAGGAAGCGTCCGTTCCTTGAGAACTCAACAGCGTGCCAAAAGTCAACGCCAGACTATAAAACAACCCCGTCCGTCATTGTGATGGATGAGGTTCCTTTGAAAAACACAGCGAGGACGCTGTGAACGGCCGGGCTTATTCCGCCTGGCTGTTCCGCTCAACGCGAGTGTTGAACCGGCAGTTTTTAATTAAACGCAGCCCGGTACACATTCACGGAGAGTTTGATCCTGGCTCAGGACGAACGCTGGCGGCGTGCTTAACACATGCAAGTCGAACGATGAACCGGTTTCGGCCGG